>JAHHHB010000038.1 GCA_019359545.1 Desmonostoc geniculatum HA4340-LM1 | reverse complement strand
CACAATATTAATGTGGTAAATCGTAGAAACGCAGTATGTCAAAAAAGCGAAAACCCCTGAAAATAGGGGTTTTTGATTAAAGCCAGCAGTCGGATTTGAACCGACGACCTTCCGATTACAAGTCGGATGCACTACCACTGTGCTATGCTGGCAAGTTTGGCGTAGGCGTAGCCCACCGTAGGTATCGCTCTCGATTAGCAACCACAATTTCTAATTTTACCATAATAAAACTATTTGTCCAGTGACGATCGCTAAAAAATATTTGTCTGGAAAATGGGGAGATGAGGGAGATGAGGAGATTGTAATAGAATTTCACTCCAAACTCCCAACCCCTAACTCCTAACTCCTAACTCCGATCTGAAAAATCAGCGATCGTAATCACGAATAAAGTTGGTAAATTAATATTCATAGCAAAAGTTAACTCAAATCCTGGGCTGGACGCCAAAATATCTGGTACAGTTCTAAAATTCTACTTTTTTGACACGGCTGGGTAAAGAAACAGAATTATATAATTGTTCTTTACACATCAGAACCATGACAGCTTTGAACGGACGAGATTTATTAAGTTTGGCGGACATCAGTCCAACCGAACTTCAAGAACTTCTGCAATTGGCAACTCAACTTAAAACCAAACAGCTGAAGTTGCAGTGTAATAAAGTCTTAGGGTTGTTGTTCTCTAAAGCTTCAACTCGCACGCGGGTAAGTTTTACTGTGGCGATGTATCAACTTGGTGGGCAGGTAATCGATCTTAACCCCAATGTCACTCAAGTTAGTCGCGGGGAACCTTTACAAGATACGGCGCGAGTCTTAGATAGATATCTGGATATTTTGGCAATTCGGACTTTTGCACAGCAGGATTTGGAAACTTTTGCTAACTATGCGAAGATTCCGGTGATTAATGCGCTTACTGATGCAGAACATCCCTGTCAGATATTAGCTGATTTATTGACGATTCAAGAAGCTTTTGGCACTCTTGCTGGGTTAACTTTAACCTACGTGGGTGATGGAAATAATGTAGCTAATTCTCTGATGTTAGGCTGTGCTTTGGTGGGAATGAATGTCAGAATTGCCACTCCTAAAGGATTTGAGCCAGATTCTAAAATTGTAGAACAAGCAAGAGCGATCGCTAATAATAAAACTGAAGTCCTGCTCACTCATGACCCAGAATTAGCCGCCAAAGGATCTGCTGTACTTTATACTGATGTTTGGGCAAGTATGGGACAAGAAGCAGAAGCTGATAACCGGCTGCCTATTTTCCAACCTTACCAAATTTCCGAGCAGTTATTGAGCCTTGCTGACCCGGAGGCAATTGTTTTACACTGCTTACCAGCCCATCGTGGTGAAGAAATTACCGAGGCAGTTATTGAAGGTTCTCAATCACGAGTTTGGGAAGAGGCCGAAAATCGCCTCCACGCCCAAAAGGCTTTGCTTGCTAGTATCTTAGGGGCAGAATGAAGGAAATAGAGACGCGATTCATCGCGTCTGTACAAGAGTCAGAATAGCGATGTGCGGCTGACTCTTGACGAGTTATAAGTAAAAAAATCAAGAATAAATAGGCAAAAGAAAATAAAATATTCTTACTTTTGCTTTTGATATTTTTACTTTTCTATTGCTTATGGGGAGTTTTTTGTAGTACTAATGTTCTAGAGACATTTATAATTACTTCCCACAAATTTATGGAACGTCTAACGGAAGCTCAACAAGAACTTTACGAATGGTTGGCAGAATATATCCGAACGCATCAGCATTCGCCTTCAATTCGCCAAATGATGCAAGCGATGAACTTGAAGTCACCAGCACCAATTCAAAGTCGTTTAGAACATTTACGTACTAAAGGATATATAGAATGGACTGAAGGCCAAGCAAGAACGATTCGGGTTTTGCGTGCTGTTAAACAAGGTGTACCAATTTTGGGCACGATCGCTGCTGGTGGTTTAATAGAACCATTTACTGATGCTGTAGATCATTTAGACTTTTCTAATTTCGAGTTACCTCCCCAAACCTACGCTTTGCGGGTAGCTGGCGATAGTATGATTGAGGATTTAATTGCTGATGGCGATGTGGTATTCTTACGTCCAGTACCAGAACCAAACCAGTTGAAAAATGGTACCATCGTCGCCGCGAGAGTTGATGGATTCGGTACAACATTAAAACGTTTTTATCGTCAAGGCGATCGCGTTACTCTCAAACCAGCAAATTCTAAGTACAATCCCATTGAAGTTAGCGCAATGCAAGTGCAGGTACAAGGTTCTCTCATCGGTGTTTGGCGCGGTTACAACTGAGTAATGGGGACTGGGGAATGGGAAAGATAAATACTAATTACCAATGCCCAATGCCCATTAATTAGAGTTCGTTACCATCTTTGTGCTTAACATTTTATGTACCTGACGAAAAATTCAGTGCAGCAACTGCCCACTTTCCGGTTGAAATTACCATTTGCAAGGGAAAGTAAGGGCAGTTATCAAACATCGCAACCATTACCAGGATGTCCAAGAAGGCCTGCATCTTTGCAATTGCGGCAATATCAGCAAGAAGCGATCGCCAGCTGGTTTGCTAATAATGGTAGAGGGACGCTCAAAATGGCTACTGGTAGTGGTAAAACTATTACGGCTTTAGCGATCGCTTGTGAATTATATCAGCAGATTAATTTACAAGTTCTGTTGGTGGTGTGTCCCTACCGTCATCTTGTCACCCAATGGGCGCGAGAGTGTGAAAAATTTAATTTGCAACCGATTTTAGCTTTTGAGAATTTACGCACCTGGCAAAGTCAACTTTCTACCCAAATTTATAATCTGCGTTCTGGTTCTCAACGGTTTGTCACGGTTATTACTACCAACTCCACTTTAATTGGAGATGGGTTTCAGTCTCAACTCAAATATTTTCCCGCCAAAACTTTAATTATTGGGGATGAAGCGCATAATTTAGGCGCACCCAAGTTAGAAGAAAGTTTGCCGCGTCGTGTTGGGTTGAGACTGGCTTTATCTGCCACACCGGAGAGGTATTTTGATGATTTTGGCACACAATCTTTATTTGATTATTTTGGCACAGTTCTGCAACCGGAGTTCACTTTGAGGGATGCGATCGCTCAAGGTGCTTTGGTACATTATCTATATTATCCGGTGTTGGTGGAGTTAACTGAGGCGGAAAGTATTGCTTATTTAAAGTTAACTAAAAGAATTGGGCGATCGCTTTTATATCGAGAACGAGAAAATGGCGGAGATTTTGAAGACAATGAAGATTTAAAGCCGTTGTTGATGCAAAGGGCAAGGTTAATTGGTGCAGCGGAAAATAAATTAAATGCTTTGCGCGATTTAATGGCAACTCGCCGCGAAACTACTCACACTCTTTTTTATTGTAGTGATGGTTCTCAAGATGCAGGACAACGTTCATCGTTACGCCAACTCAAAGCTGTTGCCAAAATTCTCGGAGTAGAACTGGGGTATAAGGTAAGCACGTATACGGCTCAAACTTCTTTAGAAGAAAGGGAAATATTACGTCGTCAATTTGAAAGTGGTGAATTGCAAGGTTTGGTGGCGATTCGTTGTTTAGATGAAGGCGTCGATATTCCGGCAATTCAAACTGCGGTGATTTTATCAAGTTCTGGTAATCCTCGTCAGTTTATCCAGCGACGGGGGCGAGTTTTACGCCCTCATCCAGCTAAAGAACGTGCAACAATATTTGACATGATTGTTTTGCCGCCAGATTTAGATAGAGAAACTATAGAAGTTGAGCGGAATCTGTTAAAAAAGGAGTTACGTCGCTTTGTGGAGTTTGCTGATTTGGCTGATAACGCGGGCGTTGCCAGAATGAAATTACTCGATTTACAAAAACGATATGGTTTATTAGATATTTGATGATGAATCAGATAGGATTTGTATTTTTTTGTAAAAATTTTTCGAGTTTGGTAGAAAGAAGTATGAAGTATGAAATAATAAAATTATGGATTTGATCATAATGGGATGTAAGTCAAATTTTTAAGGGCGCTTACATCCCATTGTAATATGGTTTACTTAAAATTAATAATATCAGAAAACCTTGAGAGAATAAAGCGTTTTTTCAAAAAAAATTCAGATTTCAAAACACAGCATATTTCCCAGAAAGTGAAGTACACAATCTGAGAGGATGTTTGAAAAGTCATGATTGATGTGTCAAATATTTTTACCCCACCCTAACCCTCCCCTTATAAAGGGGAGGGAACCGGATTTTCTTGTTTCCCCCCAATATATCGGGGGGATTAAGGGAGGTAATAATTCGATTAAAATCACAGCCAACCACTTTTCAAACACCCTCTAAAGTGTTAAACCTTAGCATTAAGCCTATTTTACTTATGTTACCGCAGCAGGGCATAGCCCATTCTGACTTCTGAATTCTACTGTCATAGTTTCTGGAAATTTCAAAATAACGCTAACAGTGGCTTTACCGAGGCGATTCCAGTACTAGAGAAAGTTAAAATATAAAAAATATCTTTGAAATTCTCACATGTCACAAGAGGCGAATATCGACGATGTGCAGGAGCCAATTACCAGCGCCCCACCGGAAGTACGGCAAATTATTGAGCGGGTGTGGAAAGAGGAAAAAGGTAGGCTAGATAAGAAAAGTAATGGCCCGATTAATGAGGAGATTTTGAAAATTATCAAGGAAGAGGTGCGATGAAGCTGACTTCAATCAAGCTATGCAACTTTCGCTCCTTTTATGGTACGACACCAGAGATGATTCTGGCTGGGGGAGATGCTCACAATACAACGATTATTCATGGCAATAATGGCTCTGGAAAAACCAGTTTACTAAATGCTTTTACGTGGGTATTATATGAGAAATTTAGTGCGGCATTTGCATCGACAGAACAGTTGGTAAATAAAAGAGCGATCGCCCAAACTCAAAGAGGCCAAGCTGTAGAATGTTGGGTAGAGATTGGCTGGGAACATGAAGGTAAACGCTATCGAGTCAAACGCGCTTGTCGGGGTTACAAAAACGAAAGCGAATTTGAAGCTGGTAAAACTCAATTAACCATGTGGGTAGGTGGGGACGATGGCAAATGGAATATACCAAATCAGCAACCAGACGATATAATTAATCAAATTTTACCTGCGACTTTACATCAATATTTTTTCTTTGACGGCGAACGAATTGAAGAAATAGTTCGTTCTGATAAAAAAGCTGAAATTGCCGAAGCGACAAAAATTTTCTTGGGTGTAGAAGTAATCAACCGTTCCATCAGACACTTAGGAGATGCTAAAAAAACTCTAGAAAATGAGTTAAAAGCTATTGGTGATTTGCAAACTAAACAGTTGTTACGACAACAAGAAAAAATAGAACGAGAGCGTGAACGCATTACCAAACGCCAAATAGAAATTCAAGAAGAGTTAGAATATCAACAAACTTTTAAAAAAGAAACAAGTAGCCGTTTACGAGAATTGAGTGCTGCTAAGGAATTACAAGAAAGATGGCAAAATTTAGAATCGCAGAAAGCAGCAAATCAAGAAGAATATAAAAAAACCAAGGAAACGCTGAAAAAAATTATTTCGGCGCGGGGTTATACAGTTTTACTGTCACAAACTACATCCCAGTTCCGAGAAATTATCAAAGATTTGAAGCAGCGAGGTGAGTTAACATCGGGGATTTCGCGGGAATTTGTCAATGATTTACTCAATTCTCAACGCTGTATTTGTGGTGCCGAGTTACATGAAGGTAATCATTCTCATATAAATGTGCAAACTTGGTTAAATAAAGCAGGTTCCTCGGCGGTGGAAGAAAGCGCAATTCGGATGAGTGCCCAAGTAGATGAAATTGATAAGCAAGCCATAGGATTTTGGGAAGAAGTTGATAGAGAACAAGCCAGGATTAATCAACTCAGGCAAACTATGTCCCAAGTTGAAAACGATTTAGAGAATATTCAAGAACGGTTACGAAAAGATGCTAACGAAGAAATTAGCAGTTTACAAAAACGGTTAGATGAAATTGAAAGTAAAATTGACGAATTAAATCGAGAACAAGGTGCAAATCAGCAGCAAATTGCTCAACTCACAACTGAAATTGAAGGTTTGAACAAGCAAATCAGCAAACAAAAGCTGAACGAGGATAAGCAAACTTTAGCACAGCGACGGATTAACGCTACTCAAGATGCCATCGAACGATTAACAGAAGTCCGAAATCGTCAAGAGCAACAATTTCGCCTGCAATTAGAAAAGCGAGTACAAGAGATATTCACAGAAATTTCTGTGACTCCATACATTCCTAAAATTAGCGATAAATATGAACTGACATTAGTAGAAAATACCACAGGTATGGAAGCGTTAGTTGCAGCTTCCACTGGAGAAAACCAAATTCTCAGTTTATCCTTTATTGCCAGCATCATTGACAAAGTAAGGGAATGGAGTGAGAAGCGAAAAATGATGATGATTCCTGATAGTAGCACTTTTCCTATTGTGATGGATTCGCCTTTTGGTAGCTTGGATGCGAATTCGCGGCGACACATTGCTAAGACAATTCCTAAATTAGCGAATCAGTTGATAGTGTTAGCAACTAAAACTCAATGGCGGGGTGAAGTTGAAGAAGAAATAGCAGACAGAATTGGCAGAGAATATGTGCTTACTTACTATTCTTCTAAACCTGATTGTGAGCAGGATTATATTGATTTGGCTGGGGAAAGATATCCTTTGGTGAAACAAAGTCCGAATGAGTTTGAGTATACGGAAATTATGGAAGTTGAACGGGATGGGTAATTATTCACGCAGAGGCGCAGAGGCGCAAAGAAGAGGAAGAAAAGAAAGACTTTTGCATGGGGCGTTGCTGAATCATGGGATGAAATTTTATGTATTAAAATCTAAAACTCCTTATTCTCTCTGCGCCTCTCTTGCCTCGTGCGTGTTAGCGAACGCGAGTGCGTCTCGTAGAGAAGCGGGGCGTAGCCCGACAACTCATCCCGCATTTATCCAACGCCTTGCATGGAATCTAATTAATTGGCGTTGTATAAATACAGGAGAATTTTATGAATTTTCCTTTGCATCTTCCCTACGAGACGCTACGCGAATGTGTGAGATATTCATACTCATATTCAACAAGTTGACTAATGCTTTTCCGAAAAACTTCAGTAGTCGTTGTCTTTCTCTTAACTCTATCAACTCCCAACACCCTAGCCTTTTCCGACACCCAAAGCCATTGGGCAAAAAATTGCGTCCAGCAATTAGGAGATCGTAAACTGATTACAGGCTACCCTGATGCTAGCTTTCGCCCAGAAGCAACAGTTACACGTGCTGAAGCCGCAGTGTTGATGCTAAATGCTTTTCCTAATTCACCAGTGAAACGTACTGCTACGACATTTAAAGATGTACCCAGTAATTATTGGGCAAATAAAGCAATTTCTAATGCTTACCAAAAGGGATTTTTTTCTGGTTATCCTGGTGGAATTTTCCAGCCTAACCAACCAATTCCTCGCGCCCAAATCATTGGTGTCGTAGCTGGTGGGAAAAATTACAGTTCTGTGTCCAACCCAATACACATATTACAGCAATATTTCAATGATGCGGGACAAATTCCTAACTATGCCCAAAATGCGATCGCATCTGCGACTATTAATAGTATTGTTGTCAATTATCCCAATGTCAGACAGCTAAAACCACTACAAAGCGCTACTAGAGGCGAAGTTGCAGCTTTGATATGTCGGGGGTTAAATATCTACACAGTTCCCCCACAATATATTGCCGGAATCGATGTACATCCCCAAGAAGTACGCCCTTTACCAGGAAAACTCGATATTATTCCCACCTTTAACAGCAATAGTCCCGAACTAGTAACAACTGAAGGAATTTTACTATCAACTTTCCCTCCAGATGGGAAACAAGTACAGGAAGCACATTTACAGCAATTTTCAGGTAAATGAACCACACTATTTTTATCTCACGCAAAGACGCAAAGGCGCAAAGGAAGAAAATAAGAAACAAGACTGTGGTCTAAATACATGAAAACTGCTGTAAATTATTCTTTTCAAGGCAGATTTGATTTATTTGCTCATCATATCGTCAGGGCACAAACACCAGCCGAAAACCGCACTGTTTACCAAGGGATAATCGTACATAATCCAGGAAATGAACCTGTGACACTGCAAGTATTACAAGCAGCTAGTTACCTTACCAGAGAAGCACCATTTATCGCTTTACCTGATGTGGTGGATAATCCCCAAGGTACAGTTTACTCTGGGCCTGGCGATCGCACAATGAATGATGTACTGCGGGGAGTTCGCCAAGGGATTTTTCCCGAAAAGCTGGTTATAGCACCAAAAGAAACTCAAATCTTAGCGAATTTACCCATTCCCGTACAGGCTCCTGCTTCTAACGGTCGCACGACGATGATGCGTTTGGCAAGTAGTAGCCCAGTTTATCTCGCAAATTTAGTTAAGAATAGCGATCGCTCCCCCACTTTAGCTGAGTGGCAAAAGCTTCTGGATACAGCCAGTTTAGCAGGAAAGCGTGACCCCATTCCCACACCTCTCGACCCTCCCAGAGAACCAACGGTATTTAGTCGCGTCGCTGGTGTCTCCCAAGGAACGCAATGGCTAACACAGGTTACGGATAATCCCAATGTGTCTGAGTTAACCATACCCCAAACAGGAAAGGCGTTTTCTTATCCTTTGGGAACTGTACATTTAATTACTCTCAGCACTGGACAAATTCAAAGTGCAGCTATGTTAAAACGCTATCCTGATACGGCGTATTTTGCTCACAGTAACTATGGTGTTGAATACAATCTAACTTTACCCCTCAGAAATATTACTAATCAAACTCAGACGGTGACTGTATCAATCCAGACTCCTGTGAAGGATGAAGGGGGAACAGATAGACTGCTGTTTTTAAAGCCAGGGGTAGAACAAATATTCTTTCGGGGAACGGTGCGGGTGCGTTACATCGATGATAATGGTGTGGAAAAGACGCGCTATGTGCATTTGGTACAGCGTCGGGGACAAAGGGGTGAAGCGTTGGTGACGCTGAAGATGTTGGCGGGTGGGAAGCGACAAGTACAGGTGGACTTTTTGTATCCTCCAGATTCTACGCCGCCGCAGGTTTTGACGGTGAGAACGGAGGGGTAAATATCTCACGCAAAGGCGCAAAGACGCAAAGGTTTTTTAGTTAGAGTTGAGAAAAAGAGAGGAATGAGGTTATGGTTGCGAGTTCAGACAGAAATTATATGTCTCCACAGGAATATCTGGAGTGGGAAGAACGCCAAGAAATTAAATATGAATATATTGATGGTGAAGTTTTCGCCATGACTGGGGGTACTCTTCCCCATACAACTATTGCTTTAAACTTAGCTTCAGCGTTAAAAATTCATCTAAGGGGGAGTGAGTGTCTTCCCTTTATGGCGGATGCGAAAGTAGGTGTATCTGAGAAGGGGCCTTTTCATTATCCCGATGTTGTGGTGAGTTGCGATGAACGGGATAAACAAGCTATTCAATTTCTCCAATATCCTTGTTTAATTGTTGAAGTTCTGTCCCCAAGTACGGAAGCTTACGATAGAGGTAAAAAATTTACGCGGTATCGTCGCATTCAGACTTTGCAAGAATATGTCCTCATCGATGCTGAAAAAATTGGTTTAGATTGCTTCCGTATAAATGATAGAGGGATTTGGGAGTTACATCCTTATGAAGAGGGGGATGAAGTTCATTTAACTAGTGTTAATTTTCATTTTCCTATTTCTTTAGTTTATGAGGATGTGCAGTTTGTAATATAAGTTTTGGAGAAACGTAGACGCCTAGCGGCTTGCCGTAGGCTACCGCAGAGGCGCAGAGAACGCAGAGGGAAGAGAAGATTGTTAAATTGAGATTATCGCTAATTAATTAGAAGATATTTTATGAGTATTAAAACTGAAGCAACTATTGAAGATTTGTACCATTTACCTGACAATTGTAAAGCAGAGATTGTCAATGGAAAATTGGTGCTGATGTCTCCAACTGGATTTTTACCAGGACGTGCAGGTGGTGAAATTTATGCAAGTCTACGGGATTATGAACGTCTAAAAAAAAGTGGTTATGCTTTGCCTGATAATGTCGGTTTTATTGTCAATCTCCCTAACCGCCGTTCTTTAAGTCCTGATGCTGCGTTTTATACTGGTAAACCTACAGGTGGAAAGTTTCTTAATGGTGCGCCTGTGTTTGCTGCTGAGGTGCGAAGTGAAAATGATTACGGTGATAAGGCTGAGAAAGATATGGCTAGTAAACGCCGTGATTATTTTGCGGCTGGTACGTTGGTAGTTTGGGATGTAGATGTACTTAAAGAGGAAGTTATTAGAGTATACCGTGTTAGTAATCCTGAAGAACCCCAGGTGTATCGCCGTGGTGAGGTGGCTGAAGCTGAACCCGCACTGCCAGGATGGACTATGTTAGTGGATAATTTGTTTGTTTAGCGATCGCCTTTTTATTAGTATAAAATAATGCAATTAAAGGTGCGCCCATTTTTGGGTTTAGGTTAAAATAGCAACACAGTATATATAAAAACAATGGCTGTAAATAGAATCAGGGTTGCTAAAGATAAGGCTGAGTTGGTGAAATCTCTAGTCGCATCAAAAGACACAACTGGGCCTTTTCAAACTTATGTAGAAGTTATGGTGTTTGCAGCAGCATTGGGCGTTAAATATAAAAAGCGCGTTCCTTTGGGGGAAACGACAAAAAGAGAACCATCTCCAATTCCACAAGAAAATTTTGCTTCATTAGGATATGACCTAATCATTAAATTATTAGGAATCAATGAAACTCAAGATATCAACATCCTCTCATCTAGAGAAGAACAAGATGAAGATAGACGGACTCAAATATTTGAAGAATACGCTAATGGTGGATTGGAAATATTGCAAAATGAGTTACGGGGTTCTGTTGACTATTCAGAGCGAATTCTATTAGTTCTGATTTCTGAAAGAGGAACAAAAGAACAGCTAGAAGAAGAATTTGACCTCAGTAAATTCTTAAATTGATTTTTTTGCTTTCTTAATTAAGTTATTAAATATGAAAAATATAGCATATTATTGTCAACGCTTTGCTGAATTAAATGTGAGTAGTAGTCGGAAACGTGGTAATGCTCAATATAAACCAATATTACTTTTATCTGTAATTGATTTGATTGCGCGAGGTGTCATTACTACTAATGAGATTCCAGTTTCAGACGAATTAATTCAAACATTTGAGAGTTATTGGAATGTAATCGGTTCTCAGACTTACAAAGGTGGTTTACACTATCCTTTCTTTCATCTACAAAATGAGGGCTTTTGGTACTTAAAATTTAAGCCTGAATTTAATGGGTTACAGCCAAAAACAATTAACAAACTAAAGGGGGCTGTTGAATACGCATATCTAGACAATGAATTATTTAAGTTTTTGCAAGATGAATTTTACAGAAAAGAACTAATTGACGCACTTGTGGCAGCTTTCTTTTCTGATGATGAAAATGATTTAGAAGCTATTTTACAGATAAATCAAACTTTTCAAGATGACGCAGTAGAGATAGGAAAAATAATTGAAACAGGAAATTTAGAGACTAATCCAAGGTGGAGCTTGAAACGAGCAGTTATTAGAAATGCTTTTTTTAGAAAAGCGATTATACACGTTTACGATTACAGATGTGCCTTTTGTGGACTAAAAGTAACTAAAAAAGTAAATCAAAATATTGTCGATGGCGCACACATCAAGCCATTTTCACAGTTTTATAATAATAAAATTCATAATGGAATTGCTCTTTGCAAAAATCATCACTGGGCATTTGATAGGGGTTGGTTTACTGTAGATGAGCAATACAAAATTATAGTTAGTAATGATTTGGAAGAAGCATCTCCCCATGCTAAAGCTATGAAACATTTTCATGGTGAAACAATACTTCTACCAAATACAGAGCAATACTTTCCAGAACTGGAAGCGCTGCAATGGCATCGCCAAAATATATTTCAAGCATAATTACAGGACAGATGGAAGTCCTACTTGCTTAGGTTCAACAAACTTGCCATCGAAACCTATAGTTTTATCTTCCACAGTCCTAGCATCCGCCAAAGCCTTACGAAGTTCAGCACGTTCCATCTGTTCCTGAATTCCACCCAGGATATAAACCAATAACTTCGCAGCCAAATCTCGTCCAGCAACCTGCACTCGCTTTTTATTTGGGTCATACAAAACCCCATACCAGAGAGATTGGGGATACTCCATACCACTAAAACCGCCTTGTTGGTCAAACTTCCGCAGCTTCTTAAAAATATCTGCCAGTGAGAAACCTTTTTTAAATACTAAAATTCCCAACGCTTGCGCTAATGCAACTTGAGCAACTGGACGAAAAAGCATATTTCCTTCACCTCCATCCTTCTCAAAGCTGAAGCGCCGCAAAGCTGGTGTATCCTCATGTTCCAAAATTTTATAACTGGGAAGATTAGCCAAAGAATCAAATAGCTTTCTGAATTCTTCAATCCCTTGCTCAAGTTCTTCGTCCTCTGGACGCATGGGAATTAGACCTTTTTCCAAGGGTTTCCAATGAGGGAACTTTTGACTCAAATATCGCTCAGACATGTCTTGCAGAGCTTGTAATGTCGTCAAAACTGTAGAATTGGAAGCCACTGTTGCACTATTCCAATTAACACGAGGATTGCGCTCTTGTCGTTGTTCTAATAATGGATGTGTAACTGCGATTTTTCTAGCAACGATCGCAAAACCATCATCTTCATTCAACTGTGTTAGCTGACCTTTAGTCAACGGTGCAGCCATCAAGTTGACATGAACAAAAATCGATCTCACCCTCCGCCTCGCCTCGGTGCGAGTTTCCCCAACCGCTACCGCACAGATAAACTCAATACCAATTTTTTCCTTGGGTAAATTTTGTAAGTAAGCAAGGTCTACTTGGTACTTTTGTATCAAATCATTGACTGTAATAAAACTCTCATCAGCAGCTTTATCTTTTTTATAGCGTTGGAGTTTACGAGTTTTTATTAACTCCATCAACCCCTGTACACCCATTAATCGGTGTTGACCATCTAGTGCATAAATGGTTACATCATCTTCAGAAATATTTAAGAGACCTACTTTAGCGTCTTTATCTAAGGGGATGAAATCAGTGGTAGACTTGGTGGCGCGTCCTTCACTATCCCATTCAGCAGCTTTGGGATTATCCACCCACGGTTGATTAATTACAACCAACACCGGTGGAAACTTGTGATTGTGTCGAGCCGCTAAATACTGCACTAGCGGTGCTTGACGTGACCAATCAAGGGGACGCTGCTGAATTTCATCAATACTATCCGCGTCAATCTCGATATTCTCTGTCTCTGGATTGTATTTTTTTTGAAACAGAGGTAAGCCAGAGGCGAAGTGAACACGACCTGCAAACCATTCCAATGTAACAGAGCTAACATAAGCCTCAGTACCACCCATCTCAGTTTTTTGAACGAGAATCTGATCTTTTCTCCCTAAAAACTTCTCCAGCAGTAAAGCAAGTACCTGTTTTTCCTTGTTTTCCCGTTCCAGGTACTCTCTAGCGATGTCAGCGGTTGGGTCAGATGTACTATCTTTCATGTTAATTTTTAAAAACGAAGTAGTAATATGTAGTTTGATTGTCCAAAAAATTGGGTATTAGTAATAAAGTTTTTAAAAACTTTTTTCTAACGTGAGTACATACGTTGCGCCTGTGTAGCGGATAGTTCCATGCACTTAGATGGAAAAAATGAAGTTACACCCATGTTTTCAGAGAGAGGGAGAAATGACTACAGCACAACAAGCAGAAAATAAAGGTCAGCAAACACGTACTGTAGCAGAGTTAGTGGACTACATCCAAGCTCTCACCACTGAAATTCAAGAATTGTACAGTTTGGATCAGATACCTTGGGTAGTAGGCTATTCAGGTGGCAAAGACAGTACTGCTACTTTACAGCTGATCTGGAATGCGATCGCAGCATTACCAGTTGAAAAGCGAAAAAAGACTATTCATGTTATTACAACTGACACACTGGTAGAAAACCCTGTAGTCGCTGTTTGGGTACGCAAATCCTTAGAAAGGATGAGGGTTGCTGCTAAAGAACAACAAATGCCCATTGAACCTCATTTATTACAACCAGAAATCAAAGAAACATTCTGGGTAAGTTTGATTGGTAAAGGTTATCCAACGCCGCGAGGAAAATTCCGTTGGTGTACAGACCGTTTAAAAATTCATCCTTCTAACCGCTTTATCCGTGATGTGGTTAGAGTAAATGGGGAAGTTATTCTTGTTTTAGGTACGCGCAAGGCTGAAAGTATTAAACGTGCTATCTCAATGGAAAAGCATCAAGCAGGTAGCCTAAAAGATCGCCTTATTTCTGATTCAAGTTCACCGACATCTCTGCTTTACCATAGTGCAAGTTTGCCTAATTCTTTAATTTATAGCCCCATCGAAGATTGGCGTACAGATGAAGTTTGGATTTACCTAAATCAGTGGCAAAACCCTTGGGGTTATAGTAACAAAGACTTATTCACCATGTATCGAGGTGCTACAGCAGATAACGAATGTCCTTTAGTTGTTGATACTTCTACTGCTAGCTGTGGTGATTCTCGATTTGGTTGCTGGGTTTGCACAATTGTTAGTAAAGATAAATCAATGGAGGCAATGATTCAAAATGATGAAGAAAAAGAATGGATGCAGCCTCTATTAGATATACGCAATGAATTAGATAACAGAGATGACCGCGATAAAAGAGACTTCCGTCGCATTTGGGGAGAAGTCCAACTTTTTGAGCGTCATGTAGATGGTGAATCCTCTATTGAACCAATTCATGGCCCTTATACTAAATATTGGCGGGAGCATTGGCTCAGACGATTATTAGAAGCGCAAACAAAAATCCGTCATACAGCGCCAGAAAATATGCGTGATATCACCTTAATCACTGTAGAAGAAATGAGCGAAATTCGGCGCATTTGGCTAGAAGAAAAACACGAATTTGATGATAGCTTACCCCGTATTTATCAAGAAATAACTGGCGAAGAATTTCAAGATCCCCGTCCTGGTGCTGACTATAGCCTACTAGGTCGTGATGAATGGATAGTATTAGAAGAAATCTGTGAAGGTGACGCTATGCAATTGGAACTCATGGCGAAATTGTTAGATACAGAACGCCAGTATCGCAAAAAGACTCGTCGCGTCGGAATATATGAAGCTCTAGAAAAATGTTTTAATACAAGTTCCCGTTCTCCAGAAGAAGCGATTAAAAATGCTCGTTTGAAACGCGAATTAAGCGAAGCAGTTAGTCAAGGTGATGTTGCAAAGGTCAAACAGATGACTTTGGGCGATGTTGCAGCAATGAATGAGGTAAATGAAGATAAAAGTGATGAAAACTTAACTTGGGCAAGTATGAAATTTTCAAATAAAAATTCAGAAGAATAGAATACCGAGCGAATGGAATTCGCGGCTACACAGACGAAAGCTTCAGAACTTACGCAACTGACATAGGCGATATCTACGACGGGCTACGCCTGTGCTAAATTATAGTACATAAGTATTAGTATATCTGACGCAACTGGTACAGAGCGATGCCTGCGGCGGGCTACGCCTACGCTATCTACTAGTTCATGCTTTACAGCGTATTTCACGTAAATGAAGTACACGGGTAGGGGCACAGCCATGTTCCCTACACTTTGCGATATGATGTTGCACCGCATCTGAATGGAAACCGCTATATAACTGTTGAAATGCTTTCTACATATACATTTTCGCAGTTTTTGACCCATTTTTTTGATTTCTTTGTGAGAAATCCGGTAAAAGACCCTGAAAAAATGTGAGTCCACGAAATTATGACCAAGCAACTCTTATCTGTTGCCTATCTGTTATTATCAATTCTGTTCAAGTCAGGCATAAATTATTCTAGGAGATAAACAATGGGCAAGAAATATGATGTTTATGGTGTAGGTAATGCCTTAGTAGATATAGAATACGAAGTATCTCCAGAGTTACTACAAGAGTTAAAGATTGATAAAGGTGTAATGACACTCCTAGATGAAGAGAGTCAAAATCATATTTTGGAAAATCTCAAAAATCTTCCTTGCCATAAGAGTTGCGGAGGTTCAGCAGCAAACACAATAGTGGCAATTAGTCAACTAGGAGGAAAAGTTTTTTATTCCTGTAAAGTGGCTAATGATGAATTTGGAGACTTTTACATAGAAGATTTACTCAACTCTCAGGTAGATACCAACTTAAAAAATGGCGATCGCCAATCAGGAATTACAGGTAAATGTTTGGTGTTAGTAACTCCCGATGCAGATCGCACCATGAATACATTTTTGGGAATTACTGGAGAATTTTCTACACAAGAATTAGTATCAGATGCGATCGCTGATTCAGAATATGTATATATCGAAGGATATTTAGTGACTTCTCCCACAGGAAAAGAAGCAGCTATAAAGGCTAGAGAAATAGCTGAAAAAGCGGGAGTAAAAACCACCATGTCCCTATCTGATTACAACATGGTGAAATTTTTTAAAGATGGTTTATTAGAGATCATTGGACCTGGTTTAGACTTGATTTTTGCTAATGAAAGTGAAGCATTAGGACTAGCAGATACACAAGATTTTCAAGTAGCTGTAGACAAACTAAAAATCCTGAGTAAGAAATTTGCCATTACTCGCGGTGCCAAGGGTTCAGTAGTATTTGACGGTGAGAAATTAATCGAAATCGCTGCACCTCAAGTAAAAGCTGTAGATACAGTGGGAGCAGGAGATATGTATGCAGGAGCTTTCCTCTATGGAATTACCCAAGGTATGAGCTATGAAGAAGCCGGAAAATTAGCATCGGCCGCAGCTTCTAAGATTGTTACATCCTATGGCCCAAGATTAAAAACTGAGGAATTAAAGGCATTAGTTACTGCTTAGAGGGTGTTTGAAAAGTCAGGATTGATGTATCAAATATTGTTTTACCCCACCCTAACCCTCCCCTTATAAAGGGGAGGGAAACGGATTTTCTAATTTTCTTAACCCAAGGGTATTGCTTTATAACCGCGAATTACATTCATTCAGTATTTCTTTCCCATATCTTTAATAATATTAAAAAATCAATGATATTTCTTGAACTCGTTCTGCAAAACTTCGGCCCCTACATTGGTAAACAGGTAATCAATCTAAACCCAAAAATTGATGAGGAAAACTCACGCCCAATTATCCTTTTAGGTGGAATGAATGGTGGCGGAAAAACTACCCTTATGGATGCTATTCGTCTCGCCCTTTATGGGGCCCGTGCCCAATGTTCTACCCGTGGTAATTTAAGTTATAGCGATTTTCTCAACCAATGTGTTAACAGCAAAGCGGAAAGTGCGGTCTTGGGGTCTCCCCAAAAGGAGCAACTTTCCAAGAGAATAGATCCAGTTGCAGACACCCGTATTGAATTACTTTTTGAACATATCGAAAATGATAAGCCAATAAAATATCGTGTTGTGCGTAGTTGGACAAAAAATCCTAAAGACGGGAAAGATACATTAGGCATTTTAGGTGATAGTGATACATGGCCTGATGCTTTAGTTAATATCTGGGATGAGTATATAGAAAATCTTTTGCCATTAGGTATTTCTAATTTATTTCTCTTTGATGGGGAACAGGTTAAAGAACTTGCAGAACAGGAAACACCACCACCAGTTGTAGTAGATGCAATTCGCGGGCTTTTAGGTTTAGAATTAGCAGACCGTTTAGCGGTTGATTTAGATATCCTAGTTAATCGTAAACTTAAAGAAGTTGGTAATAGTAAAGATTTAGCAAACCTAGAGAAAATTGAAACTAGGTTAACCCAACAGCAAGAAGATTATCAAACAACAGTAGAAAAATTAGAAACTCTCAAAAATCAGGTAGAAGATTTAGAACAAAAACAGCAAGAAGCCTTTGATAAATTCATTTCTGAAGGCGGTAAAATAGCAGCAGAACGCAATCAACTAGAATTACAACAGTATACAAAAACTGCGGAAATTGAACAAGTACGTCAGTCGATGTGTGAATTGGCGGCTGATGTTTTGCCTCTAGCATTAATTGCCAATTTGCTTACTCAGGTGCAAGCACAGGGAGAAAGAGAATTTCGCTATCAACAAGTACAAATCTCCAAAGATTTGTTAATTGAGCGAGATCAGCGCTTACTCAGTTGGTTAAATGAAGTGGAAATTTCACCGACACAAGTGGAAAAAATCCAATCATTTCTAATCCAAGATGTAGATAATTTATATGTAAAAAACCGACCGAGAGAAGCACCTTGGTTATTAGCTGATAATGAAACTTTAAGTCAGCTAGATAATCTCATCTATCATTTACAAAATTCTCAACTTTCTGCCAAAGAAAAATTAACTATTCTCAAAAATAAAGAAGAAGAAATTCATACTCTTGAAAGACAAGTGCAGACAGCAGCAGCACCAGAAGATTATACAAAGCTGCGTCAAGCATTAGAAGCGGCGCAAAATCAAGTTGTTGAAGTTAAAGCAAATTATGAAACGATCCGCCGTCGTTTAGCTGAATTAGAAACTATTATTGCCAAATCTAAAAAAGAATTAAGTGAATATACTGTAGAAAATATCAAGTATAAAAATACCGAACATATTATTACGTCAGCAGCGAAAGTTCAAGAAACACTCAAGATTTTTCGTGAAAAATTAACCCTACGAAAACTCAATAAATTAGAAGAAGAAGTTAAAAATTGCTTCCTTTATCTCCTCCATAAATCTGACTTAGTGCATCGGATAACCATCGATACTAAGACTTTCAGCCTTTTGCTTTACGACTTTAATGGGAAACCAGTACCGAAACATCGCCTTTCTGCTGGTGAAAAACAACTATTAGCGATCGCCTTTCTCTGGGGTTTAGCCAAAGTCTCCGGACACCGCCTACCAGTAGCTATCGATACGCCACTCGGTAGACTCGACTCCTCACATCGCAGCAACTTAGTAGAACGTTACTTTCCATCCGCCAGCCATCAAGTTATTCTGCTTTCTACGGATACTGAAATCGGTAAAAAAGAAGTGGAAACATTAAGAAATAATGAAGCGATCGCCCGCGAATATCTCCTCAAATACGACTCTGCTACCCGTCAAACAACAGTAGTAGAAAATCAATATTTTTGGTAGTAGATATCCAGACTAAATAAAATCGCTATTTTATTGAGCGTGGATATTTACAATATATATAATGAACCTTGGAAAGTAGAGCGGCAATTATGGACTCACCAAATTTATTCAAAATAGAGCGTGAACTAAGTAATTTTTCATTAGAACAACTAGAAGTACAGGGACGAGAACAGGCAGGAACACGACCAGTTTTAGTGTTATCCATAGACGCTATCAACCAATTACCTTTGGTTGTCACTGTAGTCGTAGGCACGAAAGTAACAAATGTTAAGCGCGATTATCCAACCAATATACGAGTATCTTCAAGTGACAGTGGATTGTTAATAGAAACAGTGTTTTTATGCTTTCAGATTCGTTCTTTAGATCCAAATCGCTTTTATGCCGATCCAGTTGGCAAAATTTCTGACTCCAAGATGCTTGAAGTCGAAACTGCGGTTCGCTATTGTTTGGGTTTATGACTGAAAAGTACCTCAATTTTTAGCAATATTTATGGAATCCCCAATCGAAAGAATAAAACTCTCCCAAACAGCCAAAGACCAACTTCTCAAACTCAGACGTAATATCAAAATAGACCAATGGAACATCCTCTGTCGTTGGGCGTTTTGTCGTTCCCTCGCAGAACCAACTCCACCCTCCCCCGTACCAATTCCCCAAGATAGCAACGTCGAAATGGCTTGGCGCGTCTTTGGTGGCGAAATGTCTGATATTCTCCTCATCGCTCTCAAGCAACGCTGTCATAACGACGGCTATCCCATTGATAAAGAAACCCTCGCCACCCAATTCCGCCTGCACTTGCATCGCGGTATCGGTTACTTAGCAGGCGATCAAAATATCAAGAAAATTGAAGATTTAATTGAACTGGCCATTAAAGATTGAAAGGATATTAGTTAACTGTTAACTGATACTATGCCTGAAGCCTTAGAAATCGATCGCCATAGAGCTGCGATCGCTCGCACTGACATCTCCCGCCCCGTGCGATTAGCCATAGAATGGGCAATCCTGGATCAAAATACCACTTTTTTTGACTATGGTTGCGGCTACGGTGGTGATGTGCGGCGAATAGCAGACTTAGGCTACACCAGTGCAGGCTGGGACCCTTACTACTATCCCGATGTCCCACTCACCCCCGCTGATGTCGTCAATTTGGGTTATGTCCTCAACGTCATCGAAGATGCAGAGGAACGCCGCCAAAGCCTCATCCAAGCTTGGGAACTCACCCAGCAAGTTTTAATTGTCGCAGCTCAAGTGCTGATTAATGCTCCCAGCAAAACTCAGCTGGCTTACAACGATGGCATTGTAACCCGCCGCAACACTTTTCAAAAATATTACGAGCAAGAGGAACTTAAAACTTACATTGATGAAGTGCTAAATGTCGATGCGGTACCCATAGCGCTGGGTGTCTACTTTGTTTTTCGAGATGAAGCCCAAAAAGAAAGTTACAAAGCTATCCGCTTCTTTTCTACTTCTTCTACACCGCGAGTCCGCATCCCCACCAAGCGGTTTGAAGATTACCAAGAACAACTGCAACCACTCATGACTTTTTTTACCAAGCGCGGTAGATTGCCTGTGAAAGGTGAATTGGAAAATGAACAAGAATTACTTAAGGAATTTGGTAACTTCCGGCGTGCGTTTGGCGTAATTTTGCAAGCCACCGACGAAACAGAATGGGATGCGATCGCTTATCGTCGTTCTCTAGATATCCAAGTTTATCTCGCCCTCACCCACTTCGATCGCCGCCCTGCATGGCAGAAGCTAGCGCCAGAAATGCGTCACGACATCAAAGCCTTTTTTAGTAGCTACGAAGAAGCTTGCCAAGTCGCCGATCAAAAGCTTTTCAGTTTAGGTAAACCGAAAGTGATTCAAACTGCTTGTGAAAAAAGCAAAATTGGTAAACACACGCGCGGTGCCCTTTATGTACATGTTTCGGCGCTTGCTGCACTCGATCCTCTGCTGCGAATTTACGAAGGCTGCGCTAGCCGCACCATTGGGCGTGTAGATCGAGCCACATTGATAAAATATCACATTGATAAACCGCAAATATCCTATCTTTTTTACCCAGAATTCGATACTGACGCCCATCCAGCTTTAGCAGCAAGTATAGGTATTGACTTAAAAACCCTAGCTGTGACTCACCGAGAATATAAAACTAGAGCAAATCCGCCAATTTTGCATCGAAAAGAAACATTTGTTACCAATACATATCCGCGTTACGAAGAATTTGCTAAACTCACCCAACAAGAAGAAAAATTAGGATTGCTCAAGCACACAAGCGATATCGGCACTCGTGAAGGTTGGGGAAAATGCCTTGCCGCACACGGGGTAGAAATCAGAGGACATCAGGTTTATCCGATTCCAGAAAGTTAATCCGATTTTGGATTATCAAAGATTTACTGGGAATTGCTTTGAGTAGTTCATGTGTCGCGATCATTGTTCAAATTGCTATAAGATAAACCACTACGCTATGAAGGTATCCTGAATTTGGATTTAGGACGAGTAAATCTTGGTGAGTTAGTGTGTTTGCAGAAAACTACACACGACCTGTGATAGTGATTAATAGTCAATTAATGCTGCGGCGATCGCGCAAATTCTTATAGGTATTAGTTTAGATGATAGATTTTTTCATTGCCTTGTTGTACTTTATCCAAACTCCAATTACCATAGCTGAGATTTCCTCAAAAGAGGCAAAAAGTTGAAACCATGAGGAAAATGGAATCGCTGCTGCAAGTTTTCGGTAGTCGCAAGATGGCGGCTTTGTTATTGTTGGGCTTTGCATCGGGTTTACCGTTATTGTTAATCGGTAATACCTTGAAGGCTTGGATGACCGTGGAAAAGGTCGATTTAGGCGCTATTGGCTGGTTTAGCCTTGCCGGGTTGCCTTATTCTTTGAAGTTTCTGTGGTCGCCGTTAATAGACAGGTTCAGCCTGCCAGGTTTGGGACGACGACGGGGTTGGTTGATTTTGACACAGGTTGGCTTGATTATAGCGATCGCCATCATGGCATTTCAACAACCCAAACAAGCATTACAACTTTTAGCCATTAACGCTATAGTTATTGCCTTTATCAGTGCAACTCAAGATATCGCCGCTGACGCCTACCGCACCGATGTTTTGGAAAAACTAGAAATGGGTGCTGGTGCAGCGGTTTTTATCTTAGGTTATCGAATTGCCTTGTTAGTCGCAGGTGCTTTAGCCTTGATACTTGCTGATAAATTACCCTGGTCATCAGTTTACTTGTTGATGGCAGGAATCATGTTAATTGGTATTTTTGCCAGCTTGTTAGCACCAGAACCCAAGGAAATTAGCCCTCCCGCTTCCTTAGCTGATGCTGTTATCTTGCCCTTTGGTGAATTTTTTCAGCGTCAAGGTATCTTATACGCTATTTTAATTCTTGTGTTCATTACCTTATACAAACTGGGTGATGCTTTGTTGAGCAATATGACCACGCCCTTTTTGCTGCAAACAGGTTTTACCAAAACCGATATTGGGGCAATTCAAGTCGGCATGGGATTAGTTGCTACGATTGTCGGCGCCCTAGCAGGTGGTTCGATTTTGAGTGCTATAGGCATCAATCGATCGCTTTGGGTTTTTGGTATTCTACAAGCAGTAAGTAATTTAGCTTACTTTTTCCTAGCATATATCGGTAAAAACTACCAAGCTATGGTACTTGCCATCAACATAGAACAATTTTGTGGTGGATTGGGGACAGCAGCCTTTGTTGCCTTTTTGATGAGTCTTTGTAACCAGCGGTTTTCTGCAACCCAATATGCTTTGCTTTCCAGCTTGATGGCTGTCAGCCGCGATATTCTGTCGGCCCCTGGAGGTGCGATCGCCCAAAGCACAGGTTGGCCTACATTTTTCTTAATAACCATCGCCGCCGCTCTCCCGGGACTACTTCTATTACCAGTATTTGCCCCTTGGAACCCTCAGCCAGTGGCAGTGTCTAGACCAGGACTTGAGGACGAAGAAGAGGATATATGGGGAATCAAGTAGTTATTGCTGTCGGTACATTCATCCTCTTGCTTACTGGTTTATTACTTGGGTATGTTCTCTCGCAGTTAGTTTTAGGATTTCTAGCATTTAACCTCCTAACTTTTTTCGGAACACTCAGCCTAATTTTAATTTTTGGTACACTTTATTACGTTTTATTTTGGCAATTGCGGAGAGAGCAGTCTCGGTCATCCTTAGATCGAGGAATACCAAGCCAGGTAGACGAAGGTGTATCTGATAGCTATCTCAAAAACAGGCTAATTGCCAGATTATCCGGTGATACCGCCGCTGCCGAACGATTAATTGAACAGGCAAAAGAGACTTATCCAGGAATGCCAGAGAATTGGTATTGTGAGAGAGTGCTTGATGACTTAGAGCGCGATCGGCAACAGTAGTGGGGAAGTAGGGGAGTGGGGAGTAGGGAGATGGGGAGAGAATTTTACCCCACCACCCTACGACCTCACCCTTCCCAGTCCCCATACCCAGAAAATCGCTAAAATAAATCAAGAATACTTTACAAATCTTTAGCTGGGTTCTCATAAAAGTTCCGAGCTTCCTTAGAATTAAAATATGGCTATTTTTCGTCAATACATCGCCCCACTGCTTGTTGTTTTGGTATTTGTCTTTGCCCTAGTGGCAGTCAGCGCTCGGATATTTTTACCCTCCGATATGGCAGCACCCGCACCAATTGAAGAGGTAGGGGTAAGTTCTCAACCTACTCCTGCTGATTTACCACTACCACATAACTCAGCTAGCTAAGTCAATATCAGAAGTGTCTGAGCAATTACTACCTGGGTACTTTATTCGCCGTGGCTCAAGTTTAGATCGATCGCTGCTGCTAAAATTCATGCAGCGGACTTACCAAGATCTTTTTCCCAATCAGGATTTTTCCCACCTAGAGCAAACAGTTAAGCAATACTTCTCCAGCGATACGCCCTTGTGGTGGGTAGAAGAGGAGGGGGAGCAGGGGAGCAGGGGAGCAGGGGAGCAAGGGAGCAATAAAGAATCTCTCTCCTCTACCCCTCTGCCCCTCTGCTCCTCTGCCCCCCATCCCCCCATCGCCTGCCTCTGGGTAGGCAATGCCATAGATCAAGTACAAGGTAACCGTCATGCCCATATCTTTGTCCTCTATGTTGCGCCAGAACATCGGCGGCGGGGTATTGGTACAGCCTTGATGCAATATGTGGAAAATTGGGCGATTCAAAGAGGCGATCGCCAAATTGGCTTACAAGTTTTTCAATCAAACAAACCCGCATTAAATCTTTACGACCAGTTAGGTTATCAAACCCAATCCCTATGGATGGTAAAATTCCTCAATACACAAAAATAAATTAGAGGATAGCGATAAAATACTTTAGCGTCTTTTGTTATGGCGGTTCTCGTTTGGCTCAAAGTTAACGAGGAGCAAAGGAAAGTGTACAATAACGCAACTGATATATATAAAGCTTTAACTTATTGACGCCAGGGATTACATGTTAATCCCCAGAAGTGATTGAAATGAAATTATGTATGACGAAGACGATCTAAGCCTACTTGATGCAGAGGAGGAGCTAGAAAGCCCCTTAGATAAAATAGAGCCGCTAACTGCCTCCTTGGAAGTGCCCAAGCCCGATCCAGAAGTAATGTTAGCTCTGCTAAACAGTCCCCAGCCCCAGCAAAGAATGTTAGCGGCGCGTGCTTTTTGCGATCTTGAAGACGCTCGTGCTACCCCCCTTTTGATTCGCTTATTAACTGATACCTGTCCCTTAGTTCGGGTGAGTGCAGCTTATGGCATCGGACGCAATCCCAGTTCTGAGGCGGTGAGTCCGTTAATTGCTCAATTGAATCAGGATTGGAATGGCTATGTGCGTAAAGGCGTTGTTTGGGCTTTAGGAAACTGTCGCGATCGCCGTTCTGTAGCACCCCTAACAGATGCCTTAAGAACTGACATTTCCGCAGTGCGTTTGTGGGCTGCTAGCGCCTTAGCACAAATGGCAGAAGTCAGTTATGAAGCAATTATCGGGGCGATGCCACCATTAATACAAGCCTTAGTCAATGATCCAGTAGCAGCAGTACGGAGTAACAGTGCTTGGGCAATTGGTCAACTGTGCCGCGAACTGCCTTCTAACGTAGTTTATGCTACAGCGATCGATGCTCTCATTCAAGCCTTTGCCGAAGACCAAGATTTGGGAGTACGGGAAGACGCCAAAGCCTCACTCTTAGGAGTCGGCGATCCGCGTGGCTTGCAGTTGATTGAAACCCTGGAACAAGAAGGGTGGTTTTGATTTATTTGGGCATGGGGCATGGGGTATGGGACATTCGTCATTTGTCATTTATCATTTGTCATTCTCCGTGTCCCCGCGTCTCCGTGTCCCCACTTCCTCATCCCCTACTCATTTTCCCCTACAGACTTGATCAAATTTAGATCATAGGGGCGTTCTGTGTCGTCCTCACCCAAATACTCGCCATTTTGAATTTCTAAAATAACTAACGGAATATGACCAGGATTTTCTACCTTATGCAGTGTTGCTGCGGGAACATAAGTTGACTGATTGCGATTTAGTAGTATTTCCTCATCACCACAAGTGACTTTCGCTACACCTGAGACTACAACCCAGTGTTCATTGCGATGATAATGGATTTGTGATTTAATGCCGTGCCTGGGCTTGATTTCAACGCGACTAATTCTATAGGTTGCTCCCTCTTCAATGACCTCGACATTACCCCAGTACCGTGTACCAGAATGTGAAGACGCTTCATTAATATTTGACTGAGTATTATTTTCATTCAGAGTCATAACTAATTTCTCAACTCAATGATTATTAATATTTGTCAATAATCTACCCTAAAGGAGGTAAATCTGGGTAGGCAGTCCCCATTAAAAAAAACGAATATACCCTACTCCCCCACTCCCTACTCCCTACTCCCTATTTTTAACTAGCCTCCCGTATACTGAATCCTATAAATCCGATTATTAGCTTCTTCTGTTAATAGTAGACTGCCATCTGGTAAGACAAGTAAACCCACAGGTCGTCCCCAAGTACTTGGTACAGAAGGATTAAGCAAAAATCCGGTGAGAAAATCTTCGTAATAGCCTTGTGGTTGTCCTTTTGCATCGAAGGGAACAAACACAATTTTGTAACCGGTGCCGCGATCGCGGTTCCAAGAACCACGAAAAGCAGCAAAAGCACCGTTACGGTATTTTTCTGGAAATGTTTTACCATCATAAAACTGCAAACCCAATGCTGCTGAGTGCGCCTGAAACAGCACATCCGGCGTTTTGGTACGGGCTGCTAAGTCGGGGCGTTTGCTTTGATCGTTGGTTTTTTGACGCGGATCGAGGTTCTTTGGCGTCAGGTAAGCATAAGGCCAGCCGTAGAATTCTCCTTGTCGGATGCGTGTCAAATAATCTGGCACCAAATCATCACCGATTCCATCCCGTTCGTTAACAGTGGTGTAAAGTTCCTTAGTTACAGGATGAAAATCGAGACCAACAGGGTTACGCAAACCGGAGGCGAAAGTCTGCTGCCCAGAACCATCCAAATTCATCACCTGCACCGAAGCCCGTGGTAGGGGTTCTTCATCCACGTTGGTTCCTGAACCGATTGAAACATACAATTTATTCCCATCGGGCGAGACAACAACATTGCGTGTCCAATGATTGTTATAACCTTCAGCAGGTAAGTCAGCAATTTTTTGCCCGTTACCTGTAATCTGATTTTGGCCTTGAGTATAGGGAAAACGCAATACAGCATCTGTGTTCCCCAGAAAGAAGGAATCACCTGCAAAAGCCATACCAAAGGGTCGATTGAGTCCGTTATCCCTTGTAGCAAAGGTTTGTCGAACTTCAGCTACACCATCACCATTGCGATCGCCCAACAGACGAATGCGGTTTTGCCCAGTTTCAGTTACCAGTACATCACCACCTGGGGTTAAAGCTAGCCAGCGTGGGGCATTTAGACCTTCGGCAAAGACATTAACCGTAAAGCCTGGTGGTACCCGTAATACCGGGTCTTGGGGAACGGGCACAACCTCAGGCCGCTTGGAAGCGCTTTCTGTTGCGAAGGGTGCCGGTAAGTTCTTCAGATTGATTCGGATAGGTTTAGGTGAAAATACTTCAGTCCGGATGATATTTTTTGTTTGTGTAGGATTTTGTACCAGTTCAGTATTAGGTACAGATGTTTGCAGTGGTGGATTATCTGAGGAGGCGCGAGTCTGATTGCAGGCTGCTACCAAGCTGAGTAAAAAAACTGGCAGCAAGAAACGCGCAGGAACTTTCATGGCGGTAAACACTATACACAGTTTTTATACTGTAGACTTGAGACTTGATGGTTGTCGCCAGCCTAAAGTCCGATTTTTTTTGAAGGGACTGGGTATTGGGGATTGGAGACTGGGGATTAGAAATACTATTTTCCAATCCCCAGTACCCAATACCCAGTCCCTAATCTTCACACATATAAACATTTATTTGTCAATAAAAAATTTTCAAATTCGGCTGCTGGTAATGGACGACTAAATAGAAAACCTTGCATAGAATTACAGTTGTGTTGGCGCAAAAAAGCTAGTTCTGCTTCTGCCTCTACGCCTTCAGCAACTACATTTAGGTTGAGGTTATGAGCCATTTGAATTAATGCTTTAGTAATGGCTGATTTTTGGGGGTCGGTGGCAACATTATGAATAAAATAACGGTCGATTTTTAAAGTATTAATTGGTAAACTTTTCAAATAAATTAAAGAAGAGTAGCCTGTACCAAAATCATCGATCGCTATTTTCACACCCAGAGAGCGCAATTTTTTCATAGTAGCGATCGCACTATTTACATCTTGCACAATCATACTTTCAGTAAGTTCTAATTCTAGGTAATTTGCTTGCAAATCATTAGTTTCTATAAAAGTTACTATTTCCTCAATAAAATCTGGTTGATTAAATTCAATAACGGATAAATTTACAGCAATATTCAATGAATAAATTCCGGCATCTCGCCAGCTTTTAATTTGTTCGCAGACTCTTTTTAATACCCATTTTCCAATGGGAACAATTAAACCTGTAGACTCTGCTAAGGGAATAAATTCTGTTGGATAAATTATGCCCATTTCCGGACTTTGCCAACGCAATAAACTTTCAGTGGCTACTATCTTTCCAGAAGCAATATCTACTATTGGTTGATAATAAATCTCAAATTCTTGAAATTTATGTTGTTTGATTGCCCGATGTAAGCTAATTTCTAACAACTGCATTTTCGGCGACAATTTGTGAATTGCAGTCTGAGGAGATAAATATCTTTTTAAAGTAGCGTGCTTTTCCAACCTATTCATAATGGCACTTAATAACTCAGTCCGAGTAAATGGCTTAGTTATATAGTCATCTGCACCCATATCCATACCTCGACGGAAGTCAGACTTTGCAGATTTTGCAGTGAGAAAAATGAAGGGAATTGTTGCTGTTGTTGGGTCTTGACGTAATGCTGTTAGCACGCCATAACCGTCAAGTTCTGGCATCATCATGTCACACAAAATTAAATCGGGAACTTCGGAAATAGCCAAATCTACCCCGATTCTGCCATTGGCAGCAGCAATTGTTTCAAAATCTTCAGCTTCTAGGAGATCTAAAATATTTTCTCGGACTGATTCTTCATCTTCAATGATTAAAATTTTCTGCATAATTAACCTCTATTTATATTTTATTATTTAATGATAAAATCACAGTAAACTTAGTGCCCAAACCCACTGTACTTGTGACAAAAATTTTACCTTTATGGATCTCTATGCACTTTTTGACAATTGCCATTCCTAATCCAGTGCCTAGTATATTGCCGACATTACTGGCGCGGTGAAACGATTCAAACAGGAACGGTAGATCTTTTTCTGGAATGCCAATTCCCCAATCTTGAATTTCAAATAATGCTTGCCCATTTTGGCAACTGAGACTAAATTTGACAATGCTATCATCTGGGGAATATTTAATTGCATTTGATAGTAAGTTATTCAAAATATGTCCCAACAATTTTTCATCCATACAGCAAGGCATGGATTCATATTGACTGGTGAAAGAAATCAAGCGCTGGTTGTTGAGATTCATCTGTATTTCTTCCAGCAACTGTTGGCAGTATTTGACTAAATCAAAGGATGTGGGTCTATACTCTAATTTACCCGTTCCGGCTTTGCTTGTCGTGTCTTTAGGTACTATGGCGCGTCTATGTAACCATTTGTACTTAGACCATTGCCCCTGAAAGAAAATCCTATGTTTTAACTTAAAAGAACCAATATTAACAATATCGTTTTGGACATCTTGTGAATAAACACCTTGTGTCCACCAACCAATACCTACTTTCTGTTCTAGGGTTCGTTCAGTAAACTCTAGCCAAGATTGATTAAAAAAATTTCCTAAAATGTCACTATCTGACATGCAAATCAGCATAGGTACTGTATCAGCTATGATGCAAAAGTGCTGTTCACTTTCACATAGTTCCTCAAAAGCCGTGGTATCCTCGTCAATCTCAGTGCATTCGTGAATTTTTTCAGATTCATTCTTCACTGCTGCTGACTCTAGCAAACGCCGTTGTTCTTCAGTTTGCTTGTTGTTATCTGTAGTTTTCTCTATTTCTTGTGCCAGTGCTTGACAAATACTCTCAGGAGTGATGATACCGATAACTTTATCTTGGTTATCCACAACTGGCAGTAGATCCAACTGCTGCTGGCATAAGAGTGATAGGGCACAGGACATTTCCTGAAATTCTGACACCTTCAATGTTTTCACCGAGGTATGCATCACCTCAGAAATCTTGGCTGTTTTCAAGTCAGTCCCTGAAGCTATTAGCTGTACAATATCATGCTTTGTGAAGCATCCCACTAACTGTGAACAAGAACCGACCAAGACACTTTTGCTCTGTGTTGCCATCAGAGCGATCGCATCTGATAGTGGTGTTTCCGGCACAACCATTAGCGGCGAACAGTCTATTACTGACTCTAAGCTTTCTAGCCTGAGAAACTGAGATAAAGCTTGCATAGATTATTACTATAGCTATCATCAAACGATAGTTATCTAAAGCTGCTCACTTAAGCATTTTCTAATATTTTGACGTGAAAAAGTTAGTAATCTTTGAAGTATAAATACTGGAAAAATAGTGTTAAGAAATACAAAGGGGTTTCTGCGTTAGCTGGGGATTGGGGAGTAGGGAGTGGGGAGATAGGGGAGAATAACTCTTAACTCTTAACTCCCCACTCCCCGATTAACGCAACCCTACCCGCCTTTCGCCGTAACGCAACAGCCTTTCTATGGTTACAAGGCGATTTTCCCAGACTTTGACCTGATAGGAATTTGACTTGATTTCTTCCTTCATCAATACTCGAAATTGAGACTGGAAGCGAGTCAGGGAGGCTCTGGCTACTAGTAATTTACTCGCAGAAGGGGCGATCGCAAGTTGATTTAAAGCAGTGCGTAAAACTTCTGCCTGGTTGTAAAAATCTGAAATTGTTCGGGCAGGCATTGGCAATTGCTCATTTTGCCAAACAAATTTCCATTCTCGTTGCAGCGCAGCATAACGAATGGCAGCGGTTTGAAAAGGCTGGCGGTGAGGAATAGGTTCAGTTGTTGTGGATTGAACTCTACCTTGGGTGCTAATAAAAAGTTTTTGGAGTTCATTGTTAAAATTCTCGGCGGCAAAGAGTGCATAACCACTAACCGGCAAATCCCTTACCAATTGCAGTTGGTCGAATGCTCCAATTGTTGGCAAAGAAAGTAAGCGAATTCCTGGTACTAACAAGGTAGCCCCCAATTGTTTGGAGGCAATCCAGGGTTGAGCCAGTCGTTGAAAGCGCGATGTATCCAGAGCATAAGTCATGGGAACGATTAAATCTACATCCCCTCGCCTTGCCCAAATTTCCCAGTTTTGTTGAATTTTTTCAACCCGTTCTATTTGTGGCAAAGGAAAGACTGCAACTGACAAAATTAAATTTGCTCGCTTTTGTCGCAACTGCTGTGATAGCTGAGCAACAAAGCTATCAACTTGCTCGGTACGAAATGCCGTCCACTTTTGCCACAGTTCTGGTTGGCTAGGAGAAATATTTAGTGGATCTACACCAGTGAGTTGCTGAAACTGCGCTCTTGCAGCTTTACCATAACCGTATGTTCGACCTGCAAGTGGGTCTTGGAAGGGGTAACGAATGTAATCTAGCTGTAGACCGTCCACGTCATAACGGGTGACGATTTCTTCATACAGCTTGAGTAAATACTGGCGCACTTCGGGGTTAGCTGGGTCGAAGAATGGCTTAGTCTGACCAACGGGAATCATGTTGCCCTGGTTATCGTAGTTTGCCCAATCGGGATGAGCAGCCAGTACTGGCCCTGGGTAATTAGGATTAACTTTGATAATTTCATTGTGACGTTGGTTACCAGCCGCAAAAGTCCAAACCCAAGCGTGTAATTCCATATCCCGCTCATGGGCTAGTTTGACTGCATCTGCCAAAGGGTCCCAACCACGAATTAATGGGTTTTGTTCTTTGGCGACTTGGCTGGGATAAATTGTGTAGCCAGCGTTAACAGTTTCAAAAAAGATGGTATTAATCCCGGTTGCTGCCAGTCGGTCAAAAATCTCGGCTAGTCCCGCCTTGCTACCAGCACGGACAATTGTCCCCCGATCTAACCAAACCGCCCGGATTTCTGGCTGAGCTAGTCTGCGATCTACAGGAAACTGTTGCCACAAAATTCTCTTGGCAATTAGCCATTGCTGACGAGCCAAAGCGTAATTTTTTTCGGCAATCAATTGGGGTAAGTTTTTGGCAATTACTTTTGCCTGTGCCAAGGCTTGCTCTTTGCTGGTTACTAGTGCCCCTGGGCTGGTTGAGGCTAATTGTGTTTCCTGTTTGACAGACTGGACATCTATGCTCTCTGAATTTGTAGAAGCCTCCGCTAGATTAGCAGCATTGGCTGATACGGCTAAATTGGCGCTTTCCACCCGACCAATGAGATTTTCTAACTCTTGCTGGAGAGCGATCGCTTCGTTTTGAGTAATCGGCTGATTGGAGTTGGGTACAACATCCAAACGCACCGCTTCTTCTAATTGGTCAATGGCCTCTTGGGAAGTTGGCGGTTTGACTACAGGAAGCGGCCTCGGTTGGGGAGCAGTGGCAGTTTTTGGAGGAGGAGTTGGGGATGAGGGGGATGAGGGAGATGAGAGAGATGAGGGAGATGAGGGAGATAAACTGCCCCTCTGCTCCTCTGCCCCCCTGCCCCCCTGCCCCCCTGCCCCCCTGCCCCCCTGCTCCTCTGCCCCCCTGCCCCCCTGCCCCCTGCCCCCTGCCCCCTGCCCCGCTACCGTCGCCACTGTGGTAGAGCAGCTTTGAGAAGCTCCTTCTATTTTTTTCATGCGATTTGATGGTGCTGGTGCCATCAAGTAGTAATTGACGGTAGTTTTTAGCCAAGCATTATCTAATTCTGCTGCTGAGGCTGTATCTGTTCCCCAGCGCCAGCCTAAAAATGTGGAACGTTCAGTTGTGACTACTGCGGCAGGATTATCTTTGGAATTCCAAATGGCAGGAGATTGGGCACCCATATCGTTGGGAATTACAGCACCACCGCGTACTTTGCCAAAGAGTGCAGTTTCACTTGCCCATCCTGGGAGTTTGGTTTTTGCAGGTTTGATTTCTTCTGTGCCGCTGAGGCTGAATCCCCAGTAACCTCCTAAGAGCGATCGCAATAACTGGCGCACTCCTGGGGCTGATAAACTACCCGCAGGGCCACTGGCAATTAAACGCCCTCCTTTACTCATCCATTCTTCTAAAGCGATCGCTTGGCTTGGGGTTAATGTCTCGACGTTGGGCAAAAATAATATCCGGCGATCGCCCCAATCCGCCGCACTCCTTACATTATCTAGAGGAATTACACAATATTTCACCCCAATTGTTTGTAGGCGATCGGTTATCCCTGTCCATTGATTCGCATTTTCTTGGCTATGCACTACGCTCAATACAGGTTCTTCTGTTGCCGCGTTTACTGGTAAAATACTAAATAAATTTAAAATTAAAATTTCCAACCCTAAAATCAATAACTTTCTAGTTTCTTTAATTTCTAAATTTATATCTTTTGGGTTTTCCTGATGCTTCACCAGTCACTCCTTACTTAATTATTAATTAACTCACTTAGTTAATCATAATTCATTAATACGTAATAGACTATTCGTAAAGCTACTTAATAAATACGCTTAATTAATCTAGCGTATCAAATACGGTCAAATATCCCAACCTTGATACTCAAATAGTTACAGGCGATTCCACATAAATTGTCGGCTCTTGCATTGTGAAATTAATTCCGTTCTTCACTAACTGTTTAGAAATTTTTTCATTTGCCAATTCCAATAAGCGCTTGCGTAATTGCAGAGAATTTTCACTAGAACCCAAGATAAAGAATGTGATTCTTGTTCGAGTTATTTGCTTTTGTTCGTTGTGATTTAAAAAAGTAATACTAGTGCTGCCTGGATCGATACCAAATAGGGAGTTAGTACTTTCAACAATTACCTGCTCAACCAAAGCTTGTTCTCGTTCTTGCAGCAGTTCTAAAAAATCGAGGTAAAGTAAAACCATAATTTTCTTACCTCTAGTAATATTTTCAATTTCTAAGTTTGCCAATATTGAATTCGGAATAATAGACAAAGTGCTTTTAGCAGCAGTACGAATTTTAGTTGAACGAATACCAATTGATTCAACTCGCCCAAACAAACCTTCAGGAATTTGTTGAGATTTCTGCAAACGAATATATTCTCCCGGAACAAACGGACGATCCAAATACAATACAATTGTTCCTAACAACTGTTCTAGGGTTTTTTGAGCAGCAAAAGCTACAGCTAATCCCCCAATTCCTAAACCAGTTAATAATCCAATTAGATTAAATTCTTGACTTTGAGCAAAAGCCAATACAGCAATAAATCCAATGATGACATTTGCTAGGGTTTCAAAAACTAAAAGTAATTCATCTACTTCTCTACCAAACTTACGCACTAGCTCAATTCCATAGGCTCGAATGAACTGTCGGAATAAGCGAGAGGACAACCAAGCCATGCTAAGAATTACAGCTAAATCTATAATCGTCGAAAGAAATTTATAGATAGATTGATATTCGACAATCCACGCTAAAGAGAATGAAATGAGAATTAAACTACCTGTGATTCTAAATAGATTTCTAATTGGGTCAATTAAATTGTTATAAATACTAGCAACTTGCTGCGGTGCAAAACGTCGAATGATAATTCGTAAGAATGTCGGGGTATATCGTCCTACCAGCAAAGATAGGAGAATAAAAATTAGAAATACTCCAAAATTAGACAGCGCTGATATTGTGCTATCACGTTGCAGAAATTCCAGAATTATCTGTGAAATATTTTTCATCACTTCTAAATGGTAATGGGCGAGTCAACATAAATTGTTGGTTCTTCGATATCAAAAGCAATGCCATATTCTTTTAGACAGTCAGTGATGCTTTGAGTTGCCATATTTAGGAGTTGACGACGTAATTCCATCGACACATCTCCAGAACCTAAGATAAAGAAAGTAACTTGTGCTTGGGTTTTTTCTGTATCTAATAAATTATTGATAGCTTTAAAAGTCACTTCTGTATTCCGAGAATCAATACCAAATATACCATTCGTGCTATCTAGAATAACTTGACGAATTAATGCCCGTTCTTCACTGCTAAGTGTTTGGTGAAAGGTCAAATAAAGAATAGACATCACTTTCTTTGCACCAGTAAAGTTCTCAATATTCAGTTGAGTCAGAGAACTATTTGGAACTATCATCACAGTTCCCTTCCCAGATGTTCTAATTCTGGTAGATCTGAATCCTATAGATTCAACTCGCCCAAAAGTACCATCAGGAAGACCAATATAATCATCAATTACAAAAGGGCGATCGAGATAAAGAACAATACCACCTAAAACTTGTTCCAGGGTTTTTTGAGCAGCAAAGGCTACTGCTAAACCACCAATTCCTAAACTTGCTAGCAATCCTAAAAGATTGATTTGATGTGTTTGGGCATAGATGAGAATTGCTAAAAAGATAATGATGAGATTAGCAACCCATTTGAAGAGGATTAGTAGCTCACCGCTGATTTTTTGTCCACTTTTGAAAGCAGCATTTAATAAATAAAAATCAAAGAATTTTTGAAAGATTTGTGAAGCTAACCAACTAACTGCGATCGCCAAAACTAAGCTAACAATAATTTCTAGTGGATTTGTCCAGCGATTTTGAGGCAAGAAGGATACAATCAACTCAAAAATCGCAATTCCCGTTACCACAATTAATAAGTCTTGATTTGGCTTAATTAATTTTCGATAGACATCAGTAATTGGCAGAAAATTCAATCTGTTCACAAGTAAATTTGCCAACGAAACCATGAGACGACCAAATAGAAATATGCAAAATCCTATTACTAAACCTATGAACCCAATTTGTAGTTCTCTGTTGGTAATAATTTCTGGTAAAAAACTAAGCATTTCTCAAGTATTTGTAGGGTGCGTTAGCGTTTCGCGTAACGCACCGAATCCTTAATAATGGTGCGTTAGCGACAGCGTAACGCACCCTACGTATCTGCTTACTTCTGTACTCTTAGGGTTGTTGTAGCTATCAAATCAGTCATTTGAGTTCTGAGAAAACTCTATCCATAGGTAAATGCTAGATAGATAGCCTACCGCTACAATACAGATAGTTAAGATGAAGTTAAAATCAGTCATCAGATTCAATCAAACGTAAAAGTGGGCAACAAGCTTACAAATTTGGGGTTGTAAACTTGGAATCTCACATCCAAAATCTTAGATGCAAAAAAATGAGTTTTAGTCCAAAGCCTTGGACTAGGTAGACTTAATCAGGTCACTCAATTGATGAAACTTCGTATTTAGAGGGATAGCCTAAATACACTAAATTCAGATTTGGGAAAGAACACAACTTCAGCTTCAAAACCAAGCATAAAGCTTGTTTTAATTCTGAATTCTGACTTCTGAATTCTGAATTCTGCTGTATGACTAACCAAAGAAGCTATCTATTTAAAGATTGACCACACAAACACGTGCAGTTTGTGGACTGCTTGCTCTCAATTCTATTGAGGCAAGTGGCTTAAAAGGGGTAATGAATTAAGCTCGTTTTGCTTTTGGCTGGAATTTTAGATTGAAGAAAAGCCTGTTTTAGATTTTTTTGGCTCATAATTCGCCCTGGTGGGTGAAACAAATTCAAAATCCAAAATCCAAAATCATTAACTAGTTAGCTTTGATTAGCTGACTAGTTTAATTATCTGCACGCTATTGTTCTATTTACTTACTGACTCCCAGTCTACAACAGAAGGGATCAAAAAACTAGGCAAAAAATTTTTTTTCTAAACACCAACTAACAGAAGTTGCACAATCTTTTTAAATTGTATAGGCTAAAGAGTTAACAAAATAAGTTAACTAATACAGGTATTAATTAAATCTTCAACGCCCGCTACTGGTAAAATATTTGTCTTCAATTTGCTTGCTAATTCTTCAACACCTATATCATCTAAAAATACCAACTCACCATGCTTTAACATGACCTTTGGCAGCAAAATACCATCACCTAAATCTTGCCCTGCTAAATTTAAAAGCAAGTCATGACCAGTTAGTAATCCCGTCACACTAATATCTTGTCCCCAGTAATCACTAGATAAAGCACGCATATTTACTTCTAAACCTTCAACCAAATTTAAACGCTTCAAAATCGGTTGAAATGCTTTTTCGACGGTGTTACCTACTACCCAAGTAAACTTTCTCTGAGGATAGATTTTTGGCGGTAGTAATTCTGTCGCTGCGGTGGCAAATTCTTTGAGAAATAATTGAATCGAACCAACACCGTTATCAATTTGGGGATATTCTTCATATTCAGATTCGCTTGGTAATTCCTCACCTGCAATCAAAAACCACTCATCAGCTAACCAAGCAACGCTAGAGTCGAATTTTTGACGAAATTCTTGCGAAAGCATTTTGACTTGGGAAATCACTTCTTTGGCTTTTTCCCTAGTTACGTGTGTGAGTTCATCTTCTTGGGGACGAAACCGTGTCAACCCAACCGGTACAACAGCCACCGACGCCACCGTAGGCACTTCTCCAGTATGAAAGGAGGCTAAATCTTTGAGAGTTTGTTCGAGATGTTGGCCATCATTTATGCCGGGACAAACAACGACTTGGGCATGAATTTGTAGTCGCCTTTGTTGAAACCACTTGAGTTGTTGCAAGATTTGTCCCGCACGGGGATTTTTTAGTAATCTAATTCTGATTTCAGCCTCCGTAGAATGAACGGAAACATACAACGGAGATAAACGCATTTGTTCAATGCGCCGCCATTCTTTTTCTGGTAAATTGGTGAGGGTAAGATAAGAACCGTATAAAAAACTCAGACGATAATCGTCGTCTTTCAAATACAAACTAGAACGCTTACCTGGTGGCTGTTGGTCGATAAAGCAAAATGGACAGCGGTTATTGCACTGAATTAAGCCATCAAAAAGGGCAGTTTCAAATTCTAGTCCCAAGTCTTGGTCGTAGTCTTTTTCGATTTCAATGTGATGTGTTTTACCAGCACCGTCTAAAACTTCTAGTTCTAAAACTTCATCAGCACATAAAAATTGATAATCAATTAAATCACGGGGATGCGTACCATTGATAGCAACGATCGCATCTCCCGCTTCAAAGCCAATTTCAGCGGCTATGGAATCAGGTAGTACTCTGGTAATACGGGCGGGTTGAATGGTAGTCATTGGTCGTTAATCATTTGTCATTTGTCATTAGTCATTTGCTTTGGACGAAAGACAAATAACTAAGGACTAATGACTATTATCTAATTATCCTTGCCAACCTGCTGCGATCGCCAATAAGATAGCACTACCGAATGCTAATCTATACCAAACAAAAACCAAAGTGTTTTTAGTTTGTAAGTATTTGATCAAGAATGCAATTGATAGATAGGAAAAAATAAAGGTGGAAATAATCCCTACAATTAACAGTGCAACAATGTTATCTGGTAACTGTTGGGCTTGAAATAATTTGAAGATTTTCAGACTTTTATATAGGGTTGCAATGGTAAGAGTTGGAAATCCTAATAAAAATGAGAATTTCGCCGCTGTATCCCGTTCTAATCCTAAAAATAACGCAGTCGTCAACGTCGAACCAGAACGAGAAACACCAGGAATCAAAGCGAGTGTTTGTCCCAATCCCACTAAAATCCCATCCCGAATTTGCAATGAATTAAAACCTCGTTTACGAGTGCCGATTTTTTCGGCAAAAGCTAGTAAAAGTGCCATGATAATCGACATAATGGCAATAATTAAGGCACTCTCAGGGATAATGTCTTTCAAAATAAAACCGACAATTAAAGCAGGTATTGTTCCCACTGCAATACCTACAATAATTTTCCATTCCTCGCGTTCCCAATCTTTCTGTTTTAGTGCTTGGATTCCACCTTTGATAACACTAGAAATCAACGACCAAAAGTACAATAAAATCGCTATAACACTGCCAAATTGAATCGCATCAACAAAATCTTTAGAACCTAGTTCTTTCCAACCAAATACCTTTGTCACAATCAGCAGATGTGCAGTGCTGCTAATTGGCAAGAACTCCGTAATACCTTGAACAATACCCAAAATAAAAGCTTGAATAAATTCCATATCTAATCAATACCTTTTTCCTGTTATAGAGATGATGATGTTGCTTTCTATACTCTTGACTGCACCCAATTTTGTAGAAAATTCAATTTTTAAGGCCGCTAACATCATCCAAGACGCTGACCATGTTCTTACACCCATCTCAATAAGTCAACGTAATTTTGGGAGTTCATCAAACTTTAATATTTAGCAAACTGATGCGATTCACTTTTTAGCTATTAAATTTTACCTCTCAACTCTCTGTAATCCCTTGTCCCTTTCTCCCCTCGTCCCCTTGTCCTCTTCGACGATGCCAGCCCTTGCCGAAATTTCAGTATAATTTAAATGCCCCAGGGGGGGATTTGAAAGTGTGATATCTTAAATAAGATAAAGTTTAGTAACAAATATTAAAAACTTTGATTAATAATACATTATCCTCCTACACCGCTTCTATCCCTCCTCTGGATACTGAGTTTGATGTATCTAATACGAAGCACGGGGATATCAAAAAATTGGAATCTACACTCTCATCTTCTCCCTCTCTGCCTTTATCTATCCCTTCTCGACAAACATGGCTGGTATTTGCGGCAGCAGTATTTTTGGTATCAGTACCAGTATTTATAGAAGCACCAATAGTGCGATCGCTACCAAGTTTGAGTTTAGCGCTGACAGCATTTTGGGTGTGGCTAAGTTTTCGATTAATGTCACATCCCGCAACATATGTCTGGGGAGATTTGCTTTTCGGGTTTAGCTGGAGTTGGTTAGCAGGAGCAATCTATTGGGGTTGGTTACGTTGGGAACCTTTATGGCACTTACCGATAGAGTCTATCGGCTTACCATTTGCTTGTTGGTGCTTGGCAAAAAATTGGGGCAAGGTGGGTAACTGGTTTTATTTAGGTTCTTTATTCGGTACAGTTTTAACTGACGTATATTTTTATATTGTGGATTTGATGCCTCATTGGCGGCAAATCATGAGAGCAGATGCAAATAGTGCGTCACAAATTTTACATAATGCTTTAATACAAGTAGAAACACCGTGGGGACAAGCTTGGGCAATAATTCTCGCCCTAGTGCTGTTAAGTGTGGGAATTTTATCTTTAGGGCGAACCCAAAAACACTGGTATGCCTTTGGTGGCGCAGTTTTAAGCACAATTTTGGTAGACAGCTTATTTTTGCTAGCGGCGATCGCAGCGTGAAAATACGGCAGAATTCAGAATTCAGAATTGAGATACGATTCAAAATTCAGATACGTAGGATGCGTTATCGGCGAGAGTACGGCACCATTCTTAAGAGTTTGGTGCGTTAGGGCTTACGCCTAACACACCCGACAAGTGGGGTGGGGTTCAAACTTTGTGATTTATGCAAGAGGTCTATTGTTTAGTTAAGAAATATTACAATAATCATCCCGCAGCATAAACTCGCCTTAGCTGGATTTGACGGCATTGGACATCCCAAAATCTCCTATCCGCTTGGGATATAGAATCAGCCACCCAAAAAGATTTTGTGCAGCCCAGAATGATACCGTAGTCTATAGATGCAAGGCTATTGTGGCTGGAGCAAGCACTCTTGGCACTGGGAAATATTTTTAGTAAAAGTACAGTCAAACCCAGTAACAGTAAATATTGTGGACATTAATACGCTGTATATTAGTTTCTGATGACTGCTGTGTTGATTAAGCTATCAGATTTTGTCTTTTGTCCTTTGTCCTCTAAGGTAGACGCATTAGCGGTTACTCTTGCGAGAACGCCTAAAGGCGAAACCGCAGGGTATGACCAATACTTCGGCTTCTCCTAACAAAGACGCACTCGCGTTCGCTTAGTACAAGTGACTAATGACCACTGACACCTGTTGGCTTAAAACTTTTATTTCTGTTTGATGGAAAGAGGTAGAAAATCGTGAAAGGATTGGTGCGTTTATTAACAGTGTTTAGTTTGTTACTTGGTTGCTGGGGATGGCTGGGAACAACTCAGATAGCCCAAGCTGCTAGTTTCAACAGTTTTGCTTTTCCCCAAGTGCCAGTTTTGGCAATTGAACGGCAGAATAGCGCAGATAAAAAGCTAGCAACGGAATTCGGTAAAAAAATTGATTTGAATAATACCAACGTCCGAGCTTTTCAACAGTATCCGGGGCTTTATCCCACCCTTGCGAAGCTGATCATCAAGAATGCTCCCTACCAAAGCGTAGACGATGTATTGAATATTGAAGGATTGAGCGATCGCCAAAAACAAACCCTGCAAGCCAACTTCGATCACTTTGCCGTGACAGAACCAGAGTCTGCCTTCAACGAGGGAGACGATCGCTTTAACAACGGCATCTACAGATAACTGCACATTGCAGGTAATGTAGCAAATAGCAGCCCACTCCTGATTCTAGGGAGTGGGATATTCTATTAGAGATAAGGGGGATGAGGGAGATAAGGGAGATGAGGTAGTATTTTCTTCCTCATCCTCCCCCCAGTAACTCATTTTCCCCTACTCCTTCATCTCCCCCTACTCCCCCCTCTCCCCCTTCTCCCCCTCCCCCTTACCTTGCCTCAGATAGACACTCCTAGCCAATTTGATGTTTTAGTAGTAGGCGCTGGTGCTGCTGGACTCTACACAGCGCTGTGTCTGCCAGAGTCCTTGCGAGTCGGCTTGATTACCAAAGAAACTGTGGCTTTATCCGCCAGTGATTGGGCACAAGGTGGTATTGCCGCAGCAGTTGCCCCGGAAGATTCTCCGACGCTGCATATTGAAGATACAATCCGGGCAGGTGCGGGTTTATGCGATCGCACCGCTGTGGAATTTCTCGCGGAACATGCCCCTAGCTGCATTCAATCTTTAGTTAACTTGGGAGTTGCTTTTGACCGTCACGGTCAAGCTTTGGCTTTAACTTTGGAAGCCGCCCATTCTCGCCACCGCGTTCTCCACGCCGCCGACACCACAGGGCGAGAAGTTACCACCACCCTCACCGCCCAAGTTCTGCGCCGCCAAAATATTCAAGTCATCCAGCAAGCTTTGGCTTTGAGTTTGTGGATTGAACCCGAAACTAATCGCGCTCAAGGAATTAGCCTGTTTTATCAAGGGAAAATCACATGGGTAAGAGCTGGTGCTGTGGTACTGGCAACGGGTGGCGGCGGTCAGGTATTTGCCCAAACCACTAACCCGGCTGTGAGTACAGGTGATGGCGTAGCGATCGCAGCTCGTGCTGGGGCTATCCTCCGAGATTTAGAGTTTGTCCAATTTCATCCCACTGCCCTCACCAAACCTGGTGCCGATCGCTTTCTAATTAGTGAAGCTGTACGCGGCGAAGGAGCGCACTTGGTCGATAACGAAGGGCGGCGTTTCGCCTTTGACTACCACCCAGATGGTGAACTAGCGCCCAGAGATGTGGTTAGTAGAGCGATTTTTAGCCATTTACAAAGTACCGCCCTCGATCTCGCCACTGCCCATGTGTGGTTAGATATGCGCCCCATTCCCGCCGAAAAGATTCGTCATCGCTTTCCCAACATCATCAAAGTTTGTCAGCATTGGGGCATTGATGTCTTCAGTGAACCAATTCCCGTAGCCCCTGCTGCCCATTACTGGATGGGTGGGATTGTTACGGATTTAATGAATCGCACGAATATTCCTGGTTTATATGCAGTGGGTGAAACTGCCAGTACCGGAGTACATGGGGCAAATCGTCTTGCTAGTAATTCCTTACTAGAATGTATTGTGTTCGGTGCCCAGATGGCTAATATTGAGTTGGCAAATACTGGGCTACCCTTAGAAACACCAGAACTGCCATTGCAGAAATTTACTGCTAATGCCAGCGAGTGGCAGACTCAGCAAACACAACTAGAAACCCTCAGAGAAAAGTTACCCCGTCTAGTGTGGCAACATGCTGGTATTTGCCGGGAACAGTCAGGATTAGAAACTGCGATCGCCACTGTAGAATCATGGCAGCAAGATTTGGCTGCCTTGCCTTTAACCCAATTTTTGCTAGCTTTACCTCCAGCAGAACCAGCTACTTTTGACCTCCCAGACGTTGAAGCACAGTTGCGACTTTGGGCAGAAACCCGCAATTTATTAGATGTAGCCCATTTAATTCTCAAAAGTGCCGCCTTTAGAACCGAAAGCCGGGGCGGACACTACCGCCTAGATTACCCTCAACCAGATTCAAATCGGCGAGTCCACACACTTGTACAAACACGCCACTGGTGGAAATCCCCAGTATTAGATAATGGGTATAGGGTATAGGGTATGGGGCATGGAGCATTGGGCATTGGGCATTGGGCATGGGGCATGGGGACAAGGGGAAGAGACTTATTATCTCCTTGTCTCCCTCATCCCCCTCATCCCCCTCATCCCCCGATACTTAACGAGTACCACTACCATGCTGACTGTCAGGTCCACCATAATTTGGTGGGATATATGTATCTTTTAAATCCTGAGAATTTACTTTGCGGGCAATTAAGGTGTTGCTGGCATTAGGGTCAAGACTACTACCACTTGCACTACTGAATACACCTACGTAACCCACAACTTTTGGTACTAGTATGTAAGCACCTATACAGAATATCATAAATTTTGTGATTCCCAAGTTAATTTTCATAATCATCAGTAAATTTACTAGTTTTTTCTGGAGAAGCAACTCTTATTAAAGTACGTATATTTACGTAGCTTGCTTGAGAATATTCCAAAATTATTATTTTCTGCTGCCAACAGACAAGTAATTGCCCTATTATTTTGCAGTTTATCGTTAATTTGCTGGTATTAAATAGTTTTAATCCTTAAGGAATATTCCTAAATGTCCCGTTTCTGCATCAGTCTAAAGTTAGATATCTTGATGAATTCCCATAATAAGTTTACCCAGTTCACTATTTATTAATAATATCTTAATAATTTTAAGTATAAACACTAAGTTCAAAAAATAGTTATCCCAGAAAGCTATAAAATAATACTTTAAATTTTGTATAGTAATAATTTAACAAAAGTGAAGATATATAAAATTAAAATCCTGCAATTCTTAGATTACAAGGATTACAGTAACTATTGAACTATGAATTTTCGTAATTATTTGCCTAAGTATAGGTATGTATTTTCAAGTAAAAATACTTGCTAGATAAAATTAGATTTTTTAATTACTGATAATGACTACTTTCTTTCTTAACCCTTTTCTCAGGTTTAGTTTTCAGTTCCAAAAGCCTTGCTAGGTTTGAATTAGGGCTAAAAAACTACCTCTGTAGCTGTATGCAATGCTTTTGCAAAACAGTGCTTTCCATATATTTCCAGTCCACGTTCTTACTTGGATAGTAAAAATATTTACTGCATATAGAAGAATTGCAAGGTAAATTCTTGATTATTTAAGCAAATTCGTAGCGATTTTTACCCAGGCGTTTTGCACGGTACATTGCTGCATCTGCTTGTTTCATCAAAGTTTCACTATCTTGGCTGTTGTATGGATAGACACTAATGCCAATACTGGCAGAGACTCGGATTGCATACCCATCCAAAACAATTGGTCTGGTAATGCTGCTTAAAATTTTTTCAGCGACTTTAGCAGCCACCTGGACATTGGGAATTGCTCGTAAGATCACAGTAAATTCGTCGCCACCCAAGCGAGAAACTGTATCACTAGCGCGTAAAGAGTTGCTTAGTCGCCCAGCGATGGTCATCAGCAGGCGATCGCCTATCTCATGCCCTAGAGTATCATTAACTTGCTTAAACCCATCTAAATCGATAAACAGCAGTCCCAGCAACAAGTTATTGTGTTGTGCCCAGTGTAACGACTCGTAAAGTTGTTCCGCAAAAAATTTGCGATTGGATAAACCTGTCAGGGGATCGTGATATGCTAAATAACGCAAATGGTCTTCTTTGAGTTTTAATTCATTGTTAGAGCGAAATAACTCAGCAGCAGTCCGCTTGAGTTGTTCCTCCATCAACTTGCGTTGAGTGATATCTCGAATTACCCCAACTAAAAAGAAATTGCCAGCCGAGTCTTTGTGGAGCGATCGCTTAGTGGCAATTTGATGAGTCTGACCATCCGCATTTGTAAATTCTTCTTCGTGTTCGTGGGCTTGCTGAGTCCGAAAAACCAACTCATCCTGTTGTCGAAATACATCGGCTTCATGTTTAGGGAAAAAATCATAATCTGACTTTTCAATTAACAACTTATTCGGATAACCGATAAATCGACAATACGCCTCATTTAAAACGATCCACTGATGTTGTTCATTTTTCACAAAAATAGGATCGGGAATTGTGTTGATGACGTGATGCAGAAATTCCTTAGAGCGTTTCCACTCTCCCTGCATATGAGCGATATGGCTCGTCATCCAAATAGCTGAAATCCCAAAGGTAAACAGCCCCGGAATCAGCGGTACCCACCAACCGGATAAAAAAGCTCCATAGGCACTGAGGGTCAATACAAAACAAGAAACGAGGATACTGAGAAAACTTTTAGTTGCGTCTCGTATCCGCCATGTGGTGACAGCCCCCACATAAGACCAAACAAAAATCCACAAGTATTCCAGTAATTCGGGCCAGACTTTGAGTAAAGGTCTTCCTTCAAGAGCCGCTGAGATTAACTCACTAATAAAATAAGCTTGTAATTGAATACCAGCCACAGGCTTTGCCGTACCCATCAAACCGCTGGAATAGGGAATAAATACAAAATCCTGGAGACTGGGTGCAGTGGAGCCAATAAGTATAATCCGATCTTTAATTAAGTTTTCTGGGACTTTCTCTGCGAGTACATCGCTCATCGATACCTGGCGAAAATGAGAAAATTCTACAGATGGATTTTGAAATTTCGGCTTGGGAAAATTGGACAAAATTTGGTAGCCTCTAGCATCAGCTCCGACATAAGCGCCATCATTAGCCTCAAAACGAGTAAAGGCTGCTTTACCTAATTGCAAATACTCAGGGTTGCTTTTTGCTTGGGTAGGAGTAATGTCGTCTGATTTTAAATACAATAAAGCCAGCTTCAAGGCAAAACTTTCGTGTACTTTATCCTCGACGTGCCAATACAACAAGCTGCGACGTACTTTCCCATCAGGATCGTACAGCACGTTGTTAAAACCCACTTGATTATTATCGAGTCCTAGTGGAGGTAAAACAGTAAGGTTTTTGTTTTTTTCATTTGCCAGTAGTTCAATACCAATCAAGTTTGGTATTGACTTATAAGCTTTACGTAGTTCTTCATTACCAGGCTCTACTGGCAAATTTCGGTAAATATCCAAGCCAATAGCACGGGGTTTGTGGACGTTTAATTTTTGCAACAACTGAGCAATATTCCGATCTGGAATTGGCCACGAACGCACTTGGTCTAAATAAGCTTCATCAATCACAACAAGAGTGATACGTTCTTCTGGCGGTTCATTTGGACGCCAGCGAAAAAATTGATCCAAACCTGCCAACTCTAAGGATTGTAATAATCCAATAGAGCGCAAAAACAGGACGCAGACTGCAACGCCAGCAGCAGTCATCAATTCCTTGTGTTCTCGACTAAGCGATTGTTTCAGCCCAAAGATTAACTTTATAAAACGCGTGCCTAGCTGCTGATTCATTAAGCCGCTCCCAAAGTTCTGAAACTCGGCTTTTGACTCATCTTCCGGAAACTCCCAGAAGTATCTGAAAATTTTTCTTGACATCTACACAAACATTGAGGAAGGCGATTTTGCTGATTGGACTCGCGTTTTTTCAGTAATAACAAAAGCATATTGAGAGTAACTTCAACAGACACACTTTCGCATTTGACGCTGACATAATTACACCCGAAGGCGGCTTCCATATGCTGCAAAAATAAATTAAAGTACACATTGCATGAGAGCCAGTATACTTAATCGAGTTCCTTCCACTTGAGATGTTTGTAAGTGAAAGCCGCAAAAAAATTGATACAGCGTGTTTTGAGTTAGTGAAGTACACAAAGTGGGTGTTAAAGCTAGGCATCAAGCCTGTTTTACTTCTCAATACCCAATTGAGACAACACTTATTATCCATCACCAATATTACCAAAAACAAAAAAGTCAACCGGAAAGGGACTTGCTGTCTTTATCCAGTTAACTATAAGGGACTTCCAACGAAAAAAATATTCCATAGTAGGGTAGCACAGCTGTGCTACCCGAAAAATGTACAAATAATTTGGGATAATTTATTTTCTGGAAGTCCCTAAGGTCTAAAAGCCAAGTCAGCAGAAACAGGCTTATTGGCAATTATTTGAAATATTGGAAGTTACGAGGGCCTGTGTAACCAGAAACTTTTGCTAGTTCCTCTAAATTTTGGACTCCGCTATAGCTTTTCCCGTTGATAATCCAAGTCGGGAAGCCTTCAATTTTTGCAGCTTTACACAATTCTGGTTGAGCTTTGAGTCCATCAGGGGCGCACTCTACCTTAACATTCTCGTTGAGTTCTTGATAAGCTTGTTTTCCAAACAGCAACTTCTGTTCGTGGCAATGAGGGCACCAATAAGCGACGTATTCCTTAGCGCCTATTTTGGCCAGATGTTGTGCTAGGGCTATTTCTGCCTCACCAGAGGTCGTAGTAATTTCCCAACCGAATGCTGGGTTAGGATCTACCTTGGGAGTAAAGGCAATTTTTACGGGTTGTCCAGGAGTTACAGTTGTAATGGGTGATTGATTTACCCCAGCATAAATCCCTAAAGTACCAATCAGGGTCACCATCCCAACAATAAGGGCGGTAAACAAGATTTGTCCAATATCCTCCCAAGTACGACCGATAATTGTCAGTACCAAAAGACTAGTGGAGAACAAAGCTGAGCCGATACAGTAAGGACAAACAGCTTTGATTTGGAATGCCAGTAGATACATTAAGTAGCCGCTAAATACAGACATAGCGATCGCACCCACCAACAGTAGCCACCACGTCCAATTTTCCAGCTGCTTGCGACTATTATTATTGTCCCCTGAGTTTAATACCAAGGGAGCCAAAGCTAATATCACCATACCGGTGTATGCCATAAACCCGAACAAAGCTAATGGCTGACCAAAAACTGTTGCCCAAGGACTGGAAAGCACATCATTACAGCCTTTGGCGCCAGCCTGTGCTACACAAGCTGCACTGCCTCCTGTTAACTTTTCTATGGTGAGATAACCGGTCGTTAAGGCACCACATCCAGCGATCGCGGCAATCAATGGACGTGACCATTTATGAATCCAAGGAGTAGAACGGCGGCGAATCATAAATATTGGGGAATGGGGATTGGGTACTGGGGATTGGGGATTGGGGATTGGGTACTGGTGATTGGGCATTCAGAAAACTTTTTTTTCTCCAGTCCCTAGTCCCTAGTCCCCAGTCCCTAGTCCCCAGTCCCTAAGAATGCAATTTCACTTGTCCTGCTGACTTGCTTTCACCTTTGGAGTTCCAACTGCGACGCGCGGCTTCCACAAATTGACTGACGCGAATGGGGTCAATTGGTTGATCTATCCGTCCGTGACGTTTCAGGGAACTGGAAACTATGACACCATCTGCTGCCTGCATCAATGTATCAATATTTTCCCAATTTGCCCCACTACCAATGAACACTGGCGTGCCAGCTGCGGCACCACAAGCTAGTTCCAAATCTTCTAAGTTGGGAGGGCTACCAGTAGCCCAACCAGACAAAATCACCCCGTCTGCTAAACCCCTTTCAATGGTGTCTTTTACGGCGACTGTGAGATTTGGAGAACTCAAAGGACGGGCGTGTTTTACCAACACATCGGCCAGGATTTTAACATCGCTGCCCAACTCCCGTCGATAGCGCAGTAGTTGATGGGCTTCTCCCTCTATTAATCCCTGGTCGGTTGCCATGACTCCCGTGAGGACGTTGACGCGGATAAATTGTGCTTGGACACAGCTAGCGATCGCCATTGCACTTTTGCCGTCGTTTCGCAACACATTTAACCCCACTGGCAAGGTCACCAAGTTCTGTATCCGCTGCACCACCATTGTCATGGCACTCACAACCACCGGATCTACTTGGTTTTTGGTAAACGGCGCGTCGAAAAAATTCTCCACAATCATCCCGTCTACACCTCCGCTTGCCAAGGCTGCGGCTTCTTGTTCGGCCCGGTCAATTACCGCTTTGAGGCTACCTCCCCAACGCGGTGAGGTTGGCAGTGGTAGCAGGTGAACCACGCCGATAATCGGTGAGCGAGTTTTAAATAGCTGATATAAGTCCACGTCTTTAATTATTGCGAGGGATTAGGGATTACAGACTAGAGATTAGAGGCTAGTACTACAAGACCCAAATATACCTACAATTCAAAATACCCGAAAAGCTTGACTCATCAGCTTTTTGAATTTTGAATAATTTTGCATAAGTTAATTTTACAAGGCGTTACTAGCCCCTAATCCCCAGTCTGTGTAAGCCATTCCCTTGGTTAGCATTAAATCTGTTTTATGAAGGCCTGGTTTACTGCCTCCTTCCCAAGATGGAAATTGGCGTGAAACCTCTCATAAGATATGTTAAGATAAAACCTGGCTACAAGAGGAGTTTGCCACTCACAACACGCGAGGCAGCTTTCCGTGGTTTAGGTGTCTTGTCCGCGCACAGTCGTAGGACCAGCCAATCGCCAGGGCAACATTACTGCTTTATCGGCGTAGTCGCTTTCGTCGATTTCCCTGAGGGTAGCGACTTCTCACAACAAGCCCTTTGGGCAGCTTCCCGATGGGTAAATTAACAACGCACACGCTATGGTAATGTAAAATACCAATAGACGAATTGTTAAAAAACATTACAAGTGTCAAATGTACCCAAAGACACTTCAATTCACCCTGGGGAACAGATTGATAGGAATATCATAACATGACCTCTATTTTTATTATCAATAGGGTCACAGGTTAGCGGGCATTCGCTGACAGTGGGAATTTGCCACTGTTAAAGTTCTCATGAGGATGCTGATAGCAAAAAAGCAATAGTTATGTGCTGGAATGATTTTGATTACAAGAAAGGAAACTGAAAATTTTTTCAAAATATGGGTGACAAGCCAACAATTGCCATTTCTCACTTGGGCTGTGAGAAAAATCGAATTGATACAGAACACATGTTGGGAATGCTTGTAGAAGCAGGCTACGGTGTAGATACAAATGAAGAGTTAGCAGATTACGTTATTGTTAATACATGCAGTTTTATTGAAGCAGCGAGACTTGAATCTGTCAGAACTTTGGTAGAACTGGCAGAGGCAAACAAAAAAATTGTGATTACTGGCTGTATGGCGCAACATTTCCAAGAACAACTTTTGGATGAGTTGCCGGAAGCAGTAGCTGTGGTGGGTACAGGTGATTATCACAAAATTGTAAATGTAATTGAGCGTGTTGAACTTGGCGAACGGGTAAAACAGGTTAGTATCGAACCAACCTACATTGCCGACGAGACTACACCGCGCTATCGCACTACAACAGAGGGTGTAGCTTACCTCAGGGTTGCCGAAGGATGTGATTATCGTTGTGCGTTTTGTATAATTCCTCATTTAAGAGGGAACCAGCGATCGCGTACTATTGAATCGATAGTCGCTGAAGCCGAGCAGTTAGTGGCTCAAGGGGTACAGGAAATTATTTTAATTTCCCAAATCACGACTAATTACGGTCTTGATATTTATGGCCAGCCAAAGTTAGCCGAATTACTCCAAGCTTTGGGGAAAGTCAACGTACCGTGGATCAGAATCCACTATGCTTATCCCACAGGATTGACACAAGGCGTGATAGCGGCAATTAAAGAAACACCCAACGTCTTGCCTTATCTCGATTTGCCGTTGCAACATTCTCATCCAGAGATTCTCCGCGCCATGAATCGTCCTTGGCAAGGGCGTGTAAATGATGGGATTATAGATCGCATCAAAACGGCGCTACCAACAGCCGTATTGCGGACAACATTTATTGTTGGTTTCCCAGGAGAAACAAACGAGCATTTTGAGCATCTACTAGAGTTCGTCAGGCGGCATGAATTTGACCATGTTGGCGTGTTCACTTTCTCCCCGGAAGAAGGAACCCCCGCCTACAACCTGCCAAATCAGTTATCTCAAGAAGTCATGGACGATCGCCGAGACCAACTGATGGCACTCCAGCAACCGATTTCCCAAAAGAAAAATCAACAGGAAGTAGGCAAAATCGTCGATGTCCTGATTGAGCAAGAAAATCCTGAAAGTGGTGAATTAATCGGTCGCTCAAGTAGATTTTCCCCAGAAGTCGATGGTCAAGTTTATGTCCAAGGACAGGCAAAGTTGGGAACCATCGTCCCAGTAGCGATTCACCACGCTGATGCATATGACCTATATGGTCAAGTTGTCAATAACTAATTTGTCATTTGTCATTTGTTCTTTGTCATTTGTAACTGCAAAAGACCAATGGCCAATGCCCTATGACTAATGACTAATCCAAAAATCCTTAGATAAAATTTAGGAGAATTAATGAATCTTTCGTTTCAAGAACTAGGTATTTCCCAAGAACGCGTCGAGCAACTAGAAAAAATCGGCTTTACCGAACCTACTAATATTCAAGCCCAAGCAATTCCCCAATTGTTGGCTGGTCGTGACGTGGTGGGTCAATCTCAAACTGGGACGGGTAAAACAGCAGCATTTTCACTGCCAATTTTAGAACGGCTGGATATTAATCAAAGAGCTGTGCAAGCCTTGGTTTTAACACCAACTCGTGAATTAGCAATGCAAGTTCACGATGCGATCGCCCAGTTTATCGGCAATGACGGATTGCGCGTCTTAGCAATCTACGGTGGTCAATCAATTGAGCGGCAAATGTTACAGCTCAAACGTGGCGTTCACATCGTTGTCGGCACCCCAGGACGGGTAATAGATTTACTCGATCGCGGCTGTTTGAAGCTCGATCAAGTAAAATGGTTTGTCTTAGATGAAGCCGATGAAATGCTGAGCATGGGCTTTATCGACGATGTGGTGAAAATCCTCTCCCAAGCACCCACAGATCGCCAAACAGCTTTATTTTCGGCGACAATGCCACCCTCGATTCGCTCCTTGGTGAACAAATTTTTGCGATCGCCAGCAACGGTCACCGTCGAACAGCCAAAAGCCGCACCCAACAAAATTAACCAAGTAGCTTACCTGATCCCCCGCCACTGGACAAAAGCCAAAGCTTTACAGCCAATTCTGGAAATGGAAGATCCAGAAACAGCTTTAATCTTTGTTCGCACCAGACGTACCGCCGCTGAACTCACCAATCAACTGCAATCTGCTGGTCATAGTGTAGATGAATACCACGGTGACTTGTCCCAACAAGCGCGGGAGCGGTTATTGAGCCGATTCCGGAATCGTCAAGTACGCTGGGTGGTAGCAACTGATATTGCTGCACGCGGATTAGATGTCGATCAACTCTCCCATGTGATCAACTACGACTTACCTGATAGCGTAGAAACCTACGTTCACCGTATTGGTCGTACTGGTCGTGCTGGTAAAGAAGGAACCGCAATTTCTCTAGTGCAGCCATTTGAGCGACGCAAGCAACAGACATTTGAACGTCATAACCGCCAAGCTTGGCAAGTGCTGACAATTCCCACACGGGCACAAATTGAAGCGCGACACATCCTGAAATTGCAAGAACAAGTGCGGGAAGCTTTAGCTGGTGAGCGTTTGGCTTCATTTTTGCCCATCGTCAGCGAATTGATTGAAAAATATGATGCTCAGGCGATCGCCGCAGCAGCATTGCAAATTGCTTACGACCAAACTCGTCCCGCTTGGTTGAACTCAGATGTGGAAATTCCCCAAGAAGAACCCGCCACTCCCAAACCCAGACTTGGCAAGCGCCGCGAATCTTCTGGTGATCGCCCCCGTTCTGCGTGGAAATCAGATAGCAGCAATGGAGATGAAGAAAGACATTCTTCTCCCAAGCCAAAACTGCGGACAAATGGTCGTGAGTCTTCTGCATCCCCTACAAGTAAAAAGCTAGGTTCACCTACAGCTAGGGAATCAGCTTCTTAGTTAGAAGTTAATGAATTTTGGATTTTAGATTTTAGATTTTAGATTTTTGCTTTAATCCAAAATCCCAAATTCAAAATCTAAAATTGACAGAGTTAAGGAATTTTGGATTTTAGGTTTTATATTTTTCTTTCAATCCAAAATCCCAAATTCAAAATCTAAAATTGAAAGAGTTAAGAGTTAGGAGTTAAGATTTTGACTTTCGACTCTTGACTTTTTGACTTTTTGGGTAATACCAATTTGAAAAATGATTGTGACAAATGGATTGCTCAAAAGTTTATGCAACAACTGCCTTACAATCCAAAATCCAAAATCTAAAATCCAAAATGGTATAACTTTTTTAGGACTTACGCAACTGGCATATTATTTTAAGTTTGTAGTGAGGACTTTAGTCCTCAAAATAAGGGCTTCAGCCCTTACTACGAGCAAAAAAATTTTGTTTTTTGTGACACTTGCGTAAGTCCTGTTTTTCTACAAGTTTGTAGGAAGATGAATTAAAGATGCATTCTTCGTGGTCTTATGTTCACTATTCCAGACTTAGAGCAACTACAAGCAGAGCATCCAGAATGGCAGATGGAGCTGGTAGACGGAAACATAGTTGTTATGGGGCCATCAGATTTTGAGTCAGAAGAAATAGGTATAGAGTTTGCGCGGCAGCTAGGTAATTGGGTGCGTCCACAAAGGCTAGGACGGGTGACTGGTTCCAGCGCTGGTTTTATTTTGCCTACGTTAGAAACAGAAAATGGCAAAGAAGCTGATAACGAAAAACGAAATCTCCGCGCTCCTGATGTGTCTTTTGTGCGTGCTGATAGACTTAAAATCAGCAAGCGGGACTTTGTGGAACTAGTGCCTGACTTGATGGTAGAAATAAAATCTAAGTCAGACCGAATCAAACCATTAGTAGAAAAAATTCAGCTATTTTTACACCTGGGATCTACAGTTGGTATCCTCATCGATCCTGACAAATTGACGCTCACAGTTTATCGCCTCAACCAAGAGCCAATAGTTTTGCAGGACAATGACAAACTGACACTACCAGACTTATTACCAGGTTGGGAGCTAGTAGTGTCAGAAATTTGGCCTTTGGTGTTTGAGTAGAGACGTTGCATTGCAACGTCTCTACAGCCAGGGACGGCTAACTTTTTCTAACTCTTGAATTTCATCCTCGTTCAATTTCCAACCTAAAGCGCCGGCATTTTGACGTACATGTTCGGCTGTCTTCACTCCAGCAATGGGAATGACGTTACCCTGAGAAATTAACCAATTGAGAGCAACTTGGGCTGGGGTGCGATCGTATTTTTCTCCGAAGTTACGTAGCAAAGATATTACTGGTGCAATTTTTTGTAAGCCTTCTTTATTAAATCGCGGGTCTATCTTCCTCGCACCAGTGGGAATTTCAGCACTATCAATAGTGTATTTGCCTGTAAGTAGTCCCTGAGCTAAAGGACTATAAGCTAACAGAGTCACACCCAACTCACGGGCAGTTGCCACAATACCCTTACTTTCAATTTGGCGACTGAGTAAAGAATAGCGTACTTGGTTCACAGCCAAAGGCACTCCCCGATCTGCCAATATTTGATGAGCGTCTCGCATTTGCTCTGCTGAGTAATTACTCACGCCAACTGCGGCAATTCTACCCCGCTTCACTTCATCGGCTAAAGCATTCATCAGAGTTTTTTGGCTTAAAAAGAAAGCAAAAGGCCAATGTACTTGGTAGAGGTCGATTTGCTCTACTTGTAGGCGTTTGAGACTCTGTGTTAAAGCATCAGAGACGGATTGACCCGTAAATCGCCAGGGTAGGGGGCCAAATTTGGTGGCGATTTGCACTCTTTGTTGTGTCTGTTGCATAAATTGCCCCAAAAATGTCTCTGATAATCCCATTCCGTAGACTTCGGCAGTGTCGAAGAAGTTAACACCAGCTTGTAGCGCTGCGGTGAAGGCTTCTTTTAACTGTTCTGGGCCGTAGTCATTGCCATAATTCCAAAAGAGTTTATCACCCCAAGCCCAAGTACCTATGCACAAAGGTGTAACGACTGGGCCATTTTGCCCCAATGTGATATTTTCCACGGTTGCAAAATTTAATTTATTTACATTTCTTTACTTTTTTAGTGTAGCGTTACAGACAAAATTGGGTGCGATCGCCACCACTTGGCTGCAAGCTTGAAACTGTTTGCTGCCCTAGATTGTCTTGTAAAACTAGATGACGATGGTTCGGCGCATCTTTGCTTTCGCTATTCATGGGTTCATGCTCGAAGGAAACCAGCTTAGGCTGCCAGTTTTTAACTCCTTTTCATCCCGCTTTACGGATTGATGGCTAGTCGCTACCGTAGGGATGATGCTGTTACCGTTGCACCTACGGAGAGGGACTTCTCTTTTAATTGGAGTCACCCTCATGGTTATTCAGTTATCATCTGAGAGAGATTAACCCTCTTTTATCACTCTCGACAAAGTATAATTAGGAGCGATCGCAAAAACACCAGACAGAGAGTATGGTTGAGCCTCGCCCACCCGCACCCACAGTAAAATTTGTGGACGAATACTGCCAG
>JAHHHB010000037.1 GCA_019359545.1 Desmonostoc geniculatum HA4340-LM1 | reverse complement strand
TTCTAATTTATTGCTGGGATTCAATCAATTAATTAGTGAAATGAATCAATTTAAACCCTGTTATGCTTCTGGATAATTTCACTTAGTTACTACTTGCTAATGCCGGAGAGTGACAGAAGAGGGATAGTTGATAGCGGAATCGACAGTTACCTGAATAATCTTAGTAGCGCCTTCTGCATCTCTGGCAATTTTCAGCACTAATTCATGTGCAACTTCTTGCAATGCATTAGCAAAATCGGCTTGTGGAACTTCACCTGCTAAACCATTTGCTAAAATTACGGCGGAGTCACTAGTAGAAGTGTCAGTGTCCACACTCAAGCAATTAAATGTTTTATCGATAGTAGAGCGAAAAATAGAACGCAGGCTGTTTGCTTCAATAGCAGCATCAGTAAAAAAGAAAGTTAGGAGGGTAGCCATATTCGGCTCAATCATACCGACACCTTTGGCAATTCCCACCAGCTTGGCATTTCCGATTTGCCGTGTAGCTAGTTTTGCTACTGTATCCGTGGTCATAATACCACGGGCTGCGGCATGAAAATCAGCAGCAGTCAATTTTTTCCCCAATCCTAATAAACCGGCGCGGATTTTTTCAATGGGGTAACGTCTACCAATTACACCTGTAGAAGCTATCACAATATTATGTGCAGCAATTCCAGTTTCAGTTGCAACTAATTGCAAAACCTCTTGGGCGTCAGCGATACCAACGGAACCATTAGCGACATTTGCATTCTTAGATATAACCACAATTGCTTGTGCTTGTGAATCTTTTAAATTATCGCGGCTAATAGTAACACTCGGCCCAGCGAAAAGACTTTGAGTAAAAACTCCATCAGCTACACAAGGAACTTCTGATTTAATCAAGACAAAATCATCTGTTGTATCTCGGATTCCCAAGTTAGTAATAAATGCGCTAAATCCCTGAGGTGTGGAAGATGTAGTTAATGACATTAAATACCCCACTTTCTTATTCTGAATTATGAATTCTGAATTCTGAATTCTTCTTTCTAATTATCTCAGTTTTTGTAACTGATAGAAGCTAAAAAACTATAAATCAGGTAACCTCAGGGTGAATGTTGTTCTTCCGTTGCTGCTTTCCACTTGAATGTTTCCTTGGAGTTGTTCAACTAATTTTTGCACTATAGGTAGACCTAATCCCGAACCACCTTGATTCCAGATGTCTGCATGAGGGAGGCGATAGAATTTTTCAAAGATTCGCGGTAATTCTGTTGCTGGAATTTCTGCTGAATTACTGATAGTGATAATAGTTTTTGGGGATATTTCTGAAGAATTGTGACCTACACTGAGGATAATTTGACCACCCGCAGGTGTGTATTTACAGGCATTGTTGAGTAATTCTACTACAATTCGTTCCAACCTGGTGGTATCTGAGGACAGTGGTGGTAGATTTGCAGGAAGATTTATCTGTAGAGTTTGCTGATGTTCTTGAATACGCATTTGAAATGGCTCAATCACCCAAGGTAGCCACTGTTGCAAGAACAACGCATCAGGTGTAATTATTGAGTAGGATGAGCTTTCTAGGCGTTGTAAGTCTAGTAAATCGTTGATGAGTTGTAGCTCGCGATCGCACTCAGCGTCCATCAGTTCTAGATAGTGCTGAGTTTCCTCGATATCAGTAGAAGTTTGTAACATTTGAATCATTACCTTGATATTGCTCAGAGGCGATCGCAATTCATGAGAAACTAAGCTCAAGAAGTCATTTTTGAGTTCATTTATCTCCTCTAATTGGCTCACAAGTTGCTCTTGCTCAATTTGCTTTTGACGCGCTTCAATGGCTCGTTTACGTTCAGTAATATCCCGAAATATCAACACAGCACCTGTAATTTTATCTTTGTCATCTTTAATTGGTGCAGCACTATCATCAATTGGTATTTCTGCGCCGTCTTTAGCAATCAAAATTGTTTCTGTTGGTAGACTGACAGTCGTACCATCTTGAAGGACTTTTACGATCGGATTTTCAATAGGGTGATGAGTTTGTGCATTGGCAATATGGAATACTTCTGATGAATTTCTACCACAAGCTTCTTCCTGTTTCCATCCAGTTAGATTTTCAGCTACAGGATTCATAAAAGTTATCAATTCTTGCAGATCGCTAGCAATCACACCATCGCTGATACTTTTTAGAAGTGCATCCAGCCATTTTTTATTAGCTTTTAATTGCTTTTGCAGTCCATGTTTGATCAAACTTATTTCAATGTTAGTTTGTAATTCTTTTTCTTTAAAAGGCTTGAGTAAATAGCCAAATGGTTCAGTTACCTTGGCTCGCTCTAATGTTTTATCATCTGCATAAGCAGTCAAATAAATTATTGGAATATCTAACCGATTAGAGATTTCTTGAGCAGCTTCTATTCCGTCCATATTTCCTTTGAGTCTAATATCCATTAGCACCAAATCTGGCAAATTTTCTATCGCTTTATTAATAGCTTCTTCTCCAGAAGAAGCTATGGCAGCAACTATGTAACCAAATTTATTTAATCGATATTGTAAATCTTTAGCAACAATAGCTTCATCTTCTACAATTAAAATTTTTGCGTTTGTCATCTTCGAGTTTCTTTATTTATATTTGTATAAATGGAAATGTCAACTGACATTCTACTCCTCTATCGCCTTTGATATTGATAGTTCCTGCTAATTGATAGGTAAGAGCATCTACTAATTGTAAACCTAAAGATGCCATTTTTTGCAAATCAAAGTCTGGAGGTAAACCAATACCATCATCACTAACTATCAAAAGAAAATTATTGTCATCGCTTTGATTAAGTTCAATATAAATTGAACCATTTCTACCTGCGGGAAATGCATATTTTAATGAATTAGATACAAGTTCATGGATAATTAAGCTACAAGGAATCGCTGTATCCAAACCTAGTAAAACATCCTCGTCAATATTTATTTGCACGACGATCGCATCTTCATTTACTTCGTATGCAGTCAATAAACTTCCTACTAAATCTCGAGTATATTCCCTAAAATTAATCCTTGCTAAGTCTTGAGATTGATACAGTTTTTCGTGAATCAGAGCTATTGATGCAATTCGCTGTTGACTTTGTTGGAATATTGCCAAATCGTGTTTGTCTTTGATATACGCAGATTGCAAATTTAGCAAACTTGAAATCACCTGTAAATTGTTTTTGACACGATGGTAAATTTCTTTTAATAACACCTCTTTTTCTAAGAGTGATGCTTTGATTTGCTCTTGTGAGTGCTTGCGATCGCTAATATCTTCAATCACAGAAATAAAATACTTTCGCTCCCCGCTAGATTCACGCATTAAAGCTACCGTGAGATTAACCCAAACTATGGAAGTATCTTTGCAAAAAAAGCGCTTTTCCATTGAGTAAGTTAAAATACGATCTGCTAAAATTTCGTCAATATATTTCAGGTCAGCCTCAAGATCGTCTGGGTGGGTAATATCTTGGAAAGTTCGCAATTGTAGTTCTTGGAGTGTGTAACCAAGAATATCGCAAAGCCTCTGGTTAACTAACAACCATCTTCCATCTATTGCCACATGAGCAATGCCAACAGCAGCTTGATCGAATGCAGACCGGAATCGCTGTTCACTTTCGCGCAATGCTTCTTCTATTCGCTGGCGCTGAGTAATTTCTGTCTGTAGCGATCGATTAATTCTTGTTAACTCTGCTGTTCTTTCTTCAACGATATTTTCTAGTTGTCCAAGTAGGCTACTTAGCGCTTCCTCTGCTTGCTTGCGCTCAGTGATATCCGTATGTGAACCTGCCATCCGCACTACATTATCGTGTTCATCCCACAGCCCTTGGCCTCTATTTAAAATCCATTTGTAGCTGCCATCTTTACATAAAACTCGGTGTTCGGTAATGTAAAAAGGTGTTTTCTTAGCAAAGTGATCTTGAACTGCTTGTGTTACCCAATCGAGATCGTCGGGATGCACTCGTGTCAACATTTCATCTAAATGGTTAGAAATTTCCTGATCTTGATAACCGAGCATTTCCTTCCAACGAGTGGAAAAGAAAACTTCATTAGTTTTAACATTCCAGTCCCAAATTCCATCATTATTGCCACGCAAAGCTAATTGCCAGCGTTGCTCACTTTCCCTTAAAATCTCCTCAGTTCGTTTGCGCTCAGCAATTTCCTTTGCCAGTTGACAGTTAGCCGCCTCTAGTTGGGCAGGACTCGGCAAAGCTAATGCCTGTGGTATTAATGGCACAAGCTCTATGGCCGTAGCTACGGAGACAAAAGCGGTAATTGCCTTGATTAACCCTGATACCCAATAGGTAGGATACCAAAGAGTCCACACATCCATTAAATGGGTTGTGCCACAAGCGACAATGAATGTGCTAAACATCAGGAAGATCCAGTCAAAAGGCAGATCTCGCCGTTTGCGAACAAAATAAACTAGCATTACTGGAATTGAATAATAAGCAAGTCCAGTTAGCACATCTGAAAGCAGATGCAACCATACCAATTCTGGTTTCCAGAGGTAGCAATGTCCGTGGGGAATAAACTGATTAGCAGAGAAAAAATTATTTAAAAATTCCACGATCAAAACCCATACACTGCACAAGTCTCCATCGAAGTCAGAGTGTGAAAAAAGAGGTTTTTTGCCTAGCTGCGTAGACGCCAAGACTCCTAGAGTGCGGCTTCTCACATTCTAGAAGAGAATAGGTTCGGCATTCGTCAGAGTTTTGCTGTACTATAAAGCACAAGCTGGGGGCTAGGTTTGAGTGCGGCTGGACATTGGCGAGGGCTTATACATTCTCGAATTGTCATACTTTGTGATATTTTTAACCTGATAATTTAAGATTTATTGAGATTAAAATACCGCGATCGCTTTGGTTATCGTTACCGTAGATATTCTGAAATAAATCATTTGATTGATATATAGCAATCCTAAATTAAGTTACAAGAAAAATCACCGTGCGGCTAACGTCGTCCTTACCAAGGAGGATAGCAACAATTTCAAATTCTCACAAATGATTTACGACTGCTATAAAAATCCGGCATCATTAGTAAAAAACAAAATCCCCGACTTTTGGTAAAAAGTCAAGGATCTGTCGCTTGCAATTATCACAAATTGAGATTGATAAATTAATAACGTGACATAATAATAATTCCAATCAAAATTATTCCCAGTCCAAAGCATTGGTTGAGGGCAAGGCGTTCTCCAAAAAACCAATTCCCAGTAATAGCAATCAGGGCAAATCCCAACCCGGCGAAGACAGGGTAAGCTGTGGAAACTGGTAGTTTATCTAATGCTTTGCCAAATAGCACTAAATTTATGCTGTAGAAAACCAGTCCGCTGATAAACCAAGGGGACAATACCAATGATACTAAACCAGGGTCGGGGGCTTCAAGGCGCGATCGCTTCAACAGCAGATTTCCAATGCAAGTATTGATGCTAGCAGCGAAGACGAAAGTCCATGTGTTGAAAGTAAAGTTCATATATAATCCTGATTAAGGAAATTGCTTGACAAGCGATAATAAACTCTCTTTATCCCGGATTTCTCACCACATCTCTCAAAACCTTGAGCTCTTGAGCAGGGGAGAGTTCAATGTGCCAAGTTCAATCCCCTCTGCCCCTCTGCCCCTCTGCCCCTCTGATCTCAAGCTTGTGAGAAATGCGGGTTTATGAGTGCTTGTGGAGCTGGAATAGCGATCCCTTTTTTCATACAATTGGAGATAGTATGGATTTATTTATTGCAAGAGCGATCGCCACTTTTTTTTCCCCTACTCCCTACTCCCTATTTCCTACTTCCTATTTTCAACACAGATCTATTCTTTGGAATAATCCAGAAAAATGGATTCCCCCATATCCGAGTGCTAATAGCAATATAGAGTCCCATTAAGTGAATACTCCACAAATGTAAATTCCACCTTGTGGGGAGTTGCGTTTTCTGGTCAATTTTACGAAGTACAATAGGGTTCCAGGCAAGTTGCCCGTCAACCAAATGTAATCCCTGTTTGGTAAACAGATCCAACCTGCCGCTATACTTCTGATTTGACTTCAGATGTGTCAAATAATTCTCATTAACTAAATAGAATGGGGCATGGATAATAGCTGTTCCTCCAAATCGCAAATAGCCGGCAATTTCAGCCACAAAAGAGGGTGGATCGGAAACGTGTTCTAGCACATCTAAGCACAAAACCACATCATAAGCTTCTTGAGAAATTGCCTCAATATCATTAACAATAGATACTGGCAAGCTAGAGTCTCCAAAGAGCCGACGAGCAAATGTTTCCGTATAGCCTGGAACATCATAATAAGTAACATGATGTCCTGCCTGAGCCAAATAAAGAGTATCAATGCCCAACCCATCCCCTAAACAGAGAATATCCAAAGGAGAACTCTTTTCCCGGCTCAAATACTTCCCGATCCAATCACGCATTTGTAGCTTAATGTGATTACGGTTCCACGCCACCAAATTGTACAAAAATGCATCTGTATTCTTGTAAAATTCGCTCATCTTTTCGTTCCAGACATGGGGTAACAAACCCTGTTCATGAAATTCACGGATTTGTTTACTACCAAGACGAATTTCTTCTTCTTCTAGATTATGGCGAACAATTTCAACAGATTCATGAGTAATTTCAGCAATTAAATTAATAATCCAGTTGTTATCATCAAGTGGTTTAACAAGAGGAGAAGGAAGACTTACACGCTGGTCAGTAAAAAAGATCATATTTTTAATTTCCTGAAGGTCGAAGTTTATTTCGATGATATTATTATCCACTGAGTTAGTTTTACCAAAAGGCTTTTGCTCTATTGCCTTGTAAAATATCAGGGTTTTCTATACTTCTTTTATTGATTTGACGAAAGGCAATAAAAGCGATTGCCAAAACTTGAATTTTTTTAATTACTGTATTGAAGTTTATTTGTTCATCACCTATAATTTTTGTTAAAAATCGAATTGGTTTTGTCACAGTAAACCAGGGAAAGCCGGGATCTATTATCATTTTAATATTATGTTCTCCATAAAGTAATTTCAATCCTTGAAGATAAGCAGTCCATCTATATACTTGTTCTATCCAAGCCTTTTTTGGCGGCTTATCCATTGTCATATCTGTAATACTAGGCGTTCTGTTTGTAGAAATAACATCTAGAAATATGTTGTCTACAAACCCTGCATGTTTAGCTAAGATAGTAAGAAAAGCGTCTTCACCTCTTCCAGGATATCTTTCAGCAATTACTGCTAACAAACTAACTATTGTGTCAGTTTTACCAACTGTACCTCCTCCCCATTTACACTGATAGCCGCTGAATCTACCATGAACAATATCCAGAAACCATTGGATAGGAGGCACTTCTTCACTAAAATTAGGAAGTAAAACTTCAACTCCATTTACTATATCTTTTTGATAAACAGCAAACTTATTTCTTGCACCCAAGATATCTATTTCAGGGGAATTTTGTAGTTGATTTACTATTAACTTTAAGCCGTTAGACTCTGGATCAATAATTGAATAATTTTGATTAGCTAAAAAGAGAGATTCAGCATCAAAAGTCACTAAAATTGCAGGTGGTATCCATCCATATTTTATACTCTTAAGCAGTAATGAACCATAAATATCTCCTAAAATGCGGATTTTGCCTGCTGAATGTTTCCCTTCTTTTTGATGCACAACAAATATTCTATGTCTGCAATGAGGGTTCTCCATATTATTTAAATAATATGGTTCACCTTGGCACATTACATTGTCAAATATTGGCGCTGGAATATTGTTTGCCAGCTTTTCCCCAGTATATAGATGAATGACTTGGAGATTTGACAGCAAAACAAATTGATCGATAACAGTTGGACATTCAAAACCATTATTCAAACCGATGACTATATCAGCCATCATCCCCATTTCTGAGATTTGTTGAATGATTTTGGGGATGGTATAAGGTAAATAATTTTCGGCTCCTTTAGTAGTTGCAACTATTCCTAATAGTCTCGTGTTGTCAAAAGTATTATTAGCTTTAGTCTGAATCCAATTTCTATAAGACAGAACAGCTTGTACATCTGCTTCTAAAGTTCTGTCTTGTTTTTCTCGTAATGTAATTCTCTCTTCTACGAAATTGCTAGATTGTTGGAATGGTAATAATTTAGTGAAAAACATTGCTTTACTCCTTCGAGAGATAACTTAGTCGCCAACGCAATTTCATACACAGTAATCGAGGCTACATTTACTGTGATTTTAGATAGTAGCGATCGCGTTATTATTCAAGTCAAAAATACAAGTATTTGTATTGCACCAGACATGAGAAACAAATTGTTAATTGTTTTTGCAGAGTAAATAGCGATCTACAAGTTGATCTTAAGCGATCGCCATTACAGATCGAGGTAGCCTGAAACTACAAACGAATTTAAATACTGCTGCAAATTTCTTCATCTATCTGGAAGCAAATTATTAACAGGACTTAACTGTTTTTGTGACGTATTCCATAATGATGAACTGGCGCAGTGATATGATCTGCTGCAATTTTTTTTGCATTTGCACGCCTGCGGTTCAGCTTAACTATGTCCAACCAGTGATAAACTCTATCTACAAATTCTGGACAAAATTGCCCAATAGCAAACATTAGTTTAGTCATATTTGCTGTTAGCAGATTTTGATTAACAATTATCTCTGCGTTGTTTTGTTTGATAGCTCTAATTACTGCATTTGCTACATCTATTGGTGTAGATATACCTGCTAAGCAAGGAACAGATACACGACTATTAACAGTCATACCAGTTTCAGAGATATATCCTGGACAGATTACCGAGATATTAGTATCAGTAGCAGCTAATTCTTGTCGCATAGCATCAGTCCACATAATTAAACCAGCTTTACTCGCAGAATAAATACTGTTGTAAGGGACTCCCTTTTTCCCAGCTAGAGAAGCAATATTAACAATGTGACCAGTACGCCGCTCCAACATACTTGGCAGAAACAAACGGGTTAATTCAGCAGCAGCGAGTAGATTAATTGTTAATATTGACTGGAGATCCTCTAGAGAATAATCAACAAAATCTCCGTAAATCTCTATGCCAGCATTATTAATTATAATATCTACTGGACCAACAATTTTATTAATGTGCTGCTTGAGAGTTGATAATTCTGTCACATTTTTAATATCAAAGGGAATACTTATCCCTTTCCCACCCAAAGCTCTGATTTGAGCGCATGTTATATCTAGTCCTGACTTCAAACGAGAAACACAAACTACAGTTGCCTGTTCTCTAGCTAGAGCGCGAGCAATGTATACTCCTAAACCGCGTGATGCACCTGTCAAAAGTACTGTTTTACCTGCTAAATTTGTCATGATAAACACCTTAAATCTTATCCTGTTGCTGTCACTCTATTTGAGAAAACTAAGCTCTATATAACAGCTTTTTTAGATAAACTTTGCTATCTCTTTAGGCAGTATTTTTTACTGTAATTATTTTATATGGGTGAATAATATAAATTAAATAACTCGGATTATGCACCATATTTTCACTCACTTTAAATATTTTCAACAAAAAGCTGTTGTTTATTCATGGTCTAATACTTGGTATATATGCTTAATAGTTCAACATTTAGCATTGAAAGTCTTGAAATCAACTACGGTGATTCAATAAATTTTGGGTATGAGTAACAAAAATTAAGGTGTTGCTGAGTCCAAAATTAGCTATCAGATTGCAGACATCTAAAAGCAGGAGTTTCCTAAAACTAGTGTCTCCTAACAATAATATTACTGCTGTAAAAGCGGTATTAGAATTGTTTAATTAACCAATCCAGTTGTGATTTGTAAGCATATTATCCCAGCGAGATACTCAATTGCAACTCATATGCAACTCATCATATACAGATCTTAGAAATTGGGATAAATCTGTAAACAAAACCCCGACTTATTTGAAAAGTCGGGGTTTTGTGGCTTTCAATTCTGACAATTCATATAGAATTACTATAGCAATCCTAAGTTATTTGTAATAAAATTTACCCCCCAGCTAACGCTTTCCCCCCTTGCTCAGCTACCGTGTATACACAAGTCGAATTGGGAATCAAATGGACAGAAAAGAACGGAAAATTATTTTTAAAATCCTTGATTTTCCGTTAAAGTTCTATCAATAAGCTGATAATATTGATAATCACTTGCTCAACTCAAAACCTTGCTAATATCGGCTTGTATCTTACCAAGCAAGGATTTTAGGACTTGTGTATACACCGTAGCCTTGGTCAGGGGAGTTATAACTATCTGAAATTCTCACGAATGATTTGGGACTGCTATATCAATCCCCAGACCCTTTTACATGAAAACTGCTGTCAGAGTTTGTTCCGTAATTTTATATTCTGCATTCTTTTATCTTAGATTTTAGAGAAGCAAAATGTTTTCCACCTAGTTCAATTTGTCCCTGTTTACACCCATCTTTCAATCTTTGAACTAAATATTCTAAATCATGAGCTATAAAATTTGCACCATGATCTGGTTCTATCAAACTAACTAAAGATATGTTGCTTGCTTGTTGATTAGCTAAGCTAGAAATACCTAGAAAATTGAATACCCCGGATTCATAAGTTCCACAAGGTACTGACGGATTATCTACTCCAACGCAGTATTCATTTGGTTTGAACCAATCGAATGCTGGATAGCCGTGGAAATGAACAATTGGCGCACCATTTTTGATTAATTCTGGTGTATATAAAGCAGCAGAAAGACTGATGGCAAGCATGACATAGATATCATAAGAAGGTTTCATGTCTACTAACTCCGAACGAATAACTTTAGGTAGTTGGAGATATAGTTTTTCTTTCAAACCAATTCTGATAACATCGTCACCGATACTCAAGTCTGTTTTATTTGACCCTGAGCGAGAACTTACAAGCCAAATATCGGGTATTTGTCTAAATACATATTCTTCCGCTTTTTTGATTCTAATATAACGTCTACCTTTATCATTTTGACGAATTTCATTACTACTAAATCCCTTAACAGCTAATAGATTTTCCCACTCATTTTTTGTTATTTCTGGTTCTCCGAAATATTGTGGTGGTTCAGCGTAAGCAACAAAACCATAAGAAACACCCGTCCTACCATTTATAATGATACTGACAATATCTCTATGGGATTTTCTTTTAATAACTTCATCCAGCTTAAACCCAGGAGGGAATAAACCTGTTGATGCCAATTCTTGACCTAATGTAACTAATTTGGCAGCATAAATAGATTCTTGAGGATTATACTTTTCTATCTCAAATCGACTTAGTAAAAGTGGAGAAATTGGCACAAAAACTTTAGGAATTAGTGATTTTAAAACAAAATTACTAATCTCATTCCTTGTAAAAATAGAATCCGAAAGATTCATATTTAATATGGAAATTTTATCAGATGATACTCCAATAACAATTTCTGAAAATGTTCTAATTAAAGTGTTTAAACCAATATTTATTTTTTGTTTATATGGAATGACAGGATTGATAAAATCATGGTCTATCTTTGTAATTACAATTACTTGTGTTTTGCTAGGATTATCAACATACTTAGCTGCATAATCCTCAGCCCAACTGCTCAATCTAGCTATTTTTATCACAGGAAGTTTTCGCTCGTTTAAGATTAAGCTAGAATAAATTAGATAGACTAATTCTGCTAGAATAATGCCTATTTTTCTGAGAAATGAAGGAGGTATTTCTACATCAATAATTGCATTGACTTCGGATTTAATACCCTTAAATTTAAAATTTTTCTTTTTGTTAATTACCGGGAGTATAAGGTCATAATTAAATTCTGCGATCGCTTCCTCCCAAGATAATATTTTGACACCATAATCTCTCAGTTTCTCTTTTAGTTCTTGGCGAAAGTTGAGAATTTCTTGATTATTGTAACTACTAGGTAAAGGTTTAAATGTAACTATTAGCTTTTGAGCCATAATTTTAGGATCAATAATTGGCGGCTTATACTCCACAGATAATTGCTCAGCAAATCCACCAATTAAACGACCAATGGTTTGCAGATTTAGCCCCTGACTTAAAGGGACAGCCTGTAAGTCTGTAGCTACATCTATCTCGTGCAGAAATGCCACAATTTCTGCTTTGTAAGCAACTATTTTCTCCTGAATTTCTGGTGTGATTACTCCTTTTGGCGAGCGAATCTTTAATTTTTCGTTATCAACCCACAAATGAACACCCTGTTGTGTAAGGTTTTCCACAAGTTCTGATACGTTCATAATTTGATCATTTCCTAATTGTTTGAAAATCATGGTTTATCAGCCTCTTAATAAGAGTTGCAGTATTTGCATAAAAATGCAGAATTCGGAATCAATCGTTTTGTCATCAGTCATAAGTTATGAATTATTATTTGATCGTATTTGATTTGAATTGTTGAGTATTCAGTATTTACTACTTTCAAGAAGAATCACAATTTAAATTACAAATGTCTAAAATAGAGGACATAAGATTATTTACAATTTCCTCCATAGTATTTGGACTAATTGAAGGTTGAGAAAATGCAACATTCAACAGCATTTTTCCATTAAATGTGGATACATGGATAGCAAAAATACCTGCAAAAAAACCATTAGAACTGATGAAACTGATTTCTTCGAGTTCAAAATTGCCGTAATTCTTGGGGATATTAATTTTGCCAACATTAGAAACAGAGACTGTGGCAGCTATTTTTTTGGGGTAAATACAACAAATATCGATCAGATGCTTGGCGATTAAAATCATTCTAAAGAGATCGCCGTGATTTTTACTCGCTTCCAGCTTATATTTCACTTCTCTAGCTAATTCCCAGAAGGAACTGTTTGATTTTATGAGGTGAAATCCCATAATAGATGAGGCTAATACAGCTAGATGTTCATCACTAATTGCAGGTTCTAAATATCTTCTCAAATCAAGATATGATAGGCAATTTACTCGTATATCTTTTCTATGACCTTTAGTGATTGTTCTAGCTACTGTCAACATCAGTGCAGCACATAAAGCATTGTGTACTGTTGTATTTTCTTGCCTACAACAATTTACAAACTTTTGGGTTAATTCTTGGTCAAGTTGTCTGTGGATAATATTGGAACTACGCTTTGCAATAGATACATACTTTTCAAAGCCTAATGTTTTTGGTCGATTCCAGATTTCTTGTAACCCAAGCTGCAACAAAAAAATCGCGCTATTTATCTTACCTCTGAACCCCTTAGTCCATTGAGGCATTAGTTGTTCGATGGGTGGAAGCGGAGTTAAGCTACTAACTGAATTAATTGGTTCGCCCGACACAATTTTTTGACAAAAAGTTAAGATTTCTGAGTGAAGTCGGATTGATGATAAACCATCTGCGATCGCATGATGTACTGTTGTTATCAAATAGTTTATATGAGCATCATCCAAAACATGGAGAAGAACCACTCGCAGTAGGCTTTTACTACTATTAATTCCCTGGTTCATCTCTTCATAAACAACTTCTTGCCACTGGTTATTCTCTAACACTTTGACAAGGCGTAAAGGAATATTTGCTGTTTCTTGAGTTTGAAAGCTGAGACTATTCTTAGAACGCACAATTCGAGAATTAAGACGAGGATGGCGACACTGAATCATGTCTAAAGCCTCTCTCATAGTTTCTTCATAGATACAGCCATTGATACGACTAATAGTAACTATGTTCCAGGTTTTAGCACGGCTATTTAAAATTTCCATAGCCTGTTCAAGGCGTCCCAGCTTTCTGTTGTAAATCATTTTTACTTTTGATGTCTGTTCAAGAGCAGCTTTTAAGTTTAAATCTCAAAAATTTCAGACTGTGAAGCTTTAGATTCTTCAGCTAAGCGCACAGACAACGTTTCAATAGTAGGGTAATGCCACAATAAAATGGGAGATAGCTCAAAACCAAATAACTTCTCCGCTTTGCTCACAAGAAACATTGCCTGTGCTGACTCTAAACCGTAACTATCTAAAGGCTGTCGTACATCTATATCTTTAGGTTCAACTCCTAGCTGCTCTGCAATATGAGAGACTAACCAAGCTTGAATTTCTTCTGCGCTATAAGACTGTTTTTTGATTGTTTCAGGAATAGACTGGCTCATTTTCACACCTTTAAATTTATTAGAAAATAGATTTAGCTTTCGCTACTTTCTCGTCTTTCTGTCTTTGTAGGTTGGGCACTATCTAGCGATGTTGAAAAACTCAATTTTTATGTTTGCAGCAGTGTCCAAATTACATCTATTTGTATCGGGCTATGTGATAGCTACCAATTAATTAGCTACCCGAATCCGAATATCACCTTCCACTACGCATTGACAAGCTAGGCGAATATTCGGATTATCTGGAGCCAACACATCAAGTAAAATCTGCTCTTCATCCATGACAGGAGCTAAATTTTCTATCCCACTCACAATTTCTATGAGACAGGTTCCACAAGCAACACTACGACAACCAAAAAAAATTGAACTAGGATGATCGTCACAAATTTTAGTTAAACGTTGGTTTGCTTCGACTTGAACTGTTTTATCATCATCTTCAAAATGAATAGACACTACCATTTCTAGATTCACCCTGATTCTGAAAGAAAGTTAACAAATGTAGCTAATATTCCAAGCGTTTACCACTAGAAAATCAGAAGTCAGAAAATTTCAGTCATCTAGCATTATTGCTATATTCATTCATCAAATATTATTTTGATGCTTGCATAATTCCGACTTCTGTTAGCGCAGGGGGCGTAGCCCATTCTGACTCCTGAATTCTGACAGCTATTAGGCAACTTCAACAAGCTTTTGAATTTCTTTAATTGCCAGAGCATCTTTATAACGCTCATAGCGATTACCCAACTTAGTTGTATTTAACTCTAATCCCAGTTCTTTTATCAAACGTTCTAGTTGCTGAGATTTATATTGCCAACTCTTTTGCTCGATATAACCAATTATATTTCGCCATTTTGAACTTACCTGTCTCCAAGAATGAACTAGTTGATTTATATCTACCTGCTTATCAGCTAATTCAGGATGATGCAGAGACATACGTAGTGAATTCAGCCCAATTCTAGTATCAGTTAATAGCATTCCTTGGGCGGTGAGATCTAATTTCTCCAAATAAGTGGTGAAACTAGCACTAATGTAGTCTTCCACAATTATTTGTAGGAAATGTTTAACGAAATCTTGACCCTCTGGAGGAGCTGCTTTATACAGTTCTACTCCTAACTCAAAAGACGTTGTGTAGTGACGTGCTTCATCTGTTAAATGACCCTGATTCAATTCAAAAGCTAGTGGTTCATAATCAAAATTCTCCGGAGAATCAAATAAATATGCTTCGCTTTTTTTTAGCTCTATATTAGCCATGTACCGATACAGCAGAGTCAAACTACCCAAGCCACTTTCTTGAACTTTTTCGGCGGGTAACATTCTCATGGCGTCCCCAATCATAAACCGTAAAGTTCGATATGTGGAATTTTGATCTTGCTGCTGCGTCTCTTCCACTATGTTTTTCAGAAAGCTTTTCCCTTTCTGGAGATAAGACAGAATTGTATGGAAATTTTCATCAAAACTAAAACGGGTATCGAACTTTTCAAAATCTGACTGGGGTATTACACCAACAGTTCCATAGAAAAAACCGGGTTCGTCAAACGAGCTTTGAATTCCTATTTCTCGACAGACCATACTATATACGGTTCTAAAAGACCAAATATGATCCATCTCTTCATTAGTTTCCTGATGAAGAATCATAAATTCGTCTGAGTATTGAGCAAAAACTTTTTCAGCAATGCTCATATTAGATATCAGAGACTGATATTCGCTATTGGCAACATACTTATAAAAGTTAGCAAAGAATGTCGCAGATAAAATTGACATTTGACGAGCATTGAAGGAAAGTAAATACTCACAAATGGGTACAGGTAAAGGAAGCATTCCAGGATGAGAGTAGAGCTTTTCTCCTTTAATTCCCTGTTTGCTCATAGCTATAGCGACAGGTTTTAATTCTAAGGAATGGCTATGTGCCTGTTCAAAAAGCTTGTTTTGAATTTGAGGAATTCGGTTATCAATTTTGACAGCATTCATGATTTTTCTCCTTTATTGAAAATTAGCTGGGCGATATTCGGTATAGGAAACTGGCATTTGTAAACCCTGGATTTTAAAATTTTGAATCCGGTATAAAAATGCCGCTCCAGTCATAATGTGGTTAGCAACATCAACTACATGGCGATTTTTTGAATCAGATAAATAAGAACCTTTAACCCAGTCATTGAAGCTACCCATAGCTGGGCCACACCAGATTTGATAATCCATTTCTCTTCCTTTTTCACCAAAGTTAGACCAACGAGATGATAATCCTAGATACCAGCGGAAAATTAGAGCCATCTTCAATTTGGGATTGTTAACAGCCTTGGTTAATTTATCAGGATTACGTTGAGACAAATAAGTAACTGTCTCTTCCCAAACTGCTTCTAAGCTTTTTCTCAAAACTTGTTTTTCTAATTTGTCTCTTTCTGCTAGTGGAATATCTTCAATTGAGTCATAATTTTTGTATAGTTCAAACAATTTTTGCGCTCGTAAAGGGAAGAGAGTTCCTCTTTTAAGAACTTGGAGTTTTACCCCCATTTCAAACATATCTGCTGCTGGAGCCATCATCACATCAGCCATCTCGGCTTGAGCTAGCAAATGTTTAGTATGTTCAGAAGTTCCAGCTTCAATACAGGACTGATTAATTGAGCCAGTTACAACATAAGCAGCCCCCATCATAAAAGCAGCTAAGGCTGATTGTGGTGTAGCAATTCCTCCTGCTACTCCAACTCTAACTGGTTTTTCATAAGAATATTTCTTTTGAATTTCATCTCTCAATTCCAAGATAGAAGGTAACAAACAAACCAAAGGACGATTATCTGTATGACCACCAGAATCGGCTTCTACGGTAATATCATCAGCTACAGGAATTTTTTCAGCTAGGCTTGCTTGTAATTCACTGATTAGACCTTGTTCAACTAATTGTTTTAAAATTTTTGTGGGAGCCGGTTGAAGAAATTTAATTGCAACTTCTCGACGAGAAATTTTGGCAATGATTTTATTTTTGATTTCGATTTGATTAGCTGCATTCAAACTAAGTCCAGCAGCTCGGTAATAGATGATGTTATCAGTCAAATCTAAGAAGGCAGAAGCTTCTATTGTTCTTACCTGATATTTAAGATATAAATCAACTACACCGCGTTCAATTGCAGGTTCGCTGGGACTATGGAGTAAGTTAAAAGCATAAGGCCCTTGGGGTAAAGCTTTTTGAATACGGTTAATGGCTGCTTCGACGCGAGCAGGAGACAAGCCACCAGCCCCAAATGAACTTAATATTCTTTCTTTTCCAAGAGCAATTACCAGTTCTTCGGAAGCAATACCTTGAGCCATTGCTCCCGTAGCATAAGCATATTTTACACCATGAAATTTGAGAAAATTTGGATCGCCTAACTGTTGAGTTGATATTGGTGGAACAGCTATTATTATTTCTGCTTGTTCGGTTTTTTCTTGGTTGTAATGATGTAGAGAACCTTCGTTAGTTGCGCCAATTTTTCCTTCGACTCTAATAATATAACAAGGTTTATCTAAATTTAGCAACTTAGATTTTATGCCTGTTTCGTTAAAGCATACAGAATCTAAAACACCTTGCCAAATTTGATTATGATGGTAATTATCTGAAAATATCAGGTAATTACTGCTTTTATTTAGTATATTGTTTGTGCCAATCATGTTTTTAGCCCTCTGGTCAGATGATGTAGCTGAATAATGAAAATTTCACGCTCCAGGCGCAGAGAGAAAGATTGAATTTTTTCACTTCTAGGAGTTGTGAATCATTCATACAGCAGAATACAGAATTCAGGACTCAGAATTAGAATAATCTCTTTTTTCCTCTGCATCTGGAGCGTGATATATTATTCAAATAACTTTTGGTAATAAGCTATTTGTAACTGAATTATGGTGCTGATTTGCTTTAGTGATTCCTGTCGAGCTTGTAAAAAAACAACATGAGCTTTGGTCATGCGGGAAGCATTCTCACTCATTTTTTGATAAAAAGGGCTGCGTAAGTTAAGCAAATGGGGTTCTTCAGCAACATTGTAAGTAGTCAAATTATATTGATTATTTTCTTCTTTCGTTGGTAAATTTTCTACAGTTTGTAAATTGCGTTCTTGTAGCAAGAATTTAGCAGGTTCGTTGCTATTTTTAAGATTGACTTGCTCTGGGATATTCTCTAGTTTGTGAGAGACTGTTTCAGGGTTTTTGATAGTACTTTCTGTAAAAGAAGAATTCATTGGGGCAAATTCCTTTAAGGTTGGTAGTGTATATTCGTGTTGATTCACATTTTTGATGGTATGTAAAGATATATCTTGAGCAATTTTTTGATTGTGTTTATTCAAAGATGTGTAATTAATTTTGTTGCTGTCTAGAGTTATATTTCTAGCTCTAGACTGGCTTTTTTGCGAAACTTCTTGTATTTGAGAATATAGTAGCGATAAATCTAGATTAACTCTATAACTAAGCAATTTGGCTAGAGATTTAATGAGAGAAGTATGATCGTCTACACCTCTTTTATTAAGAGTTACTGTAACGTGTTCTTTTTGGTTGAGGACTTTATCAATCCATCGAGAACAGTTGCTACCAGCACCTACTTCGATGAATATGTTGAAGCCATCTTGATAAACGCGGTTAATTAATTGAGGAAAATTAAGCTGCTGACACAGGTTTTTAGCAATATTGTGAGCAATAGAATGGCTCTCTAGTTTAATTGGTTTATACTCGGCTGCGGAATAAAAGATAGTTTCTGGTACGTTTTGGGTAGGGAATGTATTCAATCTCACAAGTTCATCGTACTCAGAACACATTGGCTCGCAATGGATAACATGGGTGAAGGGAGCAGAAAAAGCATCACAATTGAGATTAGCAATTACCCGCTGACAGGCTTGGATATCACCAGCGATCGCCACTTCTTCTGTAGTATTAATTAAAGGCAAATAAACCCGCTTTTCATGCTTAATCGCTTCTTTAACACGAGATACTGGACACATCAGAATATAGTTGCGCCAGAAATCTTCGCTTTTCTCATCCTCTCGTTGAGATAATCCCCAATACTCCCGCACGGCATTTTTCGGGCCAGATAGTCTTGTCTTCAGCAGAGATGATGAGTTAAAGCCCTCGCTACCTTCTTGAAACTGAGTCCAGATACCCTGAGCCAATATCATGCTAATTTCGCCCAGACTATAACCAAAAGCACATTCAGCCTTGACTTGAAAATAATTTTTCAAAATTGCTGTCATCAGTCCAGCACAGGCCATTTCTGATTCGAGTACTGCTACTGAATCATTGAGCAATTGCTTTTCAAGAGCTTCTAATTGTCTGTTTGATAATTTTTCTAAGCTTCGGGGATAAATAAGTTTTTCTACGTTGGCGACACGCTGATAAATACTACCGATGAACGGATCGTTATAAAGTTGAGGAAACAAACGAAACAGATTTTGGCCTAGTCCGAGATAAGCACTAAAAGCACCTGGGTAAACGAAAGCGATTTTACTTTTTTGTCCCAGTGGTTTTGCTGTAAAATAGCTGCCTAAAGGACTTTGCCAATCTTTCCCTGTCTCGAAAGCATTAGTAATACCTTTGAGGGAGTGCTGAATTTCTCGCTGTAATTCATCTTGATTGTGCCCAAGAATTGCTACAGCATAAGTCGCTTGTTGACGCTGTTGAAAAGTTACAAAAGTCTGGCTAGCAGCAGTAGATAGAGAAGAAGAATTTTTAATAGTTTCTTGAAGATTGCGGATTTCTTCTAATAAAGTCGATCGATCGTCAGCAGCGATTGCAAATAAATAATAAGGCATTTGCTCTAAATATTTGCTGCTGTGATTTTTTTGATATAGCTCCTCTGACAAAATTAAATGTGCGTAACTTCCATCTACCTCCATCCCATTAATCGCAGCTATTCTTCTAATACCTCCTTTTTCTAAAAACCAAGGTTTTGATTCAACAGCAATATAAAAAGGACTATCTTGCCAAACCTCTGGCATTTTGGGTTTAGACCACTGGGGAACTGCGGGAATATAGCGGTGATATAAACACAATGCTGTTTTAATTAAACTAACTATTCCCGATACAGCATAGGTATGACCAATATTCGCTTTGACACTACCGATCGCACAAGTTAAATTTACTTCAGATGTGCGATATGCCTGAATCAAACCTTGAATTTCTGATTCATCTTGGTGTGGAATTCCACTACCAACAACTTCTAAATAATTGATATCTGTTGGTTTGATATTTGCAAGCTCAAAAGCTACCTGACAAGCTTGTGTTACTGCTTCAGAAATTGGTACGTTCAAAGCATCGATTTCAAATTTTGAATTCTCTACGAGACTGAGAGCATCAATCGTTGCATAGATGCGATTGTTTTCTTGTTTCGCTGTTTCGTGGAGCTTCAATATTACAGCCGCTGCACCTTCGCCTACTATCCAGCCATTGACATTTTCATCGTAACTGAGAGTATTTACGCCTGTGTTGACTTTTGTAATTTTATTTCTTAATAAAACACTAGCGCCATCTCCAGCAAGCTCGACTGCACCAACTAAAACAGCATCTACTTCTCTAATGGCGAGTAGTTTTTGTGCAAGTTCTAAGACTTTAAAAACAGAATTTTCTTCGGCAGTTAATGTGAACGCAGGTCCAGCAAAATTCCATATTTTGGAAATATAAGTAGCCAGGTTATTTTCGATGTGACTTGGAGATTCACTGTCTTTGTTAATATCTGTTTTCGGAAGTTGATTTAGAGTTAATTCTGTAGTTGTAACAATAATAATTGCTATTCTTTTTCCTTGGGTAAGTGCCGCATCTTTTAAAGTGCGATCGGCTACTTCAAACATCAACAATTCTTGAGGATTAAAATTCTCTACATCTTCTGGTGGGATTTCTAAACGTAAAGTATCAATTTCAAAATCTTTAATGTATGCGCCTAATGGTGCTGCACCGTCAGGAAAATCATCATTTTTTAGGAATTCTTCTTGTGTTTCTATTCCTTGCCATCGCTGAGGAGGTATGGGAATAAAATGCTGAGTTCCTTCATAAATACTGCGTTCAAAGGTATCTAATCCTTTGCAACCGCCGCCTAAATAACAATCCATTCCCACAATTGCTATTTTAGGAGTTTGATTTTTTGGAAATTGTTCCATTACCTATGTCCTCAAGCTAATTTATGGATTTTTTGGTGTTGCTGAATCGGGGAAAGGCTCACGCAAAGGCGCAAAGGCGCAAAGGTAAAATATTCAGCAACGACCGTTTTTTAACTGGTTCTATTTAGATTTCATCTAGTTGTTTGGGCAAAATCGTTCCTTTGGCTCCTAGCATTCGGGTGTATATTTGTCCTTGCTGATTATGGGCGATGACATCAACAACTAAACTCGATTCTGTTTTGGATTTGATTTGACATGAAACGTAAAATGTTTGATCGAATGGGACAGGTACAAATTGTTCAAAGGTTGTGATTTCTGAAGGTAAGCAAGCTACCTGATGAAAATGTTGTGCCCAAATCCAAAATGCATGAATCTCCACGTCTGCAATATAAGGATTAAATGTTTGGACTGGGAATTGTCCTTGTTGCCTTTGTTCAGGTTTTGGCAAGTAGCATTCTATGGTGATCTTGTCCAGATTGGCATTTAAGACGGATTTGACACCTTGAAAAGTAGCTCCGTGAAATAAAGTAGTTGCCCCATTTTGATAAAGTGATGAAGCGGTGGCGGTGATTTTACGATCCTGGCTTAAGTTGATAAATTCGTGTACTGGTGCACCAGGAATTTCCCGCTTTATTTTCATTTGACTACTGAAATGATAACGTATTTTACCTTCGGAATTTTTACTCCAGATTTTGGCATCAAAGTCTATTTCAGAGATACCATTTTTAGCAAGTTCTTGCAAATCTAAAGTGTATTCATTTGGTAAATTTTCATCGAAAATTAGTCCTTTTAAAACTTTATAGTTTGTACAACTGAAGGCTTTGAAACCAGGATAGAGTTGTTCGCAGGTATTAGCAATCCATAAGAGTCCACAAGTCGCTGGTAAAACTGGATAACCAGCAATTACGTGGTCTTGTAAAAAGGGATTTGCTGCTAATGTTAAATGTCTGTGAATACGAAATGTTTTCAATTCGCTTGGTAATTTATCTGGGATATATACCAAGGGACTACCAATCACAACTTGCACGGTTTCTTGATTGGCACTAGCTAGTTCATCAGCTAACATTTTTGTACCAATTTCAATGGGAATAGTCTCGATATTCCGTTCAGCAAAAGCTTGCTTTAATTCCGGAGAAACCATACCACTATCCCAAGGACCCCAATTAATTGCTACGACGTGAGAATTGGGATAATTGAGTTTGAAAAGGTGGGCTGATTTGTTGAGAATTTCATTAGCGATCGCATAATCCGATTGTCCCACGTTTCCGTAGAAGCCAACTACGGAAGAAAACAGAACTAAGTAATTCAATTGATTCGGCGATACGCACCGCAGCAGGTTTTCTAAACCTTTAACTTTAGCAGTGTAAACTATTTCAAAATCTTGGATTGATTTTTTCTCAATCCGCTTATCGGCTAGGTTACCAGCCCCGTGAATAATTCCCGTTACCGCACCAAAACGCTCAACTACATCAGCAACTTGTTGAGAAAGAGCCAATCCATCAGTCACATCAACGCTCAAATATTCAGCTTGTCCACCCGCCTGCTCAATAGCTTGTAAGGTTGCGGCAATTTCCCGACTAGATGAAATAGCGTTAAACTTTTTCTGCACCATTGCAGGTGTCGGCTTTTCACCTCTAGCTAGGAAATCCTCCATAATCTGCTTTTTCAAATCTGCTTGACTCAAGTACTTTTCTGCCCACACCGGTTGAGGATCGGCAGCAGAACGACCTAGCAGAATAAATTTGCATTGATAACGCTGCGCTAGCTCGATCGCACATTGAGCCGTTATTCCCTTCGCACCGCCACTTACGAGAAAAACTGATTGGGCATGGGGCATGGGGCATGGGGCATTGGGGATTGGGGAAAACTCTTCTCTCTGTTCACAGACTAGGGTTGCTCGTCCTTGTGAACTATATCCGGCTTCGACGACTAATAGATTGGGATCGTGAAGTTCGGCGAAGATATGCTGTGCTGATGTTTGAGGATCTAGATCGGGACTGAGGTCGATCGCTCGACAAAATACATTTTCCCATTCCTGGTTCAAAGTTTTGGTCAGTCCAAATAATCCAGCGCCAATTGCACCAAAGTTAGTTTTTTGTCCCAGTCCGAACTCGCCATCAAGACGAGCTACAGTTACAAAACAACTACGTCCTTGAGTCGCTGCTTGATTGAGTGGTTCTTTGAGATATTTGGCAATCAGAAAGACGTGGCGAAGGATAGCTTTTTCTGATTCCAAATAGCGGACTTCATTGCTGGTAGCTTCGTGACTTGAAGGATTGAGATGGATAAACGCAGCGACTTTACCATAGTTAATTGCGATCGCTCCTAACTGTTCTTGCAAATGCTCCTCGCTCAAATCTGCAAGCACCACGCGACTAATTTCTTCAGGTAAAGGCGATCGTTGAGGAATCAAACTTTGAGGAAAAGTTAAGACAATAATTTTCCAACCACGCTTGCACAAACTCTGAGCAAGTTCCGCTGTGGTGAGAGAACCATCATCGGTAAGCAAGGCGATATGCTCATCGGGTAAGGCGAAATCTAAAACATCAGGTTCGGGAAGATATTTCAGTCTGACGGGACTGCGAAAAATTCGGGATTGGGTATGGGGTACTGGGTAAAACTCTTCTCCCCTACTCCCTGCTCCCTGCTCCCCTGCTTCTTCCCCAGTCCCCAATCCCTCTTGTACATATTCAACAAGTTGTCCAAGGGTATGCACTTGAGCCAGTCTTTCTGCACTCAGCTTGGGTAGATCGGGATATAGTTCTGACAATGCTCCCTGAATTTCCACAAGTTTGACACCATCAATTCCCAAATCTGTCTCGATATCCATTGACAGATCCAACATCGTAGTTGGGTAGCCCATTTTATCGCTAACGACCTTGAGGAAATTGTTAGTAAGTTCTGGGGATGAGGAAGATGAGGAGGATGAGGGGGATGAGGGGGATGAGGGAGATGAGGGCGATATTACTCCTACCCCCCCATCTCCCTCATCTCCCCCTGCTCCCTCATCTCTCCCTACTGCGATCGCCGGTGCAAGACCAGCTGAGATGTCTGATGCGATTTTCACCATGTACTCAGTTATTTGAGCCAGGGTGCGTAGCTGTCCCACTTCTTCGGGATTTGGTCTGGGCAAATCGGGGTATAGTTCTAACAATGCTCCCAGAATTTCTACGCGTTTGATGGAATCAATCCCCAAATCTGCTTCGATATCCATCGTTAGGTCTAACATCTCGGTTGGGTAGCCTGTTTTATCACTAACGACGTTCAGCAGAGTTTGACTCAGGGTAACTTGGTCAATGACTACTGGTGCTGGGGGTGCTACCGTTACGGTTTGATTCTCTTGTGGTGGAGTAATATCTAGAGTTGCTGGTGCAGATATTTGTGTTGCAGTTGCAGTGTGATTTTCATTTGCTGGAGTAATATCCAGAACTGCTATTGCTTGATGATTTGCGCCGTTACTTGTACCGTTACCATTAGTTAAAACTGACTCAGATTTGCTGGCGAATCCGTTGCTGGGTAAAGTAACTGATGCATTTTTCAGAACAAGATTGTCTTGTGGGGATGATGGAACCTTAGGACTATCTTGATAGTTGACTGGTGCTATTAGACTTTGCTGAGTAGTATTGCTAGAAGACGGTAGTTGATAATGCCGCTGGAGCAATTGGAAAAAGTTATTAGTGTATTCTTGCTGATAGTTCAGATATTGCTCATGGATGCGGAGGCTTTCACCTTGATGGTCATGAAACCGGATGATGCTACGTTCTGAACTGGAAACTATCAGTTGTTGTGTTGATGTTGGTGACTCGTTAAATTTACTATTTCCCCATAACCCATGTTGTTGTTCCATAAGTTGGAAGAAGGTTTTGGTATATTCTGTTTGATGCTTTAAAGATTGTTCATGAACCTGCAAAATGTCATGTTGATGGCGATTTAATTCTATTAATGTGTACTCTAAGTTGTCTATAGCTGTTAGGTAATTCAGAGGAAGTTCTGCACTATTTTGTAAAGACTTGAGGTCTGATTGCCCGTTCTGCAAAGATTTCACCCCACCATTAAGTGTTACTTTCTCTGTTGGTAGAGGAGGGTTATATGTTACTGAGTTATGGTTATTGCCATTGGTAACAGTAGATTGATTATTAACTGCTACTTTCTCTGTTATTTGAGAGGGTGTTGGCGAGTCCGGTGTATTGCCGTTAGTAGCAGAAAATTTCACTTGATGCCCATTTTGCATAGCTTTTTCAAAGGACTGCTTGGTTTTTTCTGACACATAGTTAGTGCTGTTTAAGCGGACATTCAAAACCTTATTGGGAGAAACTTCTGGGATTTTCTGCTCAAGTTGATAGGGATCTAAGTTTTGTAAAGGTAATCCAGCAACGCGCAACTGGACAACGGCTTCTCTTAAAGAGCGATCGCTATCTTTGAGGTGACTGGGATTTAAGGCTACAGCTAAATGAGGGCGATCGCTCAGAATATCTTTTACTAAGTTGGTGAGAACGCTTCGGGGGCCAAATTCAACAAAGTAGTAACCGCCTTCAGCATAAATATTTTCAATTTCCTGTTTGAACAATACTTGATTTCTCAAGTGTTCTTTGAGGACTTTTTGAATAACTTGCGCTTCATTTGGGTAAGGTTTTCCGGTCACATTGGTGTAAACCGGAATTTGTGGCTCTTTGAAATTAACTTTCTCAATTGCTTTAGCAAAGGGTTGCTGTGCATAAGCCACTAGTGAAGTGTGAAAAGCTGCGGAAACTCCCAACAAAACTGTAGAGAATCCTTGAGTTTTTAGAGCTTCTTCCACATTAGCAATTTCAGCTTTTGTCCCAGCCAACACCATTTGATTTTGGGAATTCAAGTTAGCAATGCTGATTTCAGGAAAACTCTCAATTAGTTCTGTAACCTGACTGACATCCCCTTTCACCGCTAACATGGCTCCTGCATCAAACTGGGGATCTGTTGGTGTCGCCATCGCTTGACCCCTAGCTTTCACCAGGAAAAAGTAATCTTCCTCACTCAAAACCCCCGCAGCCCATAAAGCGGTAAGTTCTCCAAAGCTATGACCTGCGACAAAATCCGCCTTGAATCCAGCTTGTTGCAATATTTTGTACAAACCAGCGCTAAAAGCTGCGATCGCTGGCTGTGCATATTCTGTTTGCTGCAACAGTTTCATCTGGGCTGTTTTTCGATCTAAATCGAACACAGGCGCTGGGAAAACAACCTCTGAAACACCCTGCAAACCGTCTTGGCGTAAAAGGCTGTCAATTTGAGTATAAGTCTGTCCCAAGGAAGGAAAATTGATTGCGAGTTCCCGACCCATCTCTAAATATTGTGAGCCTTGTCCAGAAAATAGAGCAACTACTTTCCCCTCTCTGACTATGCCAGTTTTGCGATAGTAAATTCCTTGGGGATGCTCCCAAGATTCTGCAAGGAGTTTGTTTTTCAGCAAGTCAATACTTGTTTGCAATAAATTACAAGCTTGAGTGAGAGAATCGGCAACAAACCCAAGTCTGGCATTTGTGACGGGAATATCTAAAGATTGAGAGGCGGCAATCAGTTCTGCATAATGCCGCTCTCCCGTATCGGATTGCAATTGGTCTTTAGTTGCTTGACAACGGGATAACAATTCTTCAGGTGTTGACGCAAATAGCAACACTGATTGAGCCGATTTGTGTAAACGATAAGGGCGATCGCTTTGGGTTTTGTATTCTTCTAAAATGACGTGATAATTTGTGCCACCAAAGCCAAAAGAACTCACCCCTGCACGTCTTGGCTGGTCATCGCTAGTAACCCAAGGTCTGGTTTCGGTATTTAAATAAAATGGGGAATTATCAATATCTAATTTAGGATGGGGTTTGGTGACGTTAATTGTGGCTGGTAATACTTTGTGGTGCAAAGCTAAAGCTGTTTTGATCAGACTTGCCGCACCCGCAGCCGCTTTTGTATGTCCAATTTGTGATTTGACAGTTCCCAGGGCAATATGTTGTTTTTTGGGATTATTTTCGCCAAAAACTTCTTTGATTGAACTAAATTCTGCTGGATCTCCAGCCATCGTACCGGTGCCGTGCGCTTCAATCAAACCGACGCTAGCAGGGGAAAATCCCGCATCTTCGTAAGCACGGCGTAATGCTCTGACTTGGCCTTCTGGACGCGGCGCATAAATGCTTTTATAACGGCCGTCGCTAGAAGTACCAATACCTTTGATGACTGCATAAATGCGATCGCCATCTCGTTCGGCATCTTCAAGGCGTTTCAGTACTAACATCCCCACGCCTTCACCTAACATCATCCCATCAGATTCTGCATCGAAAGGTTTGACATTTTGACCGGGCGAAACAGCAGGAGTTTTACTGAAACACATATACGCCAAAATTGAGTTGTCGGTGTCAACTCCGCCAGTCAGCATCATGTCGGCGCGATGTTCAACTAGCTCACTAATTGACATTTTTAAGGCACCTAATGAACTAGCACAGGCGGCATCGACAACACAGTTAGTCCCTCCAAAATCTAGGCGATTAGCAATGCGTCCAGAAACAACATTTGCCAGCATACCAGGGAAGGCGTTTTCCTCCCACTGCACATATGCACTTTTGATTTTCTCGATGATTTTTTGTGTATCCTCATCGGATAAGCCACTACTTTTAAGAGCTTTTTCCCAAACTGGATACTGCATTCTCGAAGTCAGTGGCACCCCCAACTGTCTACCTAGTGCTACACCTAAGATTACGCCAGTAGCCTCGTGATTAAACTGTCGAGATTCGCCGTAACCCGCATCTTCCATCGCTGCTTTAGCAACAATCAAACCTAGCAACTGCGAAATGTCTGTAACTTCCAAAATGTTGGGTGGTAGCCCAAATTCCATCGGATTGAAATTAACATCCGGGATAAATCCGCCTCTTTTACAGTAGGTTTTATCAGGCGTTCTGGGGTTAGGATCGTAATAATCATCTACGTTCCAACGTGAAGGAGGAACATCAGTAATACAATCAACTTTATGAATAATTTTTTCCCAGTATTCCTGTAAATTTTTTGATTGTGGAAAGATAGAAGCCATCCCGATGATAGCAATGTCTATTTGTTGCCGCTGTGTGTTTATTTTGTTCTTTAGCGGTGCATTTTCAACCATAATTTTTTTCTCCTGTATGAGCTTGAGTACAGCTTGTTCACAATTGCTCACTTCTTCTTGCAACTGTGCTAAAACAGCTTCAATGCTAGAAGCAGCCATGACTTTATCTTCACTAATGGATTGATGAAATATAGAGGTATTGATAGATTTAATCTCAAAATTCAGCTTGCAATTGGTAAATCAAGCGTGTTATGACTTTTTTGATTTTCTTCAAATGATTAAACTTGGGCATCAAAGTCTTATGAATTTTGAATTATACATTTTAAATCCTAAGGACTTAATACCTCTAAAATTAAGGTAAATTGCGATTATTTTTGAAACGAGGAGAAGAGTTAATGATGATAATTGATATCCTTTTACTTGAGACTTGACGAGCCATAAACCAGACTTCAAAAAAGTTGAGTGAGGATATTCTCAAGTCTAAATTCTGGATTTTTGTCATTTTTCATTGGTCATTGGTTATTTACAAAGGACAAATGACTAATGAATCATTTGAAGTTATTCTCAGGTAAAAGCGCTCATACTTAACTAAAGCGGCTGCCAAATTTTTCTTAGATCGCTTTATTGGGTACAAATTATCAAAGGAGCTTGGGGAGCGAGTTTTTCGCTTACCATTGATCTGCCTTTAGTTCTAGCCTCTACGTGGTTGCAGTATCTGAAGCACCAATTCTTGGATTGACTGTACAGCAACCTTTGCAAGCTTTTCTAGTACATTTTCATTGGGAAACTTCAGACTAATGACGATTTTCACGGAAAATAATGCAATGTTTAAGTACATTCGCTTGGCCTCAATGTTGCAACATAAATTATTAATCAGATGCAGGTGAGAATTCTCAGAGTCAGAATTCGTATTAAATTGTGGCTTGCAGTTAATATTAGACTGATTATTTCTTCATTACAATTGATATGCAACTTAGATACACTTAGATACGTCTTGCTAGATGAAATGTTTACCGAGCATAGTTTTTTAGGTAATTCCCAATTAACAATGCTATATATTTAGTTGTAAATTTACGACTGAAAATGTGTAAATTAATTATAACCTACGCCTGAACTTATAGAGAGTTATCTTCTGAATTAACATCATCATCTCCTTTACTCGTTACCGCTTGATGCTGAGCAGATGCTAAGAGCTTTTGCTCAAGTATACTAATACTAATTCCAAGCTCAGAAGCTGTTTTGCGTTTCCACTCTTCTAGCTCACAATCATGTTCATTGAGCCATTCACGCACCGCAACGCGGGCCATCTCAGCTTTGCGAAGGGTCTGGCGAGCTGCATGAAAAATCAGTCGCTGGTTATCAAAGCTTGGCAATGAGAGCATGAATCGCTGTAGTTTCATTTTATTCAGGGTCTTTCGGGGGCGATCGCTGTCATTCACATAACTATTAAAACTCTTTTCAATTAGTATCTCATACCGCAAAAATACATTGCCAAAATTGCATAAAAATTGCACATCTGCGAATTTAAGACTAAATAGTTATCAGTCATCAAATTGTTCACTGTTCGGTGACAAATTAGCAATTAAAAGCGTTAGTTTTCTACCATAGCTATTTTTGGGATGAATTAATGAATTTTATTGCTACCATCAACAGCTTTTACATCTATCCAAAAGTTGATTTTTTTGAAAAGTTTTTATGTCTTAATCAATTAGTTAATTTTTTGAATAAATTATTGCTCTCAAATGATGATTATTTTGAAAAGTAAAATTAGCCACTAGCAACTATATCTAAAGAATGACAAATCTTGCTCAACAACAGATCTACGACAAACTGAACACCTATTTTCAAATCCTGAGTGATATCGAGGACATTAAGATGTTCAAAATTCCTCAATCTTTTAAAATATCTTGTTGAATTTTATGCAAGATACTGTCTAGTTATTTCTTCATAAAAGTGTTGCATATGGATTGCAATTGAGTATCAGTCAGTTTATCGTATGTAATTAAATAAAGAGATTCAATACTGTTGGTTTTGGAAAATGGATAGATATGAAAACAGGAAGAATTAAAATATCAATTCCTCTGGTTACTCAATCATTCCATATATTCCTAACCCTACAGTATTACAATGTGATTTATGCGATGATCCGTGTTGTATGAAGCGTTCTGCATAATTAGACTTTCATGAAAATATAAGGGCTTGCTGGCATGAGACTATCTGAGCTAGATCCACTCATACCGCTAACTGAGTTAAGAGAAGAACTTCTGAAGTTGCCAAAAGGTTATTCGTTTTATGAAGAAGAATTGGTCGATTTTTTATCGAGACGAAGATGGCCTGAAAGCAATCGTCGTATTGACCGAACAACTTTTTGGCGGTGGAGAAATGACAACGGAATTGAACATCAAAAAGTATTCAGCAGATTGGATATATTAAAACTCTGCCAAATTTGCGACCACTATCGAATAGATGGAACTCGCAGCGAATACTTAGCGATCGTTAAAAGTAAAAAAGAGGCAGTGCTAAACAAATAAAAATAGCTCTGGCTAAATGCATAGTCAGAATTCAGAAGTCAGAATTCAGGAGCAAAGCTGGAGATGCTGCGCGGCTTGGCGTCAGAATGGCTGGAAAATCAAGCATGGTAGAACTACTTGATTTTCTGAAAATTATGAAGTTGGGGTATCCAACTCTCATGAATTCACCGATTCTGGATTCTGAATTCTTACAATCCATAAAAGTAAAAAGATGAGAATTCACCGATTCTGGATTCTGAATTCTTTTTACTTTTACCTTGTTAGGTAATTTTCAAAGATAGTTATGGTGCCAAAACAAAAAGAGTCATTTATAAAACCATTCATTAAACCTGTAGCTTGGTCGTCAGTTATGTTGGCAACTGTTATGGCTGTAGCTACTGGTGCAGTTTCATTTTATACCTTTTCACAATTTCAATTGTCTTCTAAAGTAGAGCCTGTAGCTACTCCAAGTAGTTCTCCTAGAATGACTGCTGTTTCTGCTTTGGGACGCTTAGAACCTCAAGGAGAAGTTATTCGTCTGTCCGCCTCTGACTCGCAAGCGGGTGTTCGAGTCACAAAACTCTTGGTAAATAAAGGAGACAAGGTGCGGGAGGGGCAAATAGTTGCAATTCTTGACACTTACTTTCCTCGTCTTGCAGCGCTAGAAAAAGCCCAACGGCAAGTCTTAGTTGCCCAAGCTAGTCTCAACCAGGTAAAAGCGGGAGCAAAAGCCGGAGATATCTCTGCACAACAAGCAACCATTGCTCGTTTAGAAGCTGAGTTAGACGGAGAGACTTCTGCACAACAAGCAACCATTGCTCGCTTAGAGGCAGAGTGGCGTAATGCTGAAAGCGAAAACCAGCGATATCAAAACTTATATAAAGATGGTGCAATTTCTGCTTCCGATGCAGATACTAAACGTTTGCGAGTCGATACTGTTGGGCAGCAGCTTAATGAAGCTAAAGCCTCTCTCAAGCGCACTATCGAAACTCTGCAAAAGCAGTTAATCGAGGCCAAAGCCAGACTCAAGAGTATTGCCGAAGTTCGTCCCACCGATGTAGCAGCAGCAGAAGCCGATGTTGACAGTGCGATCGCCTCAGTTAAACAGGCTCAGGCAGAATGGGATTTAAGCGTGGTGCGATCGCCCATAACCGGGCAAATCATGAAAATTAATACTTGGCCTGGAGAAATTATCGGCACTATGGGAATAGCTGATTTAGGTCGCACACAACAGATGTATGTTGTTGCAGAAGTCTACGAAACTGATATTCAAAAAGTGCGTCTAGGTCAATCAGCTATTATTACTAGCGATGCCTTTCCAGGAAAATTACGAGGAAAAGTCGCAGATATTGGTCTACAAGTTGGCAAACAAAATATCTTTAATAATACTCTGCAAGCAGACACCGATAACAAAATAGTTGATGTCAAAATTCGTATTGATCGCCTGGCAGATAATCAACAAGTGACTGGTTTTACTGACTTACAAGTAGAGGTAATGATTTATATTTGACGTAAATATTCAGAATTCAGAATTCAGAATCCAGAATTCAGAAGACTTTGATAACCTAGTTTAATAAGAACCAATAAAATCAATAAATTATAGTACGCTTGATTTTGCAATTTCAAGCTGGATTCTGACTATTAACTAGATGAGACAGTAAAGTAATAAATAACAAATGCCCAATGCCCCATGCCCAATGCCCAATGCCCAATACCCAATTTGTATCGTTGAGGTTTACTAAATGATTCTCAATATACCTCTGGCTTGGCTACAACTAGCCCGACAAAGAATTCGATTTGTTGTAGCTTTGGCTGGGATTGCTTTTGTCGCTGTTCTCATGTTTATGCAAATTGGTTTCCAAGATGCTCTCTATGACAGTGCTACACAGCTACATAATAATTTAGAAGGGGACTTATTTTTAATTAGCGCTCAATATAAATCTCTGACATCTAATCAAAGTTTTGCTCGGTCGTATTTACACCAACTATTAGGTTATGAAAGTGTAAAATCAGTTAGCCCGTTATATGTGCAATTTGCCAAATTTAAAAATCCAGATAATGGGTTAAAATATCCACTATATGTGCTTGGCTTTGATCCAGTTAAATCAATTTTTAAATTTACAAATATTGAAGATAAACTCCATGTAGTGAGAATTCCTAACATTGTTTTATTTGACCGTGATTCTCGACCAGAATTTGGAGCGATCGCTAAAGATTTTGAGCAAGGAAAAACTGTAAAAGTTGAAATCTACAGTTATTCTGGAATAGTTGGTTACAAAGTTAAAATTGGTGGTTTATTTAATCTTGGACCTTCATTTGGAGTTGATGGAAATTTAATCGTTAGTTCTTCAACATTTCTGAGGATATTTCAAGATCGTCCAGTACAAAAGATAGATATAGGCTTAATTAAACTCAAATCTAATGCTAATCCCGAAAAAGTTTTGGCAGATTTATCAGTTAACTTACCCCAAGACGTAAGACTGATTACTAGCAAAGACTTTATTGCTCTTGAAAAAAGCTATTGGTCTTTGAGAACACCCATTGGATTTGTGTTTAACTTGATGGTCTTAATGGGGTTTGTTGTTGGTGTAATCGTTGTCTATCAAATTCTTTATAGTAATATTTCAAGTCATCTAACTGAATATGCAACCTTAAAAGCAATGGGATTCAAAAACAAATATTTATTAAGTGTAGTTTTTAAACAAGCTTTAATTTTAGCATCTCTAGGTTATGTCCCAGGTTTTATTATATCTATAGGTCTCTATGATATCTCTAAAAATGCTACTAAATTACCAGTTATCATGAGTACTGATAAAGCGACAATAGTATTAATTTCAGCAATTTTAATGTGTTTAACTTCTGCATTTTTATCTACAAACAAACTCAGAAAAGTAGATCCAGCAGATATTTTTTAAATAATGCATACATCATATAAGCAATATGAAAACAAAATATATTGTTAATATCACAGAACTCAATCACTATTTTGGCGAAAAAAAAATTCGTACCCAAACATTATTTGATATTAACTTTCATATCAAATTTGGCGAAATTGTGATTATGACTGGTCCATCAGGCTCAGGAAAAACAACTTTACTCACTTTAATTGGTGGATTACGCTCTGTCCAAGAGGGAAGTCTTAAATTTCTAGGTCATGAGCTTTCTGGAGCTAGTAATGAGCAATTAGTTAAAGTACGTCGTCATATTGGCTATATATTCCAAGCTCACAACTTGTTAGATTTCCTAACAGCTAGACAAAATGTTCAAATGTCCCTTGAATTACACAAAAATATTTCTGAACAGGAGGCTCGTAGCAAATCAGAAGCTATGCTCAACGCTGTTAAATTAGAAAATAGAGTTAATTACTACCCATCCGATCTCTCAGGAGGGCAAAAACAACGGGTAGCCATTGCGCGTGCTTTAGTAAGTCATCCTAAATTGGTTTTAGCTGATGAACCTACAGCTGCTTTAGACAGTAAGACAGGGCGAGATGTTGTCACTCTAATGCAGGAATTAGCGAAGGAACAGAATTGTGCCATCTTAATGGTTACTCACGACAACAGAATTTTAGATATTGCCGATCGCATAATTCATATGGAAGATGGTCATCTGGTCAAAGAAATTTCACAATAGTCTAAATCCAAGAGAATTAAACAATAATATTCCCAATTTATTTAAAAAATCGGTAATTTAAGTAGATCGTCATATATCTTTGGTGACAATCTAAGTAAATACGCGTAAATAATTGTTGTTGGGATAAGGCAGGGGGCAGTGGGAAAAAGGGTGTGGGCCTTGTTTACCTTTCTTCACACAGTTTGGTTTTATTGTATCGATTTACTTAATCGACAATAAAAGTATTCCTTGAGTCTCAGCTCAGACACCCCTAGAGTATGAAGTTATAAGTTCTCAAATGAAAGAAGATATAGAAGCGATATTAACAGACTTTCACAGGTTCTCGCTTGAGATAAGCTAATCGGCTCATCGTCCCTAAAGTTACAGCAGATTGCAACAGGCGTGGGGTACAGATAATTGTAGGGAACATGGCTGTGCCCCTACCCGTGTACTTCATTTTACAACTTAAAGCAAACTAGCAGAGTTTACATCCAAAAATAACGTTGCTTGGGATTGTTGACGGAGAACAGAAGCCGGACATTCTGCACTTATAGCTCCCTGCAATATTTGTTTTACCACATTTGCTTTACGTATTTCTGGAGCAAGACAAATAATTTTTTTTGCTGAACAAATGCTTGGAATAGTAACAGTAAAAGCGTACTGTGGAACAGTTTCCAGATTCGGAAAGTGACCTGTGTTTACTTGTTGCTGACGGTTGATTTTATCTAGTTTTACTAGTTTTACACTGTAGGAATCTTGAAAATCTGCTACCGCTGGATCGTTAAAAGCCAAATGTCCATTTTCACCAACACCAAGACAGCACAAGTCAATTGGTTGTGCTTGCAATAATTTGGTGTAGCGATCGCATTCTGCCACTGGTTGCAATGTATCACCTTCTATATAGTGAAATTCTTTAGGAGCAACCCGTTTTTCTACGCGTTCTCGCATATAACGCCGGAAACTAGCAGAATGATACGCACTAATTCCCAAATATTCATCTAAATGGAACAGAGTAATCCTTGACCAATCTACACCACCCAATTTAATCAAAGCATCAAGAAATTTCAGTTGGGAGTTACCTGTTGCTAACAATACAGATGCTGTATCCTGTTGGTTGAGAACCTGCTGTAAGTACTGTTGGGTGATTTCCGCAACTGAGAGCGCCATTTCGACTTCAGAGTTGTAAATCTGCACTAATAAATCGTCAACGCGAAAAAAGTTTGTAGCAGCTACCATTTGCTTACAGAGAAGTTTATTAAAAATAGGACTTACGCAAAATATAACGAAAGTAGCGGTAATTCATGAATTACCGCAACGCTTGAATAAGGCTTTTGGTCACATTTTGCGTAAGTCCTGAATAAAATTGCATTCCAGTCAGCTATCATAATCCTTTGAGCAATCTCTGGGTAATTTGGCTAAGTTCTGCATCAAAGAGCATTATGCATCAGGAATATGGATTGATGCATTTAAGATCGTCGCAGCCAAAACCTTGAGTCATCATTGCAGATAGCTGTTGAAAAACGCGATCGTTGAGGTTGAATTCTTGCATGATTTTGTCATCGGCTTGTCCTTGGGCTATCCGCTTTGCCATTTGCTCAAACTCTACCCAAGTCAACTCACTCTCAACAAATGCTTTCGCAAGGGTAATTACCAGTTCCTCATAATCATTATCTTCTAGTTTTGTCATCATCCGGTGTTCAATGTGAAGCGAATCATCGAAACAGTAGTACCAGGATTTTGGTTGCTGATTAACTACCCTTCGGAAAAAATCCTGCTGTTTGGAGCGACTAACAGCACGATCTGCCTCACTACATACCATTAAACTAGGGGCACAAACAGAGCCTTGAGCCTTTTTTAAAACCTCCTCTGCCAATTGAAGAAATATCCGTAATGCCTTAAGACAAAAACCTTTATAACCAAAATTGCCAGGTGCATCTTTGTTGAACCATTCAAAGTAAATTGGCAGGATTTTGAGCAGTTGATCGAATAGTGAGTGACGGCTACCAAAATAAGGCGTGAACAATAAAGCGCGGTCAATCTCCTGGGGATGCTCTAAACCTAACCAAGCAGCTAAAGTTCCACCTGTTGATAATCCACCAATTACAACTTCTTGGCCTAGCGTTTTCGCAATTTGCAACCATTCAAGCACAAATTGTTGATATATCTGAATATCTGTTGGTAGTGGTGGAGGATTTTGACGGCTCCAGTTGCCTGAACGTCCATGACCAGGTTGTAAAGGAATCAAAACGTTATATCCCTTGTTAAATAAGGCTTTACCAAGCGGCTCAAACTGGTAAGGGCCTGCTGTAAAACCATGCAAAAACAAGAAAACTTTTGATGTGAAGTCAGGGTGAATCAAAAATTTGGAACGACAGGCTTCGTTCTTGAGACCCAGTGTGGATTCTAATTGGTGAACTTGCTCTAGCATTTCTGCTGTTTTTTCAATGTCAATTTTCATTTGTGACTCTTAAGATTTGGTTAAAACCTCGCTTTTGGTGGGCGAATTTCTTCCCCAGTCCCTTGTATTCACAAAAGAATAATCACTAAAGACAAAAACAATGTAAACTATCTAAATAAAGTTAACAATTATTTACATATTACCCAAAAATCATGCTGGCTGCAATTCTCTTTGACCTAGACGGCACTATTGTCAATAGCGATCCAATACACTACCGAGCTTGGAAAGAAATGCTGCTCGATTTCAGCATAGAAATTGACGAAACATTTTATAAATCCCGAATTAGTGGGCGGCTAAATCCAGAAATTGTTCAAGATATTCTGCCACAATTATCACTAGCAGAAAGGGAAAATTTTGCTGACGAAAAAGAGGCACTTTTCCGCAAAGTTGCCTCCGATATACAACCGCTGAGTGGATTTTATGAACTGCTAGCATGGACAGATATGCATCAATTAAAACGTGCATTAGTAACTAATGCCCCAAGATTAAATGCAGAATATATGCTAGAAGTTTTGGGGATAAAAGAAGCTTTCCATACAATTGTTTTAGCGGATGATTGTATAGCAGGTAAACCCGACCCCGCACCCTACCAAGTTGCCCTAACCAAGTTGGGAATTCAAGCAGAGGAAGCGATCGCTCTAGAAGATTCTCCCTCTGGAATTCGGGCTGCGGTGGGCGCAGATATCCGCACCATCGGTATAGCCTCTACCCACAATCCCCAAATCTTACGGGAAGTTGGCGCATTTATGGCGATTCCAGATTTTACTGATTTGCAGTTGTGGACATTGCTCAACTCGCTTATCGAACCAGATTTGAGCGCGATCGCTTCTAATTGTTTAACCCAAAGCTGATAATTTTGATACTAGAGACGCAAAATTAGGCGTCTCTATTTATTTTTCAGCCAAAATAGCGTAAATTTCCCGTTTAACTTGCTCTAGAAGCTCACGCACTCGATTTATTCGCTCTACATTCCCACTGCGGGCAACCTGCACCACCACACTAGCTAATTCTGTTGCAGCATTCCGCAATTCAATAAACTCTTGGGGCTTACCTGTAATAAAACTTTTGAAGGTATCCCAAGGAGAGTCTGAAGTTTCTTGTTGGGTACGTTCTGCCAAAAGTTGTCTACCCTCATCTGTAATGCTATAAATCCGCTTACCGCCTTCTTGCGAGCTGGTTAAATAACCACCTTCCTCCAGCAATTGCAGTGTTGGATACACTGAGCCAGGACTCAGGCGACGGAAACCCCCATAACGAGTTTCCATCTCTTTAATCAGGTCATAACCATGACTAGGATGCTCGGATAACAATTCCAGCAAGATGAACTTGATGTCACCCCGACGAGTCCGATGTTCATCTCCCCAACCACGACCAAACATTTCATCGCCCAAGTGTTTGCCATGATGTCCACCATGATGCTTGCGATGCTCAAACCGAGACTTGACAAACACAAAATCATCTTCGCTAACTCCTGCCCATGCAGGTACCTCAAACCGTGACCGAAAGTGTCTAAACATAACTAAATTTTTAATCAACTTTCTCTACTATACGATATATCGAAATATATCACGATATATCGGAATAGAATTTTGATGAAGATTTGTTTCAATTGTGGCGTCGTGTTTAGAGCAGTTATTGTAGAGACGGCGATTTATCGCGTCTCTTGTCATTACGTGCGTAGGGGCACAGCAATGCTCAGTGGTGTCAACTTAAGCTCAAATGCTTATCCCACAGGCGTTTTACCCCCCTTAGTCCCCCCGATATATTGGGGGGAAAAAGAAATGCAGTTCCCTCCCCTTTATAAGGGGAGGGTTAGGGTGGGGTAACACGTTGAGTGATGGTCAGTGAGTGAACTCAATATCACGTCTTCATAAGGGTTTCACGTTAAGTTGACACTCATGAGCAATGCTGTGCCCCCAAAAAAGTGTATATGTATGAAATTTTCGTGAATTGGTATTAAGCTTTCACTTTAGCTTTTGACCAGACACCATTTTCATCTTCATCATATTGCTGGTGAATGGCTTCCCAAGCAGCTTGCTCAGCGTTAAACTCGTCACTTTTTTCATTGAACACAGTGTTATAGCGCTCAATGAATGTATGCTGAGCTTCATCAGAAAGATGAGCGCGAACCTCAGGTGACAAGTCCTCTGGGCTGTTGCATAGTCCTGGACAAGGGTGATCCAGAGTTTTTTCAATTACCTGAATTTCTTCGCCACCAGCGCTTTCGAGGAGCAATTGAAATTCGCCGGTGCGATCGCTTGGAACTTCTGCCATCAACAAAAACTCACCAGCTTGTAAGCGGGTTTGGTAAATAGTGGCTTTATCTTCTGGCATTCCCAAAGTAGTCAGAACCGATACTAAACCGGCACCTGCACTACCTGCGATCGCTCCGCTAGCTGCCCCTAACAACACCGCACCAATCGGCCCTGCTGCCACAATTGAGCCAACAAAAGGAATAAATAGTACGCCTACACCCGTGAGCAAGCTGAGAAAAGAACCAAACAAGGAACCAAAAACTGCCCCTGTTCGCAAACCTCCCAGAATCACATCCTTTTTACTAATAAAGCCAGAGATTCGAGTTTCTGACTGGAAATTTCTGCCCATAACGGAAATGCGATCTCTGGGCACACCTCTGTCTAATAAACGTCTAATAACATCATCAACTTGCTTCTGTTCTTTGAATACAGCAGAAATGGTACGTTCTGCCTTATATACTTCTGGCATTTAAATACTCCTGTGATTATGTTTTTTTTGCTCTAGATTTACTCAAAAAATTTTGGATTAGCCCCATACCTTCAGGTATGGGGCTGAGTAAACAATTGTAGATTTTGGATTTGTTCCACAAATAAATTTGTGGGCAATTCTAGCAGACGCTACCCGAACAGAATTTTCTAGATTTTAGGTTTTAAATCAACAATCCAAAATCTAAAATCTAAAATCTAAAATTCGCTATTGCTTACACGCCTACAGGTGTTTTAGCTTGTGTTGCTGGCTGTGTACCGTCTCCCTCTAGTGCTTGTCCTTCAATAAATGAGCGCAACATCCAAGCGATTTCTTCATGTTCTTCCATCAATCCAGTCAGAAAATCAGCAGTTCCTTGATCGTGGAACTTTTCACCAGACTGATCTACATGATCTCTGAGATTGCGAATCACTTGCTCGTGATCTTGCACTAGATTAGCTACCATTCCGGTTGCAGTAGGAACACTACCGGCATGTTCTTTGAGGGTAGCAATTTTGAGAAATCCTTCCATCGTACCAACTGGATAACCACCCAAAGCACGAATTCGCTCTGCTAACGCATCAATATTAACAGTCAGCTTTTCGTAATGTTCTTCCCAAAGTTGGTGCAAAGAGCGGAATTGAGGCCCAACAACATCCCAATGGTACTTTTTGGTTTTTACTAACAGTAAATAGGCATCTGCTAAATCTTTATTCAACAGATTAATCACACCTTGACGCTGTTCTTCTGTCAAACCAATGTTAATCGCACGCATTGTTTTTCGTCCCTAGACAAACTTATTATTTATTAACATCCCAAATTTATGACATCATCCACATCAACCAAAGGACGCATTATAAGTTTAAATTAATTACCATATTCAGAGTTCTGCCTATGTCTTAGTAGGTAGTATTATTAATTTGATGGGATAGTAGTTAGTTAGCTATAGGAATGTTAGAATAATTGTTATTAAATTTATATTATTTAATTTATTTGTTTAGCATTAATAGTTACCAACAAGTGATTGCCTAAGAGGATGTTTGAAAAGTCATGATTGATGTATCAAATATTTTTTACCCCACCCTAACCCTCCCCGTATGTATTGGGGAGGGAACTAGATTTCCGGTCTCCCCCCTTCCCAAGGGCAGGGCCGTTTCATTCGCTAGTCTGTGAGATTTGTCAAGGGGATATTCTCACGCAAAGACGCAAAGGCGCAAAGAAAAACAACATTATTTGGGCTTGAAGACGCAAAATTTTTTGCCCTAATTGTACGCTTGCCCTAAATTTTGATTTCTTTGACCCTTGCAATTTTAACCATTTTAGGGAATGAAACAGCCCTGCTTCCCAAGGGGGGATTAAGGGGGGTGATTAAAATCACAGTTAATCACTTTTCAAACAACCTCTAAGAGCAATCACTCATTACTACTGAAGAATCACCAAAGTCAACATAACTCGTAATTGATAATGACGCTCGTTCCGACGCTCCCACGTTGCTAACGCCGCGCTATCGCTACCGCAACGCTTACATAATTCGTAGTTACAATCAGTGGGGGCTTGAACCCACCACTGATTTGTTGCACAACCAAATCTTTGATTTGCTGGGCGCTTGTACCCATTTAATTACGAATTACGAATTACGAATTAGTAATTATTTGGTCAAGTCTGAATTATGTTACTTACCTGTAACTTTGTCTAACAAATTCTTGACATTTTCTTCTACTGTGGTTGCACTCTGTGAATTTTCAGGACGCTTTTGTTTGTCAAAGTCAGCAGCTCCTTGAACTTCATTAAGTCCTTCGTTGGACTTCCTTTGAGTTTCTTCGAGTCCTATTGGTGGCTTTCTAGCAGCTTCGTCAGTTTCGCGCTGGATATCAAGCAGTTGTGTTTCCCCTTCGGTAGGCTTACTTTGGTAGCTATCGATCGCAAAAGCAGGAAAAGCGCTAGATAATAATAGTAGGGCACAGGTAAAAGCCACAACTAGAAAACGTACTGGACGCAAAGTAGATAAAACAGAAGCAATAATTTTCATTTGAAATCCTCGATAACAGCGTTAACTACGCAAGACATTTACTCAACGGGCAAAGCTTGTGCTTTTATTCGGTAAAATTCACCAAAAAACCAGCAAGCGATGCTCGAATCTTGAAGTTCTTGAAAAATCAATCTAAAGGAATTGCGTTTGTATTTGTGCATTAACTCAATAATAGTTAATGAGCAAGTACTCTTGGCGAGTTCCTCATTCAATGTCCAACTGATTTATTTTTACTGTGAAGACTGCAAGGCATACATCAACCTGTAGAATGAAGTTGTTGTTATCTACAGTTATAAAAAAAATCATTCTCTAGATATATCGACTTAATCAGCTTAATAAGGTCTCTGGGAGTTAATAGCTAATTACTTAATTTACGAATATACAGCAGATTTAAAGTTAGTGAAGCACACTATTTAGGTCTCAAAGCGATAGAGTCTATTTTAATTATGTTAGCGCAGCAAGGCGTAGCCCATTATGATTCCTGAATTCTGAATTCTGATATAAATTAATTTGTGATGAGAGTAATTTAGCACAGCCTAGAAAGGCTCATATTCCATGACTTTTGCCAATTACCCAATTACGTCGGAAAAATCGAGCTAAAGCTGACTCTTCTAGTGATAAATAAATTGGGCGTCCGTGGGGACAGGTGCGGGGGTTGCGAGTGCGTTGCCAATCATCTAAAAGTGTCTGCATTTCTTGCAGATTCATCGGTGTACCATTACGAATAGCACTGCGACAAGCGACAGCTACTTGGGCTGTTTGTAAGTCTCCTCCTAAACTCAATTCTAAAATTGCTTCAGCAGAATCTTCGCGTTGCTGCAACATTGCGGGTAGGTTACGAACAGCCCAAAGTTGTTCGCCAAATGGTTCTATATCTAAACCAATGCGTTGTAATTGTGATACTTGCGCTGGCGACAATTGATAAAGAATAATTGGCGGTTCGACGGAAATGAGTTGCCAATTATCGCATAATTGCTCATACAAAACTCGCTCATGGGCGATGTGTTGTTCTACTAACCACATCCCACCAGAATGTTCGGCAACAATATAAGTATTACTCACTTGCGCCACTGCTTTTAGGGAGTTAGGAGAGACGCGATTCATCGCGTCTGTAGAAGAGTTGGGAGTTTTGTCGTCTCCGTTGGGATTTTTAGGATTGAAATTGTAACCGCCTTTAGCTTCTGCGGCTTTGAGTAATTTACTAACTCGTGTTGTGTGAACAGTTTCTTTGAGATTGGCAGCAGAAATCCGCAGTGCTTGGTTAATTCCTTGGATAATTTGCTCTTGCCAATAAGCGATTTCATTGAGATAAATTTCTGTTTTTGCTGGGTTACGATTCCAGTTAATTTGATCCGGGGAAATGGCAAGATGGAGAAAACAAATTGGATAGCGATCGCGTGGTAATGTTTTGTGAAATGCTGATAATATTGTTTGCTCTAGTTCCGCCGACTTCACCATCCGTCCGTTAATCGCCACACGTACCCAATCTGGACGATGACGATGACAGCGATCGGGTAATCCTACCACTAAAGTGAGTGCTGAGTGGGGAGTGGGGAGTGGGGACTGGGGACTGGGGACTGGGGACTGGGGACTAGGGGCTGGGGACTGGGGAGTGGGGACTGGGGACTGGGGACTGGGGACTGGGGACTGGGGACTGGGGACTGGGGACTGGGGACTGGGGAATTCTAAATTCTGAATTCTGAATTCTGAATTCTGAATTCTGCCTTCTGAATTTACCGGGTTGGGTACTTCGAGTTTGACTTCTTGCAAATCGCCTTGTCGGATTTGGGGTAAAATCTGCGGTAGTAGTTGCCCAGTTGTGGCAGCTCTTGAAATGGTGAACCATTGACGGTCATTTTGCCAAATCTGCCAGGTGACGCGGGGATGACATAAGGCGATTTGGTGAATTGCTGCTTGCACGGCTTTCATTTGCTGTGCTAGTGTGGGCAATCCCTGACGACGAGATGAACAGTTACCGAAAAGATTGGCAACTGTGACTACTGTACCAGGTGCGATCGCAGTTGCTTCAACTTGCACAACTTCCCCGCCATACCCATAGACAACTCGCCATCCTAATTTTCCACCCACAGGACGACTCAAAATTTCCAAATCTGCCAGAGTCGTTAAACTGTGCAAAGCCTCGCCACGAAAACCCAAGCTATTGATTTTCCACAAATCGGCACTAGAGCGAATTTTACTGGTGCTATGGGCTGTGGCTGCTTGTTCCAAATCATCTAAGTTCATTCCACAACCATTGTCTGCGACGCGAATTCGCCATTGCTGCGGCCACAGGGAAACCACAATTCGCGTTGCACCTGCGTCTAGGGAATTTTCTACCAATTCCCGCACCACAGAGGCTAAAGAGTCGATGACCTCTCCCGCTGTAATGAGATATACAACTTCTGTTGGTAGAGCTTGAATAGTAGATGCCATAAATTATAGTTTATAGCTTCTGGGGACAAGGTAAGTGGGGAAAGATGAGGGAGATGAGGGAGATGAGGGAGTGAATTTGGTAAAAATTACAGATGGCCTAAAAGTTCTCAGTTTTCAAGTTTTAATTAGCAAGAATAAAGGTGTCAGTCCCCAGAATCCAGAAGTCTTGTTAGCGAATCGTGGATGAATAAACAGGTTTAACTCTTCCACTAAAAAGATTGCTGAATTCTGAATTCTGAATTCTGTATTCTTCTGGAATCAGGCTTCAATTTCGGATGTCAAACCTGCTAACTGTTAATTAGTATCGTTCATTGCCAAAACTTTAGGTGGTTCAACTTTGAGCAACCCATTTAACAATGATGCCGGACGTTGGGTGTAAGGCCAAGCAAAGGCATGACGAAAAGCTGCATCCTGACAAGCTTGGAGTTGTTCAAAACTAATAATGTCGTAAGTCAAGAGATTTTCATACTCCCAAGGCAAACGTACATTATGCAACCCAGCATTATCAGTACAAATAGCGATATCGACCCCAGCATCAAAACAACGGTCAAAAACTATTTTGAGTTGATGCATATCCTGTAAAGTACCAGTTTTCAAGTAAGTTGTGGGGCAAACCTCCAAACACTGGCCGCGTCTAGCTACATCGTTAAGTAATTCTGGATACAACAAAGGAATTTGAATGCCGTGACCAATTCGCATCAGGTAGGGTAACAGTTGGGGGTAACAACCAGCGGTAGTTTCAAACAGATGTCCAGTGGTGTTAACGCCCTGCGATCGCGCATAATCATATAGACTAATCCATTCTTGCAGGCGATCGGCGTAATAGCTATCACCCCCCGCTACATCGACTCCACAAACATACTGCTTATTTTGTGCCGCTAAATCAATAATCGCTTTGTTCACCTCATAAGGTAAACGCGTGTGCATACAAAGGATTTGGCTAGTAACAATCGGATATTCTGGCAAGCGGCTAGCTTCTCCTACTACCCGCACAATTTCTGCCATCTTATCAATTCTGTCTGATTGACTCAGATGCTCAGGTGTCCGTAAATACGGAGTGTAGCGTAGTTCCAGATAAGCCAAATTTTCAAAAATGTAAGCACCCCGCAGCAAGCGGTAGATAAAGTAAGGCAAAGTCTCTACAGTTTGCACACTTTCTACCAGGGTGTGCAATTCTAAATACTCATCTAGAGTATTGCGTGGACGGGTGTAAAAATCTTCAAATTCTGAATAGTCAGCAAAGCGGGAAATCAACTCCGAAGAATGTCGCTCGAAATATCGCCACAAAACTCGGGGTACGACGGAACCGCCTAGATGTCTATGTAATTCAGCATATAAAGCCATAGTGGTATTTTTAGGTAAAAATTTCAATAATTGTAACAAAAACATCGAGAAAAAAATCTATACCCGAAGCAAAATTCTGTAAATCTACGTTAATTCTTGCTGAATCCGGCATTTATTATCTGTAAAAACTCTTTATTAGTCAGGATTTCAGACAAAAATTATCTGATACCAATGTCAGCAAATTCCGTAATATTTTGACTTAATAACATTAAATTACTGATACTAATTGTTACCGCAAAAACACTATTTTTTAGCTGATGGTAAAAATACTCACAAAAGCCCTACTCGATTATCACCGTCGCGCACCTTACGGTATAAGCCTTTTCAAGACTTTCCACTCTTACAAGGCTTGAAAACTTTCCTATTATTATCTAGACATCCAAGTAAACCTTAAAACACAAATACTGCAAAGCTTTCAAAGGTCAGCGGGTTGGAAAACAGCATAGTTCTACGATATCGTAAAACTAGAGGTTGCAAAATACTTTACCCCTCATCGGGGATTGAAACTATTTGCTATCTGACTGCTGGATAAAAAAACTAGGGTTACAAAAAACCTTATCCCTCATAGAAATTGAAACGCTTAAAACTTATTAACTCTCTGTTGGGGATTGAAATTAAGACCATGTTAGAAACCACAAACCTAAAAAATATCTCCAAAAAATTCGCTATAGCCAGAAATTGTGCTTCTTTCAAAGAAAATGAGGCAATGAGAGCTATTGCATATAGCATGGATTTACTAATACCTGGTTTGTATATATGGCTACTTGGATTTAGTTTTCGCATTGGTGGGAGCGTACCAGATGATATTCCCTATAAATATCCCGGTAAAATTCACGAGTTAACTGGAATTGCTTTAGTATTACCAGGATATAGAATTTTTACGACTTACCAGGGTAGCTATGACCCTAAACAGACATCAAATACAGGGACTAACAGCTTTTAATTGTACGGTTCTCGACTCAAATACTTTTGAAACGTTAATGACTCAGGCGGGATATTCAATCTCAGGTAGCGCACCTGCACAGTCTAATAGAATAAAAGTGTGGTGGATTCATAACGAATACCCAAGAGTCGAGTCCGTATATAGTCCAGACAAGAAAATAGTGATAACGGCGTATCATGTTAACTGATATTTTTTATTTCTATTAATCAATTTCCAACGTGGGCAGAAAGTTTTAGTTGATAGGATTTTTGTAATCTGTGATACTTTCACCAGCAAAACCAATTAACCCTCTCCTGTAACTGATTCGAGTTCTTGGGAAAATGAAGGGGTTTCCCTGGATGTTAAAGCGGGTAAGTAGACTGTAAATTGAGTACCTCTGCCTACCTGACTATAAAGATTGACAAAACCACCGTGATTCTTAATGATATCCAGCGCCGTGGAAAGTCCTAAACCAGTGCCTTTGCTTATGTCTTTGGTGCTAAAAAATGGTTCAAAAATCCGTTGTTGGACTTCCGATGACATCCCCATACCAGTATCCGTCACCACGATCGCAATATAAGAACCAACTTTCGCATCAATATTAATCTGGGCACAATGTTCGCCAATTACGAGATTTTCCGCCACAATTCTCAAGATACCGCCATCTGGCATCGCGTCACGGGCATTGACTACTAAATTCATCAGCACTTGGTGTAGTTGAGTTGCGTCTCCCCGGACGTGCCAAAGATTTTTGGGAATATCTATCTCGCAAATAATAGAATCAGGAAATGTTTGAGCGATAATTTGCTCAATTTCTGCTAATATAGGCTGAATTTCAACAATTGTCCGCTTGTTTTCAATACCGCGTGCAAATATCAAGATTTGCTTGAGCAGATTAGCGCCGCGTTTAACATTATTTTCTAAGGTTTGTAGTACTTTCTGGCTTTGGGCGTCAGGGAATTTCTTCTGTAAGAACTGAACTGACATTAAAATCGGCGATAATAGATTATTGAGATCGTGGACGATACTGCTAGTTAGAGTGCCGATACTCTCCAAACGTTGCGATCGCAAAAGTTGAACTTCTAATTGTTTCTGCTGTGTAATTTCGGTGTTCGCACTCAAAATAGATTTGGGTTGTCCATTATCATGTCGTAACAATACCCACCGACTTTCAACGATAATTTCCTTACCTTCTTTTGTCAGTTGATGCAACTCACCCCGCCACTCACCAGTATTCATCACGCTTAAGTAAGCATCTTCTAACTGTGGTGAATTTTCTGGATACAAAAGTTGCAAAATATTCTTACCCACAGCTTCTTCAACTTTCCAACCGTAAAGACTTTGGGCACCTTGATTCCAAAATAAGATTTGGTTGTGGATATTTCGCACCACAATTGCGTCTTTTGTTACATCTAACAGCAACTTTTGTTCATGAATTTTTTGTTCTGCTTGGTGAAGTTGTTTAATGTAATGTGACAATAATTTATACAATAAACCTATCAACAGCCAATGTACGACAACTACAATAAACAATGCAATTTTGGATGTAATTAAATAATTACATTGTGCTGTTTCAGTATTTTGGAGTGTAGCTTGTATAGCTTGAATTTGAGTAATAATTTTGTTAGTGGATATCAGATTTTCACGTTGATAAATCAGCTTAATAGTATTGTCAGAGAAAATTAAAGTATTAGTAAATACAACTGCCAATGCCAAGAGGAATATTGCTTTGTGCTTTTGGACTCTAGACCATTTTTTTATCATGCGATCGCCCTTTTTGCCGCAGATGACCTCCATTAGTTACAATTAGAGACTGAAAACAAATACTGAGAGTATTTGAAGAATGTGGAAAACACGAGTAATAAAATACAATCGGTTAAAGTTGTAAATATCTTGATTTTTTGGAATAATCATGTATACATAAGAATTAGCAAGCAAACCGCTAGTTTTTAATATAAATTAATTCTTAATATTACCATGCAGTCATTTATCATTAGTCGTCGATCTAAATAAATGACATTCATAATCAACGCCGATTTATCGCGTGTGGTGCCTTAACTGAACCGTATTAAGGTATGTTCCTTATTCATGTTTAGTTGTGAGATTTTCTCGTGAACGATCCAATTGAAAACAGCCAGATTATTTTTTTGGCAAAGCCTTGACATTTTTTCTAAAACATGTTGATAATAATAGTTTGTGGAAACTTTACCTCATAATATAAACGCTTGGCTAACGTAATTGTCATAGGTGCCCAATGGGGCGATGAAGGAAAAGGTAAAATAACAGACTTGCTCAGCCGTTCGGCAGATGTTGTGGTACGTTACCAAGGGGGTGTCAATGCTGGGCACACAATTGTAGTCAAAGGTCAGACCTTTAAGCTACACTTAATCCCTTCTGGTATTTTGTATCCGAATACCGACTGCATTATCGGCTGTGGCACGGTCATCGATCCACAGATTTTGATAGCAGAACTGGACCAATTAAAAGAATTAAATATTTCCACTGACCACCTGCTGATATCTGAGACAGCCCACGTAACGATGCCTTATCATCGGTTGATAGACCAGGCATCAGAAGAACGACGGGGAAGCCATAAGATCGGCACTACAGGTCGGGGCATTGGTCCGACTTATGCTGACAAATCTGAACGTACAGGCATTAGGGTTTTAGATTTGATGGACCCCGATGGGCTACGGGAGCAGTTGGAGTGGACGATTAATTATAAAAACGTCATTTTAGAAAAGCTTTACAACTTGCCGCCTCTAGATCCACAAGAGGTGATTGAGCAGTATCTAGGGTACGCAGAACGCTTGCGGCCTTACGTCGTTGATACATCGTTAAAAATATATGATGCAGTCCTGCGACGGCGCAATATTTTGTTTGAAGGCGCACAAGGCACCCTCTTAGACTTAGATCACGGAACTTATCCCTATGTTACCTCCTCCAACCCTGTAGCCGGGGGGGCTTGCGTTGGTACAGGGCTAGGACCGACAATGATAGATCGGGTAATTGGGGTATCGAAAGCGTATACCACAAGAGTGGGAGAAGGACCATTTCCCACGGAATTGGATGGAGAGTTGGGAGAATTACTGTGCGATCGCGGTGCTGAATTTGGCACAACCACCGGACGCAAGCGGCGTTGCGGCTGGTTTGATGCCGTCATTGGTCGTTATGCCGTGCGAATTAACGGTATGGACTGTATGGCACTCACCAAACTGGATGTCCTCGATGAATTAGAAGAAATCCAAGTTTGTGTCGCTTATGAAATAGACGGCGATCGCAGCGAACACTTCCCCACCAGTTCCCGTCAATTTGCCAGATGTCGCCCCATCTACAAAACCTTACCAGGATGGCAAGTGTCAACAAGCCACTGCCGCACCCTGGAAGACTTGCCACAACAGGCGCTGGATTATCTAAAATTCTTAGCAGAATTGATGGAAGTCCCGATCGCGATCGTTTCACTAGGAGCTAGCCGCGATCAAACCATAATCGTAGAAGACCCCATCCACGGTCCCAAACGCGCTTTATTACACGCCGACGGCACACCCGCTACCTTGCTTAGTGCATAAATTAGTCATTTGTCATTAGTCCTTGGTCATTAGTCATTAACGAATAACAAAGGACAAAGGACAAATGACAAATGACAACTGACAACTGACAAATGACAAAGGACAACTTCTATGGCTATTACAGTCGAATGTCAAAAGCGACCAGAAGGTAGCAAGCCCAAAGCTTTGCGCCGTTCTGGAGAAATCCCAGCAAATTTGTACGGTCACAAGGGTACAGAATCAATCTCTTTGACCATCAATGCCAAAATCGTTGAGCGCTTGCTCAAAAGAGCTTCAGTCAACAACACTTTGATTGACTTAAACGTTACTGATGTACCTTGGCGGGGCAAAGCCCTACTGCGGGAACTTCAAATTCATCCAGCAAAGGGTACCCCTTACCACCTGAGCTTTTTTGCAGTTGCAGGTCACGGCGACACAAATGTAGAAGTACGTCTGCGTTTCGTGGGAGAACCTGTTGGTGTTAAACAAGAAGGTGGCGTGTTAGACACCACTGTTACTGAATTGCAAGTGACTTGTGCGCCTGAGAACATCCCAGAGTTCATTGATATTGATGTCTCTAACCTGAAAATTGGAGACAACTTGCAGATCAGTGATATATCTTTTCCTGAGGGTGTGACACCTCTTGCTGAATCAGAACGAGTTCTTGTCAGCGTTTTGCCACCGCAAATCAACGCTGCTGCTGAAGAAGAGAGCGAAGCAGCCTCTTGATGCACCGATTCTTAAAAGGGGTGGTATTCATCCGATAACCTCAAAGGAATCGTCAAGGCAATTCGCAATTTCCAATTCCCAATTCACAGCAAGGTGTAGGGGTACGGCAGTGCCCATTGGTGTCAACTTAAGCTCAAATGCTTGTTCCACATACGCTTTACCCCCCTTAATCCCCCCGATATATTGGGGGGAAAAAGAAATCTAGTTCCCTCCCCAATACATACGGGGAGGGTTAGGGTGGGGTAACGTGTTGAGTGATTGTAAGTGAGAAAACTCAATATCATCTCTTCACAAGGGTTTCACGTTAAGTTGACACCTCTGGGCAGTGCCGTGCCCCTACGGGTGTAAATCACTTGATTCTTGCTGTATAAACCCCAGACCGTATTGTTCGCACCATTGAGCAATCCGGTCTTTTAATTTTGAGGTAGGAATTTGTACAAATTACTGCTTCAGCCTCTTTGTCATGCCTTCAACTTGCCTAAGCAATTTTCCAGCAATTGGCAAATTCGCTTTCTGAAAAAATACAGTTAGATATTGTATAGGACTCCTACTTGAATTTTGAACAGAAATCCGAGAAAATACTGGTGGGTGTACAAGTCTAACTTAGAACAATGATAAGCCAGTGTTTCCACTTTGCCAGACCGATGACGAAAGTACTACGTTTTTTTATATTTCAACCGCACAGATGCAGAGGCTAAGAAATGACAGAAGCAACTCTTCCAGCTTTAATTGAGCAAATGTTGCAGCCTGGATTTTATCCCCATGAGGTAACAGAATCTATTCAACTCATTCAAACCCACGCTTCTTATGTGTTATTGACTGGGAATTACGCTTATAAGCTGAAGAAACCAGTTAATTTCGGGTTTTTGGACTTTTCGACTTTAGAGAAGCGACAGCATTTTTGTCAGGAAGAGTTACGGTTAAATCAACGAGGAGCAGATGAACTATATTTAGAAGTTTTGCCCATTACTCTAGTAGGAGAGCAATACCAGCTAGGGGGAACAAGAGAAGCAGCAGAATATGTGCTGAAAATGCGTCAATTTCCCCAAGAGTCGCTATTAAGCGCACTTTTTGAAGCAGGTAAGTTAAATGAGACACACTTAGATAATTTGGGGAGAGTGGTAGCTCAATACCATTCTCAAGCTCAGACGAATGATTATATTCGCAGCTTTGGTGAGGTGCCAAATATCCGGGCTGCCTTTGATGAGAATTATGAGCAAAGTGAAAAATATATCGGTGGCCCCCAAACTCAAGCGCAGTTTACAGAAACCAAGGAATATACAGATAAGTTTTTTGCTGAACGTTCAGAATTATTTGCTACCAGAATTCACAACGATTATATTCGTGAATGTCACGGGGATTTACATCTGAGAAATATTGCTTTGTGGCACGATAAAATCTTGCTGTTTGATTGCATTGAGTTTAATGAGCAATTTCGCTTTGTGGATGTAATGTATGATGTGGCATTCACGCTGATGGATTTGGAAGCGCGAGGGCGCAAAGACTTGAGTAATGCGTTTTTGAATGCTTACACTGAGCAAACTGGAGACTGGGAAGGTTTACAGGTGCTACCTTTGTATTTGAGCCGTCAAGCTTATGTCCGAGCCAAGGTAACTTCCTTTTTGCTAGACGATGCGAGTGTACGTGCCACAGTGAAGGAAGAAGCGACAAAAACCGCCGCTGACTATTACAAACAAGCTTGGGAGTATACTAAACCAAAACAGGGACAACTAATTTTGATGTCAGGGTTGTCTGGTTCTGGCAAAAGTACAACAGCGAGACTTTTAGCTCGTCATTTAGGAGCAATTCAACTGCGTTCCGATGCAGTGCGGAAGCATTTAGGCAGAATTCCTCTGTCTGAGAAAGGTGGCGATGATTTGTATACACCTGAAATGACCGAGAAAACTTACACACGCTTATTGTCACTGGGTATTATACTGGCTAATCAAGGTTTTCCTGTAATTTTAGATGCCAAGTATGATAAACAACTGTTACGGCAAGAAGCGATCGCCCAAGCTACAAAACACCAACTTCCACTCCAGATTATCCAATGCACAGCATCGCTAGAAGTCTTACAAGAGCGTCTGAATAAACGCACTGGTGATATCGCTGATGCTACTGCCGATTTATTAGACTCACAACTCAAACAAGCTGAACCTTTCACTGAAGAAGAAAAAACATACGTAAAGATTTTAGATACAACTCAACCAAAAGAAGCACAATTAAAAACAGTAATTCCGCAATAGCTTTTTTGAGCGTGCCAATTTGAGATTTTAGATAAAAAATTACTTCCCTACTCTTGTCAAAAAGCAAGCTATATGGTTACTCCTAGTGAACCCAACAAATCCAAAATCCAAAATTGATTTATGGCAGACAAAAAGAACGACTTTTTCACTATTTCTCCCAGCTTCTTTTCTCAACTATTATTTGGGGCATTTTTAGCATTTATATTAATCATGACCAACTCGCCAGTACCCCTGAGCATCTTCTTAGGGATTTTGGGGGGTTTCATCTTAAGCTGGATTACAAATGCAACTACTAATAGTGCCCAGCCCCCAACTGTAGCCTCCTCTGATGGTGTTGATACAGGACTGAAATACTGGTTATTTTTCATGCTGGGCTTTGTATCTTTGGGGTATCCTGCACCCATGAGTATCTTCCTGGGCGCAATAGCCGCTTTAGGTGGAGGTTGGATTACTGCTTGGTGGGGAAGTAAGGAAGAAACTAAAACTCAACTGCAAGTTGAAGAATCAGAAGAAGGCGAAACTGAACAATCCACTGACAGGATAAACAAACGCCAAAGAAGAAGACCCACCCGCCGTTCTCGTCGTAATACTGGAAGTGTTAATTTCAAGTTTTGGGAAAGGTAGTAATTGGGCATGGGGCATGGGGCATGGGGAAGCAGGGGAAGAAGAACTATTGATTATTGGCTCATGCCCAATGCCCAATGCCCAATGCCCAATTCCCAATGCCCAATGCCCAATGCCCAATTCCCAATGCCCAATTCCCCAATATGTTTTTATATCTCTCGAAGTTACTGCCACTATTTTTTTATCCACTAGGACTGGCTTGTGTCAGCTTAGTAGTAGCATTAGTCACATTGTGGAAACGACCGCGCATTGCTGCGATCGCCATTACTCTAGCATTAACTTTACTCGTGTTTTGCAGCAATGCTTGGATTGCGACATCGCTAGTGCGATCGCTAGAATGGCAAAATCTCCCAGCCGCCCAAATACCTAATGCAGAAGCGATTGTGGTTTTGGGTGGTGCTACCAAATCAGCTTTTCCTCCAAGACCTACTGTTGATTTGAGTGAATCAGGCGATCGCGTCATTTACGCCGCCCAACTTTATCGCCAAAAAAAAGCGCCTATAATCATCCTCAGCGGCGGGCGAATCGATTGGCGTGGTAGCGGTTCAGCAGAATCGGCAGATATGGCAATAATTCTTACATCTATTGGTATTCCATCCCAGGCAATTGTCGAGGAACCAGAGTCTTTAAATACTTATGAAAATGCCGTCAATGTCCGCAAAATTCTGGAAGAGCGTGGCATTAAACAAGTATTATTGATAACTTCGGCAATGCACATGCCGCGATCGCTGAAGATTTTTCAACGTCAAGGAATTAACGTGATTCCCGCACCGACTGATTTTCTCGTCAGTCAGGGCGAACTGCAAGAACTCGGCAGCACTCCCAAAGCCGCTATACTGAATTTATTACCGGATACTGACAACTTGCACCGATTTACTACCGCTTTAAAAGAGTATATTGGTTCTTTTGTCTATTACTTACGCGGTTGGCTTTAATTAAGTTAGGAGTTAGGAGTTGGGAGTTAGGAGTTAGGAGTTAGGAGTGAGGAGTTATGAATTATGAGGTGTGGTAATTGCGCGAATTCCAAACTCCAAACTCTCAATTCCAAACTCCAAACTCTCAATTCCAAACTCCAAACTCTCAACTCCAAACTCCAAACTCTTAACTCCAAACTCTCAATTCCAAACTCCTAACTCCTAACTCCTAACTCCTAACTCTCAACTTCTAACTCCTAACTCCTAACTTTGTTAACATTATGTCTAAAAACTTACCTTATATTATTCCATCGCCTCCACCCCAAGTTGAGGAAGGCTTTGCCACCTACCAAACAACCCATCAGTTTTATCATGAAGTTCAGACGCGGGAAGAGTTTCGGCGTCATTGTGAATGGTATTACACGACAGCAGAACAGAACCGCCAAGACTTACAAAAAATGCGCGGCGAACTGAATATTTTCCAGTGGTTTCGCCGCCGATGAATTAAATCACTTCTAACTCGTTTTCACGTAAATGAGCTTTAAATTTTTTAGTAAACTGGACTAAAATCGGCAGATTAGCGCTTACAGGTCTACCTTGCCATTGAGTGACAATACCTATAACATCGCCTTCTGTGCCTTTGAGGTCAAAAGCTTGATTTCGATGTTCAGGATGATGATAGATTACCACCGAATCTTTAACGCGCACGCGATCGCCAACTTTCATAACAACATTTACACCTAGCATTTGCTTTTCCACAAGTATCTGCTACAAAATATATGATTAAACCAGATTAAATTTGATTTAATCAGCTATTTCTTGACGCTTCACAGGGGTGCGACGGCGCATTGAACCCTCCGCGTCCAGGCACGTCTTAGCCATCCGTGCATACTTCTCCAAGTTTTTTGCCGCGTTAATGTGTATCGCCTTCACCCTCGGCTTTCACGTGAAAACCAGGGAAACTAAAAAAAATCAAGCGATATCAGATGTCCTGACTGCTTTGGCAAGAGATGCAACCTTTTTATCTTCACTCTAGGATGTTCCTTAGGTCAACTCTCTCACCAATTTTCACCCATAACAAATAGACTTCTTGCAAAAGTCCTTATTTTTACCTTATTCTTTGCGCCTACCCTTCTCCTTCGGAGACGCTACGCGAACGGGAACGGCTTCGCCGAATCCCCGTGCGATTCGTTGTGAGTGAATCCCGGTATCCAGCCCGCAAATAAACTCACCAACTCGCAAGAGTTGAACTCTCAACTAGATGTAGGTGAAAGTCCTACCCGCCAGGTTCAGGCGT
>JAHHHB010000036.1 GCA_019359545.1 Desmonostoc geniculatum HA4340-LM1 | reverse complement strand
CAAGCTGGATCGATGCGGCAACTGGGGGCTAAGAAGCGTCAAAAATCTATAGAAGCTTCTACTAGTAACGAACTATGGGATGTAGAAACCCATAGTTCAGGCGAAGCCAACTATGGGTAGTTCATTAGTCGAATTCAGCAATTACATGAAACAGTCCACGGATTAGTTTCTGAAAGAGCTATTGTTCGTCTTGCGAGATTAATTCAATATTTTGCTGGAGAATCGGGAACTGATTTAACTCCACAAGGAGAGTGTTTAAAAGTCAAATTACCTTATTATCGCATGGCTCGGAGTAGCGGCATTACTTACGAAGAATGTGTGCGGTTAATTAAAAGTCTCAAGTCAGTAATTGCCTATAGTCGGGGTGGGAAGATTACGATACTTGATGCTGAAAAATTAGATGCGATCGCTTCGGGCATAGTATAGTAATGCTGTTTGATGATTGAAAATATTTTGACGTGTAAAATTTAAAAAAAATAGACCTCTTGCAAAAGTCCCCTAACACCCCACCCCCAGCCCCTCCCCGCAGGCGGAGAGGGGAGACTTTGACGTAAGTCCAAGGCGGGGTGGGGTTCTTTTTTTGATTTATGCAATAAGTCTAATGAATAAATGAGGAAAAATAACTAGGAAATATCTCTATTTAAATAAATTTAAAACTACTTTATAACTAGATAAAAAACTGTCATGTTTTCCACTGGTCTTCAATAATAGCGTAAAGAAAATTGTCATACCATCTGCCTTTAATTAACTCTTTTTCTTGCAGATGACCTTCACGACGCATACCAATTTTTTCTAAAACTCTTACAGAAGCAATATTCTCTGTAACACACCATGACCAAATACGATGCATTTTCAATTCTTCAAAGCCGAAGTTTAAAATAGCGTGTGCTGCCTCTGTTGCATAACCTTGTCCCCAATATTCAGGATTGAGTTCATAGCCGATGTTTGCTTCTCTCAGTTGAGGATTGTTGACACGAATACCACAATTGCCAATGAGTAGATTTTCTTCTTTAAGAACAACAGCTAACTGAAATTTTGTCCGTGGTTGTTCTTTTTGCTGATTAATAAACATCTGAACAAACTCGTAAACATCATTCTCTGTACGATTATTACAGTCACAGTAAAGCAAGTATAAAGGGTCAGATTGATAGCCAAAAACTACCTGCCAATCTGCCTCCAAAAACTCACGTATTAGCAAGCGATTTGTTTCTAATATCATCTCTTTTCTCTATCTGCTGAGTGCAGATTATCTATGAATTTTAATAGAGTAGATTAATTTCTTGGTCTTTATTCCAGTCCCTAATTCCCAGTTTAACTTCTACATTTTGTACCTTGAGGAGTCGCATCAGGATAATAGGTAATGATTGCTTTTTCTTCCCTGATAAAAACTGTAGGAAACGATTTACCCGTTTCGCGATCGCGTACATTATAAATACACGCTCCCTCATTGTTTCCTTGAAGTTTAAATATTTTGGTAGTATCTAAAAGCATTTCTTCAGCATTGCTAAGATAGCCATAGCCTTTAATCACATCTGTGACTGTACGATTTTTCTGTTTAATCACTACGCCCATTGTATAAATCACCCCAGGAACAACTTCCTCTCGCCCTTGATTATTTGGTAAGCGTCCCCCTATACCTTCATTTTGTAGCTGTAAATATCTGCCGTAAAAATGTAACCCACCAATATCATTGGCGTTATATATTTCGCCGCAAAATATATGCTCGAATCCCCGACGTTTGAACCAAATATTAGTTAAATCTTCCAGAAATTGTCCTTTGTTCCTACGTCCTGGACGCAATTCACCGCCACTAGCTTGCTGAAGTTTCTGTAAAACATCTGGGTAAGAAGATAACAATTGTTTAAAACTATTACTGCTAACTTTCGTACCAATAGAACCACAAATTTTTAATACAGCTTGATCAAAAGAATTTAGCTGCGGTGGCGGTGGTGTGATATCTACCTGTTGTCCTGGGGGAAAACGAATAGGAACTGGGTTATCTACATTATCAAAAAATGGCAGAAGTTTAGTATTTTCCTGTGGCTGTGCGTCTACTGGATTTTGCAAGTAAAAGGGGGAAAGCAGTAGCAAAACAGCAAGTACTTTCCCTATCTGCTTTAACCTACTGGTTACAGAACTTGGCTGCATAAATTTTAGTTTAATGACTTGGATGAGAGTGCTATGCCAAGTTTAATTTGATGGATAGCCTACTTTATAAAAAAACCAGTTTTTTTAAGAAACCTGATTTATACAGCGCTTCTCAATTGGGTAAAATACGCCTGTTTGTAGGGGCGCACAGCTGTCATTGGTGTCAACTTAAGCTCAAATGTTTGTCCCACATACGCGCTATGCACAGCTGTGCGCCCCTACAGCGTATTGCATCCAAACTAAAATGGCTATATGTATTTTCCAAGTGTGTTGATTTGGAATAATGACGTAAGAATTCAGGAGTCAGAATTGAGGAATCAGGAGGTCAAAAAAATCAAATTCTGAATTTACCTCCTTTGATCGGTAATCATACTAAACCCACATACACCAAATTGCAACTTGGTGAGGTGCAGACAATTGTAGGGAACATGGCTGTGCCCCTACCCCGCTACTTCATTTACCTGAAATAGGCCGTAGATTCTGACTTCTGGCTCCTGAATTCTGAATTCTCATATCATGATTAAGTTGCCCGATCAATTTTTTGCACTTCTTCATCAGATAGTTTCACATTGATAGCTTGTGCTGAGTCTTCAATGCTGGAAATTTTGCTAGCCCCAGGAATTGGCAAAATAACAGGCGACTTGGAACGCAACCACGCCAGAACGATATTTTACACTGACACGCCTTTTTCTTTAGCCAACTGAGCGATCGCTGCAATATCTTCTAAGTCCTGATGACGACGCCTACCACCAAAGGGACTCCAGGGTAAAAAAGTCAATCCTTGCTGTTGGCAATACTCCAACACGCCGTCAATTTCTGGCTGTCGTTCCCAAGGGCTGTATTGATTCTGCACTGAGACGATATCCACGATATCCTGTGCCCGCTTAATTTGTTCAACGGAGAAGTTAGAAACTCCGACAAACCGAATTAAACCTGCTTCTACTGCTTCTTTGACTGGTGCAAGGGATTCTTCAATGGTGTAATTATTATCGGGGGAATGGTATTGCCAGACATCGATGGGTTTAGTGCCACCCAAAGCCTCAAAGCTAACTCTAATGGTTTGGCGCAGGTGTTCTGGGTTACCGTTGCGTGTCCAATTACCATCGGGACGCATCAAACCGCCTTTAGTTGCGACAATCACTTGGCTGATATCGCCTTTGTAACTAGCAAGTGCGTTGTGAATTAGCCGCTCGTTGTGATGCTTGTCAGATTCATCTTTGCAGTAAGAGTCGGCGGTGTCAATAAATGTAATACCGAGATCTAAAGCGCGATGAATCACTGGGATGGATTCCGATTCGGGAGGGCGATTATAGATTGACATCGGCATACCACCCAAACCGATCGCACTCACAAAGATACCAGTTTTTCCTAGCTGTTTGGTTTCCATGCTTTTTAGTCATAGCTTGCTGACCCAATTATGAAGCACTTAGTCAGAGATTTTTTAGCGATCGCCCTAAGTTCCCTATCCTCAGGTTTTTCCGCTGATTAACACAACCCCCTCAACTACAAATACCCATTTTTTCAGTTTGTGTATTTAAGCTATGTTTGGTAAATAAAATAAGTAGCCTCTAAATTGGCTAGTTATTCCACACTTGACATAAAGCATTGTGAGTGCTAAACGTCCGCCAGAAACCATTGCCCATGTCAAAATTACCCGCCAATCCTGGCAACACGGCTTCCTTGAGGGTGAAGTGAGTGCAGGTGAATTTGAGTGGCATTTCCAGTGGCATTTTCGCAGGGGAGAACTTGCCGTCAAGCCCTCCCAAGGTCGCGCCTTAATCAAAGAACCCCTCGGTCGATTTTTGGAGAAACAAGATTATCAACTAGAGCCTGGAGGAGACTATGCTTTTACTATTCGGGCGGAACTCTAGGAGTTAGGAGCTATTCAATTTTGGATTTTAGATTTTAGATTTTAGATTGGAGGCGTTGCTGAATTGCGGTATGAATCCAGACGTAGGGACGTTGCATTGCAACGTCTCTACAAGAATTTTGGTATCATACACAATCGTTTTCATAGATGAAATCAGCAACGCCAGATTGGAATCTTAGATTTGAAATTTTTCCATTAATCGAAAATCCAAAATCGAAAATCTAAAATTGACTGACTGCTGATTCAGTGAGGCGATTTAAGTATCTTTCGATTAACAGAATGGCAACAATGTCATCTATCGGTCTTGGAGGCTGTCGCATACCCTTTGGCAATAGTTTTATGAAGCCTTTGGGTGGATACATTTGCCAATAGCGATCGCGTGCTTCTAAAGTTGTGTAGCGCTCATCTACTAAAATGATATTTAGCGGTTCTGATAATTGTTGATATAGTTGCTGTTTCCACTGCTTGGCTGTTGTTTGGTTGCCCATCACCATCAAGGAGACGGGAAACCTTTGCCGCAGTGTCTCAATGGTAGCGATCGCCTCTTTTGCCAGCACGACTTCATGATAATATAGTTGCCGATCCAGTCCCATCACTGCTAAACCACACTTATCTCGACCTGGATCGAAGCCCAAAATCACTGGCTGTGTCGGTGAAAATTCCCGGAAAGTCATAAGTAGTTAAAAATAAGAATTCAGAATTGGTGAATTCAGGAATCAGAATCAATTCGTGGCGAGTCTGTCTTGGAAAGTTATGATACCTACGGCAAACTGCCCTCCCAGCGTCTACGGCGTCAGCCGCTGGTGGTGACTTTCCGCCCTCATCTCCCACTAATTGTATTCTGACTTCTAACTCCTGAATTCACCAATTTTGAATTCTGAATTCTGACTCCTGACTCCTTTTTTAAGTGCTAAAAATAATTTGTCCGTTGACTATTGCTACTAGCTTCACTCTCAATGGGCCAGCTGTATAAGTGTCCTCTGCGGCGATCGCTTTAATTTCCAATGCCCTATTGTACTGCCTTAGTTGGGTGACAAAACGCAGAAAAGTGCCATCTACTTGGACATTTTCAACAATTCCAGCGTTACGGGCACGAAATTGGGAAGCAGAAATCAGTAGTTCCAATCGCTGCTGTAACTGATAGGATGTCATGTTTTTGGGGTCAGCAGTAGTTGTGGCTAACTGGGCACCTCCAGAAAAAACCAGTTCATTCCTGGCTATGTCGGTAAAAAATTCTATTTGCTTTTCTCCCCTAACGTAATTACCCGCTGAGAAAATTCGCACCACGTATTCTCGACCATCCCCAATTTGCTTGCTCAGTTGCTCAACCCTTTCTTGAGTCACGCGCACAAGCTCTACATTTGCAGAATTGGCCCCAGGCTCACTTAATTCTAGGTTGGCGTTGCGATTGGCTTGTTGCAAAAGTTGTACCACCGCCTGACGAGCCGCAGGAGGTTGGGTAACACGAATTACAGCAGCAGCCAGAACTTGACCGCGAAATAAGGCTAGCTTACCTAGACGCAGGTCTTGGTAGGACTGATAATATTTTTCCAGTCTTGCTACTTCCTGTTCTAGTTGCTGCTGTTGTGCTTCCAATTCTTTGAGGCGAGATTCTCGTTTAGCAATCACTTGCTCTCTAGCTGTAATTTCTAAATTACGCTCTTGAATCAGTTGATCGAGTTGGGCAATTTTGCGATCGCGTGCTTCTATCCCTTGTTGGCGGTTGGCAAGTTCGCGATCGCGTTTTTCGATAGCTGTTTTGGCTTCGTCAATCGCTTTTTTCGCCTCAGCATACAGTCGTTGACGTTCTGTCTTTAGTAGTTCAACTGCTGCCTGTAGTTCTTTTCTCTGATTGTAAACGCTTTCCAGTTCAGCTATGGCTTTTTGGTACTGACTGACAACTCGATCTAGTTGCCCTTGAGTGCGCTGGAGTTGAGTCTGGGTTTGGGCTTGCTGCTGAATGGTGCGGTTGAGTTGGGCTTGGGTTTCCCTTTGCTTGGCATTCGCCGCTTGCAAGGACTGATTAATTGCTTGCAAATCTTGTTGTGCCTTTGCTTGGGCAATTCTTGCTTGATTTAGCTCAGTCTCTACTTGACTTTTCTGGGTTTCTGCGACTTTTAGCTGTTCCCGCTTTTGCCTGAGGTCTGTTTGAATATCCTCTAACTCAAAGACTCCCTGCCGCAATTTATCATCGGCAGCGAATAAAATCCCTAAGGTTGATGCTGAAATCAAACCACCAGTAAAAATAGTTACTAGTACAGCGGTGTTTTTTGGACGGAGGTTAAAAAGTGAGAGGCGGGCTTTGCCAACTCGTGTGCCGATGCGATCGCCCACGGTTGCAATTACGCCTCCCAAAATTAAAATCGCTGCGATGAGGATGTATCCGGTGGTCATGTTTAGCTACCGAAATCCTTCCAGATACAGCCTACTACTTTTAGCCATTGTCTGTGGAGAAGTGGAGGTTGGCAATAGCTGAAATTACTCAATTTTAGATTTTCCTTTAGCTATTAGTGCGATCTTGAAAAACACAACACGTGCCAACTCCGCTAACTCCAATTGTTTTTATGTGAACTGGCGACTTAAAGTAACGGGTTTATGCACAGTAATCTTTTTCTTGTGGATAGAAATCATCTTTTTTTCACGCAAATCCCCTAGTAGCCTAGTAACTGTAACACGAGTCGAACCAATTGCTTCAGCGATCGCTTGATGAGACAATTTCAAATCAATTGTGATCCCATCAGCACAGGGAACTCCAAAATCACGACAAAGAATTAATAGAAAACTTACCAACCTGGAACCCATATCTCGGTGAGCAAGAGTTTCAATCATCATCTCTGTCTGTAAAATTCGCGAAGACAGACCCCGCAGCATTAACATTGATAATTCTGGATTTTCCTTGAGTGCTTGCTCGACTTGTTCAATCGGTGCCGACAGTAATTCCACAGGGGTAAATGCAACCGCATGGTAAAACCTATCGGATTTATTTCCTGTCAGCAATGACAATACACCAAAAACACTATTTTCCCGCAATAGCGCTACCGTTATTTCCTCTCCTGCCTCGTACACCCTGGAAAGTTTAACAGCACCTTTTAAAAGAAAATAAACTCGTTCGGCAGGATCGCCAGGAAAAAAGATCGTTTTATTGCGTTCAAACGTTTCCACAACTGGCGGAAACGCCCCGGTCGCCATCTGACGAAAAACATTTGCTAGGGCTTTATCTTGTGCCACGATCATCTCCCTTCCCCTACCCAATGCCGGAAAAACAAAAACTAATTACCTAAGAATACACCCGAAAATTCAATAAAGCACCGTCAATCTTTCTGTACTTTCCTATACTCCAACTAATTGCTTCCTAAGTCTTTGTTTATAATGATACATAATTGTCGTTCTATTCAGCTATAAATTGTTGATAAATGGTTCCAAGTAGCTGTATTAAAAAGGTTTTTTGAAGAACAAATAAAGATAATTTGAGAATATCTTTAGAAAGAATCAAGAATTTTCTGACAGCAAACACCCTTACCAATATTCATTTTTGCAAATCCTGTGTAAAACAAAGACAAAACGTGCCTCAGATTCTAGTATGCTCCTAATCATCGATCGCATTAACAATTTCTATGCTGAATCTGACCGGAAAAAATGCTTTGGTTACAGGTATTGCCAATAACCGCTCCATCGCCTGGGGCATTGCCCAACAACTACACAAAGCAGGAGCTAATCTGGGAATTACGTATCTGCCGGATGAACGCGGCAAAATGGAGACAAAAGTTGCCGAATTAGTCCAACCCCTGAACCCCAGCTTATTTCTTCCCTGTAATGTCCAAGACGACGAACAAATTCAATCTACCTTTGAAACAGTACGCGAGAAATGGGGAAAGCTAGACATCCTAATTCATTGTCTTGCCTTTGCCAACAAAGAGGATTTGACCGGAGATTTTAGCCAAACCTCTCGTTCTGGCTTCAAAACTGCTTTAGAGATTAGTACTTACTCGTTGGTGCAATTAAGCGGTGCAGCTAAACCCTTAATGATAGAGGGAGGTAGTATCGTCACTCTCACATATTTAGGCGGTGTCAGGGCAATCCCTAACTATAACGTCATGGGAGTTGCCAAAGCCGGGTTAGAAATGAGTGTGCGTTACCTGGCCGCCGAACTAGGCCCGCAAAATATCCGCGTCAATGCCATCTCCGCAGGTCCCATCCGTACTTTGGCATCTTCAGCAGTGGGCGGCATTTTGGATATGATTCACCATGTAGAGCAAGTAGCTCCCCTACGACGCACAGTCACTCAGCTGGAAGTGGGCAACACTGCGGCTTTTTTATGCAGTGATTTGTCCAGCGGCATTACCGGACAAGTTCTGTATGTAGATGCAGGATATGAAATTATGGGAATGTGACGCGATAAAGTTATGAGTTATGAGTTATGAGTTATGAATTTTTAACTCCTAACTCCTCACTCCTAACTTTTAACTCTTCCCTATGCAAATCACCAAAGTTAATTCAAACCACGATCAGTTAACTAAAACCCCTCGGATTGCCACTGTTCATCGCACCACGGGGGAAACTGATGTCCAAGTCACCATCAATCTTGATGGAACAGGAAAATGCACAGCAGCAACAGGCATTCCGTTTTTGGATCACATGTTGCATCAAATAGCCTCCCACGGATTGATTGATTTAGATATCCAAGCTAAGGGAGACTGGGAAATTGATGACCACCATACCAACGAAGATGTAGGCATTACCTTAGGGCAAGCTTTAAACCAAGCGCTAGGGGACAAGAAAGGTATTGCCCGCTTTGGTAATTTCCTTGCACCATTGGACGAAGCTTTAGTTCAGGTAGTGCTAGACTTTTCCGGACGCCCTCACCTCAGCTACGGTTTAAAAATTCCTACCCAGCGCGTAGGAACTTATGACACGCAGTTGGTGCGCGAATTCTTTGTGGCATTGGTGAACCATAGCCAAATGACACTGCACATTCGGCAACTGGATGGTATTAATTCCCATCACATTATTGAGGCGACATTTAAGGCGTTTACGAGGGCAACGCGCTTAGCAGTGGAAATAGACCCTCGTCGTGCTGGCGTGATTCCCAGTTCCAAAGGCGTTCTGTGAAAGGAGGTCAAATGGGACATGGAGCATTGGAAGAGGCAGAGGGGCAGAGGTGCGGAGGGGCAGAGGTGCGGAGGGGCAGAGGGGCAGAGGGGATTGAACTTGGCACATTGAACTCTCCCCTGCTCCCCTGCTCCCCTGCTCCCCTGCTCCCCTGCTCCCTTGTCTCCCTCATCTCCCCACTCCCCACTCCCCACTCTGCGATAACAATCCCACTAAGTGGTGATTATTATCAGCCTGTCGGGTAACTTGTAATAACAAGCTGCTAATTGATGATTGAACCGAGATGAAGTCTGTTGCAGATGACCCTGATTCTCAACTGAATACGACAAACACTTTGCCAGTAGTCGTAACTTCTGAGTTGCGAAAAGCTTATCGTACTGGTTTTTGGTTAAATCAAAAAGTCGTATCTCTTAAAAGCTGTTCTTTAAAAGTTTATCAAGGCGAAACCTTTGGCTTGCTAGGACCAAACGGTGCTGGTAAAACTACCCTTTTAAAACTGTTGCTGGGGATAATTCGTCCAACTGCTGGACAGGGATTACTGTTGGGTAAACCACTGGGCGATCGCAATGTTAAGCAATACGTGGGCTACTTACCTGAAAATCCCTATTTGTATGACTATCTCACGGGCTGGGAGTTTTTGCAGTTAGCAGCTGGGCTATTCCAAATTCCTGAGGATGTGCAACGCCGACGCATTCCTCAACTGCTGGAATTAGTAGGTTTATCCCAAGCTGATGCCCGCAAAAAGCTGCTGCGCCGTTATTCCAAAGGAATGTTACAGCGTGTTGGCATGGCACAGGCGCTAATTAACGAGCCAGAATTGGTTTTTCTAGATGAACCTATGTCTGGTCTCGATCCCCTGGGACGCTACCAAATGCGGGAAATTATTCTGGCTCTAAAAGCGGCTGGCAAGACGATTTTTTTTAATAGCCACATTCTCAGTGAAGTAGAACAGATTTGCGATCGCATTGCCATCCTCGCTCAAGGTGAATTAATTTGCTCTGGTTCCCTAAATGAACTTTTAGGTGTAAGCAACACATATCACGTTAAAGGTCAAGGTGGTGACTGGGAAATTCTCAAAAAATGGATACCTGCTCTGATATTTGAGCCTGATGGTTCCTGGCAAGGTACACTACAAGATGATTACTATGATTTTCTCGCTAGTGTTCGTCTGATGGAGGGTAAAATTATTGCCATGAACTTGTCCCGTAAGTCCCTAGAAGAGTTTTTTATTCAACAAATCCAAACAAAAAATAACTCGCTTAATTAATCTGATTGCCAAATGATTCTCTGTGTGAAAACTGAATAGCGCCCATCCTACTTAAGACAATTTAAATCACAGCTTAAGTGTTATGAAATTGTCTTAAGTGTGAAAATTCTACCAGTAGTTGCCTCATTGGAGAACAGACGATTTATTAGAGAAAGTACGTTGATTTACCTAAGGCTTATATTTTTTGATAATTGTCGTATTCAAACAGGATTAACTTTAAATTAACTTCACTAAAAATTCAAATTCAATAAACAAATTTTCTCCGGAAAATCACACATTTCAGGGAAAATAAGATTGTTGGGGAACTTGAATACTTAGGTATAGTCAAAGATAAAAATGTTTAGACAGTACTTTATTAATCGTAATTTGAGAATCTCAGGGAAATATGCTTAACACAAGTTTGTTTAAATTCCTTACTCAACCAGTTGTGGGTACGGCGCTGTTAATAGCAGCATTTTCAGCTTATCTCCCTTCTGTCATGGCTCAGTCATCAACGGATCAAAGGTGCTTGTCACAAGCCTTACGCAACACTACACAACAAAATGAAAGTGATGCTTCCACTTACACTTTAGGAGGTGGCGATCGCATACGTGTAAATGTATTTGAAGTTCCAGAATATACAGGTGAATACCAAGTTCCCCCAGGAGGAGCAATCAACTTACCTTTAATTGGCAGTGTACGCGTTCAAGGTCTAACAACGGAACAGGCTGCTGATTTAATTGCCTGTAAATACTCTACCTATCTCAAGCGTCCCCTGATCTCAGTTAATTTATTATCGCCTCGTCCCATCAATATTTTTGTTGCTGGAGAGGTAACACGTCCAGGAGCTTATACTCTCAGCTTGAGTGGAGGCGCAGGAGACAATCCAGGGGTACAATACCCCACTGTATTAGCGGCATTGACAACAGCCCAAGGGGTGACACTGGCTGCCGATGTGACTCAAGTTCAATTACGGCGTAAAGTACGTTCTTCAGAGCGAGTTGTCACCCTCAACTTGAAGCAACTCATCCAAACAGGCACATTACCAGAGGATATTACCTTGCGGGATGGAGACACCATAGTTGTGCCAACTGCAACAGACTTTAACGTAGCAGAATCCCGCAATATATTTGCAGCTAACTTTGCCGCCAGTCAAACCACACCCCGTACAGTAACAATTATTGGTGAAGTTAACCGTCCCGGTTCGTATCTTGTCACCCCAGGTAGCATAAACGATCAGGGAGGCGGAACCGCTAACAGTGGTACTGCTAGTCCCACTGGTCTACCAAATGTAACACGGGTAATTCAACTAGCCGGTGGAATTACAGCACAGGCAGATATTCGTAATCTCAGACTACGCCGACTTACGAGATCTGGCTCAGAACAAGCTATAGATATCAATCTTTGGCAACTATTGCAGAGTGGTGATGCTAATCAAGACATTATCGTGCAAGACGGAGATACGATTGTTATTCCCACGGCAACTGAGATCAACCCAGCAGAAGCTACCCAATTAGCTACAACTACTTTATCTCCTGCACGCATTCAAGTTGGTGTAGTTGGGGAAGTCAAAAGGCCAGGATTAACAGATGTCCAGCCGAATAGCTCTTTAAATCAAGCTATACTTGCTGCTGGTGGATTCAACGATGCTAGAGCTAGCAGCAGTGCTGTTGATTTGATTCGTCTTAATCCTAATGGTTCTGTCACTAAACGTGTTGTAAAAATCGATTTCTCCGCAGGGATTAATGAGCAAACTAATCCTATACTCCGCAATAATGATGTTGTAGTAGTCGGTCGATCTGGCATAGCGAAGTTCGGTGACACTACAAGCACTGTAACTGGACCTCTAGGTGTTATCTTTAGTATTCTGAATTTGTTCGGACTTTAGTTTAACAGACAGATACTAATTGGGGGCGTTGCTCAACCTTTCTCGTCCCCATAATCGCATGATCGTCAGATATCGACTGCGAGAAAACCAAGTGCCTTACCATAATCAAGCCATGAGTTCAGGTTCAATAGTCAAGAATTAACAGAAAACAACCATAGACTCACGAAGGCAAGACAAGAGTAAGTTATACAATTGGCTGGACTTGGGTATCGATTCCTTGAGAAGAAACTCGATTATAAAACAAAGTTTTTCATACCCTTGAGTAATATTACTCATTGACAAATATTCTAGAGCCTACGGATATTACTGAAAATTCCCAATCTGCATTGTTCGGCTTTTTGAAAGCTGATTGTAGTTACTTGGAATTCATATGATAATGAGAATCTTTCAGAAGCAGATGCGATTAATAGTCGTCTCTGCCTTGTTTTTATTCAGATGATGATTCTTATTATCATAAGTATTCTTAAAGTAAATTAACTGATTGATCAGAGATACACTATCTTAACTACAGATCCCGCATATACACAGTAGAATGATGTCGAATTGGAAATGACGCCATTTGTACGGATGCTTAGTGTCCATTAAAAGGCTAATTCTGAATACTGATGATTTACCTTCAGTATTTTTACTACAGTTTTACCAATTTTTGGAACACAATCTCAAAAAGCATTTAAACGATATTTACGCGTAAATTCGCAGGTGTAAACCGAAAAAATCGTGTATAAACTTACAAACGGCAGTTATACGACCGTATCGAATACTGAGTTACTTACTAAGGCTAGAGTTAGTAACCGTTGACAGTTCAGTTTTTGCAACATAACCTTTTTTTCCTATGATGATTCATGGTTTGAGTTTTCTCAGTTTGAGTGCATCTGTTGTACTTCCCTGGGCACTAACTGGTGTGCTTCAAGGACAGAAAATAACAGAGTCTCTAGTTACAGACGTTCGTCAGTCATCTACTGTTCAAGAAAACAAATTACCCAACCGCAAGCTAATCAGTGCTATTACGGCTGCTCCGACAACATATTATGTTAGTGGTAGCGGCAATGACAGAAATAGCGGACTCACTATTTCATCAGCGTTTAGAACACCTCAAAGAGCGTCCGACCTTACCAAACCCGGGGATACGGTACTCCTCATGAACGGGGAATATACCAATGCACCTGGACGTGGAGCTGTACTAGATATTAAACGTTCTGGAACTGCAAATGCATGGATTAAATTTAAAGCATACCCTGGGCATTTCCCCAAAATTCGCCACAATACATGGCATGGTATCGTGGTTTCAAGTGGAGCTTCATATATTGAGGTGAACGGGCTGGAGGTTATAGGGAACACTCCGAATGTAACCCTTGCTTATGCACTAACCCAGAAGTATAACTTATCAAATCCGCTTACAAGCGGAAACTGCATAACCATTAACGGACGATCGGGTAATTCTCATCACATCAATATTTTGAACAACAAAATACACGATTGTCCAGGAGCAGGTATCTCAGCAATGCAGAGTGATTATCTGACGATCAGTAATAACATTGCGTATAATACCTCCTGGTACTCACCCTTTGGTACTAGTGGCATTACCTTACTGAATAATCGGAATCATGACAACAATCAGGGATATAAGATTTTCGTGACTAATAATAGGACTTACAACAATCGAATGTATATTCCCTGGCATAAATCTGGGACTCTCGCGGACGGTAATGGCATTATTATCGATAGTTCAAAAGGATATACAGGACGAGTTTTAGTTGCAAACAATATCACCTACAATAATGGCGGTTCAGGTATTCATAGCCACGATAGTAACCGTGTAGATATTGTCAACAACACGGCATATAGGAATCAGGGAACTCGAGAACTTAAAAAGAAGGGGGAAATATATGCTGGTTATTCATCTGATGTCAAAATTTTCAATAACATTATGTATGGTTTGAGTAATTATGATCTGAACAGCAACGTGAAGAATACCAATGTCGTCTATGACTACAATATTTATTCCAAGGGTTCCCCAGTCAATGTTATGGGACCTCGCGATATTATTGCAGATCCACAGTTTGTTAATCCCTCAGGTGGTGACTTTAGAGTGAAATCGACGAGTCCGGCAATCAATAGTGGTTTGAGATGGAGTGGTTTGACAACTGATTTTCTGGGCAACCCTCGTGTGAGGGGTTCAGCACCTGATAGAGGAGCATACGAAATCCAGTAGTAGTTAACAGGATGAAATTGGGTTGTATGGCAAAACCCTGATTTATGCAGAGCTTTTGTCTACAGCCCGTTTTTTTAACTCACTCTTTATTCCTTGATCTTTTTCGTTGCTCAGCACTTGCCTAAGCCCTGTTCCGAATACTCCACTCATGAACGAATGGAGTATTAAATATTGAAAAATCTATTAACGGTTCGGCTTCGCTCAGCTTTAACGGTTAGCGAAGCCGAAGCTTTAATTTTGTTTCGCCCACAAGGGGCAAGGTTTTAAACCAATATTCAGACCCTCTCTACAAGACCTTACCCGTAGCTTGCTTAAGAGAAGGGGTACGGTGACACAGCGAATCGCGGCTAGCTTTATAAATCTGACAAACCTGGTTTTAAGAAATTGTTCGTCCAAGCAAGCCAAAAATCTAAAAATAGAAGGCTTTACTAAATAGTTTTAGTAAATGGTTTATTTAAATCTATTGGAGTAGACCCTAAACTGAGGTTTTATTTTTTTGCAAGTCCCTTAAACTCTTTTGTCAACTCTCTTGGTTGAAAATATTCGTGTTCATGATCTAAATAACTACTAGACTCATTTTTATCAATAATTCCATTTACGACTAAACCTAAGACATTATAGTTAGATCTTTCTAACATCTCTTGAGCAGCCTTAGCACTATTAGAATCAATTACTCCAGGTCGAGCCACTAATAAAATCCCATCAGTCATTTGGCTTAGAGTCAAAGCATCGGCTGCTAAAAGCAGGGGAGGTGCGTCAATAATTACAAAGTCATAGTGATATTGAGATGAAAAATTTTCAATTAGTGATGCCATGCGTTTTGAATCAAGCAAAGCAAGCGGGTTCGGAGGTCTAACTCCAGCAGTTAAAATATCAAGGTTATCCATTACCTTAGATACAGCAATGTCAAATTCAGCTTGATCTACAAGAACCTCACTCAGACCAACTACATTAGTTAGTTCCCAGAGGTGATGCTGAGAAGGAACTCGCATATCTGCATCGATTAGTAAAACTTTACGCCCTAATTGAGCTATTGCAGCTGCTAAATTAGCTGAAACTGTAGACTTGCCTTCTTTAGGAACTGCACTAGTCACTACGATAGTTTTGAGTACCTGATCTGAACTCAAGAATTTCAGATTGGCTTGAATCATTCGATACATTTCACTCGTTAACGAGTAAGGCGTATCTCTGACAGCAATTTTTTGAGTTATTGATTCTGTTCTTGAATAACTAGAGCGAACTTTTTTAACAGACAAGGGAATAATTCCCAGTAACGTATATCTAAACACATCTCTGACTTCCTTAAGTGTTTTCAGAGATCTATCTCTCATACCCAAGAAAAGAATAGTTGTAGTGCCCAAAAATAAACCGAGCATAACTCCTACCACCAAAACAAGCAGTTGTTTAGTTTTTACTGATTCTTTAGGTACTAAAGCCTGAGCAATAATCCGCGAACTGGCTGTATTTGTATTCTCAACTAGCTGTAATTCTTGAACCTTTTTCAATAAAGTTTGGTATGTCGATTCTGCGACTTCAAGTTTCCGTTCTAACTCCCGCTGATTTTGTATCAACTGGGGTATGATCTTAACGCGTTGTTCGTAGCTAGAACGAGAATTATACAGAGAGGAGAGTCTTTTGGCTAAGCCAAAGCGTTGCACTTCTGATTGCAGAAAATTTTGGATCAGGCTTTGTCTGAGTTCTCCAATCTGCAATAGGTTCTGTGGAACTTCTGTTTGATTGCCGATAGTCTGAGGAATTTGCTGCTGTAGCAGGTTTTTTAAGCTGGCTTTTTTTGCTTCAAGATTAACAATTACGGGGTTGTCATCTTGAAAGCGACTGCGCTCACTCGCTAACTGCCGATCAACGTCTTGAAGTTGTGTAAGAATTCCCTGTACAGCAGGTGACTGACTTAGGGCACTCACTGCCATCGCCTGCTGGGAATTTAGATTCACTTTCTGACGCAGTTCATTGGTTTGAGCGTTAACTTCATCCAGTTGCGCTTGAACAGTGTTAATCTCACTGTCTAGATTCCCAATAATGTTAACTGCTGATTTTGTCTCCTCTGATAAATCTGCAATTCGATACTTCTGTTTAAATATACGTAGTGCTACTTCTGCATTGTTAACAGCGGCTTGAGTTTTAGGAAGCTGCTTGGCCATAAATTGACGAGTTGCTGCTGCCTCAGAGCGATTCGTCAGAATATCATTCTCTAAATAAAGACTCATGATTGTGTTGATTACTGCCGCTGCTTCTTCCGGATTACTGCTGGCATGAGTAATTCGTAATACATCTGTCCCACCAATAATTTTGAGGGTAAGGGATTTTTGTAGCGCTTCTATTTCTAGAGGTTTACCTTCCTTATCCTTGAGCTGTAGTTTGTCTATTGTTTGCTGCAATAAAGGAGGCGAAGAAATGACCTCTATCTGAGTGCTTATAGGATTTTGAGTTGCTACCAGGGATTTCAAATCTCCTGAGTCTCCTCCTTCGGAATAACTAGGCACAAGATTAGATCCTGCAACCTTAAAAGAGGGAGTTTTGAATAAGAGTTTTCCCTCTGCTTCATAGGATGGCTTGATAAATTTTGTAGCTATAGCACTCAGGATTACTGTAGCCACAAATACGCTGACACCAGGAATCCACCATCGTTTCAATATCGATAAGTAACGACTGAGGTCTAAATCGATAGATTCTCTAGATTCCATAGATTTTTCTGACATAAATCTTCACAATTGCAGGTTTTAAGGGATAATTTCAATATGTATGTACTGAGACTGAGAGAAACTACACCAATTTTAATTAAAAGTACTAACACTATATACTATTTTACATTTAGTATATACTCTACAAGCATGTAACAGTATAAATTACGTGATTTGCAAATTTATTCATATTTTGGCGTACTTTTACTGCTAAAGTCTTGATATACGCTTTCTTGACTATAAGTGTTGGTAAATCATGTCAAGGTTGGTCTTCCAACAAGATTTTTATACCTTGCAATAGATTTAGTTTAGCATAGCTAAATACTGAATGCCTAGTATGATTTCCTATACTTTATATACTTAAAATTTTGCTGAATGTACCATTTTGAGTGATAAACATGCTGCCACATAGAGTATCCAATTAAAAGAATTCGATTCCAGCAAGGCAGATTCAGTAAAGCTAGCCGAAACTATATATGTCATGTGAATAACTGGCCAAATATCGGATGCTGTTTTACTAATACGTACCCACCTCACTCCTTGCAGATAACTGCGCCAAAATCCTAAGAAGAATAGCCCCAACCCTAAAAACCCCAGATCCAAACATATGGTCAAATAACCACTGTGAGCGTGGCTTGGCAGCCATCCTGAATTAAGCCAGATATAGGCAGATTCACCATCCCATCCTTGCCAGAATGCACCAAAACCATAACCAAGCCAAGGACGTTTCCAAATCATATCCATCACTAGGGGCCACAAATCTGTTCGACCCGTTAGTGTTGGATCTTTACCGATTCCAGTCAACAGGGCATCAGCACTATTAGACAACCAAAAATATAAAATTTGACTTATGGTTGTCATTATTATGAGGGTTGGTACCATCAGCTGGTATGACCAACGGGAAACTTGAAAAGCAAAAAATAACACGATCATAATTAGCAAAATGATCAGAGATGAAGTTGAGGAAGAAAGGAGCAAGAGGAGTATTGAAAAGCTAAAACCCAACCATAAAAGCCAACGCTGCCTATGTCCTCTATTTTGATATCCAAGGATAAAAAAAACTATACTGCTAGTGACCATCCTTGCCCCTAGACCGTTTTTATGAGTGAATACTCCACGCCACTTTGATGAGCCAGGGTCAGCTTGTATTCCGTATTGAGGCAATACTATAGCAAAAATAATACTGAGTATTATAATGATTCCAAAAGTCCAAGCAACTAATTGTAATTGTTGTTTTAAACTGTATCGAGAGGCAAAGTACATGCCAAATAAGCTAGAACTGATAAGGGAGAAACTACTTTTTAATGTTGCTGAGGCATCAGCCGACCAAATAATAGAAATAGCTGCCAATATGAATATTGGATAAAACAAAAACCCTTTAATCAGAATAGAAATAGTTTTTTTCCAACGCAAGACTAATAGAAGTAATGTAATTGCGTATATTATTAAATAAGCGATTCTAGTCAAGGAGTTATCATACTCTACATGATCCTGCTGTAGCGCTCCTCCTGAAAGTACAAGAGTTATAACAGCGCCTGCATAAACCAGCAAAGATGCAACTGTGAATCCATACTCAGAATAAATTAGTAGTTTTCTCATATTATTAATAAATTGATAAATATTTATTGTCCTAATTTATGGCATTTTCTTTGCCTCGATAATTTGTTGATAAACTTCCACTGTTTGGACGGCAATATTTAGCCAATTTAAATCTTGCTGACACCTAGCTAGTGCAGCACTTCGCATACGTTGTTGCAAGTCGCGATCGCTCAGCAAAGAGATAATTGCATCAGCAAGAGATCGGACATCACGTGGTGGAACTAACAAACCATCTTTTTGATGATGAACTATCTCACTCAACCCACCCACTTCAGAGGCTACAACCAGGCTTCCCATTCCATAAGATAAGGCTGCTACACCACTTTGAGAGGCTTCAATATATGGCAGAACTGTTATTGTACTACGTTGAAATAAATTACTTACTTTTTCAAGAGGGATGAAGTCATTGATGATTTCGTAACGTTTTTCATCATAACCATCAGGAAAATATTGCTTTATATTCTCTCCTCGTCCAGCAATAATCAGCTTTACTTCAGAGATCTGCTCAGCAATTAAAGGCATAGCCTCAAGTAAATATCTCAATCCTTTATAAGGCCAGATGCGTCCAAAAAATAGCAATGTATATGGTTCCCGCAATTGACTATTTGGACTTGAACGACGTTTGTACAAACTACCAAGTTCCCCATGAGGTAAAACATTTACTCGCTCTTGAGGTACATTAAACTTTTCAGTTAGAACCTTTTGTAGCTCATGTGTATGAACAATCAATTTTTGTGAACGGTAGAAGGCAATACGCCTGGTATACTCTGAACCGAATACAGCTTTGCGATCGCCAGGGTGACGGAAAACATCATGGATAGTTGTAACTAGTGGTGGCATTTTGTTGAGTAACAACGTCCAGTCGTACCAAGGATCGTTGGTTTCCTGCACATGTAAAACATCTACCTGTATGTCTTTGATAATATTCATCATCAAACCCATAGATAACAAGTTTCGTGGATCGCGCATCCTTGGTTTTTTGAAGGTAATTACGCGAATATTTGAATTAAGATCTTTACGGCAGACACCTGAGATTTTTTCCGGATGAATTAACGTTAAATCAACATACTTAACTAGGTTGTTGGCTAATTCAATTGTGTAGTCTTCAAAGCAAAAATGTACTAGAGCAACCTTGATCATAAATAGGGTTTAATGCAATAAATATTTTGGGAATCGACATTTAACAGTTTTAATATTTTCAACTTTTATATTTTGTGTGAACTCCTGCTGAATAATCTTAGCCAAACAGCCTGGATACCTCCGAATTTCTGGATTGCCAAACAACTAGCAAATAAACAATACGAGCAAAAGACAATAAGCAGAATCAATCTAAAATCTAACGTGAATTTTTGTAGTGTTAAAAATACTAATATCATACCAAGGGTAATCAGCAGTGGACGAGGTATTGTTCGCCATAAACGTAACGGAAATAAATTTTTATACACAGAATATGTGAGTAGACTAAAAGTAGTAAAACCCATTGCCAATGACATAAAAGCTGCACCCATTAGTTTATATTGTGAGATGAATATTACACCTGATAATGCTCCTACAATATTAGTAGCAACAACCTCAATCAGGTTAAATTTTTCTAAGCCATTGGCTAAAAGCACATAAAAAAATGTTTGCGTAAATGGGTATATAATTAAAGATAGGCAACTTACTTTCAAAACAGGATTTACTTGAATAAAACTGGGATCTTCGTAAATCAATTTTATTAAGTCACTTCCAAGAAAAAATATAACAACTATCAGCGGTAATGCCATACATAAAAGCATTTCAATCACGGTTTCAGTAATCTGATTAAATTTTCCCCTTTCTTGAGATACTGCCTTTGTCATAGAAGGAAAAGAAGCCATGCATACGCTATCACAGATTATAGTGAATGGTAGCATCAATTGCCCGATCACTCCATAGAGGCCAACCATCAACTCACTTCCTACTAGTGAAATAATGAGAATAGACATTCTACTACTAATTACACCTATTGCATTAATTAGTACAAAAGTACGGGCATGATTGAATAATTGCCATATATAATCTTTTCTAATTTGCCATTTTGGCTTAATTACTCTTGTTAGCAAAATCCATTCAATCGCAAGAACTAAGATTTCAGAAACTACTAAAATTACAGCTAAATAATTAACTCCATAATGCATCTGCATAAACCAAATCATCACCAGTAAACGTAGAACATAGACTGGTACAGTAGAAATAGAAATCATATTCATTTTTTCTTGAGCTTGAAAAAGTGCCTCCGTAATATTAGAAAGGGAAAACGGAATGATTGTTAATCCTATGATGTAACAGGTGATTGACGTGTCAGAATTATACGGCAAAAGAAACACCCAAATGACCAGTAGAATATAAGCAATAATGCTTAAAAGTATCTGCAATAAAGTACCATTCACCAGGTAAACAGGCATTTCTTCTGGCTTACGAGACAAGTCTCGTGTAAGCAAGGTTTTTAAGCCTTGCGAAGCAATCACCATAAAGATGTAATAGTAGCTAAATCCTAGTATATATCGTCCTAATTCATTGGGTCCTAGAATGCGAGCTATAGATGCCATCAGCACAAAACTCGTAATGCTTTGTACTAATCGATTCACCAGCAATGAGAGAGAATTAGTTAGTAGTTTTAGTTTTCCCACTATCTGTAGATTCAGGAATAAATTAATTATGAGAGGAACTTGAAAATTTTATCTTAGTTTGTTTATGAGCAAATACAAAAATCATTGTCCGCAAGTAAATAAATTTTTCTAAGCTTAAGTTAATAAGAAAAGGGGCATGATTCCTTTGCATTTTCATACACAAAGGCTTTGCCTCTCAATATACTATAAACATTATTATACTCTTGTTCAAAGAATTCCTAATATATTTTTTCTGACTTTGATTTTAGAATTTCTTTTGCCATATTTGTTCATAACTTCGAATGTCTAAGTAAAATTTTTCCCCGCGATGTATTAAGTGAAATAAAGTAAGGCTGTACAAGAGTAATTAGTTTTGTTCAATATTTGATAAGAACCCAGGTAACAGTAGAATATATCAGATTATTTTTTTAATTCAAATAAACTAGATCTTCTTGGTTTACACTTTTTTCAAGTTCTTGAGACTCACTTTAGTTTGTTAATCAAAAATAGTTTCCAGAAGTTTGAGTAGACTTAGTAACTAATCAATTAAGATTTTTGACCAGATAAGTGTTCCCAGATGAATCTAGAAACTTGCAAATTTAATGTGAAAGATCTTTTAATAAGTTATCTATTTTATAAAATCCTTGATGGTCATAATTCAAGAAGCCAGGTTTCAAAGATATTATGACCTTTAAATTGAGCAAAAGTTGCGCTGAGTCACTACGCTTACGTTGCAGAGCTTGTTTATAGAATAAATTAATCTTTGAGATAGTCAGTCTAACATATTTATTTAGGTTATGTTAACTATTGCTTAAGCATAATTACTGAGTTTGATGCTTACATGCATAACATATAACGAAATGCATCAAATTGTTGAATTTTGTAACATAAATTTACATAGTTTTATGCGTTGGGCATGGAAAATCAAACAAGTACTTCATCCTCTACGAAAAGATGGGCTTTAACACCTAATTCAAATTAAGCGTTAACTATACAGACCTAACCACTGTTGTTTGCTGACGTTAAGGTGTTTGGTACTAAGATGGGAACCGCTAAGACTACGACCCCCTCAGCGCTTTGCGTCTACGATTTTCTGTTACCTGAGCGTAACTACTGATAAGGAAAAATAACTTTATGGCTTTAAATTAACTAACTTTACATTAATTTTACATATGAAGAAACAAAATGAAGATTAGGTAATAATTATTTCTTGACCGAGCAAACTTTGACAAAAAAGGATAAAGTTCTATTACAATAATTATTAAGAATGGTAAAATGTTGTCAATATATAAGCAAGTGCAAACATCAATTATTCAACTAGCTATAACCGCATAAATTAGCTCAAAATATAGTATTTTATTGGTATTAGACTTTTCATCAAATTTGAAATTTTCAACACACTAAAGCATGAGGTATGAATACAGTGATTAAGGAATTAGATACAAATCGCTTAGTCAGATTTATCAAGAATTACAAATGGAAATTCCTGACTAATTTGCATTTGAATAACTCGAAGATAAATCGTATTTTGCGTCCTGTAAATGATTTAGAAATCGGAGAATTAAATGTAGAAATCAGCAATTTATCTCTTTCCGAAAGTGATTATAGAAATTTTGTGAATTCAGATGTACTTAGCAAATACAATAAACTTGATTATATCCATACAAAGCCTCTTGAATACTTGACAACATTGAGTCTGTTAGATTTGAAAGAGGGCTATAAAATACTAGATGCCGCAGGTGGTGAAAAAGCTGAATATATCAAGGCTGTAATAGCAGTTTCTGATTTCAATTTGATTCCTTACTGTCAAGATTCTTTATTAGACGGTGAAAGTAGAGATGGAATTAAATATATAGGTGGCTCTATTGATGCGATCCCCCTCCCAGATAATTCCCTGGATGGAATTAGCTGCCATCACTCTTTTGAGCATTTCCGAGATGATTTAGATATCAAATTTATTAAGGAGGCAGTACGTTTATTGGGAGTGGGCAAGAAACTCGTGATTGCACCACTATTTCTCGCTAACGAGTATGCAGAAATCTGGAATAATAAACAGATTGAGAAGTACGATATTGAAACCGCAACCACAATTTTTGACAATACTGCAACTTTTCCGGGGTGGGGTCCTTATGAAGGCTTTGCCAGAACTTATAGCCCTGCTGCTTTTAAAAAAAGAATTATTGACAATTTACCAAGTAATTGTCAGGCAAAAGTATACAGAGTTATTGTAGATGGAAAACCTGTGCCAGATCTCAAGAAAAATTCTCATCAACCTCTGGTCAATGGTGAGATGAAGGCATTAGTAATAGTCAAAACCTAAACTTTAACTTTTTGAGGCATATAATATTTTAGGACTTACGCATTGACATAAAAGCAAAAATGGCAGATAGAGTTTTCAAAGCTTTTATCTAGGTTTTTCAATCATATTTTGGCGATCGCCAGCAATCAAAAGCAACCTCCAAAAGCCTGGAACAACGTATTTACGTTGATACACAAAATAGTTCTTTTGTACAGTGCGTAAGTCCTATGTTTAATAAATAGACCTGGACGTTGCCTCCTATTGGCCACCACCAAGCTGAAAGTTAGTGGTGGCTCTGAGTCAGTTGAACGCTTTCAAGATACTTCTAATTTATTTATTGACCGTAGTACAAACTTGTTGTTGAGGTTCTGTCAATAAACAATTTTGTTGAACAAGGTATCCAGACTGAAGTTCATCGAACCCAACTTCCTGCATCTTCGATTTTACAACCTTACCCTTGAATCCTGACGAAGCTTGAAGTCTTTAATTTGGGCTTTTTTTCTTTGACAGGCATTTTTATAAAAAGTTTAATTTTACACTCTGAAACTAGTTAATACTGTTTAATAAAATTAAGCCTGAGAAATGGTTGCGTGAGGTGCAACGGTAGATATTGTTCTAGGCGATCGCTAGCAAAGTAAGCAGAAGTTGATATATAAAAAATGCAGATAAGTAATCATACTTCAGAATATAAAGAAAATATTCCTTTAGATACATTAACTCACATTAGCACTGAAGTTGTACAAGAATGCACTGAGACCCAGCAAATTACTGAGAATCTGTGCATCCATCAAATGTTTGAGATGCAAGTGGAGCGATCGCCCCAAGCAATTGCTGTAGTATTTGAAAACACGCAACTTACATATCAGCAGTTGAACCAACGAGCAAATCAACTAGCCCACTATCTACGTAGTTTAGGCGTTGGCCCGGAAGTACTCGTAGGTATTTGTTTAGAGCGTTCCTTGGAGATGATTGTCGGGCTGTTGGGAATTCTCAAAGCTGGAGGCGCTTATATGCCTTTAGATCCATCATATCCAAAAGAACGCTTAGCTTTCATCTTGGAAGATACACAAACACCAGTGTTGTTAACCCAAGAGAAATTGGCCAATAACCTACCGCCACACCAGGCGCAAGTGATTTGTCTAGACTTGCTTTTGGCAGAAAACACCCAAAACAACCAAGATAATCCTGTAAATCAGACGACCCTTGATAATTTAATTTACGTAATCTACACATCTGGTTCTACAGGACAGCCCAAGGGTGTAATGATTCCTCACCGTGGAATCTGCAACCAATTGTCCTGGCGGCAAACAACCTTTAGGTTAACTCCGGCAGACAAAGTTTTACTGACTATTTCTTTTAGTTTTGACCCCTCAGTGTGGCAGATATTCTGGACGTTGTGCTTCGGGGGGCAATTAATTATGGCTCGTCCTGGTGGACATCAAGACGCTGCTTATCTTGTAAAAGTGATTACCGAGCAGCAAATCACTGTCCTAGCGTTAGTACCCTCAATACTCCGTGTTTTACTGGAGGAAAAGGGAATTGAGAATTGCCAATTTCTCAGACACGTTACCTGCGGTGGTGAAGCCTTAGCTGGCGAACTGATAGAGCGGTTTTTTGCCCAATTGAATTTGGACAATGTTCTACACAATTGTTACGGGCCGACAGAAGCTTCCATCGATACGACTTTCTGGACTTGCCAGCGGGGCACTAACTACACCATTGCTCCCATTGGTCGCCCCATTACCAATGCACAGATTTACATCCTGGATGAAAATTTACAGCCTGTGCCTGTTGGTGAATCAGGTGAACTGTATATTGGCGGTATTGGTTTAGCACGGGGCTATCTTAACCGTCCAGAATTGACCAAAGAAAAGTTTATTTTTGATCCTTTTAGCTCCGAAAAAGGGGCACGCCTTTACAAAACAGGCGACTTGGCACGTTACAACAGCGATGGTAATGTCGAGTTTGTTGGTCGTATTGACTACCAAGTAAAAATACGCGGCTTCCGGATTGAATTGGGAGAAATTGAAGCTGTACTCAGTCAACATCCGGCACTGACACAGACTTTAGTCATAGCCAGAGAGGATGTTCCTGGTGACAAGCGACTCGTGGCCTATGTCGTTGCTAGCCCAGAAGAAATTCCTACTCAGATTGAATTACGGCGCTTTTTACAAAGTCAGTTGCCTGAATACATGGTGCCTGGTTGCTTTGTATTTTTGGATACCTTGCCATTAAACCCCAATGGTAAAATAGACCGCCGCGCTTTGCCTGCACCTGATACATCCGATATTGGTCTGTCAACTAACTTTGTCCCACCCCAAAATCCCACAGAAGAAGTTTTAGCCAGTATCTGGGCAAAAGTTCTGCGTTTAGAACAAGTAGGCATCCACAACAATTTTTTTGAATTGGGAGGCCATTCACTGCTGGCTACTCAAGTGATGTCTAGAGTTCGCCAAACCTTCGGGATAGAAATTGGGTTGCAAGTTTTGTTTGAGAATCCCACGATCGCTAATTTAGCTCAAGCCATCGCTCAAAACCAAATTCCACAACATAATCCCCAAAACCAGACTATTCCCCAAATCACCAATCGGGAATCGGCTCCCTTATCTTTTGCCCAACAGCGAGTTTGGTTTTTGCAGCAGTTGGAACCCAACAGCCGGGCATATATTCTCTCCTATGCACAGCGTTTAACGGGAAAGTTAGATTTAGATGTATTGCAACAGGCACTAGATGCGATCGTTGTTCATCACGAAGCACTGCGAACAAACTTTATTAAATCACCCGATGGCAGCCCTATACAAGTAGTTAGCACACCCCGGTCTGTGGAACTCAAGGTTATTCAAGCCACAGAGGAGCAAGCTCAATATCTCCTCATTCAAGAAGCGCAATGCTTCTTCAACTTAGAATCTGACTTGATGCTGCGGGCTAGTTTGCTGCAAATAAACGAACACGAGCAGATACTGCTGTTAGTGATGCACCACATTGCCTCAGATGGCTGGTCAAAGGGTATTCTTTGGCAGCAGTTAGCAGCCCTTTATGAAGCTTTTTTAAACAGGAAGCCTTCTCCCTTAGGAAAATTACCCATTCAATATGCCGATTTTGCCCTTTGGCAGCACCAATGGCTATCGGGTGAAGTCCTCTCCAACCAAATAAACTACTGGAAAACCCAATTAGCAGGTGCGAATACTGTATTAGAATTACCTAGCGATCGACCACGGCCAGCAGTCCAAACTTACCAGGGATCGGTGCAATCCCTGATGCTACCCCAAACCTTGAGTGCATCGCTAAAAGAATTCTCCCATCAGCAAGGTGTCACTTTATTCATGATATTGCTGGCGGCTTTTGGGACAATACTGCACCGCTACACTGGGCAAGAAGACATTCTTATCGGTTCTCCCATTGCTGGTCGCAACCAAGTTGAAACCGAAGGGTTAATTGGCTTCTTTATCAATACCCTAGCCATACGCACTAACTTTTCAGGCAACCCAAGTTTCCGGCAGTTACTAGCTCAAGTTAGAGAAGTAACACTAGGAGCATACTCACACCAAGACCTGCCCTTTGAAAAGTTAGTAGAAGAACTACAGCCAGAACGCGACCTGAGCCACTCACCGCTGTTTCAGGTAATGTTTGCCTTCCACAATACCCCCAGCGAACTCTGGGAACTTCCGGGATTGACCGTTACTCCTCTAGAAGTCCATAACGGCACAGCAAAGTTCGATCTTACTTTTAATCTGGAAGAAACTTCAGAGGGGATCAAAGGTGGAATTGAATACAATACAGATTTATTCGACGCTACAACTATTGCTCGAATGCTTGGGCATTTCCAAACTTTACTTGAAGGCATCGTTGCTAATGCAGAACAGCGTATTTCAGATTTACCTCTGTTAACAGCAGCAGAACAGCACCAGCTACTTGTAGAGTGGAATGATACCCAAACTGACTACCCCAAAAATAGCCGCATTCATCAGTTATTTGAAGCTCAAACCGCAAGAACTCCCAACAACATTGCCGTCATCTTTGAGAACGAACAACTGACTTACCAGCAGCTCGATCAGCGTGCTAATCAGCTAGCGCATTACCTGATAGCACTGGGTGTGAAACCAGAGGTGCGCGTGGGGATTTGTGTAGAGCGATCGCTAGATCTAATAGTTGCACTTCTAGGTATACTTAAAGCAGGCGCATCCTACGTACCCCTAGACCCAGCCTATCCCCAAGATCGCTTGGCGTTCATGTTGTCAGACTCGCAAATTTCTATTTTAGTAACCCAGCAACATTTATTAAAAACTCTTCCATCCCACCAAGCCAAAGTTGTATTTTTAGATACCGATAGAGATGCGATCGCCGCACACCAGCAAAATTCGCCACAAACCTACATTGCTGCCGATAATTTAATTTACACAATTTATACTTCTGGCTCCACAGGGAAACCCAAAGGTGTACAAATTACTCATGGCAACGTCCTCAACTTCCTCACGGGGATGCAGCAGCACCTACAATTAACCAATCCTGATAGTCTGTTGTCAGTTACTTCTCTATCTTTTGATATTGCAGTTTTAGAAATTTTTCTTCCCCTAACACTAGGAGCCAAGATAATTTTAGTCAGTCGGGAAGTTGCTGCCGACGGTTTAAAGTTATTACAACAACTCAATAACTCTGGTGCAACCGTTATGCAAGCTACCCCTGTGACTTGGTGGATGTTACTAGAAGTAGGATGGCAAGGAAATCCTCAACTGAAAATTCTCTGTGGTGGTGAAGCCTTACCTCAAAATTTAGCTAGCCAGTTATGTCAAAGAGGTGCTGAAGTTTGGAACTTATACGGGCCGACAGAAACAACTGTTTGGTCTACAATTCATCGAATTGAGCAGCAAGAAGCTTTAATAACTATTGGCCGTCCTATAGCCAACACCCAGATTTACATTTTAGATAAATATTTGCAACCCTTACCAGTGGGTGTTCCTGGAGAACTATATATTGGTGGTGTCTCTTTAGCACGGGGTTATTTGCATCAGCCTAAATTAACAGCAGAAAAATTTATTCACAATCCATTCAGTTGCAATTCCCAAACCCGCCTTTACAAAACAGGTGACTTAGCTCGTTACCTAAGTGATGGTAATATCGAATATCTTGGTCGCCTGGATAATCAAGTAAAAATTCGTGGCTTCCGCATCGAACTTGGAGAAATTGAAGCTTTACTAGCACAACACCCAAGCATACGGCAAAATGTCGTCATAGCTAGAGCTGATAATCCAGAAAACCAGCGACTAGTCGCCTACATCGTTCCTCACCCAGAACAGACACCAACCACAGACGAACTGCGCCACTTCCTCAAACAAAAACTGCCAGAATATATGGTGCCTAGTGCTTTCGTTTTACTAGACACCCTACCCCTAACCCCCAACGGCAAAATCGACCGCCGCGCTTTACCAGCACCAGATTCAGCAAGGCTTGATTCCGAAAATACTTATTTGGCTCCCCGTAATGAATTGGAATTCCAACTGACCGAAATTTGGGAACAAATTCTGGGCATCCAGCCTATTGGTGTCAGGGACAACTTTTTTGAACTAGGAGGACACTCCATATTAGCGGTAAAACTGTTTTGGCAAATTGAGAAAAAATTTAATAAAAATCTGCCTCTTGCCATTCTGTTCCAGTCAGGTACTGTAGAGGCTCTAGCCCAAATAATCTCCCAAGAAGAAGACATAGCAACAAATTTGGCTTTAGTAAATACTTTAGACCAATCAAAATCTAGCCGGTCATCCCTAGTAAAAATTCAACCCAATGGTTCCAAACCACCTTTTTTCTGTATTCACGGACTAGGTGGAGAAGTCTTATGTTTCCGTGAATTAGCACTGCATTTGGGATCAGATCAACCATTTTATGGACTCCAGCCACAAGAACGAGATGGAGAAGAGCCTTTCCATACGCGGATTGAAGATATGGCAACTCACTACATTCAAGAAATTCAGAGTCTTCAACCCAATGGGCCTTATTTTCTGGGAGGTTATTCTTTTGGGGGTATAGTTGCTTTCGAGATGGCTCAGCAACTCCAAGAGCAAGGCGAACAAGTTGGTATTCTAGTTATGATTGATAGTTGTCGTCCTGGTTATAGCTGGCGGGCTTCATTTCTCAAGCGAGTTTTTTTGCATTTAAATAATTTTGTTCAACAAGGCCCTAACTACATTTGGCAAAAGGCTTTGCAATGGAGCTATTGGCGTAAGCAGCATCTTCAAAATGCATATAATCGTTACTTGGAAGATGTACTTAATTTACCTGTAACTGACAAGCATTTAAAGATTATAGATGCTAACACTCAAGCCATCAGTAAATATATCTTTTCATCTTACCAAGGTCAAATTATACTCTTGCGGCCAGAGGATCAAAGTCGAGACGAAGCTACAGGCACACAATACGATCCTCAATTTGGTTGGGGTGACTTAGTTGGTGGAGGAGTAGATATCTATTACGTTCCCGGATCTCACCTTTCTCTACTCAGTGAACCCCACGTACAGGTGTTAGCCGAAACATTGAGAAATTGCTTAATGCAAGCACAGTCTCCCAAAAATTCATAAACTCCATTTTGGAAAATCCTGGAGCCAACTCAAATTTATCAAAACAGAATTCAGGAGTCAGGAGTCAGAATTCAGAATAAATTCCGATCTAAAAAGCGGTGCTTCTCTACGAGACGCTCCGCGAACGCAGTGTTAGCGAGTCCGTGAGCGTCGCGTCAAGATTGCTGAATTCTGAATTCTGAATTCTGTATTCTTCTTCAATCCATTGCTGAGATCCTATTTTTCTCATACATTAGAGTCTCAGCTTTTTTATCATCACGGTAATTTAGCAATAAAGTTCATGCCATCTTTCAAAATATTGGGATATCGATCGAGAAAATTCTGAACTTTTTGCTTTTGGCTATCATCCACAAATAAATTATAGCTTTCCACAAAATTAAAACTTCCTACCAGATATTTAGCTCCTAATTTGGCTTTAGATAAAATATATTCTTCAGTGATATCGCTGTGGTTAATTAGCCATCCTTTCCGATGTGATAGATAAAGTAATGTTGGGTCACTAGCGGTAGTAGCAATTATTAGTGACTCAGGTTCAGTATTTTGTTTCACTTGCTGTGCTAGTTGAAAAACAGCCGATTTTTCTATTCTTTCTTTGAATATATAATCAATAGTATAAATGACAGAGCCAGCAGCTACAGTTAAACATAGGCAGACTACTATAGCTTTTTTATAATTAACTTGCTCAGCAGCTTTCTCTAAGTATTGACTACAAGCTTTACCCATGAATACCACTCCTGGAAGCATAAATTGGAGTTGATAATATTCATGGACTAAACTCGTAACAGGTACTAAAATCCAAGTTAATACTACTGAAATTAACCAAACATCTAATACATATTCTCGCCGAGTTTTTCTAGGAATGAATAATCCTAATAAAAATACGGGAAAGCCAAAAATAGCAAAATGTCTAACAGCAGTTCTAAAGAATATTTCTGTCCAAAAATGGAAAGTTAGTACAATATTATAATTATACCTATTTGTTGAACCTGACCAAAAACCAAAAGTATTACCATACTCTAAAAATAGTTGATGAGCATGGTAATACCAAATAGCTACAGGTATGAGTATCAATATGCTATAAATCCACAGAGATATTTGAGAAAAAACTCTGATACCGTATTTAGTCCATGCTAAATAAAAAAGTGGTATTCCTAAATATATTATTGGTAAAACTTTGATTAAACAAGCCAAGGCTACAAAGCTACCTGATAAAATTAAATCTTGCCATTTTTCTGAGTCCAGCCAATTAGTAAAATAGTAGATACCGATAACTGAACACATCAACAGCATCGATTCTGGTTGAAAAGTTCTACTATAATAAATATTTAAAGGTAAAATTACAAAAAATAAACAAGACCAAGAGGCAATTTTTTTATCTGAAATTTTGATAATAAACTGATAAAGGAAGTAGAGAGCTACCAAAAAATAAATAATTGATAAGAATCTTCCCCAAAACTCTGCAACTCCAAAAACTCTGTAAATCAGAGCAACCATGAATGAATAAATTGGAAATTCTGTTTCGCAATAACCAGGTGAATTACCTCCCCAGTCAATTTGAGGGTAAAATAAGTTAAAACCATTCTCATAAAAATTTCTCGCTATTGCTGCGGTATCTGATTGACGCCATGAATGAATACCGATAATTGGCGAATTAATATTATAAATTATCAGAGCTATGGCTAAAATTAATAAGAACAGTATAGGCGAATTTTTATCCTTAGTTTTTATGATATTATTTTGCATATAGATATATTATTTAACTCCTCATTAATCACTAAAAACAGGTTTTCAGAAAACAAAAATAAATGCCTGCTATTTAAATTATCCTACCCAACGGTTGTTACCCCAACGATACCATTGTTTGAAAATAGATGAGGATAATTACCAGAAATAATAGAATAAATGGAAAGTACAAACCGTGTAAATCGTTTAACAGGGATCTGGGAAACAGCAGAAATAATGGTCGGAACTGAAGAGTTCTTCCCCATTCGACTTGAGCTTTAAAAGGAGTCAAAAAGTTGCCTGTTGATAATAAACAATAGATGCCGTAGATTGAATAACCTACGATCGCGCATACAGCAATTAATCCAGTGGGGATAGTATATTTTTTCCATTCCCTAGTTTTGGAATGGGTTTCAGACCTGAGGTGACTTCCTAAAAATACACAAAATATCGCAGTGAAGAAGGCAGAAGGCAGAGGGCAGAGGGCAGAAGGTAGCAATATGGTGTGGGCTTCAGACACACACCAATTGCAGGCCACCAAATCAGAGATTTTGGTGGGGGGCTTAAACCCTTGTTCCCTACAGTCACGGGCAGAGGGCAGGAATCAGAATTCCCTTCTGCCTTCTGCCTCCTGCCCTCTGCCTTTCTTGCTAAATGAAGCAAAGAGAAGTTACACTAAACTCGGTCGAGACACAGACATCAAAATCACGGATACTGCTAGAATGCCATTCCAAAAACAACATAAAATACGAGAGCAATAATAATTTGCTTCCAAAAGGAAAAACGAACTAAGCTTTCCATCTAAAATCTGGCAATTAAAGCGTTAATATTTTATTCATAATGGTAATATTTTGCATACAAAATATTACCATTCTTATACGTTTAAATATTAGAATCAGAATCTAGAACTAAAGAAAGAGCTAGTTGATAGAGTTGGCGACGAGGAAGAGAAGTAACTTTTGCTAGTTGACGACTAGCTTGCGATCGCGATATTCCTTGACTGATTAACTGTTTCAATTCAGCTTTCAATTCCTCTTCTGTTAATTGGGGCTGACTCGCTGGAATTCCCGCCACCAGCAGGGTATATTCACCTTGGGGTTCTCGTTGGCTGTAGTGGGCGATCGCTTGGGCAATCGTTCCCCGCCAAAATTCCTCATACAATTTAGTTAACTCGCGTCCTAGTACAATTTGGCGATCGCTTCCCCAAACTTCTGCTAAGTCTTGTAAAGTATCTTGCAAACGGTGCGGCGATTCGTAGAAAATTAGTGTGCGAGATTCTGTTTGCAGAGATTCTAAATGTTCTCGTCGCTGTTGAGTTTTTGCTGGCAGAAACCCTTCAAACACAAACCGATCCGTTGATAGTCCAGCTGCACTCAAAGCCGTAATTGCTGCATTCGCACCAGGAATAGGAACTACTGGAATACCCGCTTCAATACAAGCTTTTACCAATTCATAGCCAGGATCGGAAATTCCCGGCATTCCAGCATCACTGACGAGAGCGATCGCTTTATCATTTGCCAAATATTCTAATAACTCTGGAATGCGACTGGTACGATTATGTTCATGGTAACTTATTTGGGGTGTTTTAACTTCAAAATGCTGTAGCAATTTCCCTGTGTGGCGCGTGTCTTCCGCAGCAATCATATCTACAGTTTGTAAAATTCGCACCGCCCGAAAGGTCATATCTTCTAAGTTGCCAATTGGTGTGCCGACGACGTAAAGTGTTCTTGGTTTGGGATCTGTTTGCATGAGCAAAAAGGTTAAAAGTTAGGAGTTAGGAGTTAGGAGTTAGGAGTTAGGAGTTAAAACTTAGGAGTTAGGAGTTAAAACTTAGGAAAAATAATTGATAAACTACTACGAATACAAATGACAAATGACTAATCTATATCGTGGGTTATTTGTAGGTTTAGTAACCTTGGATTTGATTTACCTTGCTGACTCTCCCCCTCAAAATAATCAAAAGATTGTTGCTATTGACTATAGTGTGGCAGCGGGTGGCCCAGCTACAAACGCGGCTGTGACTTTTAGCTATTTAGGTAATCAGGCTACAGTCTTGGGTGTGGTGGGTTCTCACCCAATGACGCAGCTAATTCGAGGTGATTTGGCAAATTATCAAGTGGCGATCGCCGATCTTGAGCCTACCACTGATTTAGCACCACCCGTCTCTTCAATTATTGTCACCCAAGCCACAGGGCAACGAGCTGTGGTTTCCATCAATGCTGTGAAAACTCAAGTTAGCAGCGCATCTATCCCAGCCAATATTTTAGAAAATGTTGCCATCGTACTAATTGATGGACATCAGATGGCCGTTGGTTATTCCATAGCCCAAACGGCGAAAGCCCAAAATATCCCAGTAGTCATTGATGGTGGTAGCTGGAAATCGGGATTTGAGCAAATTCTACCATTTGTAGATTACGCCATCTGTTCGGCTAATTTTTATCCGCCCAACTGTCAGACTCCAGAAGAAGTTTTTGCTTATCTGAGCAAATTTGATATTCCTCATATCGCCATAACCCACGGAGAAAAACCAATTGAATACTTGACTTGCACTAAAACTGGTATTGTAGATGTGCCCCAGATTCAAGCAGTTGATACCTTAGGATCTGGAGATATTTTTCACGGTGGCTTCTGTCACTACATTTTAAGAGAAAGTTTTACCGATGCACTAGCATTAGCAGCAAATATCGCTGCTGATTCCTGTAAATTTTTTGGCACCCGGCGCTGGATGGATTGAAAGTAGGGACGCGCAACTGTTTACCCCTACTCAGGTTATATATTTTGAAGTTAGATCGGGCTAAATTAATGAAAGACTTACAAGAAATTTTAGCGATCGCTCGTCAGATAGGTTGGGAAGCAGCTGATATACTGCGATCGTATTACCACGGCACCGCTAAAAATCCTAATTTAGCAGTAGAATATAAACAAAATGAGCCTGTCACCATTGCCGATGTAGCTGTCAGTCAATATATTCTCGAAAAGCTACAAGCGAGTTTGGGTAATGAAGATTTTATTTACATCAGCGAAGAAACCTATCAATCTATAAATAAGTGTCCACAACCCTCCACTCCTTGGGTGTGGATTATCGATCCTTTGGATGGCACGCGGGACTTTATCGAAAAAACTGGAGAATATGCCATTCACATTGCTTTAGTCAAAGAAACACGCCCAGTGTTAGCAGTGGTGGTAGTCCCAGAATCACAAAGGTTGTATTATGCTACAAAAGGTAGCGGTACATTTGTAGAAACCTGTGATGGATCTGTTCCTATACAAGTGTCCTCAGGTAAACGAGTTAAAGATTTAACCTTAGTCGTAAGTCGTTCTCACCGTAACCAAAGATTAGATTATTTACTTCAAAACTTACCCTGTCAAAATCAAAAAGCTGTTGGCAGTGTTGGGTGTAAAATCGCCACCATTGTGGAACAACACGCAGAGATTTACATTTCTCTCTCTGGCAAATCTGCTCCTAAAGACTGGGATATGGCAGCCCCAGAACTGATTTTAACAGAAGCTGGTGGTCAATTTACTCACTTTGATGGCACACCCTTGGAATACAACACTGGTGATATCAATCAGTGGGGAGGTTTGCTGGCTAGTAACGGTGAATATCACGAAGTGCTGTGTAAGGAAGCAGAAAGGATTTTAGCCCAGTTCACCAATAGCTAAAACTACTTGGGGCATTTGGAAATAAATATTTTCAGATTCGCTTTCAACATAGTCATTTATGGTATGGTTAAACCCACTAGCAGAATAAAAATCGTTAACGCTTAATAGATATCTGAATTTCCAAAACAGTAACTTATCTGAGCGATCGCTAGTTGATACCGATTTGCTTTTCCAATTGAAATTGTCATAGTAAAAGCAACAAAAAAGTCTAGTTGTAAGGGTTGCAAGCCTGCCCTGAGTTTTTTATTTGGAAATAAAATTCAGTGTGAGTCCATATTCAAAGGCTGTGTTACACTTATGCATATAAGGATTATATTCGGTTGAGTAACTCCTTTTGATTTCTAAAAAGCGTCTCTCCGAATTTAACTCTCTACACTCCCTAAATTCGGAGATTCTTATGTCAATTTACGTTGGTAACCTGTCGTATCAGGTTACGGAAGACGACCTCAGGCGGGCTTTTGCAGAATATGGAACAGTAGCCCGTGTTCAATTACCTACAGATAGAGAAACAGGTAAGCCGCGTGGGTTCGCTTTTGTAGAAATGCAAACAGATGCAGAAGAACAAGCTGCTATTGATGCACTTGATGGTGCTGAATGGATGGGACGTGATTTGAGAGTAAACAAAGCCAAACCCCGTGAGGAAAGAAGCAATTCACCTCGTGGTAGCTGGGGTGGCGGTAATGCCCGCCGTAACAGGAACTACTAAATCGATTCCTAAAAATTTCACATCTAGAGTCTCCAGCAGATAAAGCCAAAGGCTCAAACTGCTGGAATATTTTATTTTATATCTAGTTTTGAATTATTCATCCACATTTGGGAGGAATGAGAATGACACAAGTAGTTTTAGGGGAGAATGAAGGTATTGAATCAGCCCTGCGGAGATTTAAGCGGGAAGTTTCTAAAGCAGGAATTTTCCAAGATATGAGAAAAAAACGTCACTTCGAGACGCCGATAGAAAAAGAGAAGCGTAAAGCAATTGCTAGGCACAAGCAACGTCGTAAACAAAATTCTCGTTTTAGATAAGAATTGAGAGCAATTTTGCCTCCAGATTTGAAATTTAGCCAGCATCTGTTCATCGTGGCGATACCCAGCTTGAAAATAGTGACTGGGGACTGGTGATTGGGAAAGAAATATTTTCATGCCCTCGTTGTATGATTGTTGGCATTAACATCTGACTTAAAAATAGGTAGTAGAGAGTAGGGGTTTAGCAATGAGCTTTACCCCTATGTTATTTAGGGGTACGGATTTCAACTTGGTGAAATACAGATCCTAACTTTCAAAGCTATGACTAAAGGCTGCTTGACTTCTGAATTCTGCTGTATTAGTTCCCATAGCGTTACCAGCTAAATAGGCAGTTGTCCAAGCACTTTGGAAGTTAAAACCGCCAGTCACACCATCAATATCTAAAATTTCTCCAGCAAAGTAAAGATTAGGAACTAACTTACTTTCCATTGTTTTGAAGTTAACTTCTTTGAGATTAACTCCGCCACAAGTCACAAATTCTTCTTTAAAAACTCCTTTGCCACTGATTAGATATTCCCCCTGAGTGAGTTCTTGCACCAACAGATTTAACTTTTTATTAGATATTTCTGCCCAACGGTCTTCTGTGGTAATACCTGCACGGGCAATGATATATTGCCAGAGACGATGGGGTAGGTCAACACCACGATGTAATGCGATCGCTTTCTTTCCCCATTGATTCTTGACTGCTAAAATTTGTTGTCGTACTTGTTCTGGTTGGAAATCAGGCAGCCAATTAATTAGTAATGTTGCTTGATAGCGGCTTTCGTGCAGAACTCTTGCACTCCAAGCAGAAAGCTTTAAAACAGCAGGGCCACTCAAACCCCAATGAGTAATCAGTAATAGCCCAGTTTGTTGTAATGGGGATTTTCCGCCTACAGATAATCGCAATTGTACAGAGTTAACACTAACTCCAGCCAACTCCCTCAGCTTTTGATCCAGAATGTTAAAGGTAAATAAAGAGGGAACGGGTGATTCGATTTTATGTCCTAACTCCCTAGCAATTTTATAACCTGCCAAGGTACCGCCCGTAGCAAGAAGTAGGCGATCGCATTTAATTATCTCTCCCGACTTCAACAGGATATCAAACCCCTGGTCTTTGGAAGTCCTTTTCACTGAACTTACAGGCGTACCGATGCGAAGTTTGACCCCAGATGTCGCCGCTGCTTTAATCAAACACTCTACAATGGTTTCTGAAGTATTGGTAATAGGAAACATTCGACCATCGGCTTCAGTTTTTAAATGGACTCCGTGAGCAGCAAACCAAGCTACTGTATCTTGAGCTTGAAATCGAGTAAAAGCACCCCGCAAGGCTTTTGCGCCTCTAGGGTAATTTTGCACTAATTCCCCAGGATCGAAGCAAGCGTGAGTGACGTTACAGCGTCCACCACCAGAAATTAGCACTTTCGCTAGGGGTTGGCGACTAGCTTCGATTAAAGTAACTTGGGCATCAGGGTTGACTTTAGCACAAGCGATCGCGCCAAAAAACCCCGCTGCCCCACCCCCAATAACTACAATTTGTAACGATAGCAATTTCAAAAATATCTCTTTTCAGGCATCTACTTTCTAGACTAGCTTTTCTCTTCACCCTTCATAAGGTTCAAAGTCTGATTTTGCTGCACCGCAAGTCGGACACACCCAATCGTCTGGAATGCTTTCAAAGGCTGTTCCTGCTGCTATACCGCCGTCTTCATCACCTTCTTCTGGATCGTAGATATAACCACAAACAGTACATATATACTTTTGCATTTTCCATTCCCCTAGTAAATTATTGGCATTGCTTCAGTATTAAATTTTCATCTGATTTAATCAAGAGGCGGCTCATGATGAATAGTAACTCTTGATACAAATTCACCAGGTTTGCCGCTTTTTATAGCATCAAAAGTGCCTTTAATAGTACCAGCAATGGGAACAGCAACAAGTGTCCCTAACAATCCGGCAATTTCATACCCCATCAAAATAGCAACAAAAATCCAGATGGGATTGAGTCCGATAAAATTGCCGAGTAATCTGGGAGCTAATAGATTATCTTTAACCTGCTGCATGAGAATTGCTACCAGTGCAACTTGAACTGCTAACCACCAATTTTGCAACAATACCAAAAGTGTCACTAGACCGATGCCGAGAGATGCTCCAATAAAGGGAATCAGTTCTGAAATCCCGATTAATATGGCAAACAACAGAGCAAAAGGCACTTTCATGATTAAGAAAATTGGTGTCAGGGTTATTACCATGAATAGTCCCAATAACAACTGGCTCAGAAAGAAGTTTTGGAAATTTAGCCGTAAGGATGCGGTAAGGGGATCTCCTATATTAAAAGGCAAAAGATTCACCAGACCATACCAAACGCGATCGCCATACAAAAGCATATAAAACGCCAGCACCACTATTAGCACTACGTTAAATAATCCTGACAATAGCGTTCCTGCAAATCCGACTGCACCAGAAGCTATTTGTTGTACCAGATTCTGAATGTTGGCATTGATTTGACTACTCACAACCCTCAAATCCAAAGGTAAACGTCGTTGCTTGGCGATGGCCTCAAACTGCTCTAGGTTTGCTTGACTGGCAGCTAACCAATCAGGAATCTTATTTAATAATTGGATTGTTTGGTCAATCACCATTGGTACTAGCGTCACGCCCAGGATGACCAAAATGGTTAAAGTAGCAAGCAAGACAACAATCACCGCTTGAGTGCGAGTAATCCGAGCGCGTTCAAAGAACTTAACAGGGTAATTGAGTAAAAAAGCCAGAATTGCAGCAATGCTCAAAATGCTGATTGGATGCTGGAAATAGCGAAAAAGCACGGATAGCAACCAGACATTAAGAGCGATCAGCGGACCGCTCAGACCATAGATTAACAGGGGTTTAAGGGAGGCAGGACGGCGCATCTGATGCAATCTGTTTTCAGTACTCGTTGAGATAAATTGTAAAACTGGCGTTGGCGCCGATGGCGATCGTAGATATTTTTAACAAAGAAATGTATTGTCCTATCTGATAGCTAGGAAGCAAATTACAATGGACAAAACCATAGCTGACCTCCGCAAAGACTACACCTTAGAAGGTTTGAGCGAACTCGAAGTTGACCTCAACCCTTTTATTCAATTTAAAAAATGGTTCGATCAGGCACTAGCAGCCCAACTTCCCGAACCCAATGCCATGACTATTGCTACCGCTACACCAGATGGTAAGCCCTCAGCTAGAATGGTGCTGCTTAAAGATTTTGATGAACGGGGCTTTACCTTCTTCACCAACTATAACAGTCACAAAGGACAAGAACTGGCAGAAAATCCCCAGGCGGCTTTAGTTTTTTGGTGGGCAGAACTGGAACGTCAAGTACGGATTTGTGGCTATGTAGAGAAAGTTTCCGAAACTGAGTCCAATCAGTATTTTCACAGCCGCCCTGCTAACAGTCGCCTGGGTGCGTGGGTATCTAATCAAAGCGAAGTCATAGAAAGCCGAGAAGTTCTTGAGCGGCGCTTGCAGGAGTTTAACAGTCAATATGAAAATCAAGAGATCCCCCGACCACCTCATTGGGGAGGCTTACGAGTGATCCCCACAGAAATTGAATTTTGGCAAGGGCGCCCTAGTCGTCTGCACGATCGCTTACTCTATAGCCATTTAGATAATGGCATTTGGAAAATTCAGCGGTTATCACCATAGAGAGGGACTGGGGACTGGGGACTGGGGACTGGGGATTGGGGACTGGGGACTGGGGATTGGGTATTAGGAAATTTCCTAGTCCTTCTTCCCTAATCCCCAGTCCCTCTTACCACTGACCGATGAAATCTTGAATTGCTTCCTGTGCTTCTGCTAAAGATTTGGTACGACTGGCATCACCTTCATCCAGGCTATTAACGTTAATAAATTCAATGTCTGTAAGCCCAATAAAGCCGAAAATTGCCCGCAGATATGGTTCTTGGAAGTCATAGGCGGCCAAAGGAGATGTCGGGGTAAAGTCACCGCCACGAGCGGTGATGATAACTGCTTTTTTACCCTCGACTAAGCCTTTATAACCGCCTTGAGCATCGATCGCAAAAGTCCGGTTAACGCGAACAATTTGGTCGATGTAAGCCTTAAAAGTAGAAGGTATATTGAGGTTATACATTGGTACGCCAAAAACGTAGCGATCGGCGGCTAAAAGTTCATCAATTAACTCGTCTGAAATCCCGATCGCTTGGGCTAATTCTGGAGTGTGAGTTTCTGGTGGCGAAAATGCAGCTGCAATCCAAGCTTCATCAACGTGAGGAACTGGGTGACGCCCTAAATCTCGATAGGCGATCGCATCTTCAGGATGCGCTGCCCTCCAAGCACTGATGAATTCCTTAGATAGTTTTCTGGAATGCGATCTCTCACCACGGGGGCTGGAATCAATATGTAAGATGTTTGCCACCAAATATCTCCTTGTTAGCTGGAATTTACTGCTTTTGAGTCTAAATTTCCAAGCATTACATCAGATAGTAAAAGTAAGTACTTACTTAAGTAAAGTAGTTCCCAAAAAGTAACTATCGGACTTTTATTTGATTGCGTGAAAAAATTCGCCAACTCGAAAAGGCTGATTCCTTACTCAGACGCGATTAATCGTGTTTTTACTTCTTACGTAAATCAGTTCAAAAATCAAAGTGGATTATATCTGGTTTCTGGACAATGTATATTCTTTTCGTAGAGAATTAATTATCAGTTTAGCCGATGGAAAATGCATCGGCTAAACTGATAATGTTGGACAGATGAATAGTCTACTGTCCTTGAGTTACTGGTGCTTTGGGAGAAAACTGAAGTCTGGGATCTGGCATGAAATTGTATCTTAAGTACAATCCTCCCGAAACAAACAGGATAATTAAAAATGCACCAATACCAAGGGGACTGGGAAGCCAGAAAACAGCTTCTATGTGATTTAGCTGACCAGTCTGGAGTTTCCACAGCAATTGATTGCCATTTTTTTCTGGTTCAATCGCAGTTTCAGTTTGAGCAATATTTTTTGCCCCCCAAGGAGTCTTTAAGGCGAATTCCAAATCGAGGATTGAACCAGCGTTAGCTAGGACGTTACCTTTATTGGAAATTAGAGACAGCGATCGCAAATCCAAATCATAAATCAAGCGATTTTGTACTAGCAGTAAAAAATTGTTCTGCTCCAAAATGACGTTTGATTCAATTTTTGGTAGTTCTGAGCTAGATTCACTTTCTACAGATTCAGAAGCTTGATTAGCACGCGAGTTAAAAAATTCGTTGAACTTTTCTTGCAATTCCCCACCACTGCTAAAAGGAATTGTCACAATGACTTCTTCTTGAGAAATTCGCTCAGCTTTACCGTCAAGTTTCCGGGCGCGGCGCTCTATGCTATTTAACCATTCATATACATAATCGCCACTAAAACTCGTTAGCTGCTCTCCTAACTTAATATGTTGTACTAATTCACCACTATTTGAGTTATTAAAGTTAACTCCCACATCATACTTAACACAACCAGACAGTAGCAGAGATGTTAACAATACAAGCCACAAAATAGGATTTTGGATTGGAAAAACCCAGTTGGTTCGATTTCGACCAATTTGTGGCGAAGCAAATCTCATCTTTGCGAATACAAACCTGAATGGTCTGATTAACCACAAGAAAATTTGTCCTAAAGTTGAAGAATACATACCTATCAATCTCCCCAAAAGTCAAACTTTTTAACCAATCTTGACCGTGGCAATTTTAGATTTTGCATTCGCGCAGCGTGTCGGAGACAAAAGTCGTAGCGCTGGCTTCCCAATTGTATGCGGACTGTAGAGAGAAGCCCTACAAACATTTAAAAATCATCAGAGTGTGACACTTTAAGAGTCTAAAGTCAAGTCAATTACGCACTGACAGCATTTAGGCTATTAAATAAGACTTTCAAAAGTTAGCCAATAAAGTCAAATCTAATACCTTTGCTGAATTTATATTTCATCTATTGGTATAATTATGTTTTTTAATTTATGTTTCAATCCTGTGGATAAAAATTAACAAAAATTCAATTAATTTAAACCTGAAACACTCAACCAAACTAAATACAAAATAGTTAAACCAATTGCAATTAACGCCACCCAGATAAAGCGATTATCTTTGGTATTGACTTGACTGAGGTCAACGAATTCTCGCTCAGTCGGTTTAGGCTTCTGCTGAACAGAAGATTTAGGAGACTTAGCTACAGTAATTTTGAGTTCGTTATCGGGTAGTGCGCCCAAATCTGGGATTTGAGTCATCCACTCGCTGGGTCTTTTGAGCTTTGGAGCTTTTAAGATGTAAAGCATCCGCCGCGCTTGTTTGCTAGTTTCCAAATGGGGATGCCGTTTGAGTTTTTCGCAAAGAGCGATCGCATCATCGCTGCGTCCAGCCGCTTCATAAGCAGTCACCAGACAAATTTCTACTTCACCCCCAAGACGAGAATTGCGACTTAATAAAGCGCTGGCCTTTTCTAAATTTTCTACGGCTTGGTGGTATTGCCCATTTTCAAAGGCAACTTTTCCAGTCTGGTAGCGGGTTTTAGCAATTTCTATACTGTCTGCACTCACGTTCTGCTCACAAATTACCACTATTTTTATTTTGCCAATGCCAGCAATCTTTTTAAAATCTTTTTAGAAGCTGACAACCTGAAACTAAATAAAATTTTAAAATTTTAACTAAGTAGCTGTGGCTATTTTCTGGTGAAAAAGTCTGGTATCAAATACAAGTATCAAAATATGCCCAAAATCAAGCATTCAGAATTGTATTGGCTAGGAGCAAGTATATCTTTAGCAGTGATGAGCGCTGCGATCGCCCCAGCATCCGCCCAGATAATTATAATTGATGGTGGCTCTGGATTTAGGCAATCCCCTGCTGTTGGTTCCTTCATCTACGGTAGTCCGATTCCCACACCCATGCCTGTAGATCCAGCAACGGGATTGATTCCACGACGCAGTAATTACTACAATTATTCCTATCCTGGGATCGGGCAAAACGTGAGAAATTCCACCTTGATTAATCCAACTTTGATTAATCCCAGAATTCGGGACTCAACACTAGTTAATCCCGTGATTATCAATAACTCATGGCGTCGTACACCATTTAGCGGCGGGCGATCGCGGGTTATTATTACTTATCCTCGGTAGAGTGGAGGAGTGAGGGAGATTAGGGGCAAGGAGCAGGGAGCAGAGGGGAAAGAGGTAATTTTTCATTCTCCCCCTTGCCCCCTACCCCCTGCCCCTCTGCCTCTTCCCCATGCCCGATAAGCAAAGCACTCCTAAGATGTAAACTGCGAACCGAGAATCATTGTCCCAATCCCAACGTCGGTAAAGATTTCTAGTAGTAGGGCGTGGGGAATGCGGCCGTCGATGATGTGTGCTGCACGTACTCCTTGAGCAAGCGATCGCACGCAACAATTGACTTTAGGAATCATGCCACCGCTGACTATACCACCAGCAATCAGTTCACGAGCTTCACGAATATCTACTTTAGGAATTAAAGTTGACTGGTCTTTGTAATCTTTTAAAATTCCACTGGTGTCGGTCAATAAAATTAACTTTTCTGCTCCTAGTGCAGCAGCGATTTCTCCAGCTACAGTATCAGCGTTAATGTTATAAGCTTGTCCTGTTTCGTCTGCGGCAACGCTGGACACCACAGGAATATAGCCATTGCTAGCGAGGGTGTCCAAAATCTTGATATTCACATTACTGACTTCCCCCACAAAACCGATGTCTTCTTGACCTTGGGGACGGGCTGTAAATAGATTACCGTCTTTACCGCAAAGTCCTACAGCCAATCCACCAGCTTGGTTAATTAACGCCACAATTTCTTTGTTAACTCGACCAACTAAAACCATTTCCACTACATCCATTGTGGGGGCATCAGTGACTCGCAGACCATTCTTAAATTGTGGTTCGATGCCCAGCTTATCTAACCAACTATTAATTTCTGGGCCACCACCGTGTACTACAATTGGACGCAAGCCGACGCAGGATAAAAATACAATATCGCGGATAACTTTGTCTTTGAGTGTGCTGTCTTTCATCGCTGCGCCACCATATTTGACAACAACAGTGCGACCGGCGAATTGTTGAATATAAGGTAGTGCTTCGCTTAGTACACGCACACGAGTGGCTTCAGCTTGCCTGATGTATTCAGAATCATTGACCGTCATGAGGAGCCGCCGTTAAGAGTTAAAACCTATTTCTGTCAGTGTAGAAGACTTTGGAACCTGTAACAATCTCTGATGCCAAAGTCGAATATGTTTGTAGCGATCGTTCATATAGGACTCATATTTGATTTTTAGGAAGCTAGGTACACCTTTATTCCTTCTTCCCAGTAAAGAGTCCCCAATAAAGAGTCCCTTACCTCTACGAGTGATTCTCCAAATCAAATCGGATTCCTATAACTGTTTGGTTCAGTTACTTATTATCTGTCTCAGAAATGTGAAAATCTGTAAAAGAAGGACTAGCAACCACAATCGAAAATTATCAGGATAAATATGGATACACCGATTTTTGATCGGCTAATTGAAGAATTAAAAGTTATGCCTGAAGACTTGCAATATCGAGTGCTGGAGTTTGCTCGAACTTTAGTAAGTTCGCAAATTCATGGTGTTCCAGGTAAACAATTATTAAATTTTGCGGGTACAATATCGCCAAATGATATTCAGTTGATACGCGAAGCAATTGAACAAGGTTGCGAACAGGTAGATATAGATGAATGGTAGATACCTGCTTGACACTAATATTATCATTGCTTTATTTGCATATGAATTCTCAGAAGGAAACTAAGCTTCTAATTTTGTCTTTGCTGTCCACCACCTTTTTACTAAGCTTTGGCTTTTGGTTGTGGAATCAATTCTTTGGAAAAAATATAATCTCTGTAGCGCCAGAGAATAAAAGTCAAGTAACTACAGGTTCAACATCAGGGCGAATCAGTTTAGGTGAAAAAATTTTAGTTACTGCTAACACTAACCCTGATAAAGAAGCAGGAGTGCAAGCTTTTGCTAAGGGCGACTTTACCAGTGCTGCCAATAATTTTAAAGCATCCCTGCTCAAAGACCGCAACGATCCAGAGACATTAATTTATTTAAATAACTCCCAAGGAGACAATAGTAAATATCTCAAAATTGCAGTTAGTGTGCCGATTGGCGGCAATCTAGATGTCGCAAAAGAGATTTTACGGGGTGTGGCTCAAGCTCAAGATGAGGTCAATCGGACTAAGGGTATTAATGGTAAGCTTTTGCAGGTAGCGATCGCCAGCGATGACAACGATCCCAGTTTAGCTCAACAGCTGGCGACGCAATTTGTTCAAGATCCCACCATTCTGGCTGTAGTCGGACATAACGCTAGTAACGCTTCAATTGCGGCTGCCCCAGTGTATCAACAGGGAGGTTTAGTTATGATTTCTCCCACCAGTTTCGCCCAAAATCTCTCCGGCATTGGCAGCCATATATTCCGCACTATTCCCAGTATTAACTCTGTTGCTGATCGTCTTTCTACTCACATCATCAAAACTGCTCGCAAAACTAATATTGGCATTTGTGCTGATTCCAAAGCGATTGATAATCAATCATTTAAAGATGAGCTTGTTAAAGGCATATTAGCCGCAGGTGGCAAAGTCAATCTCACAAATTGCGATCTTTTTGCCTCTGATTTTAACCCCAATGCAATCATTTCTCAATTTATTAGTAGTGGTGCAGATAGTTTAGTATTAGCACCCCACGTAGATAGAATTAACAAAGCTTTAGAACTAGCAGCAGCAAATCAAGGAAAATTGACATTATTTGCTAGTCCCACGCTTTATACATTTCAAACTTTACAGGTAGGAAAAGCTGATGTAAATGGCATGGTATTGTCTGTAACTTGGCATCCGAATGCAATTCCAGGTAATGCTTTTCCCCAGAATGCTATCAAACTTTGGGGTGGAACCGTTAATTGGCGAACAGCTACAGCTTATGATGCAACTATGGCGATCGCTAAAGGTTTGCAGCAAAGCAAAAACCGCGATGATTTCCAAAAGGTGTTGCATAGTCCAAATTTTTCAGTCTCTGGTGCTACAGGTAAAATCACATTTCTACCATCAGGCGATCGCAATGGCACAGCAATATTAGTGAAAGTGCAACCGAGTAGTAAATCTTCTAGTGGGTATGATTTTGTTCTTTTCTAGCTTAGGTGTGTTTTAAAATTTAATCTGCCCAAAAAATATTCTCTAAAAAAATGCGATACTCCAGAGGAGTCGCTTCGCGATCGCAGTATTTAGGATATTGCGATCGCACAATATCAAAGCGATCGCATCAAGATATTTTTCCTAAAAAATTCATATTTTAACGAATTTAACCACCACCCCCAAAATTAAAAATTTTTCTGCCGAAGGCGGAAGAGGGAAAAGTGAAAAAGTGTAAAGGGGAACAGGGGAAAAGAGAAAAGGGCTACTGAAGAATCCTCCCAACCGCGCAGAGAACACGAAAACCAAAAGTGAAGTCGATGAACTTGTCGCGCTCCGCCCTAATAAAGCAGTCGCGGGACGCGGAACGGCAGTCGACAGGATTGCCGATCCAGGAACCGCCCCGCAGTAGCCTGTAAACTGTATTATCATTCACCCACGCCCTGCCATCTGTTGGTGCGCCATTGTAATTAAGATGGAAACCGTCTTGACACCACTCCGAAACATTGCCATGCATATCGTATAAACCAAAGGCGTTGGGCTTAATAATCTGTTAGTACGTTTTCCTCATTAATGAGAAACAGGTTTTTTCAGTACGCTGGGGATAGCCTCTATGACTCTGGTTGCAATTTGTTCTGGTGTTTCTCCCTGGGCGATCGCAATTCTGATATCGGCTTGGGCGTATAATGATTGGCGTTGTTCGAGGAGCGATCGCAATTTGCCTTGAGGATCGACATCTTGCAACAACGGTCTTGTGGTATCCTCAGCTAAACGGCTGTAAATTAATTCTACTGGCGCATCTAACCACACTATTAAACCGTGCTGTAGGTAACCCCAGTTTTCTCGCCGTAATATAATACCGCCACCAGTTGCGATCGTTAACTTTGTAAAAGCACAAACCTGTGACAGCACATCGGTTTCTAACTTGCGAAATGCTGCTTCTCCTTCATCGGCAAATATCTGATTAATGGATTTACCAGCTGCTTGGGCAATAACATCATCAGTATCCACATACCCATAACCCAGCTGCTTCGCTAGTAAGCGCCCCACTGTCGTCTTACCAACGCCCATCATGCCAATTAAGTACAGGTTGACTCCTTGTAATAAATTGCCCACCAGTTGCTTTGCTCCAATTGTGAGTTCTAAGTGCTGAGTTACAATGCCCAATTATAAACCCAAATAATCATACATGCGCCCTCAAGCGATGTCAGGTACTTGATTATGCATGACAATGGAAAAGCGATCGCTTTTACAAAAAATATATAGCCTCTAGTATTAATTGTTTTCATAACCTGACAAAATCTCTTTTTGTAACTTCCGCACCGAGATACAGCAGAATTGCGCTGTAGCAATACAAAAGTATTCCCTAAGATAGATGTGCTTTTTCAAATCATATTTTGTCTTTCTTTTCAATGCGTAAGTCTTAGCTTCTATCAATTCATCTTTTATTTGAATGGAATCAACTGCCATTATTACTGTTATTCATGTATTGAAAATAACAGGCGAAAGAAATTAAGAATTATTCAGTAGAAATAAACGCTTAATACTTTCATGAATTTAGTAACTTTCGTGAGGTGACTTAACAAATTTTGTTGAGCTATATTTATGTTTAACGGAAATTTAACATAACTTGTTTGAAACTTTATCGAAACAATTTCTGTCTATTGAGATGATTCCGATTTTTCTCTAGTGGGTGATTTTTAAGTATAAAAAATACTGTGTTTTTTCCAGCACCAAGTAGCTTTTCTAAAAATTCAGTTATAACAAGCCCCAAATAATTCATTGTTGATTATTAAGGTGTAAATGATGACTTGTAAACCATAATTATCCAAAAAAAATTTGCAAATAATTAAGTTTCGACACAAAAACTACTGCATATTTCACTTGAATGAGCCTGAATTAATAAATAGTAGGATGAATGAGGCGTCAACTATGAATCGAATTCGTGACGTTGTACAACAAGCTTTAGCAACTGGCTATTTGACAGTGGAAGCTGAAGATCAACTCCGACAACTGTTGACTACCCGTTATGACTTGGAAGATTTTAATGCTTTCATGACTTTGCAGGAAGCTGCCATGACTGGTAAAGTCAAGCAAGAGTCCAGAGAGCGGTGTGGTATCAAGTAGAATTCAGAATTCAGAATTCAGTAGTCAGAATTCAGCAGTAAAACAGGCTTAATACCTAGCTTTGAGTCCTAGTTTGTGTAGTTCATTAACTGGAAATCCTCTGTATGTCTCATTTGCGGGGGCGTTGATTGTCATCTTCAAAGTCATCATCAAAAAATTCCCAATCATCATCATCTGCTTGATTCGTAGTTGGTGGCTGATAAGGGGGAATGATTACTCGATAATCAGCATCGTAAATTGATTCACTTTTTCCGGCAGCTGTATTTTTTGGCTCACGGTAGCTGTAGGAGTAAACAGAACCAGACCCAGAACTGCTTTTAGGTTGTGATTCACGTTCGTAAGTTTTAGAGTCTCTAGACTGTTGAGTTTGAGGATTAGGGGTAGGCGCTTCTTCTGAATTTTCATCAAAATTCCAATCATCTCCACTACCATTTGTCTCCCAATCGTCAAATACTTCGTTGCTAGGTTCTTCTTTTTTACTAGCTGGTGGTGGACTAGGACGAGCAGATGTAGGTTCTTGTCTACGATTTGCCTTTGCAGAAGGTGAAGTTACTGTTGGTCTGTCAGGAGTTTGGCGTTGTCCTGCGGCAAAATAATTGGATAATTTAAACAATGTCGCAATCAGTATAGATGTGAAAGCACCAGTGACGGTACTGAACAAAACCCACATCGCTAGTGGTAATGGTTGAGTCCGCAGACCTAAAAATACTAGCGATAGAGGAGGTGACCAATTTTGAACTAACAACAGCGTTAGTCCTCCCAGTACCGCCACCAATAGAATTAAGCGAATTACAGCCATAACAAAGGCAAAAGATAAAAGGTACAAGCCAGAAGGCAAAAGGCAAAAGGTAAAAGGTAAAAGTGACTCTATCTTTCTTTTACCCTTTTACTTTTACCTTTTTACTTCCTTCCTTGCCAGCGCTGAATTGGGATACAGTCAATATCTAGTTGATCTAAAGCACGGGCAACTACAAAATCAACTAAATCCTCAATGGTTTGGGGATTGTGATACCAGGCGGGAATAGCGGGGACAATTCTAACTCCAACTTCTGCCAAAGAAGTTAAATTACGCAGATGAATCAAGCTAAAAGGGGTTTCACGGGGGACAATCACCAGTTTTCGCCCTTCTTTGAGTTGGACATCAGCTGCGCGTTCTAGTAAATCAGAACTCAGGCCAACCGTTAGCTTTGCTACTGTACTCATACTGCATGGAATAATTATCATCCCCAGGGTGGCAAAGGAACCACTGGCAATTCCAGCACCAACATCACCCCAAGGATGACAGCGTAGCTTACCAGAAAGTGGAACTCCTGCTTGCTCTCGCCAGAATTGTTCTTGTTGAGTTGGTTCTGGTGGCATCCGAATTTCCTGTTCTGACTGCCAAACCATGTAAGTTGATCTAGAGGCAACCAGTTCAATACTATACTCTGCTTCCAACAGAAATTTGAGAGCGCGAACGGCGTAAATCAGACCAGATGCGCCAGATACGCCCAAAATCAAAGGTTTAGTGTTATTTGGCACGTAAAATCTAGAGGTATTTACTCATCCTCCCCATAAGGGTCTAGGTCATCGGATTCAATGTCATTTGCTAAGTAGAGGTCTGAAATATCGTCATTTGAGCCACTACCAGCTAAGCTTTTGGCTACACCATCGCTACCAACAGTTACCAAATCAATTTGCTGACGGTAGTAATCAACACTCTTAACTTGCACAGCTACGCGATCGCCTAATCGATAGGAAGCACGATTTTTCCGACCAAAAAGTGCTTGCTGTCTGGCGCGATATTCATACCAATCATCTTTGAGAGAACTGACATGTACCAATCCTTCTACCCTCAGGGGTATACCAGGATTACTGCTGGAGTCAACCGCCTCTGCTGGTACTTCAATTTCCACAAAGAAACCGTAGGATTGAACACCGGTAATCACGCCTTGAAATACCTCACCAATCCGCTGCTTCATCAGTTGGGCTTTTTGCAGTCCTGCTAAATCAGCTTCGGCTTCTTGGACTTCTTTTTCTCGGTCATTGATTTGGACAATTACCCTAGTCAAATCGCTTTGGAGTTCTTGTTGCAGTTCTGGGGGTAAAACATTCCAGTTAATTTCTGCGTGGCTGGAGGAATGGCGCAAGTTAACTCGCTCTCTCACACGGGTGTTACGGCGATCGCGTCCATGTTCGAGTAGTGTGTAATACACTCTCTGCATCAACAAATCTGGGTAACGCCGCAAGGGGGCACTAAAATGGACATACTGCCCTAGTGCTAGACCAAAGTGAGATCCTTTGGTGGTACTATATGCAGACGGTTTGAGAGTATCTTGCAACAAATAAGTAAGGACTTGCTCAGAGGCAGATTCGGCAAAAGCTCTAGTCAAATGTTGATAATCTAAAGGTTGGATATCTACTTCTGGATCTAAAGCTAGGTCAACGCCTAAATTGATTGCCAATTTCAGCATTTCCTGGACATCTTCGATATCGGGTGTGCCTTGGACTCGCCAGATAGCCGGAACACCAAGGGCGTTTAAGTGAGTTGCTATCAGTTGATTAACTAGCAGTACTAACTCAGTCATTAGCGATCGCACGGGTAAATCATTTACCACCACAGCCCCAAGAATTCCCTCATCATAATACGGGTTTTGGCTGGGCGGCAGATTCAATTGCAGGCTACCGCGATTTAACCTTACCTGTTTTAAATCTCTTTGCAAGGCTTGGAGGTTTTGCAATATCTCCAACGCCTCTGGAGATTGATTGTGAAATTCACCTGAGAGAATTTCCTCAGCTTGTTCTGTAGTTAGTGCAGTCTCGACGTTGATGACACTGGGTTGAATTTCCCAGTCCACTATTTGTCCTGATTGCGGATCGATGGTAATTAAAAAAGAGATGGTTAAGCGATCGCTTCCTGGTACTAAAGAACAGCGTTCTGCCACACTTGGGGGCAACATTGGCAATATTAATTCTCCCAAATACACTGATTTGCCTCGTTTGAGTGCTTCTCTATCTAGGGCTTCGTCAGGTTGGACAAAGTGAGAAACATCAGTGATATGAACTCCCAAAAGCCAATTTCCGCTGGGGTTTCTTTCCAAACTCAAGGCGTTTTCAATTACCTTGGTATCTCCATTTACTCCTTCAATGGTGACAGTATATACATTACGTAAATCTAAGCGATTTTTCAGGTCTGCTTTTAGAAGCTTTTTGGGCAACTTGCCAGCGCCTTCGAGGACGTTATCCGGGAAAGTACGAGAAAGGTCGTGCTTACATGTTACCAAGTCTATATCAGCAGCAGCTTCGGCATCACTGCCGAGGATTTGCACTACTCTACCCAAGGGGGGGTATTGAGCTAACGGGTAACGCAAGACTTCCACATGGGCGAGGTGATCGATCGCTTCTTCTAATTTGGCACCGTTGGTTTGAATCTTGAGTTCAAACAGCAGTCGATCATCTAGGGGGACAGCCCGAAAACCGGTTTCTACCTGCTTAATTCGTGCCAGTAATGTGTGGTTGGAACGTTCTAAAATTAGCTTCACCTCTCCTTCTGGGGAGCGGCGACGACTGCCTTCTTTGAGGACTCTGACCAAAACGCGATCGCCATTCCAAGCATTACTCAGATGACTTTCCCGAATGTAAATATCCTCAGATCCTTCCACATCTTGAATAGCAAAGCAAAAACCCTTACTAGAGCAACGGAGTTTTGCTTCGATGATTCCCTCTTCTAAAACACGGCGATATTTGCCCCGTTCTTTCACCAAAATACCGATTTTTTCGAGAACATCTAAGGCTATGTGAAGTTTTTGTAAGCTTTTTTCATCTTCACAACCAAGTTTCTTTTCCAAAACTTTACGAGCCACCAATTTATCATCGGTGAAATTGGCAAGGAGTGTAGCGATTGAAAATTCCATGCAGTGAACCGACCTTTGGTCAAAACATCATTTTTTTAATCTGGTTCTTTCCTGTATGCCCTCACCAAAGAAGGTAAAAAGTAACCCTTGCCCACTGACAAAGAGTTAAGGAGAAAGGGGAAAAAGACCTATCTTGAGACCTTTCCCCTTTTCCTTTAAACCTTTCCCTTCTTGTGTTTTCCCTTTCACCTTTACCCTTATTCAGAGCCTAAAGGGTTTTGACGGCTTACAGAAACAAGCTGGAAACGAATTGCCCTGAGGCAAGGCTTCCTAAGTTCCAAGGAAAGGAAGCCAACCTACCCTTACGGGAAACTGCTCCCAAAGTTGTATTGAGCCGAGGAAGCCGACCCACGGACAACTCTGGGCGTTTTTTGGACTTCTCACTGCACGATGCTCTCAGAGTTCGCCTGGGTTTAAGTCCCTTCATCTAACCAAACTTAGAAAGTACGCCTGATTAAGATTTAGCCTTGCTAGGTAATTACGCGACGGTTTTTGAGAAGCTGGGTTTGGAGAACTCTCCATGCTGCCCAAAGCGCTATGCAGGGGAGCCACTGCGGTCTTGGGGTCTCCCCAAGTAGAGCAAGTGGCGTCTAAACCACAGGTGTTTGATTGTCTAGATTGAAGGTAATTTTACGCCATTAGACTCTGGTTTTTAACTAGGAGGAACTGCTGGTAAACCCAATTTTTCCACACGTAGAATCGGTAACAATTAGGCGAGCAGCTTAATAAGCAGTGAGGGCAAACCTTATCTTCATTATTGTAGATTTAGAGCGCACTTCCAGAAAATAGTTCTAGACATTATGTTGGGTAATTAGTATAGCATTACAGACCAGACTACCCAGGTAAGTTGGCACTCGCCAACAATTTCTTCAAAAAAGAGCTACTGCTACAATTGGGACACGGGGCAAAGCAAGAATATTACTTTAGGGCATGGGGTATTAGGCATTGGTCATTTGTCATTGGTTATTTCTCCCTCATCTTCCTCATCTCCCCACTCCCCACTCCCCCCTCCCCACTCCCCTTTAGATTGGTAACAGTATTATGTTGGCTCAATTCCAGAGCTTGTATCCCAACGGCAATTTGATTTCTGAATTAGTCCAAATTTTTCAAGGAAAATATATTGTCCGGGCAAGCGTACAAATTGAAGGTGTAACCCGTGCTACGGGTATGGCAGCAGCAGAAACAATAGAAGCAGCAGAAGACGAAGCTAGAACCAGGGCGTTGATGGTTTTGGGAATCACTAATGCGCCACAGCAATCAATTTCTCAGGCACAGCTAAATCCTTCCTCCAACACCAAATTAGGATTGAATGAGTCTACTTATTCACCTACAAAAAAAGAGGATTTTGTTGCTGGTCAGTGGTCAACTGTCACCGACAGAGAAATATCCATACCGTCCTCCAGACAACGGAACATCAAACTAGAACCAGTAACAACTGAAAATTTAGATGCGCCAGCGGCTACCAGCAGAATAGAACCGACAACTGACACACCAAGCACAACCGATACCTACAGCCAAGATTTAAGTCAACAGTTTGCTTTGACTGCTAACCGACAGCTAGAATTTGATCCTCCAGTGGAAAACTCAGAAACGATCTATGGTAATCAGATAGAAAATCAAAGCTTTCCAGGAATTTCTGCCAGTAATGTCACACCATTTACACCTCGGAACTATAATCCCCAAGAGGATGCAGTCCCGCAAATAAGTACAGGCAAGAGAAAGAAAAAAGCTGAACCTGTAGATTTATCTGATGTGATTGCCAAAACAGATGTCGAACTTCAGCGTTTAGGCTGGACACCAGAACAAGGACGGGAGCATCTGATTCAAACCTACGGCAAGCGGGGGCGTACTTTGCTGACTGAAGAAGAATTGCACGGATTTCTTAAATACCTTCAATCTCAGCCAGACCCATTAGCAGGATTTTGATTTCCAACTTGTAAATCAGGTTTTGGACTTCTAAATCAAGTTTTGTACTTCTAATACCATTTCTGTTTGAAGATGCGCCTTATAAGACTGATGCAAAACTACACACTGTAGCGGCAATTCATGAATTGCCGCTACGCGAATAGAGCGCAGCCTCATATAGAATTGGTATAATACCAATTCAAACAATCTTTGCAACACATCGATCATCTGTAGGGGCGAACGGCCGTTCGCCCCTACCCAATCTATCTGTCGCATTCTTTTTTCTAATTGGTATAAATCAAGTTTTGAAATAAAATAACCCCTCTTCAGTTATGAAGAGGGGTTATTTTTAGGGTTTAAGGGAAGTGAAAGTGGTAAATCACCATTTACCAATCGTGACTAATCGTGACTATTAATGAAGAACAGCAACTGCTGGACGGCTACCAGCCGCATGGCGGTCAATTACTTGGTCAATCAAGCCATATTCTTTAGCTTCTTCTGGCGACATAAAAAAGTCGCGTTCAGTATCTTCAGCAATGCGCTCAATTGGTTGACTAGTATGTTCAGCTAAATACTCATTTAGCCGCCGCTTGTGGTAGAGAATTTCCCGCGCCTGAATTTCAATATCAGTCGCCTGTCCTTGAGCGCCGCCTAGAGGTTGGTGAATCATAATTCGAGAATGAGGTAGACTCATCCGCTTACCCTTAGCACCAGCGCTGAGGAGGAAAGCACCCATACTCGCCGCCAACCCAGTACAAATGGTACAAACATCAGGGCGAATGTGTTTCATGGTGTCAAAAATACCCATGCCAGCCGTCACCGAACCACCGGGAGAATTGATGTACATATAAATGTCTTTCTCCGAGTCTTCAGCATCCAAATACAGCAGTTGGGCAACAATCAAGTTAGCGATGTTGTTGTCAACTTGTTGTCCCAAAAAGATGATGCGCTCACGCAACAGCCGTGAGTAGATGTCAAAGGCGCGTTCACCTCGACCCGATTGTTCAATAACGATAGGAATCATGGAAATAGCCTAAAATTAGGTTTTTGAGTTTTATTTTACCTTTTAGTACTATAAACGTACTATTTTTAGAGTTTTTGTAATTCAAAAACGTATTTAGACTTACATTTTTTATAGTACAAAAATACTATTTAACGTACTAAAGGCTAACCATACTATCTTTACACCAAAAATTATTAGAGTGAATTCAGCAAGTAGAAACAAAAAAGCCCCTAGCTTCATGATGCTGGGGACTAAGGGACTTGCGAAAAAATAAAGTACCAGTAATTCTAGAATATTTAGGAAGCGCGGATCTATCAGCCCTCACTAAATCTGTAGAATGGAAATCCCTCAAGTCATGCTGACCGACACTATCAAATCTACCTTTACTCACATCTTGCACCTGGAAGTATGAATGTCAAAACCACAACTACGTGCAAGGGGAGCTAGGCGTTCAATTTCAAGTAAAAGAATAGACACGACTATTTGGGGAAAGATAGACTCTAAAGCA
>JAHHHB010000035.1 GCA_019359545.1 Desmonostoc geniculatum HA4340-LM1 | reverse complement strand
ATGAGTACGCCGAACCAGCCGATGTATAAGCGGTTGTTGGTGCTGGTGATCCAGTTGGCGAAGCGTTCCCAGACGTTGGCGCTTTCGCGGCGTTGAATGGTTGCTGTCATTGTTTTATGAATGCGTTATTTGCGAATGAATTAGGCGGTTTGTTTTCGCCTATGAATGTACTTTACATTGCTTTACGCAATTTAATCAAGTTTTATTAAGACAGTAAAACTTATAACTTGTATAAATTTTACTTATTTAAAGTCGAGGAGGTGCGATCGCCTACTCAGCCAGGTAATCGCACCTTCTGAGCGATCGCTCTTTGGTTCTATGAAGATATGTATATATATGTAGAAAATTTTGACAAAAAAGCCCAGGTTTGAGAGAGACTGGGCTTTTAACCAGCATTCCGCAGGTGCGATCGCAACCGATTAAGCAACGGGTGATTAGAGATTAATCTTGACGACTTTGTTCTTTTCTTGCTCTGTTTTAGGTAGTGTCAGATGCAAGATGCCGTCTTTATAATCTGCGGTGACATTGGTGTTTTGAATCCGAGCAGATAAAGGAATTACACGTTGGAATTTGCCGTAGTAAAATTCGGTCTTGGTAGTACCGTTTTCTTGGGTTTTAGTTTCAGACTTCCCTTCAGCGCTAATGTGAACAGCATCTTCGGTGACTTGAATATCTAAGTTCTTAGCGTCGATTCCTGGCAGTTCTAGCAACAGAAGAACAGCATCATCAGTTTCTTGTAATTCAGCAGCCGGAACTTTGATAAAATCTCTATCAAGGAATCCAGATGGTACTCTGGTGTCTTCAAATAAGCTATTAATTTGACGTTGTAGAGTGTCGATTTCTCTCCAAGGATTCCAACGAACTAGTGCCATAACTCTTCCTCGTATCAATTAGTTATTTGTTTAATCATTTTTACACTTGGGTTTGTGCTTACTTTTAATATTACGTATAGTTAAAACTGCTGTTTTCCGATCTGGTATCGTAATATCTAAATCAGGGAAAAACTTATGTATCGATTCCAGATCAGTGCATACACCCAAACTGGTGAATCCATAGGTATTGTAGGTTCCACCAGGGAGTTGGGGCTGTGGGATATCAAAAAATGTGTCCATCTGCGTACAAGTCGCGATCGCTATCCTTTATGGTGGACAGATACAGAAATCAACATTGCACCGTCTCTAGAATCAGGCGATGGCCAGACAGTTGAATACAAGTATGTGCGTATAGACCCCAACGGTAGCGTACTATGGGAAGCTTTCGGTCTCAATCGCTGGCTACCAATTGACCCAGAAAATCATTCCAAAACAATTATTGTGGATGATGGCGCATTCGGTTATCTACAGCCTCATCCCTTCGGATATTTTACTGAAGAACCTGCTTTCAACATGCCCCAAAACCAAGAGTCCCAGAAGCTGAAAATCGCGGTTATCGGCAGTTCTGTTGCCTTAGGTTATAAAGCTTGGCTCTTAAGAGGTTGGACTTGGCTATTAGCACAGGCTTTGCAGGAAAAATATGGACATCAACTCGTGAACGTGTCCGAAGTCGGGGCCAATGTCGGCAGAACAATCAATCGGTTTGCCTCAGTCGTCAGACCAGAAAAACCAGATATCGTAATTATTGCCTTGTCTTTGGGCAACGAAGGGTTAGCCTACTGTCTCCCCCACGAACGAAGGGCAATCCAGCGACGGTTTGAAAGTGGTTTACAGCAACTGGTGAAAATGACGCGGGACATGGGCGCACGTCCGATTCTCGGCGGGGTTTATCCGAATAATGATTATTCCCCGGAACATCACTGGCTGTTAAAGGACACACACAACCGGACGATCGATTGGGGCGTTCCTGTACTCGATTGGTTGGCAGCATTGGATAATGGTCAGGGACGGTGGAAAGAAGGGATCTCCTTCGATCCGGCTCATCCCAACACCGTCGGACATCAGTTGATGTATGAAGCCATCAACCTAGATTTGTTTGCCATTGCCAAAAGCGAATTAGCAAAAGAAAAACAACGCTTCCAGCAACCAAATGAAGTCACCGTCTACCTTGACAACGCAGGCTTTTATATTTCTGCCTGTATCGATGAGAAGCGTTTGCGGATTATCAATCCATCACAATACACCTACAGCATCGCTCCCTATTGGCAGGAACTCCAAGCTGCACTGCAAAGCAAGGCAGGATTGATCCCCGGTATCTACATTGCCAAGTCTGCTCAGCCAGGGACACTCCCCTTCTTCGCCGTCCAAGAAGATAGAGCGATCGCCACCACAGTAGACATCCCCCCTGGTGCAGATTTAGAATACAGTGCCGCCTTCAATCTGTTTTCGCCCAATAACTCAAATCTTTTATTCTATGACGGGCATCTGGGAATTTTACAAGCCGACGACCGTCATATCTGGGTAATTAACGAATCAGACAACGAGTACAACATCCATCCCATGTGGCGAGAGATTCGTCTAGCACTCAAAGCCGTGCCCCCTGGTGTTTATGAAGATCCGCTGCATCCTGATATCCCCTTCCGTACCATGATGATTGGCAACAAAGGGCTGGAAAGTCGGGTGAAAGCACCACCAAAGTCAGCAGTACTGTTTCAATATAAATGTAAATTATTAGATATTAGCCGGGTTGCGATTCTGCCACTAGGCGATCGCTGTGCCGTCAGAATGATGTTATATAAAATGGAGTATGACGGCCCCGCCTTTCCCTTTGATTTAACCCGTACTACGAAGATTGCAGACATCGCCGATATCATCGAAAACCGTTTTTATGACATGTGGAACCCTGCCTTTTTGCATTACAATGCAGATGAACGCAGAATCTACCACAGTAAATGGTCAGGTCTATCCTTTGCCCATGAAGTTGAGGACACAGAAGACCCTATTAACGATATGTCTCCCGTCCACGAACGGATGCGGGTTCGCTACAGCGCACGCTCAGAAAGGTTTTGGTACACACTGGAAAACTGCGACAAAGCACTTTTCGTCCGCACAGGTATAGCCGATCGCCCTGGTGCGATCGATTTGGTCAACAAGCTGCAAAAACAATGCCAGGAAAAGCCATTTCACCTGCTGCTGCTTTCTCCCCAATCTAGTAATGAATTTTTAGACCTTCCCAATGTGCTGCATTACAACGCAGATTTTAATCCCGATCGCATGTATGACGATTTAGGACACTGGATGTATTGCACAGAGGTGATGCGGGGAATTTTGGAATCCCTTGGTGTCTCCAGCAAAAACCTTTTTTGGTGCCCGCCGAATCCTCCGAAAGATGAGGCAAAAGGGTGAGAAAGAAGCAAACGTTAGTAAATCTGCGGCAGATATTAGGCACACCAGTTATATCATGTCCGGTTAAAAACTTATCATTAAGGCAGCAGGGGGGCAGAGGGGAAGGGTTTTTGGTTTTCTGCATAGATTCGGGAATCATAACTAATTAGCCGGATATGATATTACATTGAATTGCGACACTCGTTTGAATTACTTCCAGCCTGATGTTCGCGGAATTGGTGCAAAGAAATTAGTTGTTATGTCAATTCCATTTGAGGTAGTTCTGGGCGAGCATTGATGGGGGCTACCTAACCACACTGGCTCCCCAATGCCCGTCTATTGTAGTAATTCCTGAAACTGCTTTTGACTACGGACTTTGCTAAAGTCTGGGTCAGTTTTAGCTAACTTTTTGTACTTTCCAGGAACAAGTTGAATCGCTCGATCTAGGTTTTCAATTGCTAATTTTACGTTGCCCTGTAAAGCATAAGAACAAGCTTTGTTGTAATATGCTTGGTGCAAATCTTGTTTGATGACGATCGCTTTATTATAAGATGCGATCGCTTCTTGATAGCGTTGCAACTTTGTCAGAGCAATGCCCCGGTTAGTTAAAGCTTCATACTTGTTCGGCTTGATGGCGAGCGCTTTATCATAAGATACAAGAGCCTCTTTGTAGCGTTGGAGCGGTGTTAAGGCTATGCCACGATTATACCAGGCTTCGTCTTTGTCAGGCTTGATGGCGATCGCTTGATCGTAGGATGCAATCGCTTCTTGGTAGCGGTGCAGGGATGTTAAAGCTATGCCACGATTTATCCAAGCTTCAGCAATCTCAGCTTTCATGGCGATCGCTTTGTCGTATGCTTTGATTGCTTCTTCGTAACGTTGTCCATCTAATAAATTATTGCCTTGAGCAAATAAAATTTCTGCTTTTTGGCTAGCCTTGGCTTCTACAAAAAGCTGGTTTACATTACTTTCTTGTACGACTTGTGTGGTATTTTGTGTCCATGAGTTTGCCCCATCACTACAACCAAATGCAAAGAAAACTATTAAGCTAGATGCAACTAACCCGTACCTACAGACCATGCTATATCTACAGAACTTATAATTCTGTTATAAAAATTTGTTATTTTTTGAATATTATCAAAATACACTAATTTTTACCCATTCATTTCTTTATATTTTGATAAAAAAGTTTGCTGAAACTTTATAATCGGTTTTTTATCTCAGTTTTCGCCCATAATAACATATTCAATACACATAAAGCAATTGCTTAATTTACAGCTTCCTTCGCTAAAAAACGGTAATTTTGGTTGCTATGTAGGCAGGGATGGCACTCAGAATGCTAATTTCCGTTTTCATTAATGAAGGTGCGATCGTGGTAGTTTTTCATCACCTCTGATTTGGGATTTAGCCGTCTGCAATTAGCACAAAGTGGAGCCAGCGCTTGGGGCTTTCCAATAGTTTAGAGGGAATACAAGCCTGGTACGTAGTGTCAGTTTGTAGGACAATGGGGCGTTTCCCTCTCCGATCCCTTTTACTGGCGATATTTACACACCCTCATAAGCTGATGCGCGTCTAGATTATACATTGCAAGCGTTAAGACCGTCCTAAGTCAATTGGTCATCTGTCCTTTGAAATACAAATGACTAATGACTTTTGACCAATGACAACCTCAAGAGTAAATATACAACTTAAATGCGTAACAGCTTAGCTAAGTATTTTGTAAAATAGTCTCACACAAAGACGTAAACTTTTTGTGAAAGTCTTCGTGTGAAACTATAACATCACTTCAAAAAGCAATGCCTAAATAATGCCAAATACTGACTCGACAGTAGACTTAATCGAATCTCTTGCATCCTTCAAAGTTTGGCTGATGGGGTGTTTTGCTTGCAAAAATACACGCGCACAATTGCGTCCCGGCATTCCGGAAATGGAACCGCCTGGATGAGTTCCTGCACCAGTCAGAAACAAATTCTCAATTGGAGTTTTGTAGTTCGCTATTTCTGGCAAGGGACGGAAAAATACCATTTGATCTAAGGTCATATCAACATGGTAATAATTCCCTTTATATGCGCCTAGTCTCTCTCCTAGTTCTGCTGGACTTTCTACACGGCGGGCGATAGTTGCATTTTTCACATTCGGCGCATAGTTCGCCAACTTATCAATCACCCTGTCTGCAACTTTGTTTTTCAATTCATCTGTCCAGCCTGTACCCTTCAAACCAGTACCTTCAGCACCAGCAATTTGATAGGGAGCGAAAAACTCAATCCACAGGGTATGCTTGCCTGGTGGCGCTAATGTGGGGTCTAAATAGCTAGGCATCACCACATACATTGATGGGTCACCATCGGGAATCTCTCCCAAGGTACATTTACTATGAGCTTGTTCTACATGAGCCACGGAATCTGCAATCAAGATAGATCCAACAAGATATTCGTCTTTGTGCGCGTGGTATGGAAAACGCAACGGTTCATCTAAAGCCAAATCTATCTTGAGGATAGTTTCGTTGTTGTTAACGATGCGGCGTTCTAATCTTTCCCATAAATCAGGATCAACTCCATGAACTTCGCTTTTATCAGTCATTTGTAAGAACAACCGCTTAGCATCAATATTAGAAATCACCCCATGTTTGGCACGATATTCTGTACCACCAGCGACTCGCACACCCGCAGCTTTTCCATCATCAATTAAAACTTTTTCAACGTGCTGGTCTGTGAGAATAACGCCGCCTTTACTTTTGACTAAATTCACCAAAGCTTGCACGAGTGCGCCAGTTCCGCCGCGGGGTCTTGCCATCCCTGGATTATGACGCATTGCCATCATAATTGCACCGATGGCAAGGGTTTTTTGTGATGGCGGCGCACCAAGTTCTGACGCGAGTCTTGCTAATGGCGCTTTGAGAAATTCGGAATCAAACCACTCGTTAAGTAAATCTTCGGCGCTGGTTAACATGTTGCGAATAAAGTCCAGCGTTTTGTTTGGGGAACCAATGACAGAAAATAAATCTTTAAGTTTTGTGATGTCATAGTTACCAAGGATGTCTATAATTGACTTCGGCGGTGCATTAAACATGGGAATCATTGCACCCAGTGCCCGTTGCCAATAGTCGGTAAATTCTGCGTATTTTTTAGCATCGCGATCGCTATAACGAGCGATTTCTGCACAAGTCTTTTCTACTGACTTATGTCCTAAGAAATATTTACCATCAGGATGGGGACAGAATACAACTGGATCGCATTCTAAATAATGCAAACCGTATTTCTCTAGTTCTAATTCTTCAACTACTGGCCCCAAGTGAATAAATTCATGGTCAATAGCACACAAGTTAAATTTAAATCCAGGAGCTTCTTGTGGTAAACACTCTTCAGTTGTTGCTGCACCGCCTGGAACGGAACGCTTTTCTAGTAACAGGACACTATAGCCGGCTTTCAATAAATAAGCGGCACAAACTAGCCCATTGTGTCCAGCACCAATCAGTACAACATCATACTCTTGCATAGTTGTTACTTTTGAAATTAAGTAGCTTTATCAAGCTTAAAAAACTTTGAGAAAATTTAAATCAGCCATCAGTAACAAAAATTATCTTTAATTAGTGTCAATCTTACTAAAGAGGTACTACATCTGATGAGGGTATTTGCTTTACCTGAGCTTCTACCATAAGTATCAAATTACCAATTTCTACTTGTAGCTCTTTGATACTAAATATCATATCGTTCCATTTAAAATATGGTATACTCATTAATTCTTTGGCTTTGTGGATTAATGGTGTAATTAATTCTATTGAAATACCGTCTCCCTCAGTACACTTAAAACTCTCCAACATTGCGGGTTGTGAATGAGTACGTGGACGAGCGATCGCAGTATAAGCTAAAAGTCGAGTATTTTCCCTTTCCTTTAACAACACCTTTCCTCTCAATTCCATTTTGCCAGCATCAGGTAAAAATACCTGAATTCCTTGCAGTTCAAAACTCACAACTTCGCCATCTACATCGAACTCCAAGTTTGGCATCTGTTTGCGAATAAACTCTGACGACAAAGCGCGGTTAATATCTGCTTCTGTCAGTGTAATTTTAGCAATGGCATTTACCGGCTGATTGAGTTTTATTTCACCAAAAATAGCGCTTAAGGGATTGATGGCAATAGCGTCAGTTTGCAGTTTTATTTTCTGTACGCGAATATCTTTTTGAATAACTAATCCTTCGCCTACAACCGAAACCCCATCTACTTGTCCCTGAACTATTTTCGACAGATCGGTTTGTACATCTATATCTATTTCTTCTATTTCATCTAGATTTTGGTCTATCCTTCTTTCAACTTCATGGGATAATAATTTTTCCTCCAATCTATGCTTATCAGACATGAATTAGCAATCTCCTAGATGTCCTCTTATTTGTTACTGTAAAGGCTCGATGCTAATGAATGAATCGGCATTGCGGTATATGCAAATTGGAGGACGGCTTTTGCGTCTACATGAATTAAGTTTTGTCACGGGGTTTTAACCCCGTGACAAAACTTAATTGCGAATGGGCGAAAAAGCGAATTGCGAATTGGTTTATCGACCGTTAATTTTTACCATTTGGTCGCTGAATAATCGTTTCTAAAACCCGTCGCTTGGCTTTTGGATCGATCGCTACTAATCGCACATATTCACCGCTATATTCTGCCAGAGATGATTCCAAATTTGATATTGCATCCGACTCGGCATCAATGTGGCTATTAACACAACTTTGCCAAGAACCTGTACGGAAGCGACGCTCATCCACGTGTTCAATGCTAATTTTGTAACCTTGAGACAAGATTTGCCGAATCTGTTCTTGTGTCTCTAGAGTCAAATGTGGACTAAATGCTTCTTTTTTTGGGAATCCATTTGTGGTTGCGCCATTAGTTGACGGTTGACTAGTTGGTGTGACAGCAGCAGGTGGTGGAGATTGATAATTTTTGCCTCGATTCAGTCGGTTGTACTCATCGACCAAATGGGAACTTTCCACTCGTTTTTGTTCGCCAACCATTAAATGACCAGACTCGATTAAGTGAGATAAGTTGAAATTCGGCTTTTTAAATTCTGGTGGTCCTTCAGTGCTGTTAACCACACGCAACGATATATGCTCAAAACCTATATGATGAATGAAGTTGCGGATTTGTTCGTCATAAATGCGCGATCGCAACGCACTAAAAAAGTCAATGGATTGATTGGCAAAAGTATCAACTAACTGTTCAATTTCCCGCCCCGAAAGTCCATCCGGTTCAAAAATCCCCTTGACAATTCCCACTTTGTCGTCTCGGTCTGGTTCCCAATAAAATTTCTCCATCCGTCCATCCCGAATTAACGGTGCATAGAGGGTGGAAAAATCATTGCCTGTGACAATAATCGGTACACGATGCAAAGGTGTAGAATCATAGCTTCCAGGCAACTGCACATCTGTGGGATTATCGGCAATATTCATCAATGTAGCATTTACCAACTGTGTGTTTACAGTATACTGAGTGCCTTCATCGAAGCGTCCAGCACCCGCATCTAAATCGTTAATCATCAGCACACACATTTTACCGCGTACTTTGATCAATTCCGCTGTTTCCCGATAGCGCAGCCGAATCAACCGTGCTGGATCTCCTGCATCTGGACTTTCCAATTCGCCACCAGAGATGTGAGTCACCTCGATACCCATTTTCTCGAAAACTAACTCGCATTGAAAAGATTTGCCTTCACCTTTGCGTCCATGAATACCCAAAATTATGGGTACTCTGACACCAGGAAGCTTCAAGAAGTTTTTCGTGATGTGGACAGCAAGTTTGTCCAAAAATCGGAGAGCAATGTAGTAACCCATGAATGTATCTTACAAATAGTTAGTACCTCTAAACTTAACAAATTCCGTGGGTTTAAGTCCCCCGCTTCAATCAAGCGGCAAGTTTTGCGGTGGGGTTCAAATCCCCATTGCAAAACTTAATTAGGAATTACGTTAGCGATAGCGCAGCGTTAGCGACGTAGGAGCGTCGGAACGAGCGTCATTACGAATTACGAATTATTTAATCCTGTTTTCTTTCGACTACAATACATCACCAAAAGTATAAATAATCCCATTCCTGCGAGATATTTCATCGGATCGGGTACGCTAGGATTAGGCGAAAAAAAACCTTCGATCGCACCTGCAATAATTAACATTGGTACAATCCCAAATACTAACTGCGCCGCCTGATTACCATAAAATTTCAGTGCGTCCCCTCGACGATATTTGCCAGGAAAGACAATTGCTCTTGCTAATAAAAATCCCGCACCTCCAGCAAAAAATATCGCCGGCAATTCTAAGGAACCATGCGGAAATACAAACGCCCAAAAAGGATAAGCTAAATTATTTTGACCAACTAAAGTACCAACGGCACCAATTAATAAACCATTAAATACCATCAAATAAGCTGTATATATCCCCGCTGTAATCCCACCAGCAACAGCCCCAAAAGACACCGCCAAGTTATTAATCGTAATCCCGCTGGATGCTAGAGGTTCAATACCAACAATTGACCCCATCCACAATTTATGCTCATCCCGTACCTTGGTTATCAAGTCTTCAGGTACGATCAAAGGCATGAAACTGGGATTTTGCCAGGAATACCACCAAGCCACTACTCCACCCAGTAGAAACAGCGCCGTTGCCGCAGCGATATATCCAAATGTTTTTTGGACTACAGATGGTAATCCCCAACGATAAAATTCTAAGACTGCCTGCCATTCCTGTCGCCGTGAACCCTGGTAAATCTGCGTATAAGCACGAGTTGTTAAAGATTGTAAACTTTGGATCAAAGTATTGCTGATTTGCTGGGTGCGGGCGCGGGCTAAATCTGCGGCTACTGAACGATACAAACTTGCTAATTCTCTAATTTCGGCTGCCCGTAAAGACTTTAGCCCTTTTTTTTCTACCTGCTTTAATAGGGCATCCAAACGCTGCCAATTCGGTTCTCGTCGTCCAATCCAACGTTGAATATTCATGAATTTTGGGAACACTGACTTTAACTTAGTTTAAGATAGCCTCAAATTCATATCCGTAGTTTCAAGGGAAATTTGGTATTATGTCTGAAAATTTTGGATCTCCAGGTCACATCCAACCACTGAGTGTCGGTAATGTTGTCAGTGCTGCGGTGCGACTGTATCGTTCTCATCTCAAGACTTATCTAAATTTAGCTGCGATCGCTCACTTGTGGATTATAGTCCCAGTGTATGGCTGGGCAAAGTATGCTGCCATTTCTGGATTAATTTCACGCTTGGCTTTTGGAGAATTAGTTTACCAACCTGAAAGCGTCGAATCTGCTAGGAGCCATATTAATCCACGTCTGTGGTCATTTTTAAGAGTTGCTTTCCAAGTAGGAATATCTGTGCTGATCATTTATTTTGGGTTAGCGATCGTTGGTGGTATCTTCGCTGGCATACTGGGAGTAGCATTAGGAACTATATTAGGTGGTGGTACAGGTACTGTTATACTCACAACCACATTGGCAGTAATCGTAACAGTAGGGATTGTGCTGTTGGGACTAACGTGGTTTTACTCACGTTGGATAGTCGCTGAAGTTCCCCTAGCAGTTGAGGAAAATATTAATGGTGGCGAAAGTGTTGCCAGAAGTTGGGAGTTAACTAAAGCCTCAGTATTTCGCATTCAAGGCGTTGTTTTAGTTGCTTTTGTTGTTACATTGCCGTTGGTGTTTGTATTAAACTATGTACCTAGCTTATTCCTAATCAGGCTTGAACCAGGCTCTGCTATGTACTCACTTGTGTATCTTATTTCTTGGATTGGTAGCTTAGTAGGTGGAGTTCTTGTCATGCCATTCTGGCAAGCACTCAAAGCTGTTTTATACTTTGACTTGCGTAGTCGGCGTGAAGGTTTGGGTTTGCAATTACGACAACCTCCTTCCCAGGATTTTCCTTAACTCAATACCTGAATTTAACTTTATTAATCTTTTATTAGTTCATATATGCGCTTTTTTAATCGCATCTCATTCCAGACTCCAGAAAGTGTAGAACTGGAATTTACTTTAGCAGGAATCGGCAATCGAGCTTTAGCATTGCTCATTGATTATACAGTGTTGGGTGTAAGTTTGTTGCTATTTGTGTTGGCCTGGACTTTCTTCTCAACACAAGTGTTCAATTTTCTCGAAGATTTAGTTACAAATTCTCGGAATATAGGACTTTGGTTGTTAGCGATTTTCTTCTTTATCGCCTTTGCAATTTACATTGGCTATTTTGTATTTTTTGAAACCTTATGGTTTGGACAAACTCCTGGTAAACGCATTGCTAAAATTCGCGTCGTTCGAGATGATGGTAGACTCATCGGATTACAACAAGCAACGCTACGTGCTTTATTGCGACCGTTTGATGAAACTTTGTTTATTGGCGCTTTTTTAATTATGTTGGGTAGTCGGGAAAAGCGTTTGGGTGATTTGGCTGCTGGCACAATTGTGATTCAAGCCCAACCAGCTAATGCGCCGACATTAATAATTTCAGAACAGGCAAAGATACTCCACGATCAGTTACTACAAAGTGCCAATTTATCCCAATTGTTGCCTGATGATTTTGCTGTTATTCGTGAGTATTTACAGCGACGTGGTGCAATGTCGTTAAAATCAAGAGCATCACTATCTTTAAAGTTAGCTGAGCAAGTTAAATCTATTATTAATTTAGAAAAGTTGCCAGAAACTGTGACACCGGATGTATTTTTAGAAGCTATTTATCTTGTTTATCAACAGCAGGAATTTTGAAGAAGAATTCAGAATTCAGAATTCAGAATTCAGAATTGTTTAAATCCCTAGACGCGATAAATCGCGTCTCTACAAGAATCAATCTTTTTAGGACTTACGCGCTGTACAAATGCATCGTGGTGTGAATTAACGATGCTCCCGGTTGTTTCAGGCTTTTCTTATTGTGCGATGCCTACGGCGGTAAACTACGGTAAATAGACCATGCTGTAGGGGCACAGCAATGCTCATAGGTGTCAACTTCAGCTCAAACCTTTGTCCCACATACGCTTTACCCCCCTTAATCCCCCCGATGTATTAGGGGGGAAAAAAGAATCTAGTTCCCTCACGCCACTTGCTTCAAGCCGGGGAACCCGTCCAACGCAGTGGCTCCCCTTTATAAGGGGAGGGTTAGGGTGGGGTGACGCGGTGAGTAACCCTAAGTGAATGAACTCAATATCAAGTCTTGATAAGGGTTTCACGTTAAGTTGACACCAATGAGCATTGCTGTGCCCTTACGAAAGATGTGGTTTTTACACCGCATATTTGGTATTTATTGTCAATGAGTAAGTCCGATAAATAATCCCTCCAACTCCTGTAAATTTCAGGTTGTTGGAGGGACGTTCAAATGTTGCAGCAAAAAGTGAATTGATATCAGTTAACAACTTATAGGTTAATTTTTGGTTAATAAAAAGTTAATGCCTGATTATATTAACGACTTACTGCTTTAGTGGAATCGCGATCGCAAACTCAGCACCTTCTCCTAGTGCTGAAATACACTCAAGTTGCCCACAATGTTTTTTGACAACAATTTGGTAACTAATTGATAACCCCATACCAGTGCCTTTACCCACAGGTTTCGTAGTGAAAAACGGGTCAAATAGCCGTTTGCGTACTTCTTCCGTCATCCCTAACCCATTGTCAGCAATACGAATAATTACACAATTTTTGTCGATGAGAGTGCGGATGCGAATTGTGGGCATTGGGCATTGGGCATTGGGCATTGGTTTATTCCCCGCGTCTCCCTGATCTCCCCACTCCCGACTCCCCACTCCCTCTTCTAATGCATCGATCGCATTTGTCAACAGATTCATAAATACCTGATTCATCTGTCCAGCGTGACACACCACTGGTGGCAGGTTGCCGTAATCTTTAACTACTTGGATTTCGGGATATCCTGGTTTGGCTTTTAAACGACTTTGTAATATTAGCAAGGTGTTATCCAAACCTTCATGGATGTCCACTGCTTTCATCCCGTCTTCATCAAGGCGAGAGAAATTGCGTAAAGATAAGACAATCTGCCGAATGCGTTCGGCTCCCATATTGATAGAATTTAGGATCTTGGGTAAGTCTTGTTTGAGAAAGTCTAAATCAATGGCGTAGATTTGTTCGTGAATTTCTGGTACTGCTGGGCAGTAGTGCTGTTGATAAAGTTCTATTAAGTGCAGCAAATCTTGGATATATTCACTGGCATGGCTAATATTGCCATAAATAAAATTGACCGGATTATTGATTTCGTGGGCAATTCCCGCTACCAACTGTCCCAAACTAGACATTTTTTCAGTTTGAATTAGTTGGGTTTGGGTTTGTTGAAGTTCTAGCAGTGCTGCTTCTAGTTGCTGGGCTTTGTCTTGGGCAGTTTGGGCGGCGATGCGACTTTGGGTATAAAGTTTAGCTTGGTCAATGGCGATCGCTATTTGGTCTGTAACTGCTTGGAGTAATTCTACTTCGTTGTCTAGCCAAGGCCGAAAGCCATTACAATAACCACAGCTAAAGGCGCCAATTTCCCCAGATTGGGTGTGTATCGGCAGTGAAATAAAAGCAGTGAAGCCGAAATCGTTCAAAAACTCCCGTGTAGTGCCATAGGCTACAGTCTTAACATCATCAATGCGGATGATTTCTCTATTCAAAGTTTTGTTAGCAATGAGTTCGATTTCTGCATTCGTTACTTTATCGTTCAGCAGATAGGGTAAAAGCCAACTTTTAGCTTCATATACTCTTTCCCAGTAGGGTACTTCAGCGTTTTGTCGATACCAAAAGAAGGCACACCGATCTATTTGGAATAAGTTGCGAATCTCCTGAACTGCGGTTTCCACAATGTAATTGAGATCCAACGAAGCTCGAATTTGGCTAGAAAGACGATTGAGTAATGTTTCCCGCCGGACGCTTTCTCTAAGTGCGACTTCTGCTTGTTTGCGTTTGATGCCAATGGCAATCTCTTGGGCAGCAAATTCCAATGCTTTAAAAGTTGATTCTGTCACGGCTTGGCGGGTGAACATGGCTATCACCCCTACAATTTCATCTTCAACAATCAGGGGATAACCAGCAAAGGCCACCATACCTTCTCGCTGCGCCCACTCTTTGTTACCCACGCGGGGATCTGTCTGCACAAAGTTAGTTAGGTGGGGTTTGCCTTCTTCGGCAATCAAACCAATTTTGAATTCGCCAACTGGCACACGTCTATGAGGCCCATTAATATGGGTGTACATCCCAGAACTGACTTGCAATTCTAGTACATTTTCCTGTTTATTAAGCGTCCAAATCCGAGCAAAAGCTGCATCAAGATGTTCAACTAAAGCCTCAGTGCAGCGGCGCATCATGTTTTCTAAGCTGTCACTCTGAGTCAGGGCTGCGTCTACATCGGCACGAAAATTTGCTAAACGTGCCCGTTCTGCTAATGCTTCTTCTGCTTGTTTGCGATCGGTGGTGTCATAGCAAATACCAACGAAGTTCAAAACATTGCCATTGGCGTCTCTATTAGCAGATGAGTTGCTTGTATGCCATCGCCAACTGCCATTTTTGTGTTTTACCCGATATTCAATAGGGTCTTGTTTTTCGCCTGTTGTCACAACTCTTTGCAAATAATCTGCACACATAGGTACATCGTCAGGATGTACAAATACAGTAAAGGATTTGCCTTCCACCTCGCCAACCTCATGCCCTAAAATATCAGTCAAGTTTGGAGAAACGTAGGAAAATATCCCTTCAACCGTCAGTGCAAAAAGAATGTTATTGGCGTTTTCGACAATGGTGCGAAATTGGGCATCGCTTTCGGCCAATGCTGCTTGTACTTTATCCTCGTTTTCGCGGACAAGAACTATAATTTGCTGGTTTGGTAATGGTAATAATCTAGCCTCAAAGTTACCATTTACTTGTGCTATCGGTAAGCTATATTCAAAACTAACTTCAGATTGAGTTGCAAGTACTTGAGTGATTGCTTGGTGGAAGCGATCGCCTACAGTATTCGGTAGGCATTCTCGCAAACTCTTGCCCTGTTGAACTCCTTGTAGAATATACAGATTTGGCGTTTTTCCTGGCCGATAATCCAGGATAGTTCCATCAGCATCAACACGAAAGTAAAAATCAGTAACTAGTTGCAAAATGGCTGCAAACTCTGATGTTTTTTGGCGTAGATCTGCTTCAACAGCTTGGCGTTTTGCAGTTTCTGCTTGTAGCCGCTTTAGTACTTTTGTTAATTCCCTGGTCTGCTTTTTTTCTGTGAATTGACCTTGTTGGTTAAATAGTTTCTCATCTTGTTGTATTTTTTCTTTCTCAATATTGATTTGGTTAATGTAGCTTTGCACCTTTCTAGGAAACACTTTTACCTGCCTGCTCTGCCTAAATTATTAAAGTAAAATCTCTAAAAGATACATTTGTTAATAAATATGTATAATGTTTTTATCTCAACCTGGTTACGATCTTAATACTTTATTTCTTTTTCTATATACTTTAATTCTTCTTTTTATGTAAATAAATTAGGAAAATGCTGAAGTTTTGATTAAGATGAACTTTACCATTTTTACTAAAATTAAAAATTACTACCTTCCAGTAAAATTACTTAAGCAGCCTCGATCGTTGAAATCATCGAGAAATTCATACTGATTATCTAATTTAATGGCTGAAAATCTAAATTAGCTTCGCTGTGTTTAGATCCCCGACTTCTTAAAGAAGTCGGGGATCTGACTTTTCACGAATTATTTACAACTGCTATATGAGGTGATTATGTCTTCATCGAAAATTCACAATCTCCAAGATTTTCATACCAAATCAATATTTATTTTTCCTAGCAAAGCCGGATTTTTCAAAATTGTCTTGGCAGATTATGGGGGACGGGGAAAATAACTAATGACAAATGCCTGGTCTGTTGTATGGAACCTTGGCGATCGCATTTTATATGTTATAAAGCTCAGAGAAATTTATGTTAGGCGGAAACTACTCTATGGAACCAGACAAACTGGCTAGTTTTAAAGAGTACGGTGAATTCATCCTCCGGAAGATAGATTCTGTACCTGAATACCCTTCAAAACAAGAAGATTGGGTTCCGGCTAGCCTTGATGATTGTCTTCGTCGTTTGCGGGAAGCTGCTGAAAAAACTGTAGATCTTGCCACTTCGCCTGTGAAAATTGGTGTGATGGGGGAATTCAGTAGCGGCAAAACTTTACTTTTAGGCAGTTTGATTGGATATGCGGATGCTTTGCCAGTCAGTGAAAACCCGACTACAGGTAATGTCACCGCCCTGCACATTATACCCCAGGATGACTTTGCTACAACGCAACTGAGCAATTTTACTGTAGAATATCTTTCCCATGAAGGGATACACGAGTGTCTGCGGTTCATGTTGGGGGAAGCCAATAAACGGACAACAGCAGCGGGACTTCCTGCCATACCAGTGTCAAAGCTCAATTCTGGCAAAGATATTATTGGCTGGTGTGAGGAAGCATGGAATAGTTCTAACAATTTAGAATTACGGTATTTATTGAGAGAGTTAGTATTATTTTTACGAGCTTATCAAGCTTATGGCGAAGTAATGTGTGGTGGGCGCTACCAGATTGATGCTACCACCGCCCACGAAGGGTTACAGCTAGTGGAACAGCCAATGGCCATCCAAACTCTCAAATTTGAAGATTTACCGCCAGCGCATATCCGATTACCGAGTCCACCCCAGAGGCTACCAACGAAATTATTACAAAACAGCTTTCCACTGATTCGCCGCGTAGATATTGATGTCAAAATCTCACGGGAAATTTGGGATGTTACGGGTGCTGCTAAATTTATTCTCATCGATTTTCCGGGATTGGGGGCTGCTAATTCGGGCGCTAGGGATACCTTTTTGTCATTGCGGGAATTGGCAGAAGTACAGACAATTTTAGTATTGCTAAATGGTAAATCTCCAGGAAGCGATCGCGCTAATAAAATCTTTACCATGATGCAGCAGCAGCGACCAGGACAAGACCTGAAAGATTTAATTCTCGTCGGTGTGGGTCGCTTCGATCAACTACCCTTGGAAAGTGAGGGTGGTGAAAGAGAACTCGACCAACTGACTGAAGATCGGGATTTGCATGAGGACATTGTTTTCCAAAAACTCAAGGTTCTGCAAACCACCATTGACGGTGCAGAGGCGTTTACAACTCAAAAAGACCGCATCGTTTTACTCTCGCCACTCTTGGGACTGGCTGATATAGCAAAACGTTCGAGTAAAATCAAAGCTGGTTCACCAGAGTTTTTAACTAACTTAGACTATCCTGATTACTTAGACAGGTCTAAACGGCTACAAGATAAATGGGGACGCTTAAGCCAACGGCTGTTAGAATCTGACACCCGCAGCTATTTGGGGAGACAATTAGGTTACTTTGCTCAAGATGGTAGTCTTGGGAAGTTACGGGAATTGATTCAAAAGCACGTCGCTACTCATGGTCTGAAGCAATTGTATGAAGATACTAAAAGGGCTGCTGATGTGGTGAGTCAGCAACAAGATCATTTGAAAGACATCATAGATGAAATTCACGAGCAAGGCATACCCACAGGAGACAGTCCTGCTTTTATTGAGTTGCGGTTTGTAGTGGAAACTTTAGATAAAATCTACAGGAATTTTCAAAAAAACTTAGATAAAGAACCACTCAAAGACCGGCGCGGTGTAATAGTTAGCGATGTAGTCAAAGACGAACTTACCTTTAGAATACTTAATTGGAATCAGTGGACTTTACTGTTCAATAAAGTCAACAATGGCACCATCGCCCTCGCTGAATCCAAAGGTGCAGCTGGGAAATTATTTGATAGAGGAAACCGTGTCAATAGTTCTTTGCCGACAAAGAGTGATGATTTTTATCCAGTATTTGAAAAAACCGTTAAAGAAGTAGAAGAATTTGCCCGCGATCGCATTCGTCAGGCTGTGGTAGATTTGTTGAATCAATTGTCAAATCAGGTAGCCCCAGAACGCGACCAATTGAAAGCAATTCTTCACCCAGAGATGGAACAAGAAATCGAATCAAAATTTGGTGTGGAAGAAGCCGATCTTTTTTATAAATTATTACTAGGATGTGACCCCAACGAATGGAAAGAAGCAATCATTTCTGAAATTAGTAACAAAGACAAAACCGTTGCACCCGAAATCATTTTTCCCTTAGCGCGTCAAGACGATAAACACAACGTTGGTCAAATCTTTGACTGGGCACCAGAAAAAAGCCAAGGCTTACCCAGAAGCAGCAATCACCAACTATTAGTACTGCGACTGCGAGATGAAATTACTGCCAGCGCCAGCCTTCATCTTGTGCAGTATGTTAGTGAAGTGAATCAGCAAATTAATTCCGAACTAGAAGGTATTTTGGATCAAATTATTCCGAGTTTACAAAATCTCTCGAAAAAAGAAGCATTACTGAGATATTTAACAGCTGGTGACTTGCCATATGAGATTGCGATTCCTACTTGGTTACAGATTCTTTCAGACATTGCTGCTATTTCTTACTCAGATGTTTTTTGATGACTCAAGAAAGAACCCACAATTCAAAAGCAAAGCCTTCTGAATTCGGAATTCTGACTCCTGAATTCTTCTTAAGCGATCGCGTAGAGTGATGAGGATGTATTTGTGAGACGGGATGCAATTTTTTATACACTTTTTAAGCGTGTTCCAGGGTTACTTTTTGAGTTAGTAGAACAGCCACCAGCAGAAGCTGCTAACTATCGCTTCCGAAACTCAAATGGTGGAACAAGCGAAACGTTTAATTGAACGGGTACAACAAGAACAAATAACTGTCTTAGCTAAAGAGGAGATAATAGATGTAATCACAACGATCGCTGTTTATAAATTTGCCAACTTAAGTCGTGAAGAGGTAGAGGCCATGTTAGGAGTTAGGTTAGAAGAAACTAGGGTTTATCAAGAAGCCAAACAAGAGGGACTAGAACAAGGACTAGAAATAGGACTACAACAAGGACTACAGCAAGGACTATAACAAGGACTACAGCAAGGACGAGAACAGGTAAAACTTATAAGCGAGCAGGACTCTTCAACATCAAGTTAGTAAATGTTGCAATTATCATGGCGATTGCTTTTAAATGAAAGAGCAATCGCCCTAAATAAAAAACTCAGCGCTCAACAGAATCATTTAATACTATAATGAACTCTTTCCAATTGAACAACTATACTGATAAACAACCAAACGAGAAACAACAAAAAAGATTTCCGGGATGGTTTGCATTAGATTTTGGTACGTCGAATTCTACAGTTACACTTTTCGATCCCATTGAAGTACCCATCGCCGAAATTTTACCCAAAGAACAAGAAATGCGGCTGCGCGATCGCTTATCGCAATGGCTGAGTTCTCCCGCTTCTGTAGCTTTACCAGATGTCAGCGATGAAGATTGGGAAAAGTTTCTTCTAGAAATTAGCAAAAATCTGCAAATAGAACCCAGAAAATTAAGTGAAGTTTTTGAAAGTGATAACAAAGAGCGATTTTTGGACGCGATTCGCCAAATTGAACTTTGTTTAGGAAATAGCGACAGATTCCGTCGCGCTGTCAGCAAAAAACTCTATCAAATCTATCATGAAGTCTTCCGCGTTCCTACATTAGAATCGCAAAATCTCATTCCAGTTGTGCTGGATCTCGATCGCCGTGAGACAGAAATTCCCAGCGAGTCGGAAATTTCCCATTTAGCCGAATTGCAACTGCGGATGGGTAGGGAAGCTAGAGATAATAGAAAAAAAGCCATCGCCCAAGGTACAAGCGGTACTTTAAAGGAAATTATCAGCAGGTTTCATCATTCACCCAAACGCTATTTTGGTCAAGAGCGATCGTTTTCAGTTATTTTGGATGGAAAGGAAGAAATAATTACCGCCAAAGAACTAATTCAATCAGCTTGGGCACATTTAATTAAATTAACTGAAGACTACCGACAACGGGCGCGACGCAGATTTTCAGAAGGAGATTTTTTAACAGCAGTTGTTACCTATCCAACAGTCGCCCCGCCTGTTGTTCGTAAGGAAGTTAAAGAATTAGTTGAACAGTTGGCGATCGATGATGTCCAAACTGCTTATGATGAAGCTGTTTCTGTGGCTATATTCTTTTTATGGCGAGAATTTGGCGGTAATCTGAATATTGGTATTGAATCCTTTAAAACTCGTTGTCGCCAAACTGGAAATAAATGGTCACAAAATGTTCTCGTTTTAGATATCGGTGGCGGAACCACAGACTTAGCTTTGATTGAATTAACTTTGGAAGATAAAACCCCAGCTTTTGCCGATTCTGAAGATCGGGGTTTGGGAGGACGTTACTATAAACTGACTCCTAAACTATTAGGTTCATCTGGACATTTACAGTTAGGTGGTGAATTAATTACGCTGCGAATTTTTAGATTATTGAAAGTGGCGATCACTGACTTTTTATTAACAGGAGTAACCACAGGTGACATCGAAAGCGAAAAGCTAGAAGATTTAATTAACTCTGAGCTAAACGAGCGTTTTTTAGAACAAGGCAAATTCAAAACTGGCAGTCTTTTAAAATGTCTGGATAAGGAAAATCCCGAAGGTGATGTTGCTTACAAAGATGCTTTAGATACTGCCGAAAAAGTATTACCTACTCGTTGGCAACAATCACCACAACGCCTACAAACATTTTATCTCCTCTGGGATTATGCAGAAGCAGCTAAACTGAAACTTGGGCAAAAACCACCAACTGATGATTCTCTATTAACCTTTGCACTTTCTGAACAAGAAATTGCCGAACTCCTCAGCCAAAGTGCCGTTAAACTGCAAGTCAACGATCCCAATAACATCTGCGTCACCCTAGACAACCAGCAATTTGAACGAGCCGCTGTTTCCGGAATCAAAGAAGCGATCGGTATTGCAAAAGGATTAATGGAAAGCCGTTTGCACCCCGATGATATCACCAAAGATTCTTGGAATTCTCAAAAAGTTGATTGGTTAATTCTGTCTGGCAAAACTTGTAATCTTGACTTAGTACAGCGACAAATCTATCAAGAATTTAGTAAATCTCCCTATTTTGTTTGGAATCCAGAACGCATTACTTTTGTTTTGGAATTTACCAAATTAGCCACCTCCGCCGGCGCTTGTTATGCCGAAAAATTACGCAGGTTGAGATTCGATCCAGAAGAATCAAAAAGCTTATTGCGTAAGGGAGCAAATCAGTTAGAAATTGATGTTAAAAACCTGTTTTATTATTTGCCTTGCAACTTCAAACGGAAAACTCAAAGCAACGATTTATTGACTATATTCAGAGCTGGCCAAGAACTGTATCAACTAGCATCTGGAGAAGCCGTCGCTAAAGTTCGTACTCCTTGGCGAGGCATACAATTAACTAATATTATCTACCGCCAAGATTATGAAGAAGGAGATTTACGACTTTGGGGTAGCTTCGACGGCAAAAACCTGATGAATAAATTAGGAATAGAAGAAGCAGAATTTCTCAAAAAAATCAAAGTCCAGTTTGAAATTGACCAAACCCTCGAATTTAGCGTATTGCTTTGTCAGGGAAATCCCCATTATTTAATTGACATTCCTGGCATTGATTTGGGAGCAGTATTTTCAGAAAAGTCAGCGCTATTTGCTGATGGCAAATTGAAGTGGAATATCGCTGTAGAAAGCCCCAATAAAAACTTAAATGATGGTGATATTGCCGTCAATGTCATCGAATCTGCAACAGTGGATCAACCAGATGCCTATCATTTAGTATTTGAAGTCGGAAATGACGATCGATCTTTCCAACAATTTCATTATTTACGTGATGGCGTGACACAACCAGGAATTGGATTAATTAGTAATCCCTTACCTCCCTTCCCGAAAACTGGACAGCACACTTTCTATATTTATCAAACAGATACCGAAACCCAAACGAAAAAATGGATACGAATTGGCGCACTTAGTAAACCAGACATCATAACAGATTACCCTTGTCAATATCGTGTGACTCTGGACAATCAAGGTATTTTACGGATGCACGCAGGTGAAGTACCTTATTGGACATCAACAAATCAAGAATGTCTGAAAGAAGAAGGATGTGTTTATCTGGTTGAATTAGAATTACAACCTAATGAAGTTGATAAAGAACGCGATCCATTTTGCGGTATACATTAGAATTTATTCACGCACAGACGCAGAGGCGCAGAGATTTTTGTTAACGTCTTGCCTCTTAATTGTGAGATACAAAAAAACTCTTTCTCTTTGCGCCTCTGCGCCTCTGCGTGAGATAAAAAAAGGTAATATTAATGCAGCATTTCCATCAACTATTACAAATAAAAAACTCACAATTAGCCCAATTATTGCGCTTTACTCTCTACGGACTTGAAGCTACTTTAAATCAGGCTCGTACAGAATTTCCACTAGATCCAGGAGTCGAGGTATGCGATGAATTGCTGCAAGAACTTCACAGCCTATTGCAACCTCCAGCTATACCCTCACAGTCAGAGAATGGTTGGGAAGATGCCACTATACCTTCCCAAGATACATTAAAACTCAATCATTTAAGGGAAGCTTTTGATTCTGATTCAGAACTTAATTATTATCTGGGTAATTCCCAATTGCAAAGCCAAACTGACTCAGATTTATGGAATGAAATTCAACGCAAATTATTACGAATACCTGAAGAATTAGCTGCATTTTGGCGACAGCGCACCTTAGATATGGCTCAAGAAGTTGGTGCGATCGCAGATAATTATAATCTCTATGAACTTCCTTTTATCCGCGATGAAATTATCTACCCTGGACTTAGTGGTACTGTTCAAACTCAAGGATTAAGTTTATCTCAAAAAGCACTTTTAAATTCTCAAGTTATCCAAGGTAATGAATCCGATTTAGCAGGGGGATTCTTATTTTTATATATGAAACTTATTGAAATAGAACCAGATTTATATCATGCTTTAAATAGTGTTTTTAGCTTCGATGTAGTCTCTTTACACTCCAAACCTGAACAGCGAAATCAATATATTAATGCTTTGAGCGATCGCTGTCAACGCACCCAAAAATCTGAAGAAAACGCCGATCCCCTCTTTATTTTGCGTGCCTGGATTGACATGGATGAAGCAATACACTCTTTGGTATTTGTACCACCGGCTGAGCGTTATTCATGGTGGGGTAAGCTACAAAACGAATCACGGCGCATTCTCAAGAAGGTAGCTGATAAAGCCATTAATACAGGTCATGATGTGCGAATTCGCCAATTATCTGGACTTTATGCAGATATCTGTGCTTCATCCAAAGATGACTTACAACTAGATTTCGGTGGCACTCCTGGGGAAGTATTAACTTGTCTACGGGTATATGCGCGGATTAACCACGAAGAATCCCCAGGTCGTGTAATATTCCGTTCATCACGCTAGTTAATGGCGATTATTATCCAAAAAACAGAGTTATCCTTACCTGGATTTTTGCCCAGGAGAGTGCTGTGATTAGTCATTAGTCATCTGTGTATTTACAAAGGACACAATGACTAATGACGATTTTCTAAATTTATAGAATGCCCCAGAAGTGTAAAATCCCTTGACCAGAGAATGCTTCAATTAAAACGGCAGCTAAAAAACCAATCATTGCAAAACGACCGTTCCAGTTTTCACTCTGGGGAGTAAAGCCCCAACGTAAAGCATTAGGATCTTCCGAAACCGAAGGCGTAGTTTTGTTAGCGTTTGACATAATTAACACTCCGAGCTTCTATGTTGTGACAGTTATCACTGCCTGTAAAGTAATGTAACAGATTTTTACGAAATTGCAACATAAACAAAAAGTAAATTAATCACCCGGTATATATTACGGGTACGTAGTTTTTTCTAGGAATCCAGTAATGATTGCCGCCATAACTAAAATTCCACTCGCGCCATGAAGAATTCGCAAAAACAAAGGTTGATAGGGTGCAGAACGGGTCATAGGATTAAGCCTTATTAGAAGTTAATATTAAAATTTTTAGACATTATGGGACTCTTATTTTATTTTTGAAAAAATTCGTAGTCAACTCATCCTGTACAGACGCGATTAATCGCGTCTGTACTTACTCTCTATATAGATAAGTTCAAAAATCAAAGCAGATTACTATATAATTTTTGATTATGTTCAAAAGCCCTCTTCGATATCCTGGTGGTAAGTCAAAAGCAATCAATCAAATAGTCGAATACTTACCAGATAATTTTTCTGAATTTCGAGAGCCTTTTGTCGGTGGTGGTTCTGTATTTATTTACTTAAAACAAAAGTTCCCCGATATCAAAATTTGGATTAACGATTTAAACCGCGAACTATTCTTATTCTGGAAGTTTGCTCAATCTGATATAGCTCAGTTAGTTAAAGAAATTCGCCATATTAAAGCTAAATACACAAATGGTAAATTACTGTATACAGAATTGACCACTGTAAATGTCAACAATTTATCTGATTTTGAAAGAGCAGTCCGCTTTTTTGTCCTCAATAGAATTACGTTTTCTGGCACTGTAGAATCAGGCGGTTTTTCCCAAGAAGCTTTCCATAAGCGTTTTACTGATTCTTCAATAGAACGGTTAGAAAAATTAGAGAATATTCTGGATAAAAATATAGAAATTACTAATTTAGATTACAGTCACTTATTAAAAAAAACAGGTGAACAAGTATTTTTATTTTTAGATCCACCATATTTTAGTGCTACCAAATCAAAGCTATATGGTAAAGACGGTGACTTGCACACCTCATTTCAACATCAAAGATTTGCCGAGCTTTTGCAACAATGTCATCATCCCTGGCTAATCACTTACGACGATTCCCCACAAATTCGAGAAAATTTTCAATGGGCAAATATCTCAGCATGGGAATTGCAATATGGCATGAATAACTATAAGCAGAATGGTGCTGCTAAGGGAAAAGAATTATTTATTACTAATTACGAAGTTAAAATTGATTTGGATAAAAAAGTACAAAATCAGAATTTTATGAATGGAGCTTTGCAGTTAAACCTTGATATTTGAACTTACAGCAGATTTCAACGAAAGTGAAGTACACAATATAGGCCTGGTAGCTAGTCCGAGAGCCTATTTTAATTCTGAATTCTGACTTCTGAATTCTGCTCTAACTTTGATGAAGACCGATTTTCCGGTAGGATAGCTCCCATGCCCTGCAACGTAGCTACACCCTACAACACACAAACCTTAGCTATGACAACTTCCTCAATTCCTGCACAAGAATCCTATTATGTTCTGCTACAACAACTAATAGATGGCCAATCATTGTCCCGTACTCAAGCTGCTCAATTGATGCAAGGTTGGCTTAGTGAAGCCGTTCCTCCAGAGTTATCGGGAGCAATTTTAACAGCACTTAACTTTAAAGGCGTTTCTGCCGACGAGTTAACCGGCATGGCTGAAGTATTACAATCCCAATCAAGGATGGAGACTGAGCAAAAATCCACCCAATCCCCAATCCCTAATCCCCAATCCCTAATTGACACCTGCGGCACTGGTGGAGATGGTTCGTCAACTTTTAATATTTCCACAGCGGTTGCTTTTGTTGCGGCAGCTTATGGCGTACCCGTCGCCAAACACGGCAATCGTTCAGCTTCAAGTCTCACGGGAAGCGCCGATGTTTTGGAAGCCTTGGGTGTAAATTTAAGTGCCCCTAGTGAAAAAGTACAAGCAGCTTTACAGGAAGTGGGGATCACTTTCTTATTTGCCCCTGGTTGGCATCCAGCACTCAAAGCAGTTGCCTCATTACGGCGGACTCTCAGGGTGCGAACAGTGTTTAATTTACTGGGGCCTTTGGTAAATCCCTTGCGTCCAACTGGGCAAGTGGTGGGGTTATTCACTCCCAAACTTTTGGCGACGGTTGCCCAAGCTTTACAGAATTTGGGCAAACAAAAGGCAATTGTGCTGCACGGGCGAGAAAAACTCGATGAGGCTGGGTTAGGAGATTTAACTGATTTGGCGGTGTTATCTGAGGGAGAAGTGCAGTTAACTACCATTAATCCCCTAGATTTGGATGTAACACCTGCTCCAATAGGTATGCTTCGGGGTGGGGATGTGCAAGAGAATGCGGTGATTCTCAAAGCTGTACTCCAAGGTAAGGGAACCCAAGCGCAACAGGATGCGGTAGCTTTAAATGCATCGTTGGCGCTGCAAGTAGCGGGGACAATACCGTTCCTCGATCACACCCAAGGCATTAAAATCGCTAAGGATATCCTGCAAAGTGGGACGGCTTGGACGAAGTTGGAGCAGTTAGTTCAATTTCTGGGGAATTGACTTGCGATCGCAGTTGCGGGCGAAACTCTACCACATTACGTTTAATTGTGACATCATAGTTTCCAAAAAAATCATGTCCTAAAAGTCCAGTTTCGAGTTCCGTACCAGCGATCGCTACTGGCACTCGATTCACCGTCACCCCCCCAAGTGCCATTGATTGAACATAGCCCACAGAAAATTCTACAGCTCTAGAACTGGCTGTATTTGCCTTAGCTTTTCCCACTGGCACTATTCCCAAAGTATCTGCCATTTCTTGGGTGATCACAGTGCCACTGGCTCCTGTATCTACAATCATTTCAAACTTTTGCTGACCATTGAAGGTTACTTCCACAATTGGCGTACCACCAGCCCGCCTTTTAATCGGCGCTGTAAACACTAGTTGATCTGGAATCACCACTGCTGATGAAGATCTCTGTGTTTCTGGTCGTAATAATTTTTTTTGTACAGGAATCGATAGAGGCTCGGTGAACTTTGGTGTGGTTGTTGTTTGGGGAACCACAACTACTATTTTTTGAGGTTCCTTAACTGGCTCAGGGCGAGGAGTAGCTTTTTGCTTGGCGTATTTGATTTGGCGCTGATATTCAGTGATTTTAGATTGAGCGAAGGCAAATTCTGGTGTTTGTCGCTGCACTTTTTTCATGAGAGCGATCGCATCCTGGTATTGACTCGCCACCAAATTCCAATCATCTGGAGATTGAGCAGATTGGCTGATACTCCAAGCACTGACGGCTTTATCTAACGCCAGTTCAAAAACACTAGGTTCAGTTTCAGACGGCTCTAGGGGCTGGGCTTTGGGGGTGGCTACTGGTGTTGGTGGTTCAACAGTGGTAGGCTGTACTGATGCCAAGTCACCAATTGACACGGGTTGCTCATTGCCAGTAGTCGTAGTGTTTCGTTTGTCTTCACTACAGGCAACACTCAAAACCGCTAGAGCGCTGAATGCGAAAATTAGGGTTGCACGGGATAAAAAAGTCGGAAGCATAATTAATATTAACCGCCCAAGCTCCTGCAAATCCACTCTTTAAAGATTTTAAGTGAAAGGCAACAGGCAACCAGGCAACAGGCAATTTTAATTTTTAATTAACAACCTGAAAATTCCTAGTTGGTCAACTAATGGGATAATAAACGATCGCAGTCTTGGGAAGCAAAGAATAGGGAGTAAGGACTAGAGAAAAGTTTTCTGAATCCCCAATCCCCAATCCCCAATCCCCAATCCCCAATCCCCAATCCCCAATCCCCAATCCCCAATCCCCAATCCCCATATGTCCTTATCTGACGCAATACCAGCTTTACTTGTCTTGGCAGATGGTACCACTTATCGCGGTTGGTCTTTCGGTGCTACGGGAACCGCGATCGGAGAAGTGGTATTCAACACTGGTATGACTGGCTATCAAGAAGTACTGACCGATCCGAGTTACTGCGGTCAGATTGTGATTTTTACTTATCCAGAATTGGGGAATACTGGCGTCAATCCTGAAGATGAGGAATCAGACGGCCCCCAAGTGCGGGGTGCGATCGCCCGGAATATTTGTCATCGACCAAGTAACTGGCGATCGACGCAATCCTTACCTGATTACCTCAAACAACACCAAATACCAGGTATCTACGGCATTGATACCCGCGCCCTCACCCGCAAAATTCGGATGTTCGGAGCCATGAATGGTGGCATTTCCACAGCTATTCTGGATGAGGGGGAATTGCTAGAGCAAGTCCAGGCAGCTCCGAACATGGCAGGATTAAATCTGGTTCGTGAAGTGACTACACCAACAACTTATGAATGGTCAGATCCCACAATTCCAGCCTGGGAATTCAACCCAGAAACTGCGAACAATATTGGGAAACCCTTTACAGTTGTTGCCCTTGACTTTGGCATCAAACGCAATATTCTGCGTCGCTTAGCCTCTTACGGTTGTCGGGTGATTGTTGTACCTGCTGATACGCCACCAGAGGAAATTCTCAACTACAATCCTGATGGTGTCTTTCTTTCTAACGGGCCTGGCGACCCTGCTGCCGTCACCGAAGGAATTGCAACTGCCAAAGCGCTGCTGCTGAGTCAAAAGCCCATTTTTGGGATTTGTATGGGACACCAAATTTTAGGCCATGCCTTGGGAGCAGAAACCTATAAACTCAAATTTGGTCACCGTGGTTTGAATCAGCCTGCGGGTCTACAACAAAAGGTAGAAATTACCAGCCAAAACCATAGTTTTGCCATTGACCCAGATTCTCTACCTGCGACAGTTGTGGAAGTTAGCCACCTGAATTTAAACGATCGCACCGTTGCGGGGGTACGTCACAAGTCTCTACCCATATTCTCTGTACAGTATCACCCAGAGGCCAGTCCTGGGCCTCACGATGCTGATTACTTGTTTGAACAATTTGTTCAAGCTATGCGAACAGCACGTCAAGGTGATGGAAACTAGGGAATGGGGACTGAGGAGCAGAGGGGCAGAGGGGCAGAGGAGATAATAATAACTCCCAATCCCCAATCCCCAATGCTCCAGCAGATTGTAGACAACTCGCTCAAAAACCATCTATACTTGAGCGTTCACTTTAACTTATGAGGAGGGAATTATTGCTGAGCCACTGAATCTAACCGTGAGCCTGAGGGGCACTCGTGAAGTCCGGGATAACTGTCAGCTGTTCCGCCTCACAGGTTTGTTAGATGCCTTTTCTGAGCCGACATTTCGCAAGGTACTTGAGAGCAAGATTGAGGAAGGTCCTAAGCATATTATTTTGGATCTCTCACAAATCGACTTTATTGATAGCTCTGGCTTGGGTGCTTTGGTGCAAGCAGCTAAGAAGGCTCAAACCGCTAATGGCACTTTGCAAATCGTCACGAATGCCCGGGTCACTCAAACGGTCAAGCTTGTTCGCTTAGAGAAGTTTCTCTCCCTGCAACAAACAGTTGAAGCGGCTCTAGAAAACGTCAAGCAGTCTTGATTGCTCGACCTGAGAGATTAACTTAGCTATCCAGATTCAATATCGGATAGCTGAATTTTTAAAACTTCTGGCAAAACCTCTCTCCTTGTGGGAGAGGCGCTAAGCCAGTTGAGCTATTATATTTAAAACTGACTAATAAAACTGACTAAGGGTAAAGTTACAAACAGTCAATTCTTAGAGGATGTTTGTCAAGTATAAATGTTTAGCTTGATCCCCTTTAACCCCCATTGAAAGATGGGAAACTAGACTCTCAAACTATATCATCTGAAAAAGAATATTTAAGGGAATTCTCTAACTGCTCTGTGTATCATCAAGAACTTTGTGAGCATTTTTTTAGAGATGCTGAGTGTTGGCCAGGACATTCGATAAAAACCAAAGCCGGAGAAAATTGTAGGAAATAAGAGCCAACAGATTAATATTTATTTCAACTTTACTTGATATTGTATGCTTGTTGAGCGGATCGTAATGTCGTGAATTTCAAAAGTGAGCTAGTAGGTAATGTCAGCCATAGACCACAATAACTAAGCGAAATTACTCTGGGCGGACGTTGACATAAGCACCATCTAAAATGCCAAATTTTAATCACAAAGATAAAATTTAGTAAGTAATTCTGATAGTGTTGATGATGCTAGGTATACTATGATGGCATACTTCAGAAAAATCAGTCTTTGCGAAGAATGCCTGCCAAATTGAGCTAGTCAAGGAATGATTTATTTGTGAAGTCAAAGGAGGAAGGGCTATTAGATGGACAAGATGAAGCTCCCAAAGAGAGTTTATCTTGGACTCAAACACTCTTGTTAACCACAGCGCCATTATCCCAACAGATTTCTTTTTCACAAGTACAAAAAATTTCTCCCGCTGCTTTAGCCTACTTGGGAGATGCAATCTATGAACTTTATGCTAGAATGTTCTATCTACTACCACTACAGCGACCAGAAACTTACCATCGTCTAGTAGTGGCACAGGTAAGAGCGGAAACACAAGCGCTACATTTGCGATCGCTGACTCCTCATCTGAGGGACACCGAATTAGAAATTGTCCGCCGGGGTCGAAACGCTGCCACAGGACGCCCTAAGCGGCTTGATCCCGAAATCTATCAACAGGCAACTAGTCTAGAAACTTTAATTGGCTACCTGTATCTCACTGATTACCAGCGCTTAACTGAACTGTTGGAAATACTCCATCTTGAGAAATAGTGAAAACTCGATTTCACAATCATCAAAACAGTAGAGATAGGTCTGGTAAATTCAGCTAGTCAGGATGCTCACCCTAAGCTAATATCCTAAAACTAAAATGTCAAATCAACCAAGAAAAATCAAGACTTCTAGCGAACTAAATCGTGGGAAACCCGTAAAACTTCAGGGTAAGCGTGTTGTTACTAATCCGATTCGCAATCCCAGAAAAAAAATAGAGATCAACCCCATCTCTAGCAATTCGCGTCCACAAAACAACAACTTCTCCCATCCATCTCTATCTACAAAACCAGCAGAAGATAGCGATTTAATCTACGGCCGTCATCCAGTATTGAGCGCATTGCAAAATCAGCGCGGTCTCAACCGCATCTGGATTACTACCCGTCTGCGCTACGATCCCAACTTTCACCATTTGCTTTTGCAAGCCAAGGAAAATGGCACAGTTATTGACGAAGTTGAACCCAAGCGTTTAGACCAAATCACTAATCACTGTAATCATCAAGGCGTGGCGGCACAAATTGCTCCCTACACCTACATCGAATTGCCGGATCTCATTGAGCAAGCAAAATCCGTAACCGATCCCGTCATTGTTGTGGCTGATGGAATTACCGATCCCCACAACTTGGGAGCAATTATTCGCACTGCTGAGGCGATCGGCGCTCAAGGATTAGTTATACCCCAAAGAAGAGCTTCTGGGATCACTTCCACTGTTGTGAAAGTTGCAGCAGGCGCTTTAGAAAATTTTTCTGTAGCCAGAGTTGTCAACCTCAGCCGCGCCTTAGAAGAATTAAAAACAGCTGGGTTTTGGATTTATGGAACTGCTGCAACTGGCAGCGAACCCTTACACACAGTCAATTTCAGTGGCCCGATCGCTTTGGTAATTGGCTCTGAAGGTGAAGGTCTGAGTATGTTAACTCAGCGCTCCTGCGATGTCTTAGTATCAATCCCCTTACAAGGCAAAACTCCTAGCCTCAATGCCTCGGTAGCAGCAGGTATGGCACTGTATGAAATTTATCGCCAGCGATCGCTAAACACCCTGCATTTAGATAAATTACAAAAAACTTCTTTGAAAAAATAGCAGTAAAAGAGTATAAAGAAATGTAAAAGATAATAAAGCAACATATCGTTTAACACCCTGTAGCACGTTTATAAATCGGCGAAAACCATGAAAACCATTTGGCATAACCTCAAGGAAGGGTTGATTAACACGTTTGACAACCTTGGCTTGGCTTGGTGGGTAGAAATTGTAACGCAGAATCCCCGCTGTACATACTACTTCGGACCATTTCTGAATTCTGATGAAGCAAGCTCGGCTAGCGTTGGATACATAGAAGATTTGGAGGCAGAAGGAGCGCAGGGAATTGTTGTGAACGTCAAACGCTGCAAACCTGATGCTTTAACAATAGCTGAAGACCTGGGGGAAAGATTTGACCGCAAAGTACAGCCTGCCTTTGGCGGTCAAATTTAATTTAGGCAAGAGAAAAGGACTCGGAGACACGGAGACACGGGGAAGCGGAGAATTCTTTCACCGCGTCAACGCTTCACCTAGTCCCCGCGTCCTCTTCCCTCCTTGCGTCACCGCGTCCTCTTACCTGGGGATGTTCTTCTAACCAACGGTCAATGTCACTTAATACCAGCTGGGGAACTTCCCACGGGAAAAGGTGGGCGGTATTGGGGTAGGATTGCCACTGACAATTGTTGAGGTGTTGAGCGGTTTCTAAGCTGGAATCAACTGTGATGTGACGATCTTGGACACCAGCAAGCACAAGACTAGGACATTGAATTTGTGGCAAGTCTAGAAGCCTGTCATACCCTGCTTGAATTGCGCTATAAAGGGCGCGAGTAGCAGCAGGAGAGGTTTGTAAATATGCCGGCACTGCTTCGGTGGCAATATATTTGTAACTAGTAGATGTATGTTGTTGGATTAAGTAGCGAAAAAGCGATCGCTTGCCAAAAGTTTCAATATTCCATTGCCAACCCGGTTTTATATAATTCACTAGGGCTGCAACCCCAGTATATAAATTATCTTGCCAAGTGATGGGAGGATGGCTACCACGGGGTTTTGCGGCTGTGGCTACCAAAATCAGACCTGTAAGGCGCTTTGGCAAACGTAGTGCCAGTTCCATTGCCAGAATGCCCCCAAGTGACCATCCCAAAACTAAGCATTTTTCAATTTTAAAGCGTTCTAGCAGGGCTTCTAAGTCAGTTAAATGGTCATTCATATCAAATTTACCATTCCAGCGACTTTTGCCGTATCCACGTAAATCTGGGGCAATAGTTTGGTAGCGTTTTGATAAATGATTGGTGAACACAGAAAGACTACGACCAGAACCAGGATGACCGTGTAGGGCTAAAATGGGAAATCCTTGACCTTGGACATAGACGTTGAGATTTGCAGCAGTATTAGTATAACTGTGGCGATCGCTCATTACTCACCGTTCTCCTGTGTGACAAATAAATTTATATTTGTTCATATACATTGAATTTTTCTCGCCGACTTAAATAGGTTAGTCTAAGAAATCGGTTCAAAAACCATTTGGGGAATCAACACTTCGTTTTGTAATTCTCCAATACCTAAAAAGCGAGTCTCTTGATCATAAACTCGCACTATTCCAGAAACATCGAAAGTTAAAGAAATTCGCTGACCTTGACACCATTTTTGAGCAGCTGTTAGTGGTAAAATAACTGATGCCAAATGCTGTAATGGTGCATCTGGAGAAATCGGTTGAAACGTCCCGGCTTGTAGTTGTGTTTCTAAATCCGTCAAAGTGAGACTATCTGTTAAATGGAAACCACTGCTTTCGGTACGGATTAGAGCCGCAAGGGTGCCACCAGTTTCTAAAATTGCACCTAAGTCACGAGCGATCGCTCTAATATATGTACCACTTCCACAGGCGATCGCCACATCCAATTCCGGGAAATCTCCTTCCCGCCAGTCCAAAATTTCTATGTGAAAAACCTCCACTGTCCGCACCGGAACTTCTACTGTTTCACCTTTACGCGCTAAGTCATACAGACGTTTTCCATCCACTTGAATTGCACTGTAATTCGGTGGTATTTGCTCAATTTTGCCTTGAAATTTTGATAGTACAGGTTTCACTTGTGCCAAACGCAATCCAGCACAAGCTTGAGAATTAATAATCTCGCCTTGTAAATCATCGGTTGTGGTACGCACACCCAACCGAATTGTCGCTTTGTAAGCTTTACTTTCTGGCAAATATTGTAATAGTCTGGTGGCTTTACCAAAGGCAATGGGTAACACTCCAGTAGCTGCGGGATCTAATGTTCCTGCATGTCCCACACGTTTGAGGCGCAACAATTTTCGTACCCGCGCCACGCAGTCGTGGGAAGTCCAGTCAAATGGTTTGTTTAAGTTGAGAAAACCTTGAGATAACACAAAATCAATACTTCCATTTTTTAAAGTTCTTAAATACTCAAAACATCAATATCCAGCAATTAACGCTTTATTAAGCATTAATGTAGATACATTAACTAGTAATACGCTTCGGTTAAGCCAAGAGACAAGGGTAAATCGCCGTCAAAACGAAAGATCGATCGTTGTATAGACGGCGATTTATCGCGTCTTTAGATCTAAAATTTTCATCAAAAAACCTTAACCGAACCGTATTGCATTAACTAGGATCGAAACTTGTTTTCACCATCTTACCGAAGAATACATAAAAACCGCAGATACCGCCGTTCGTTATCCGCAAATATCACGTTGCCATTTATAACTTTAAATACATAAAACTATAATAGACAAAATTCATATAACACTTCTTGTTTTCGTGAGGTACAAACTAGGGTAGCTACCCTACAAATTACTGTAATTTAACAAAATTTATTATATCATGAGTCCGGTCTATTGCACTTTAATGAACATCAATAAAATGAAAAAAACACTCTTTAGCACTACATTCATTCTTTGCTCTATCTTGATTGCGAGTTGTGGTAACTCTGGCAACACTATTTCTCCAAATAATCAACCGAATCCAGAAAACACAGCAATAGCTAACCAAAGTAATTCTGAATCTAATTCAGTAAAGCTAGATAATCAGGAACATCAAAAACAAACTAATCATTCAGTATCATCTGAAGAAACACCCATTAAAAATGATAATCCGACATTTGGCACTATTAAAGACATGCAAAATGGTGACTTAAAATGCTATGTTACCGTTGTCGATCGCAATGGTAAATTATATGAAAGTGTTGGCGCAACATTTGATGTTTGTGAGCCAGATAAATACGTTAACAAAAATGTACAATTATCTTATGAATTAGAAGATGTCAATGATTGCCAAAGTGCTGAGCCTTGCGGAAAAACAATCAAAGAATGGCTAATTAATAAAATCGAAATTCGAGATGAAAAATCACAAAATTAATCTCATGATCAACGCCAATTTATTGAATTGTGAATTCTGACTATGGCGATAATTGATCTATTGGGAATACCTTAGGTAAGCTAACTGTAACTTTAGTTCCTCGTCCAACTTCACTGGATAAAGTGATATTACCACCATGTAACTCTACACAAGCTTTGGCGATCGCCAGCCCTAAGCCTGTGCCAGGAATTGTATCAACGTTACTTCCCCTACTGAAAGATTGAAACAAATTTTCTTGATCTGCGATGGGGATACCAATTCCCCGATCTTCGATGGAAAAAATGACTTGTGATTCTTTGCCCATCAGGTGAAACTCTACAGTACCTCCATCAGGAGAATACTTAATTGCATTGGACATTAAGTTAATAAAAATTTGCTGCAAAAGCCCGCGATCGCCCCAGAAGCCCTGATTGTTTCCCGTAATCTTAAAAATCAACTCGTGGCGATCGCCTGTTGTTTCTCGCTCTTGTTCGATCAAATCAGAAAAAAATTGTAATAAATCGAGCGGCGTTGGCTTCAGCTTAGGTTTTTCCACTTCAAATTGATTAACTAAAAGCATATTGTCCACAAGTTTAGACATATACCTGGCTTTTTGTTCAATAATTCCCAGAAACTTCTGCTGTCTTAACTCATCGAGTTGCTGGCTATGTTTTACCAAAGTTGATGCAGCAGCCAAAATTGAAGTCAAAGGCGTTCGATATTCGTGCGAAACCGTTCCAATAATTTGGGATTTAAATGCATTGAGTTGCTTTTCTTTGGCGAGGGCTGCTTGAGTTTGGGCTAGCAATTCCGCTTGTTGGATAGCAATGGCTAGTTGCACCGACACTTCATTCAGCATTTGGGCATCATCAGCTTGCCACTGTCGCTCTCCTGAATTATGATGAGCAATCAACAAACCCCAAAGCTTGGGAGTTGGGTTTCCATTGTTGCTCAGATTAATCGGAACCACCAGATTTGATTCACTGTTAAATTGCTCTCTCAAACTCAAACGATTACACAAGCCAAGCTCGTAAATATGAGGGATTGGGGATTGGGGATTGGGGATTGGGGATTGGGCATAGGTTATTCCTGTTGTCCGTCTTCTGTGCCTAGTTTCCTCCCCCAGTACCCAGTCCCCAGTCCCCACTAAAGAGTCCCCAGCCCCGACGCGACGATCGCACAGCGCTACAATGTCATGTGACTCAACTGAGGAGGCAACTATTGTACCGTCTCTATTTGGGGCGAACTGATATACCATCACGCGATCGCATTTCAGAAGTTGCTGCACCTCCGCTACAGCCGTATCCAAAATTTCCTCTAGGTTGAGAGACTGGCGAATTCTCAAAGCAGTTGTAGCAATTAACCGCTGCTGATCCTGAGTTTTACTGAGTTGGGCTTGCAAGCACAATTGCTTGATAGCGTTACGGACTGCTAGTTGCAGTACATCCTGTGTCAGATGTTGCTTGACTAAATAATCCAGCGCACCTCGTTTCATTGCTTGCACAGCAACCTCTTCATCACCACGCCCTGTTAACATAATCACAGGCACAGAAGTCTTAAAAATCTCCTGCTGCATCCGATCGAAGAGTTCTAACCCACTTTGATCGGGTAGACAATAATCCAGCAAAATAACATCGCAGCGTGTTTTGTGACACAAAGCGAGTCCTTCTTCTGCACAGTCTGCCTCCAAAATCTGGTAGGACTGGTGCGGATCTTTCAAAAGATATCGACGATAGATTTTCCGATCTGCTGCACAATCATCGATGATGAGTAGCGTCCATGTGTCCAACATATTAAGTATGAGGATTTGGGAGCTATGTAGATCCCTTTTATCCAGATTGTGGTTTATTGCATAATTCTAAAAATAATATAAAATAAATATAAATAAAATCTAAATTCTTTACCAATCCTAAAGCGATCGCCAATACTGCAAGGCACTAAGAAAGATAGGAAAATGGGAAAACCAATCAGAGTCACTCATTCACGAAAAAATCCCACGATCGAAACATCAAAAATATTTCCTCCCCCACTCCTCACTCCTGTACAGACGCGGTTAATCGCGTCTCTACCCCCTATTTTCTAGGCAGCAAACACAGTGACTCAAAGACCAAAATGCCTCTGTGCCCTCTAAGCCATATTTTTTGTTATCCCTTTGTCCTTACTGCCTCATCAGCAGAACATAAACAAACTAATCCAAGACGGGCGGCGTATTCGCTTCAAGCCAATAGTCTACGAAAGCCTGAATCGTCTTTTTTAGTTCTTGAGCATCCATCGGCTTTACTAGGTATCCATTTGCGCCCTTTTGGTAGCACAACTCAATATCCTTAGGGTTCGATGATGTGGTAAAAACAACGACGGGGATTTCCTTGAAACTCTTGTCTTGCTTGAGCCGAGTTAGGATGTCACGGCCATCAATACCCGGCAAATTTAGATCGAGCAAGATCACAGAGGGTCGTAATGCTACTTGAAAGTTGCATGAGTCCTTACCTTGGTCGTAGATATCCCTCTTTTGTTGATAGAGGAACTCTAAAACCTCATCCCCATTAGTACAACGATGTATGGGGTTCTGGACGGACATCCGCCGCATCAGACGTTGTAGCATCCGAAAATCTTCATTGCTGTCCTCAACAACAAGCAGAGGTTCATGAAGTTTTTTTGTCATTCGTGGTCTTAAAACAACTTAACAAAAATATATATTTGGTCACTATCTTAAACTATTCCAGCGTAAAATAGAATATCGAGCCAATGCCTACGGTAGATTCCACCCAAATTTGACCGTTGTGCAGCTCGACAATTTTCTTAACAATAGCTAGTCCAGCACCTGCACCGCCGCCGTATTTTTCCTGGGAGTGCAGCCGCTTAAATAGTCTAAAGATGGTTTCTAGATGGTGTTCTGGAATTCCAATACCGTTATCGCGGACATAAAAGATTGGGCATGGGGCATGGGGCATTGGGCATGGGGCATGGGGCATGGGGCATGGGGCATGGGGCATTTTCTCCTGCTCCCCTACTCCCTCATCTCCCTCATCTCCCTCATCTTGAGACAAGTAGCCAATCTCAACCCATTTTTCGGCTTTATCGTTGTATTTGAAGGCATTACCAATGAGGTTACTGAAGACTTCGTTGACAAGAACGCGATCGCACTGAATTATGGGTAAAGGTCGAGGAATGCGAACATCAAAAAACCCAGAGTTTTGGCGACTAGCACCAAAGACTTCAATCACTTGGGCGACTAATTCATTGAGGTCGGTTGCTTGCTCTCGCAGTTGTGCTTGTCCTAACTGAGAAAGTCGCAGCAGAGCATTAATGAGTGTTTCCATGCGTACAGACAAAGAGACTACTGTCTGCAAGCATTCAATCCCCTCATCATCTAATATTTGGGCATAGTCTTCTAACAGTACCGTTGAGAAGTTATAAATGCCGCGCAAAGGTTCCTTGAGGTCATGGGAAGCAGCGTAGGCAAAGGAGGCTAGTTCTTGATTGCTGCGTTCTAACTCTAGGTTAATTTTCGCTAACTCATCGGCCTTAGAGAGTACAATACCAACGATCGCATTTCTCAGACTGAGGGCACTCTCAAGTTCGGACGTCCTCCAAGGTAGAGAAGTTAATCTCACTGTTTCTTGCCAAGCGGCAAAAGATTTTCGCGCAGATACGGTAACGCTACCATCTGCTTGGGCTTGAATTGATTCCTTGGGATTACCCGCCCAATTTACCGTTTGGATAACTTCAGGACGAAACCAAAGGATGTAATACCGTCGGACTTGAGAAATTCGCAGTAGCAACAAACCACTAGCAGTATCTTTAAATATCAACGCCTCTGGGTAAAGCTTTGGCAAAGAATCAGTGGAAAACAAGTTGTCATTAACTTGGGTATCCGCCCATTCAATGAGTGCCCGCACCTGGTGAATATTCGGTGTTGCTCCTACGAGGGTAACTTCATTATCCAGACAAATCGCTGCTCCCGAAGCGCTGACAAGATCCAACAAACGGATTTCAGGTTTAATTAGAGCATCGATAAAATTGTCTGCTTGGGAAATAGAGTTGAGAAACTCAGACTGTAGCGATTTGAGCTTGACTTCATAATCCCATTCCGAGTGACTAATTTTGTGCGCTAATTCTGAAGAAACTATCTGTCCCAAAAATTCGCACATTTTCAGCACTTCGTAAGCAATATACTTTGGTGTTTGATGATGGCAAGATATTAATCCCCACAGTTTTTGATCTTGAATCAGCGAAATCACCAAAAGAGCCGTCACTTCCATGTTTTGATGATATTCAATACAACAGGAATCAAAACTCCGTAGGATACAGTAGCTTAAGTCAAGATGCTGATGTATTGTCGGATTTTCCGTGGGGACTAGCTTAACATGTTCGGCAGTCAAATCGGGGATGAAGCGGAGAAAGCAGCGTGTGTATAATTCCCTAGCTTGGGCTGGAATATCTGTAGCGGGATAGTGGAGTCCTAAATAAGGTGATAAATCTTCTCGTTTGACTTCTGCAACCACAGAACCCGCTGCGGACTCGTCAAATTGATAGACCATTACCCGATCAAAACCGATGATTTCCCGGAGTTTTTCTGCTGCAATGTGCAAAAATTCTATCAGATTCGATGTGCTTTGCATTTTAGCGATCGCTTCACCCAGCAAATCATGAAAGCCCAAGAAACTCAACTCCGATTCCGAGTCTCTCGGTTCTAGCTCCACAATCACAGCCTCTTGTGTACGATGAACAATAGCATCAAAGTATCGTTCACCATTTGAAGTGTTGATTAATACTTTAAAAGCGTTAGAAATACCAATTTTTTTCACCAAGCACTGCTTAACAACTTCCACTTTTCTCTTGTCCAGCAAATAGCTCAGCGGTTGACTGAGCAAATCTTCTGGCTCTTTACCCAAATATTCTTGGGTATTGTTGCTGACTTGCACTATCTCTAGCTGGGTATTGAGTGCTAACAGTACGCCATGAGGTTGAATAGAGCCAGGTATATGAATAGGTTTGGAATCGTGGTTAGTCAGAGCAGTGGCTTGGGCGTTGGTATCTTCAGACTGGCTCATAAATCAACTGATGTAAAGCTGATTTTTACAATAGCGCAATTAAATGTCACATTTCTTTAAAGTATATGCCGATAAGTGTGGAGGCGATCGCATATAGCCCTACTCGATCGTTCGTGGAAAGTTAGATCCCCGACTTATCAAAGAAATCGGGGAGGTGGACACCAGTGTTCATCTTGACTCCCTTACTTAAGATTTACTTGATAAATACTTTTGCTTGTTGTAGTTAATATCACAAAACATGACAAACAGTACTCAAACGCTAAGAATATGCCTATGGGTAAAAAAACACCAGATTTCAAAAAACAAGCAAATTTAATATATCTAAAGAAATAAGACTAGTGACAACAAAACTTGATTTAATCAAGTTGATAACAATAATGATGCCCACTAGGCAGCTAGTTCGCAGCTAGCTACCTGTAGGACTTCCTCCCTAATTGATTAGCCAACTCAGGAGGCTATTACATCGTGTCAAACAATTTTGAGGATGCACATCCTCTTGAAGATAGAGTAAGCATAAATTTTGATAATTTTCATCATCAAAAAGGTAGAAAAAACACAGGTGTTTTTAAAGGAAGAATAATTCTTGTAGTAGATGACAATGAAGATATTGTTGCCTTGTTTACGCGTGTTCTTAAAATTTATGGAATTAGTGTAATTACTACTTCATCAGCTTTAGAAGCATTTGAAATTGTTAAAAAAGTAACAGTGGATCTTTTGATTAGCAACATTGATATGCCAGGTAATTCTGGATATTTGCTAATCAAAAAAATCCGAACATATGCGTCGGCACAAATTAGAGAAATTCCAGCGATCGCCTTTAGCGATCGTGCTGAAAATCGAGCTTATAAACAGGCTCTTGCATGTGGATTTCAAAGTTATATGAAAAAGCCTTCAAATCCTACACAGTTGATTACAGAAGTAGCAAAACTATTGGGAGGTTCTTGTAAGAGAAACTTTTCGTTATTTGGCGATTACTCCTGTTTAGGGGAAAGGTAATTTATCTTTTGTCATTTGTCCTTGGTAAATGTCCAAGTCCCCATTCCCCACTTATTTTCACAAAGAAACTTCTAACCTGTAATGCTGACAGAGAGTTTTAAGTTTTGCAAGTATGAGTACTTGCACGTTTTCTGGCGAAACGATGACACAATCAGGAGTATATTGCATAATTTCACGAATGAACCAAAAGGTATTAGAGACACCCCTGACAACTCGCTTCACCCGTTGTGTCTCTGGTAGCCATTCACTTATTTTATCTTCTGGTTTGGCTTGGTAAGCAAAGCCTAAATTACCCAGTAGATGCATTTCTACGTCTATGTGTGCTAACTCAGTACGCCACTCACCAGCAACAGGTAAAACAGCAGCGTCTTGAATACGGTCTAAACGCAAACTCCAATTATGTCGTAATTCTTCGACATCAAAGTTACCCTCGGTCTCCTCACACCAACAATCTAAATATTGACGCTTTTCATGGGGCGTAACTTTGGCATAGCGAACAGTAAAATTAAATACTTGTTGTCTCGCATCTTGATAACTGAGTTGAAACGCTTGCTGGCGTAGGATGTAACGGTCAATTTCCACACGCCACTGTGGGGATAAATTTCCTAAGAAACTTTCGATTTCGCTACGCAAGGGTATTGGTAGTTCGCTACGTTCTAGTAATAATTGTGCTATTATCTGTGCTTGATCGTTTTGCCCAATGTCCGTTAATAGGCGCATTGCACGGTCAACAGCACGGATACGCACTTCTGTCCAGTCATTATTTTTGCCAACGATTAAATGATGGCGAGCGATCGCTTCGATCAATTTGGAGATATTCGGGCGATCGCCCCACATCATACCAAACTCCAGCGCCAGGTTTTCTAATTCAGCTTTATCCTGTTCCCGCAGAGACAAAGTTATCGATTGACCTTTACGACTCATTTTGTACGGACACTTTATACATTAATTTCTTGCCAATCTATATTTTGCGTGCCAATATAGTTTTTAACAACCAGTTACGGACACTATTTCAGTATATGTCCAATGATTACACAATAACTCTCAAGCCAGTGTATTCTCAAACAGTGGCGACACCATCAGGCTTGAAAATTCCTGATGGCTGGTCATTATCTTGGCATCAAGTTGAAACTTTCAAAGCACTGCAAGATCCAAATGTTGATGTAGTATTCAACACCGCCATGACAGGCGACGGTAAAAGCTTAGCTGCTTATTTAGAAGTGCTGCAAGGTGAATTTTCGGCTATTGGACTTTATCCAACTAATGAATTAGCGCGTGACCAAGAAATACAAATTCAAGGATATATTCAAGAATTTCAACCTACAGATAAACCGCGTGTAGTGCGGCTGAGTGGGGCTGATTTAGAAATTTATGCCGAAAATGAAGGATTGAAAAAAAATGCCGCGATCGCAACTCTCACAAATCAAAGAGAAGCATTATTAACTAACCCCGATATTTTTCATTATTTACATCGAGGTGCTTATATAATTCCTGGTGACAGCCCCGATAAACTATGGGGAAGAATAGATAAAGACTTTGACTTATTTATATTTGATGAATTCCATGTTTTTGCCGCGCCTCAAATTGCTAGCGTAATTAATACAATGCTATTAATTCGCTGTACAAACCGCCGCAAGAAGTTCTTGTTTCTTTCAGCTACACCAGATAAAAATTTGATTGCCAGATTACAAGCAGCAGGTTTCCGCTGTCAAGAAATTAACCCTTTAGAGCAAAATAAATATCAATTTCCTGATACAGCAGAAGAAGAGAATGAACTGCGATTGCAGGGATGGCGGCAAGTCGCACGAGGAATTTTACTCAATTTTATTTCTTTGGAACCTTCTTTTAAAGCTTCGGAAACTTGGTTAAGAGAAAATAGTAATTTAATTTTGGCTCAGTTTCAGCAGTATCCAGGAAGTAAAGGAGCAATTATTCTAAATTCAATTGCAGCAGTCAAGCGCCTGACTCCATTTTTTCAAGAACTTTTGCAGCCTCATGGCTTGACGGTGGGGGAAAATACCGGATTATCAGGAAAATTGCAGAAAGAGTTAAGTTTGGCTGCTGATTTAGTTCTTGGCACGAGTACTATTGATGTTGGCGTTGATTTTAAAATTAATTTCCTAATTTTTGAATCATCGGATGCGGGTAATTTTATTCAGCGTTTGGGACGCTTAGGTAGACATGATGGCTATGAGAAAAATGGTGAGCAAATTAAGTTTGAAAAGTTCACAGCTTTGGCTTTGGTTCCCAACTTTTTAGTAGAGAGATTATTTCAGGTAGAGTCACCACCTTTAGTCGTTAATAGTATTTGCGATCGCCCGACTCTGCAAAATATAATTAAAGAGCAATATCGCCAAATCAATGATTTTCATGGTTACTATCGCCGTTGGGGTGCTGTGCAATCATTTTGGTTGGTTTATAAATTAAGCGATCGGACAATTAAACAACAGTATGCCCAAAGCCGAGAGCAGTTTCAAGTAACTTGTGAAGCAGTATTTGAAACCAGTTTGAAATCTATAGCTGGACGTATTCAAGGATGGGCTAAAGATTGGCAAGTGCTTTCAGGCAAATCAGGAAATCCGATTGCTGATGATGCTGCTAGTTTTCGAGGTTCTAGTCCTCTGCAATGTGGAATTTACGATTTAACAGAAGCAAACGAAGTAGACAAATTTAAAACCTACGATTTACCAGGAATTTTAAGCAACTTAGAAATTGAAATGTGGACAGAAGCGGCGTTTATACGGACACTCCAAGAAACCGCCCAACGCACCGGACAACCCATAGCCAAAGGTAGATTTGCTCACTGTCTGGCATTTATCAAGTTGCGTTCCTACCGCGAGGAACGGCTGAACTGGAAATTTACCTACTCAGGCGACTTGCAACCAAAAGCAGACGCTTGGAAAGTTCAGGTTTTAAAAGGTGTGGAAATTTGGCAACCTGAAAACCACTGGATTGGGGAAATTAACAAACGCCTGAAAAAACAAGGTTTGGTTTGTTATGTGATTCGCCGTCCAGTTGCAGAAGTAAGAATGCGGCTGCGGCTACCGATGCACTTTCAAATTTACCCAATTAGCGACCAGTACAGCTTTCATGATGTTAATGCAACCTATGCGATCGCTTTTGGTCATTCTGCACTGCTGCTGGATACACTTGCTTATACGTTTAAAAGCAAAGGAGATGAGATATGGGTTGCTTGAGGTTTCAATCCCTAATAGGGATTTTGGTTAGTATAACGGAGAAAAAGCTTGCGCCAGTAAGTTCAGACGTATTTATTTCAATCCCTAATAGGGATTAATTACCTCACTTTTCCTAGAGTGAGTCTCCGTCTAAGTCTTAGAATACCAAAAATCAGGAGATAATAACCGCCATCTAGTTCTGACATATTTAACAAGTCAAATAAGTCTGTAACTTAATGTATTGACAACAGTTATCGTTTTGGGTAGCGTCTAATCATACGGTCGTCAAAAACAATAAACAAATGAAAAAAAGCAAGAAAACAAAAGTTGAACTTTTGATTGAAGTTCTGCGGGATGGTGCTTGGCACTTGGGTGATGAACTAGCTGTAAAAGTTGGTTATCCCTTTGCAGATGCCGTCAAGAAAGCTCGCACACTAGGTTACGAGATTGAGACAGCTTGGGCTGGAGTTGGTCAAAAACATAAATATCGATTACTAGCAGTTTAAACTGTTTCTGATTTATCTGGAATTTTCTCCATATAAACAGAAAATCTCTGAGCAGAGAGGGAAGCTCATAATAGCTTGCGGCATTAAGTTCAGGCATATGCAATCTCCGCCCCCCGAAGCAGATTAGCAGACGGTTGGTCTAGGAGTGATCTAGCTAATGAGCAAACCTCAAGCAGTAATTCCTAAACAATGATTCTCTCTCTGTTTCGAGGTCAACCATGAACGAACAACAACTTTTGGAAAGAATTACAGTCAACCCCAAAATATTTGGCGGTAAACCAATTATTCGCGGTCGTCGCCTCGCTGTTGAACATATTTTAGGGATGTTAGCAGTGGGAGATACTATTGAAACCTTATTAGAAGCATATCCCTGGTTAGAACGGGAAGATGTGCAAGCCTGTTTAGTTTATGCGCGGAGGCTAGTTGGTCATGAGCGAATTGAACCGTTATTGATAGAGTAAGCGATGTGAAAATACTGCTAGATACTTGTGTGTGGTTTGGGGTGCGTACCAACTTACTTGCTGCTGGCTATGACGTTGTTTGGAGTGGAGATTGGTCAGAAGACCCAGGTGATGAGGAGATTTTAGCAACCGCTTACCGTGAAGGTCGAATTTTAGTCACGCTTGATAAAGACTTTGGAGAGTTGGCGATTGTATGGGGAAATCCTCACTGTGGCATTTTGCGCTTAGTTAATCTCACTTCCAGAGAACAATCAGTTGTTTGTCTGCGAGTACTTCAGCTTTACGGTGAAGAATTAGCGTCAGGTGCGATTGTAACTGCCGAATTAGGTAGGGTAAGAATTCGACCAGCTGCAAGCAATAACTGAAAAATTTACAAATTTCAACAAGCCAGAGCATCAATTCTCGCTATGAAAAACTCGCACCATTGGTGCGAGAAATTGGATGGACTCATAATCTAGTCATTGTAGAAAAGTGCAAAGATGACCTAGAACGAGAATTTTATATCAAAATGACTCGCAAATTTGGCTGTGCAAAAAACGTTTTGATTCACCAGATTGAAAATAAAACCTCAAGAATTACAAAATCAGCTTCCTGCTCCAGAGCAAGTTGCCAAATTATTGGAAGGAGTTGAATAGAATTATAGAGTGAGCAAATAAATATTAGAGATTATTTATCCGCATGGAGAATCATCAGATGCAAAACAATACACCAACCATTGCAGAGCTTCAAGAAGTTGCCTTGCAAATTCCTGAAAGAATTCCTTACATAAAAATGTTAATTTTGTTTGGTTCTAGAGCTACTGGTAACACAAACGCTAAGAGTGATTGGGATTTTGGAGTTTTGTATGATGAAGAACAACGTGAGGCTTACGTAAAAGATAATGCTTTTCGTTTATTTGAATTACCTATGCAAATTGGCACATTATTCAATATTAATTCTGACCATATTGATATTGTGGAATTAAATCATTGTTCAGAATTAATAGCACATTTTATTGCTCGTGACGGGATTATGATGTTTGAAAAATTTCCTGGACAATTTGAGGAATTTAGATTAACGTCATCAATATCTAAATCCGAGTTAAAAAAATTTCGTGATGAGCAACACAAAATTATTGAAATAGAACTAAATAAGTGGGGAGTATGAGTGATATAGATCTCGAAATAGTTTTAGTTAGACTAAGATTAATCACCAAATATTACAACACGTTAAAAGAGTATCGCTCTACTAGCCTTGATGAATTCTTAGCTGATTTTCGTCAACAACTTGTTGTAGAAAGGCTGCTGCAATTAATGGCTCAAGCTGCAATAGATATCAATGAACACATATTGTCCAAATTAAGTCCTGGTAATTCTGTTACTAATTTTGAAGGTTTCATTGAACTGAGCAAATATCAAGTTATAACACCAGAATTAGCACAACAAATAGCACCATCATCAGGATTAAGAAATCGTCTTGTTCATGAATATGACGAAATAGATCCGCAGCAAGTTTTTAACTCTATCAGTTTTGCATTGCAACAATATCCGCTTTATGTCCGCCAAGTTAACTCTTATTTAATTTCATTGAGTCAGGAAGATGACTAAAAAAAGTAAAATTTCAGATGATTATCAACAATTATCACTTTTAGAAACAGAAACCGATGCAAAATCTGAGGCACTAGATGATGATTGGTTGTCGGGCGATTTTGGATTTGATGGTGATTCTTCAGACCGGACTATCGAAATAGAAGCTGAATTACTCACACTCAAGTTACTACGCGAAGCTATTCAGGCTCAAAATCTAGGCGATAAAGTGATGGCAGATTTTGCCGAATATGTCTTACCCAATCTGTTACGAATAGCAATTGGTGTAACTGCTAAAGGTGGTAAGTTTTTCGATGAAATTGACCAAAAACGAGAAGCAGAAGGTAAAAGTAAAGTCAGGCGAGATAACGCCGCTGACCAATCGTTAAATACTCATTTACTCAATGGTTTATTTCCTGCAAATTTAATTGAAAAACGATTAGAAAATCTCGATACCACCGTCCGGCGAGTGGTGAAAGAACGTGAACGGCGGTTAGTAATTGCTGGATTTATTCTACATGACTTTGAGAAATTTCCTGATGCACCTGAAGAATGTCGCAAATTACCTTTAGAAAAACATCGGCAAATAGTTGAGGAAAAAGTTCAACAATTAGGACTTGATAAATTTATCAATGCAGAACATCCCGAAGCGTATGAAGAATATATCGATGATTTGTTGTGTATGGCTTATAATGCACAAAGTCGCTGGGATACTAACTGGAATTTTTCTGAATTTGGTCTAAATCCTGTTCTTAAAGACCGCACTATTCGCAGTTTATGTGATTTAACTCGTTTAGCTGATTTACTAGCATCAGTTATTAAACATCCCCAAGATGCAGAACATAGGGGATTAAATGACATTCTCCACAGTCTCAGTGATGGACAATTACAATTTACCTATCACCGCATTGCTGAAAACCGGGGTGTTTTAACTAATGTTGTAAATAATGCTGTAATTCAAGCTCATACTAGCCTCAACACCAATGAGCATACATACTATGAACCTTTACTATATCTGCCTACAGGTGTAATTTACCTAACTGCGCGTAATCCTCCTCCAATCTCAGTAAAAGATTTACCAGACCTTGTAGTTAACAGTATTAAATCTCTTTGTGCAGGTCAATTAAGCCTTAGACAAACAGGATTTGGTCGAGATGGTAAAGGCATGAAATATGCCGAATATTACAACTTATTTTTTGATTCTCCAGGTTTGATGCAAGTGGCTTTAGATGCAACGTTACGCATTTTAAATTCTAATAAACCATCAGTCGCTAAAAGCCGGAGTGAAAATTTAGTCAAATTTCAACAACAAGGAGTTTTACCACCTGAATTTGATTTTAACTTTGCTGATGATATCCGCATTGACCAAATAGCAGAGTTCGGTGATTTAGTGAGTAGGAAGATTTGGGAAGAAACTGTTAATCGTCTTGAAGCTGTTCGCAAAAAAGATAAAAAGTTACCAGAAATACCTCCTTTAGATTTGACTCAAAAAGTAGCTGAATTATGGAATTTAACAGAGTATATACCCCAAATTCGCCATATTCAGCGCATCAATGAAAGCCTCAAAGAAAACAAGTTAAAGGGAAATACAGGCGGAGTTCCTTATGAATGGTACTACCTAGCAGCTAAATATCTAGAAAAACATCCTGGTATTGAAAATGTTAGAGAAAATTGTCAGGGAGTTATTCACTATTTGACAAACTTAATTTCTCCTATTCTTGCACAATATAAATTACCTGATGGTTGGGATGATTTAAGGCAATGGGTATCACGAGTTGTGATGTTACCAAGCACAAATCAAGAGCCATCAATTGAAACTCAAACGGAGAATTTTCTCAATGAGTTAGGTAACTACAATGCTGCTAAAAAACCCGGACGAGGACGGCAATTAATATGTTCAATTTCTCATTCTGCTTATACAGTAACCGAGCAGATGGAATCAGCAGTTTTATTTACACCTCAAGTTTATACAAATAAACAAATGTTGGGTGGTTCTAATGCCAAGCGGAATATTTCTAGCATTGCAAGTGTGGAAATGATGCTCCGGCAAATTTTGATGAATCAAACCCAAGCAGTAGGTAAAAGATTTGAAGATGGTAAATATCGTTATCTCTACTTTTATCCGACTTATTATTTTACACCAGAAACTAATAAGTTTTTACAAAAAGCTTATAGTGGTATTGCTCAAACTCGCTTTGATACGAGTATTCGCAATCATTTTATCACCAAGGATTTACAAGCTCATTTAGGGAAAAAAGACTATCAAAGTGTCGATACTTTTTTGATTGATGAAAACTTAGAAGACGATAAAGACAGGACATTTAAGCTTTCTTATCCTGAAGACCAGCCTTTAACATTTTACTTTATGGCGCTACCACCAGGACGAGATAGTACTGATACAGAATCTTGGATAATGCCTAGCTGGTTAGCGTTTGCTTTCCCCATGATTTTGGATGTGAAAACAGTGGTTTCTGAGTCGCCAATTCCACCATTTAATGATGGTGCTGAATTTGAAGAAAGCGTTTTTCTTGACAGTGCGCCTCATGCATTTCGCGCTTTGGTAAAAAGGGACAGATTTCGCTTGGATTACATTCTTGAAGGTTGGAACGAAAACGGTATTGAATATCCAGCACCTTTAAATGTACTTACTGCTGCTTACGCCATTCATTTAGATGTGAATGCACGACAAGGAAAGTCTGGTTATGATGCTAATTGGGGAAGATTTACAGAACTAGCAAAGGATTTTGAAACTAGTCCCCTGTATGTCTTTTCTTATCTTAACCGTTGGGTACGTAACCAGGGTGTGGAAACAGCCAGAATTGAAAAAATTCGGCTTTATACCTATCATTTTTATCCTTGTTTTGACCCTTATGCAAAATTTGACCCTATCAATGAGGAATTAATTGTGGGAGAAGAATCAAGTCTGAATCATCCTAAGAAATTAACTGAACTTTATCGCCGTTTTTATCGGGCAAATAAGCGTTATAATCCCAAGTCTAATGCTGTGTTGAAACCGATTGATATTGCGGCTGAAACTATATTGAAAGCTGAGTTAAGTGTGTTTCATGGTGAAACATTAGTTGCAGCAGTAGCAGCAGAGGTTTTTAAACTGATGGATCGGGTGCATTCTTCGACAGCAGAGGGACGCTGGATAATTAGTAGACGCGAAGAAGAACGCCAGGCCGTTTTAGAATTTGCACAGTATTTTGTAGTGGAGGTATTTGAAAAATCTTTCGCTGGCGATCGCGCTCGTTTAGCCGGTCGTCAACTCAACTTAATTCGAGATACTTGTGAATTCCTCTACCGCCTAGAAGACGATAAAGAAAATTTAGCAAAAAATGAACAATCTACGGAATCAGATAATGAAAATGAATAAATACATTTTTTTGTGATATACCTGATTAATTTCATTTTTTTTGAAAAATCAACTCAATTATTGGAGACATATTATGGCATTGCTAAAAGCAGTTGATAGCAAATTATTTCAAGCTGAAATTCCCTATAAACCAATGGGTAAATATGCCCATTTTTTAACTATTCGTATTACTGAATCATATCCGCTATTTCAGACAGATGGAGAACTAAATAAAGCACGGGTAAGGGCTGGAGTTAAAGACAAAACTACAATTAGCCGTCTGTCAATGTTCAAGCGTAAACAGTCAACACCAGAACGTTTAGTTGGTCGTGAATTACTGCGTAACTATGGCTTGATGACAGCCGAAGAATGCGAATATAACGTTAATTTTGCAATGGATAATCCTGATTGTATTATTTACGGATTCGCTATTGGTGATTCTGGTTCTGAAAAATCCAAAGTTGTTGTCGATACAGCATTTTCAATTACAGCTTTTGATGAATCACACGAAACTTTTACCTTGAATGCTCCTTATGAAAATGGGACAATGGCTTCCAAGGGAGAACACGGTTCTAAACCTGGTGAAGTTACTAGCAGAATTAACCAGCAAGACCACATCAGACCGCAAGTTTTCTTTCCCAGTATTGTCACCCTAAAAGACCCTACTGAAGCTAGTTTTCTTTATGTCTTTAACAACATCTTGCGGACTCGTCACTATGGAGCGCAAACAACCCGTACCGGTCGTGTTAGAAACGAGTTAATCGGTGTTGTCTTTGCCGATGGAGAAATTACTAGTAATTTGCGTTGGACTCAAGCAATATACGACAATATGCAGTCAGGCAAAACTATAAATTCTCCTGAACCTTTAGATGAAGATGATGTAATTGCTGCTGCTAAAAGTGCAATTGAGAATTTAATGGCTGATGAATTTATCGTTCATACTGACTTTATAGGCGATGCTTTTGTACCCCTGCTGAGTGAAGTTAAGGTTCTCACAGGTAGTGAAACAGGAATCAAATCAATTTTACAAAAAGCTGATGCGGAAGCTAAAGAATACGCCAAAAAACACATCAGCAAAAAGAAAACTGCTGCTAAGGCTGGATAATAGCTATGCCAATCATTTATTGCTGTCAATTAGAACTTCATGACAGTCTGTATTATGCAACTCGTGAAATCGGGCGACTTTACGAAACAGAACCAGTAATTCATAACTACGCACTCTGCTACGCATTAGGGTTAGTGGATAGCGAAATTTACTCTACCACTGTTACTGAAGAAGATTCCTATCGTTATTTTTGCCCCGAACAAGTTCCTAAATATGAGGTACATTTAACGCCGCTAAATCAACAAGGAATTTATGTAACACCTGCGCGTGCAGTTAAGCATTCTGCTATTCTCAACACCTGGAAGTATGCTAATAATAACTACCATGTGGAAATGGAGAAAACGCAAAAAAATATTCCTAGTTTTGGTAGGGCAAAAGAAATTGCACCGGAAAGTCAATTTGAGTTGTTTATATTTTCTCAAAAGCAATTGAAACTACCAAAATGGATTCGTTTGGGTAAATGGATGAGTAAAGCTGAACTCAAAATTCAAGAAGTTACCAAAATTGAATTAAAAACAGGTGACTTCACTTTTGCTTACCCATTGAATCCTTTGGATGTAATGTTTACTCATCAAATTGTTAGCTATGATGTGGTAAATATGCCACCGGTGAGTCTGATTCAAAATGTCAGCGTTCGCCAAGGACAATATTACGAATTCAATAATCCCAACAAAACTGAAAAATTGCGCTTACCTGCAAAAATGCAGTATCGATTTAAAGCTTAATTTTCAAGTGGTGGGCAATGCCCACCCTACATCTACCATTTTAAATTATTCATGCCCCATAGCCTTGTCCTGAACCTCATTCCCCAATCTCCCATTTACCCGGAATTCCTCACTGGGAGACACTACCACGCACTATTTCTCACTCTCATCAGTTCTGTTGATTCTAGCTTGGCAGAGTATCTGCACTCGTCCAACGCAGATAAAGCCTTCACTCTCTCGCCGTTGCAAATACAACGACAACACAAGCAACATCACACGTTGCAATTTAGTCATCAAAAGCCTATTCCGGCTGGTACTCCCTGCTGGTGGCGTATTTCTCTACTTGATGACACTTTGTTTAGTAAATTGACTGGACTCTGGTTGAATCTTAACCCCGATCGCCCTTGGCATTTAGGTTCTGCAAACTTACATATTACCAGTATTCAAGGTACTCCGCAATCAACGCAACCTTGGGCTAATGCTTGTAGCTATACACAATTGTATGAGCAAGCATCACCAAGCGATCGCACTTTCAATTTCACCTTCGCTACACCTGTATCTTTTCGTCAAGGTGCATATGATAATGTCCTTCCTATCAAAGAATCTGTGTTCAACAGCCTTTTGAGTCGTTGGAATAAATACAGCGGCATTGAAATCTCTAGTATTGCTATTGAATCAATTTATCCCAGTGCTTTTGACATTCATACTGAAGTTATCAGTAACTATGAAAGTAAGTTTATCGGTTGCGTTGGCAACATTAGCTATCGAATTTTGGGAGATGTTGAAACCCTGGCAATTAAGCGAATTAATAGTTTAGCTAATTTTGCATTATACGCAGGATTGGGACGTAAAACAACGATGGGAATGGGAATGGTGCGGCGAGTATAACCATTTTGGATTTTAGATTTTGGATTTTAGATTTGGAAAGAGTTAGTTAAAAATATGAATGAAAGTGATTACATTCCTATTGCGGCGTTAAATCAATATAGCTACTGTTCGCATCGCTGTTGGCGAATGTTTTGTGCCGGAGAATTTATTGATAATCAATACACAATTGAAGGTACAAGTTTACACGATCGCGTTCATACAACTGGAGACGAAAACCGCGAAGAAACTTGGCAAATAAGAGCGATTTGGTTGAAGTCAGATAAGTACAAATTAATCGGTAAATCCGATTTAATTGAATCAGAAAATGGTGAGTGGTATCCAGTAGAATATAAACGAGGGCGTAAGGGCGAATGGGATAACGATGAATTACAAGTTTGCGCTCAAGCTTTGTGTTTGGAAGAAATGACAGGTCAAATTATCAATACTGGCTATATCTACTACGCACACTCCCACCAACGGCAATTAGTCGAGATTTCTGAACAATTGCGTCAAAGTGCGATCGCCACCATTGAAGCTGTGCAGACACTACTATTTACAGGTGCAATGCCCAAAGCTATCAAATCAAAACGCTGTGATGGATGCAGTTTATATTCACACTGTTTACCTCAAGCTACAGAAAAATTAGGACGCTATCAAGAAACTAATTAGTGAGAATTCAGAATTCAGAAGTCAGAAGTCAGAAGTCAGAAGTCAGAAGTCAGAATTTCAACAGAGTTTCTAGGTGAATCCCATTCATTTCACCGCAAAATTATTCTTGTAGAGACGCGATGAATCGCGTCTAAAAAACCAATTGTTTGCTAATTTAGGATGTAATTATGGGTACAGTATACGTCACTCAAGAAGATGCTTTTATCGGGAAAGTTGATGAACGACTCCACGTCAAATTTGAGAAAAAGACAATTTTAGATGTCCCATTAATAAAGGTCGATGGTGTTGTAGTTTTAGGACGCGCTACTGTTTCGCCAGCCGCCATATCGGAACTACTAGAACGACATATACCTCTTACTTTTCTCACAGAAAATGGTCGTTATTTAGGAAGAATAGAACCAGAAGTGACTAAAAACATCTTTGTGCGTAAAGCTCAATGGCAAGCAGCAGGTGAATCAGCCCAAGCAATTCATGTAGTACAAGGTTTTGTACGCGGGAAGTTGAAAAACTATCGTAACTTGCTTATTCGTCGTCAACGTGAAAGCTCAGGGTTAGATTTATCTGTGAATATAACACGTTTAGAACAAGCGATCGCACCAATCGAGACTACCACAAATATTAATTCACTTCGTGGCTTAGAAGGTGCTGGGAGTGCTGCTTATTTTGGTTGTTTCGACCAATTAATTCGGACTACAGAATTTAGTTTTAATAAACGTGTCCACCGTCCTCCAACCGATCCCGTTAATTCTTTACTCAGCTTTGGCTATGCATTATTGCGGCATGATATTCAAGGTGCTGTCAACATTGCCGGATTCGATCCATATTTAGGATATTTGCACTGCGATCGCTACGGTAGACCATCATTGGCATTAGACTTAATGGAAGAATTTCGTCCCTTGGTAGTAGACGCAATAGTATTGTCTGTATTAAATAAGCAGTTGTTGACAAAAGCAGATTTTCTGACAGAACCCTTGAGTGAAGCAGTTTCGTTAACACCAGAAGGGCGAAAAAGATTTTTGCAGCAATATGCACAAAAGAAACAATCCGAGTTTAAACATCCTGTGTTCGGACGCAAATGTACTTACCAAGAAGCATTTGAACTACAGGCTAGATTGCTAGCGAAATACTTGATGGGTGAAACCGAAAAATATCCACCATTAGTTTTGAAGTAGAAACTGGAGAAGAAAACTAGAATGAATGTTGTTGTGTCTTATGATATTTCAGAAGATAAACGTCGCACTAAAATTCACAAAGTTCTCAAGTCCTATGGACAGTGGGTACAGTTCAGTGTATTTGAATGCCACCTCACCGATACTCAGTACGCAAAATTGCGATCGCGCTTGAACAAGTTAATCAAGCCTGAAACCGATAGTATCCTCTTTTACTTTATATGTGCCTGCTGTCTAAGTAAAGTTGAACGTATTGGTGGGGAAAAGATTCGTGATGACAGTATTTTTTTTGCTGAATCCCCAGAGAGTTAACCAAGGTCCTAAAGCTTACGATCGCGGATGATAAATCCGGCTTTTTCATGCAAGTGTGCAACAATTTGGTCAATCCAGTCCTTGACTCTGTTTGCTTGGTGCTGTAAGCGATTGTTCAGATCGTTTAGCAGATAGTCATAATGTTCTTTCCTGGCTTGATACTCAGTCAGATGAATATCAAGTTTTTTTTCAAGTCCATTAATTTTGGCAATAATATTAGACTCAACTTGAGCTAATCGATAAATTGCACCAATGACAGCTATTAATCCCAAGATAATAGTTAGAGCATTGTTAACGTCAATTTTCATTATTTAAAGAGCATCAATTTTAGATTCAATTCGCGCTAAATCAGAGTCATAATCTGGTCCTGTGTAACGCCATACAGTAAGGCTGGCATTATCAAACCACTTAGGCACCTGAATAGTAATACTGTAATTAGTAGATATTGGTGGGAAAACTACAAGATTTATTTTGTCCAAAAATAGAGCGTACCTTTTATTAAAACTGGCATCTTGAGAACCACCGAAAACAATACCAGTACTAACTTTCTGCCTAACATTACCAGCAAATTTCCAAGTTCTGCCGGATGGAACATTAGTAGAAACTAGAATTGCTAAAACAAAAACATCCAGCAACAAAGCAATAGATATTTCAGGAATGGGGACAGATTTATATCCGCCCCCAACTTTAGCTATTTGTACCGCATCTATAGATGAATTGTGTATTGTTTCCCAATTACTAGAATTACCAAGCTGTAATTCCCTCATGTCAGAAGGGCTTCCCCGAAAACGCTATGAAAAACAAGCTCCTCAACCGGATTAACAAACTTAAACGGGTCAATCCCAAAGTGGTCAAGGATATCGAAGTAGGTTCCTGTATCCAGGTTCCCTGCCAACCAATTAGTAGAGGCTTGGTTGATAGCGATCATCCCATTAAAGCCTCTTAAATCACCCGTTGATACCATCAACAAATCCCGGAAATCTTCAGGTAAAAGGATCCGCCGATCCATTTAGAGAACCTCTGGAGTAAACGAAACGCGATTCCCTTCTGTTCCCAGGAAAGTTTTGATAGCTGCTTGATCGCTAATTGCCGCTACAGCTTGAGCATAAGTCTCTGTCCCATCAGCTTCTGCCCCAAATGGAGATGAAACGCTCTTGTTGTCGTAGCGCTTGTACTCAATATTAGTGACGCGTGATTTGCTATCTGCTACTTCTGCGCCCCGGTCTGTAAGAGAAATTTTAGCTGCTTTAAACCCTTTCATCCCATCAAGCGTTACGCCACCAGCCGGAACTGCAAAGCCAACGGCGCGAGTTCTACTTTCTGCGGCGGTGGCTGTGCGAACTATACCAATTAATGTTCCGTTAGTTGTTTGAGTTGCCGAAAGCAGTTTTACTGGTAGAAATAGCCTTCCTACAAGTTCAAAGGATTCAACATAACCCTTGACGCGGTTAGCTTTGACTTTTACGGAACTACCACGCTGACTTTTGTATAACGTCTGTTTTGCTTCTGTAGACAAGTCTTCCCATGCGCGTAATTTAGTTAGAGCTTCATTAAGCTCTTTTCCCCGCCGAATATCACCATATCTACCCATCTAGTCCAAATCCCCACAATGTGACTACTGACTTGAATCAAAACTAGCACCGTATTTTAGGAAGAATTAAAATAGTTCCGTAGTCGTCCCACTTACCATTTAACAAATAAATTTCTGGTGGCGCTTGCAGGTTCCTGGGAACCGATAAAGGAGCGTTAATAGTAAACGTCCATGTCTGCTCTATACTCCCGTTAAACT
>JAHHHB010000034.1 GCA_019359545.1 Desmonostoc geniculatum HA4340-LM1 | reverse complement strand
CTATCAATTTACTTCGGTCAGTCGGCTGAAACTACTGATTTTATTGTCGATTGTTTAACCGTTTGGTGGCGTGAGAATCAACACAATTACCTTGAGCTCGATGAATGGGTGATTGATCTCGATGGCGTTTGCGGCTCAAGAAATAAATTGCCTGTACCGCTGACTGAATCAGTTGCTGATGGCAAGTTAATTTCATCGGCGTTCAAAGTGAGATTGTTAGTACCTGCTGAAATGGTATTGTTAAAGGCGATCGCACCAGTCCCCGCACTGAAAAGTTTGCTACTACTGTCATTTAAAGTCACAGGACTATTGAAGGTAATGTCGCCCGTGGTTGTAATGTTATTGGCAACATTAGTATTGGCGGCGGTGGTTGTCAAACCGGTTAAACCTGCAACTGCACCGACAAAAGTGATATTTCCTGTCCCCGCAGTCACAGTTAAATCACTCGCCCCAGCAACTGTATTGTTGAAGTTGATGTTACCTCCACCAGCACCACTGGTAACGGTTGTTGGAACAGCATTAAAGATGACAGGCCCTGTCAAGTTGATGTCGCCGCCATTGACTGCACCAGAAGAGTTTATGTTACCAGTGGTAATGGTTCCACCTGCTGTGCTTAAGGTAATTGCACCTCCATTACTTCCAACGCCGGTGGCTGAAGAATTTAAGTTACCTGTGGTGATATTACCTGTACCCAATTGAGTTGATAAAATTATTTCCTTTATTTCCTTGGGCTAGAGGTGTTACGATGTCATAATTAGCACTTTTGTCCTGCACTACTGACTTAGCTGTAACTACGATATAAAAATTTTTTCCTCCTTCCTGGTAGCGATCGCTAATGATTCCAGAACCAGAACTACCAGTGGTCGATTCAATCCGTACTACGGTTCCTCTAGCAATTGCGGCTACTTCGGTTGGTTGCAATTCTTTAAGTGTTTGTGCCGACTGTACAGCTTCTTGTGCAAAAACTTCACTGACTCCCGTGATGATTAATGCACCGATTAAAAAACCTCGTAAAATGTATCGATTTAACATAGTTTTCATTCCTCCACTTAGCAAGTTTACTTAAATTGTGAAGTGTTCGCATTTCAGGAATTTTGAATCTGATTAATCCTAAATACACGGTTATTAACAGCATAGACAACTATGTTCTGTTTGCAGAATGACACCAATCAACCATCGCAACTATCCAAGAGCAATGCCTCAGAATCGCTTGCGATTACGCTACCACTAGTGAAGGATGACAGTTGCACTATTGCTTCTACACTAAGCTTTTGGGACTATGTAGACTCAGTTTTTTGTATAACTTCCATTGAAACGGTTCAATCTTGTATTATGTGGTACAAAAAACTCTAAAATAGTCAACAAATTTTGGATTTTAGATTGACCCCGCGCCACAAGAGGGTACGGGGCATTATGATTTTAAATTTTGGATTTTAGATTTTTTCCATCCACTAGGGACGGGGCATGAACCAAAAGAATCTAAAATCGGCACAGTCAAACTAGATGTACTATTTGTTACGTTTTTATATAAAAATTAATGAAGACTTTTTCCAGAATCTACCGACACAAACAAAAAAGTAGGTGCTTGATATTACAAAAAAAATTATGGTGGGGCGTACTGTTAAGTCAGTAGCGACTTTAGAAGCATCTGCCATTAAAGATGGTATCGTACCAATTAGGGTGATTGAGGGTAGCATTGAAGAAATTCAACTTGATCCGCCGACAAAACGTATAAATTCAAGGTATGTGCGATCGCGGTTGAATCTGGGTATTAGCAAGCCCTTCTCAACGCTTTTGATATTCGTGGACAATCGGAATTGTATGAATTTACTTACCGTCAACCCATAGTGCGATCGCTCCGTGAAGAATTTGCCTTATCCTTGGGGTTTAGCGTCCAGAATGGTCAGACATTTACCTTTGCCGGTCCCACACCCTTTGGTATTGGCCCAGACGAAGACGGTAACAGTCGCACCCGAACAATTAGATTTGCCCAAGATTATGTTAGACGGGATCTACACGGAGTTTGGGGATTGCGATCGCAATTTAACTTCGGGATTGGCGCTTTTGACGCCACCACAAACTCCGACCCCAACAAGCCTGATGGTCGCTTTTTCAGCTGGCTATTGCAAGTACAGCGCCAGCAACGTTTGGGTGCAGACAATCTTTTAATCGCCCAAGCAGACCTGCAACTAACACCAGATGGTTTATTACCCTCCCAACAGTTTGTCATTGGAGGTGGGCAATCAGTACGCGGCTATCGGCAAAACGTCCGGGCTGGTGATAACGGATTAAGATTTACTTTAGAAGACCGTATCACATTGGAAAGAGACGCCAGTGGAGAGGAAGCCCTGCAACTAGCACCATTTCTCGATTTGGGATACATTTGGAACGTAGATAAAAATCCCAACCTCATACAAAGACAGAGGTTTATCGCTGGTGCAGGACTAGGAATGTTATGGAAACCAATACCAAATCTTAACTTGCGGTTGGATTATGCTATTCCATTTGTGGAATTAGAGGATCGACGCAACAATGCCCAAGATGATGGTTTTTATTTTAGTGCCAGCTATCGCCTGTAACCATAGGCAATGCATCAGGTAGGAAGACAGTCAATTTTGGATTTTGGATTTTGGATTTTGGATTGAAACAGACCACTCTGGGTAGGGGCTTGAATTTTAAATTTTGGATTTGTTCCGCCCACTAGGGACTGGCTATGAACCGAAATAATTTTTAATCTAAAATCTAAAATCTAAAATCTAAAATCAGCACGGTCAGACTCCTATCCTACAATGAAGAAAAGCATTGTAATTGAGCCGTGACAGCAAATTCAGCCAATATCTCAGCTTCTGTTTTTCACCTCTCTCCTTTGATTCGGATAACGCTGCTGAGTCTATACGTAGCACTCACAGTTCCATTACCCTTCTTATCCCAGGTAACAGGGGCATCCATACCCCCAACATTTTTATGGGCAGCGATTAGCATCGGCTTAGTTGCCCTGTATGCAGTTTTGACTGAACAAGTAATAGTAGATGAACAAGGAATTCAGGTTACTTACCCCCGTTGGGTGCCCCGCTTTTTTCGTAAAGGCTGGTTTTTACCTTGGTCAGAAGTCAAAGAGTTAAAACCCCGCACCACAGGTCAAGGAGGTATAGTTTATTATTTCCTCAGCCAGGATGGGAAAGCTTATCTACTACCGATGCGTGTAGCTGGATTTGCCCGTTTGGTGCAGATTGTCCAAGCAAAGACCAATATTGACACTACAGATGTTCGTCCTTTAGCACAACCGTGGATGTATGCGATTTTACTAGGATTCACATTGCTGTTACTGTTGCTCGATGGTTGGGCGATCGCCACAGCCTTAACTATAGAATAGGGCATGGGGCATAGGGCATAGGGCATTGGTTATTAATTCTTATCCCTCACTCCCTCATCTCCCCACTCCCCATTCCCCACTCCCCACTCCCCTTGAATACAGCAAAAGCCACACTCAGGCTAGAACAAGTTAATCTATTTACAAAGCTGAAAACCCAACTTTCAGGAAATCAGCAGGGATATCCCATATTGCAGGACATTTCCTTTGAGGTGTTCCAAGGCGATCGCATTGCCATTGTAGGCGCAGTGGGCGCTGGTAAAACTTCGTTACTACGCCTCATAAACCGCCTCATTGAACCCACCAGCGGCAAAATCTATCTAGAAAATCAAGAGTATCGCCAAATTCCCGTCATCCAGTTACGGCAGATGGTGACACTTGTATTGCAAGAATCAAAGCTATTGGGGATGACAGTTGGGCAAGCTTTGGCTTATCCTTTGGTTTTGCGTGGTTTGTCCAAACAGGCAATTCAGGAACGAGTCAGTTACTGGACAGAACAACTGCACATTCCCAGTGAATGGCTAGGGCGAACAGAGGTGCAACTTTCTGCGGGACAACGACAATTAGTAGCGATCGCTCGTGCCTTACTCATCCAGCCTAAAATTTTATTATTAGACGAGCCAACTTCTACCCTAGATGCTGGTACAGCCTTGCATCTAATACAAGTCTTAATCCAGTTGAGTCAAACCCATCAAACCACGATTTTGATGGTAAATCACCAACTAGATCTAGCTCAGATGTTTTGCACTCGATTATTACACCTACAACAAGGTCATTTATCGCTAAATCAAAGTGTCTCTGAAATAAACTGGGTTGAATTACGAGAAACCTTGATTAAAGCAAAAGATCAAGACGATTTTGAATTTTAGATTTTAGATTTTAGATTTTAGATTTTAGATTTTGGGCATTGGGCATTGGGCATTGGGCATTGGTTATTCTCCGTGTCACTGTGTTCCCGTGTCCTTGCGCCTCCCTCATCTCCCCATGCCCTATGCCCCATGCCCGTTTATACCTGACTACTACTAAGTGTTGAACGTTGATTACTAAATCTCTCTCTAGTTAACTTTGTTTGTGACTGTGGAATATTAGTGTTCAAAATTTCCATGTTAAAACGGTATCCTACATTGCGGATAGTTTGAATTAAGCTAGGTTGTCGGGGATCGAGTTCAACCTTTTTCCGTAGTGATAAAACGTGAGTATCAATGGTACGAGGGTTATCAATGGCATCAGGCCAAGCACGACGCAGTAATTCTGACCTACTCAGAGGTACTCCCCCGGCTTGTGCTAAAACGTATAGTAAACTGAATTCCTGGGGCGTTAAGTCAATAAACTCTCCCTGGAAGCGGACACGGCGCTGAACTAAATCAATTTGCAAAGTGCCATAATCCAAATATGCTGGTGCAGTCGGTGTGCGCTTACGGCGAATCAGTGCCTCTACCCGCGCCAAAAACTCTTGCATCCCAAAAGGTTTGCTCAAGTAATCATCTGCACCCGCCTTTAAACCTGCAACAATATCAGCCTCACTATTACGGGCAGATAGCATTAGGATTAAAGGCTGTTGCTGACGATGCAACCAACGGCAAAATTCAATACCGTCACCATCAGGAAGATCTGCATCCAAAACCACAAGTGTTGGTTGATGGCTTAAAAATACTTCCCTTGCTTGATAAATACTGGCAGCTTGATGCACCCGGTATTCCAGTTGTTGCAAGTGCCAACCTAGCAACGACCTTAGATGGGGATTCCCTTCAATGATTTCTATACAAACCGAACCCACGGTGGCAAGACCCCTTAGCGTTGATGACTTTCAAAGTAACAAGCCCATGTCTAAGGTTTTGTAGCCTTTGTTACTTCAACTGCTATTAGCTTTACATTTCCTCATAAAAAAGGTGGCAATATCTTTAATTTTTCCTTTCCGAAAGGGGATTAGAAATATTCTTAAATTTTTGTTAAACTTATAAAAAGCGCTATTGAACTTATCAAAAGTTCCTGTCGCTTAATATTCTCTTTTTAGATGGTCATAATATCCGCAAACCATAACCTAAGCAATTAATCCTTACCAAAAAAGCTTTCCAGCCTGATGGAAAATTCCTTTTTCATGAAAAGATTAGCGCTTACATCCATGAATATAGCACTAATAAAATCCCCCTGCTGGCAGACAAAATCATGAAGATAGCTTAGCAGATAAGTATAATCCGTGTTTTCTGGAATAGGATTGAAGTAGTTTGTAGCTACTAGGAGAGTGCTACCCGAAGAATATATGTTTACTTTTAGTTGATCCCAAAGTGAAATTACACTTCACATTTGAGCGTGAATCATTTACAATTCTCATTCCAAAGACATTAATACAGCAGTTATGCTCCAAGACACACAAACCATCCGCTATTACCAAAGACTTACTGACGCCTTCGTCGAGTTATGGAATCGCGGTTATCGTATGGATGATATGCGGATGTATTTGGATGGATATTTAGCCGCACTGCGACATGGTAACACCATTGAACCTTTTCTGATTCATCGCTTAGAAGAGGAAGCCAGCCGCTACTTGTACGATGCATCAAATTTTGCAGTGCCGCAACCACAGCCGCAGCCCGATTACTACTAATACCATTTGCTTGGTCATTGATAGTAACCGTAAATCAACGCAGATAATTATAGCATATTATTTGTATTGGTCAACGGGTTGTAGTGGTGTGAGATTTTGGAGATATTGTATTGATAAAACTTATCCCCTCAGCCTTGTATTGGTCTTGCCAATGCGACTGAGGGGATTTTTGGTTTTTAGAACTGGAGAGTGGGGACTGGGGACTGGGTACTGGGGATTGGCGATTGGGGAGATGGGGGGCAGAGGAGCAGTTACAGCAGTCTTTCCCCATGCCCCATGCCCCATGCCCTATGCCCTATGCCCTTAAGAAGCTAGTGCTACTTCTACCTTTTGCTGCAATTCACCTTGTTGGTAGAGTTCAATCATAATGTCTGAACCACCAACGAATTCACCATCGATATACACTTGGGGAAATGTCTGCCAGTTGGAGTACTCTTTAATTGCCTGACGAATTTCATCGTCCGCTAAAACGTTAATATCCTTGAAAGGAACTCCCAAACTATTCAGAATTTGCACAACATTGTTGGAAAAACCGCATTGGGGCATTAATTTGGTTCCCTTAATGAAAACCAAAATCTTGTTCTCTTGTACCAACTTATCAATTTTCTCTTTGAGTTCTGGTGTCATGGTATTTACGTTTCCTATGTTGTATTGAACAATCAGGGATTAGGAGTAAACAGTAAAAAATTTATCACTCCTAACTCCTGTACAGATGCGATTAATCGCCTTGTACAGACGCGATTAATTGCGTCTCTACTCCTAACTTTATATTTACGAAGCTGATGTTGCTTGCCAAGCTTCGGGAGTATATGTTTTTAGAGACAAAGCGTGAATCGCTTGACTTGATATAGCTTCTTGCAACGCACCATAAATGAGTTGGTGCTGTTGCACTAGTCCTTTACCTGCAAAGTGCGATGAAACTACTGTCACCTGATAGTGGTCATTGCCACCAGTCAAGTCTTGCACCTGAACCTGAGCGTCTGGCAGTTCCGCCTTGATTATTGCCTCAACCTGCTGCGGACTAATCATCGCAATTCCTGAAAAAACCTACTTCTCTATTATTAGCAGATATAGAGCAAATGCCTATGGCAACTTTGGGTATAGGGCATGGGGCATGGGGCATGGGGCATGGGGATGAGGGAGTACGGGAGATGGGGGAGTGTGGGGAGTGTGGGGAGAGAGGGGGAAAGATTTCTTCCCCATCCTCCCACACCTCCCACACTTCCAATGCCCAATGCCCCATGCCCACTTACAGGGTGTAGGTAAAATCTTTGACCAACATACCAGGAACTAAACTACCTCCTAGTTGACGACTTTCATATGTTCCGACTTCGGGAATAAATTCTTGAAAAGTGGTCAAATCTATAAGATTCTCTCCCCAAAAGCGATAGAGACTTTCGTCAAAACGCAAGTTTTCAATGGGGGCGATAATTTCTCCGTTTTCTACCCAAAAACAAGCATAACGCGTCATACCTGTGATTCTACCAGTTTGGCGATCGCTCCAATTCAAGTAATGCAAGTTTGATACATATAATCCTGTATCTAAACTTGGAAGAATCCGATCGAATACTATACTACCGGGACTCACTTCGGGCGCACGTAATGTCTCTGAACCGTTGGCACCATTGGCAATTTTTCCATATTCTTTAGCAGTACGAGAATTCACCAGAGTATTTACCAAATATCCTTTTTCGATTACAGGTAACTCCAGTGCTGCTATTTCTCCTAATTCATTAAATCGAGGTACTAATCCCCGTTGAAAATTTTCTTTAAAACTAAATTTTGGAGACAGTTGTTTTTCTTGACGCCATAAAGCAGCTAAAGCACTATTTCCTTGTTGGATATCAGCTTCGCTTACAGATCCCCAAGAAAGCATCATTAATAAGTCTCCAACAGCAGCCGGTGCAAAATAAGTTTTGTACTGTCCTCGTGGTAATTCTTTGGCTGGACGAGAAAGTAATTCTAGTTGCTTTTTAGCTTCGTTGATTTTAGCTATATATGCAGTTTTATCCCAATCACTACCTGCAAATGTACCTTTAACTGCTTGTCCAGATGTAATAAATAGAGAATAATCTAAGGTAAAAGTATCAGTGGCAAACCAGTGTTTTTGACCGCTGGAATCACCATAAGCTTTAACTACAACTCCCCCAGCATATATACCAGTAAAATCTAATTCGGCAACGAGTTCTAGTAGAGTTGGTACTACCGCCTCTTCTGGCAATAAATTTCCAGAATGTATTTCTCGGCTAGTATTATTTCCTGATGGCAAAACTAGATAGGGATCGATGGGTAATAGAACTAGTTCATCTCGTAGTTCCTGTAAAGCAATATAGGCTAACTGCCAGTCCCTATCCCCGTTTCCAGTAAAGGGAAATAGGCGAAAACTACTTCGCCGATCTTTCATCAAAGTTAGTTCAATCCAACCATCAGTAACACAACCCGTTTGTCGGACTTTGGCACGATTGAAACGAGTAAATTGACTACGTTCACTGCTGAGTCTTACAGTAAACTCTTCATTTTCTGCTTTTTTGATCGCCAGAGTTTCAATCAGTTGATTAAAGCTGACTTCTAATGCAGATAATTCCTCAATTTTCATGGATATTAACTATTAATAGGGAATAGGTTGAAAGTTAGGAGTTAGGAGTTAGGAGTTAAGAGTTAAGAGTTAGGAGTTAAAAATGAGGAGTTATTAATTAAAGTTAAAAGTTTTTTAATTTCAAACTCTAAACTCTTAACTCTTAACTCTTAACTCTGCACTCTTTCAAGCTCCTCCACCAAAAACTTCGACATTAGTAAATACACAAACAGGTGAACCATGCCCCACCCAAATGGATTGATTTGGTTCTCCTTTGCCACAATACGGAGTACCGTACATTTGCCAGTTGTTGGCATTTCCTACTTTAATTAAGCTATGCCAAAACTCTGGTGTTGTGGCGCGATAGTTGGGATTGCGGAGGGTTTTGGTAAGTTTACCGTTTTCAATTAATTTGGCGTATTCGCAACCAAATTGGAATTTATAACGGCGATCGTCAATTGACCAAGAACGGTTAGATTCCATGTAAACGCCATGTTCTATGTCAGCAATCATGTCTTCAAAACTAGCGTTTAAAGGCTCTAAATTCAAGTTAGCCATGCGATCGATCGCTGGTCGATTCCACGAGGAAGCACGGGCACAGGCTACTCCTGGTACACCTGCTCTGGCTTGACTTTCCAAACTGCCCAAACCGCGTTGGAGTACGCCTTCTTTGATTAAATACTCCCGTGTTGCTACAGCACCCGTATCATCAAAGCCATAGCTGGCAAATTCACCAGGTACGGTGGGATCAAAGCTAATATTCATCAATGGCGAACCATATACTAGTTTGCCAAAATCACTTGTGTTAACAAAGCTGCCCCCAGCATAGTTCCGTTCATCTCCCAAAATTCTGTCAATTTCTAAGGGATGCCCGACACTTTCATGGATTTGCAACATCATTTGGTCTGGGGCTAAGACTAAATTGGTACGGGTGGTTGGGCATTCTTCTGCTGTCAAGAGTTCTATGGCTTGTTCGCCAATTTGCCGTACCCAATGCCATAAATTTTCTTGGTTTAAAAGTTCTAGCCCGCCTTGATAACAGTTTGCTTGGGCGCCGTTGTGGCTGCGTTGCTGTACAATTGACCCATCTTGGGCTGTGGCTCCGTAATGAGTACCTATGGATAAAAACTTTTGATACACTTCTGAGCCATTGCTGCTGATAAACCAAGACTCCCTCTCGGTTGTGTTGGCGGTGGCGATGGTTTGCACAATTTTGTCGTCAACTTTCAGGGTTTGGCAGATACGAACCAGTAAATCGTTGATTTCTCCGGGACTTAAAGCGTCTAATGGCTCAACAAATGGAGATTTATATTCACCAACGACTTTAGGGCGCTCAGTTTCACGGAAGGGATGTATCCACCATTCACTGGCTGCTAGTGCCTGTTTATAGGCTGTTTGGGCAGCGGCTTGTAGGGATGGCAGTTCTAGGGAGTTAGTGGCTGCATAACCCAAACAGCCATTGACCAAAACTTCCAGCATTGCTCCTACGGTGAAGGATTTGCCGTTGACTTGGGGTAAACCGTCACGGACTAAACGATTGGTGGAAGTTTCCTTCACAGCTCTGATACCAATCCAATCAGCAGGAATATCGAAACTAGCGATCGCTTTTTTCAGTTCAGACCACATAATTCAATTCAAAATTCAAAATTCAAAATTCAAAATTAAGGAAGTTATTGTTGACGATTTTGTTTGGTTTTGAGGACTATGGCGGCAATTATTTTGATTAGCTCGTTAATTTCTCCTAGCATTGGCAGTAGACGGTCTTCGGAAATTAACTCAGTTGCAATTAGAAGTCTTAGCCAGTATTTGGTTTCTCTAGCTTCTTTGAGAGCAATTTCTAGCTTGTGAATAAAATCGGCTGTACTTTGTGCTGATTGCGATTCTTCAACGTTTGCTCCAATCGATGTACCAGACTTAAGTAACTGTTGCGAGAGTGTTCTCCCTACTCCAGAACTTTCGTTGAGTACCTTACAAAGGTTAATTATGCGAACAGAAAATTCAAATGTTCTATCAGTTATTTGTTTGTGGTTGCTCATCATTTTGAATTTAATTATTCCGATGCCAACGTGTGCCATCACGGCTATCAATTAGCGTAATACCTTGTGCTTGCAGTTCGTTACGAATGCGATCGCTTTCGGCAAAATTCTTGGCTTGACGTGCTGCTTGCCTTTGCTGAATTTTAGCCTCAATTTCCGCATCGCTTAAGCCTTCTGTTGTGGAAGTTTCTACTTCTGGCTTGGCTTCTAAACCCAATACTCCAGCTAATGTGACAAGTGTTTGCCATTGGCGTTGTAACTCATCTGGTGGTGTTTCGGTTTTTCCTTGATGCACAAGAATATTTCCTTGACGATGGAGTTCTTTTGCCAATTCAAACAGCACTGTTAAACTACCAGGAAAATTAAAGTCATCATTGACAAGTTCTTGGAAGCGCTCAACGTGTGAATTTTGGATTTTAAATTTTGGATTTTGGATTGGGAAATTTTCTCCATCTTCTAGTTCCCAGCCTAGTTGTTTGGCGTGTTGGTAACCGAAGAGTAAACCCTCTTTAAGGGTGTGCCAAGCGTTTGTTTTATCTGCGATCGCTTCGTCGGTAAAATCAATGGGTGTGCGATATTGGGCTGTCAGCACTAATAAGCGCACGGCCATTGGGTGAACTCCTCGATCTAGCAATTCTCGAATGGTGATAAAGTTGCCCAAAGATTTGGACATTTTTTCACCATCCACTTTCACCATGCCGTTATGTAACCAGTAACGCGCTAGGGGTTTTCCTGTCACAGCTTCGGATTGGGCAATTTCATTTTCATGGTGGGGAAAAATTAAGTCGGCACCACCAGCGTGAATATCTATGGTATCACCCAAGCGATCGCGTACCATTGCGGAGCATTCAATATGCCACCCCGGACGCCCTGCACCCCAGGGTGATTTCCAAGCCGGTTCTCCCGGTTTTGCTGCCTTCCACAGGGCAAAATCAAAAGGGTCTTTCTTTTTCTGATATTCTGGATCTTCTACGTTGACGCGATCGCTCGCTCCGGCTTGCATATTTTCTAACTTGCGTCCCGAAAGTTTGCCATACTCAGAAAACTGCCGTACTGCATAATACACATCCCCGTCAGCAGGGTAAGCAAAGCCTTTATTCTCTAAATCGTGAATTAACCGCAAAATTCCATTCATCGTGTGAGTTGCACGGGGATATTCATCGGCTTCTTTGATTCCCAACCGTGCCATGTCCTCAAAATATGCTTTGATGAAGCGATCGGCCACAGCCTCCATTGATGAATGCTCAACACAGGCTCGATTGAGAATTTTGTCATCAATGTCAGTAAAATTTTGAATATAACGGACTTCATAGCCGATAAACTGGAGGTATCGACGTACTACGTCCCAAACGATGCAAGCTCTGGCATGACCCAAATGGCAATAATCATATACCGTCACGCCGCAGTAATACATCTTAACCTTGCCTGGTTCCACTGTTTCAAACGGTTCTTGACGACGGGTGAGGGTATTGTAAAGGGTTAGGGTCATAATCAACTAATGCTGAAATAGAGAGATAATAATAAAGTAGGCAACTGGGATGACAGTCCAGCATCCCTATGCTAGTGTTTTCTGGACTATCTGCGCTACATTACTATTTTTGATTTTTTGATAACAGCGCTATGCAATCAGCAGCTACTTCCGAATCTCAGGCAATGGATGCTCCTAAACAAGGAATGCCAGTAACAATTATTACGGGCTTCCTTGGTAGTGGCAAAACGACTTTACTTAATCATATCCTCAACAATCAACAGGGTTTAAAGACCGCTGTTCTAGTGAATGAGTTTGGTGAAATTGGCATCGACAATGAGCTAATCGTTTCCACTGGTGAGAACATGGTGGAACTAAATAATGGCTGCATTTGCTGCACTATTAATAACGATTTAGTCGATGCGGTTTACAAAGTTTTAGAACGCCAAGAAAATCTAGATTATTTAGTAGTAGAAACAACTGGACTAGCAGATCCGCTACCAGTAGCCCTAACATTTTTGGGCACAGAATTGCGGGATTTAACCCGTTTGGATTCGATTATCACCGTTGTAGATGCGGCAAATTACAGTCTAGATTTATTCAATTCCCAAGCAGCATACAGCCAGATTGCCTATGGAGATGTGATTATCTTGAACAAGGCCGATTTGGTTGATGAACCCACTTTAACTGATTTAGAGAGGAAAATTAACGAAGTTAAGGAAGGAGCGAGAATTCTCCGTACTTCGCGATCGCAAGTACCACTTCCCTTAATTCTCAGTGTCGGTCTGTTTGAGTCTGATAAATATTTTGACACAGTGGTGGATGAACACGATCATCACGATCATCACCATCACGACCATGACCACGATCATGACCACTCAACATGCGGTCACGACCATCATGACCATGACCATGACCACCATCATCACTCTGACCATTTAGAAAATGATGGCTTTACTTCCATATCTTTCCAGAGTGACAAACCTTTTTCTATTAAAAAGTTTCAGTATTTCTTAGACAACCAGCTACCCTCAAATATCTTCCGAGCAAAGGGGATTATGTGGTTTGATGAAAGTCCGAAGCGTCATATTTTCCACCTCTGTGGTAAACGCTTCACCTTGGATGATGATGATTGGCAAGGTCAACCCAAAAACCAAATAGTGCTGATTGGTCAAAATTTGGATCGTGAAACTTTAACGACTCAAATAGAAAACTGTATTTGTTTACCTTGTACCAGTCGCGGTAAAGGGTTTGGGAAATAAAAGTTAGGAGTAGAGACGCTATGAATCGCGTCTCTACAAGAGTTAGGAGTTGAAATTTTGTTCTTGTTCCCAGGTTCAGCCTGGGAATACTTTTTTATTGGTTCTGGCATCGATTTTGAATGATGAAAATGAGAGAATAGCGATCGCATTTCCTCCCCTGAACTCCTAACTTCCTATGCGTGTTGTCATCCAGCGAGTTAAATCATCTCAAGTTATCGTTAATGGCGAAATCATCGGTAAAATCGGGCGGGGACTCAACTTACTTGTAGGCATTGCCAGTAGCGATACTGATGCTGAACTCGACTGGATGGTGCGTAAATGCTTAGAATTGCGGCTGTTTCCTGATGAACAAGGGGACGAACGCTGGCAAAAATCCGTACAAGAAATTGGCGGCGAGTTGTTGGTAGTCAGCCAGTTTACCCTTTATGGTGACTGTCGCAAAGGTCGTCGTCCTTCTTTCGATCGCTCAGCCGCTCCTCAATCAGCAGAAGATTTATATAATCGTTTTGTTACCAAGTTAAAAGCCAGTGGTTTGCTCGTGGAAACTGGTAAATTCGGTGCAATGATGCAAGTTACAATCGAAAACGATGGTCCGGTGACTTTAGTAGTTGAAAAAGAAGCACCTTAAGTATATACACTAACAAAAATATGAATTACAGTCGCCTATAGACCGTGGAGTTCTAATTAATGAGAGAATATTAAACTAACGATCGCAAAAATTTAAATTCATTCATCATGGCGAAAATCCAGTTTTCTAGAGGTGTTGACGAAGAAGTAGTCCCAGACGTGCGTTTGACGCGAGGACGCAGTGGTGAAACTGGCACGGCAACATTTATTTTTGAAAATCCCAAAATTCTAGACCAAGCCAGCACCGACGACATCACGGGAATGTACCTGATTGACGAAGAAGGCGAAATCATCACCCGTGAAGTTAAAGCTAAATTTGTCAACGGAAGACCAGAAGCATTAGAAGCAGTTTACTTGATGAAATCTCCCGAAGAATGGGATCGCTTTCTGCGCTTCATGCAGCGATATGGCGATGAAAACGGTCTTGGACTCAGTAAAAATGAGGGATAGGGCATAGGGCATGGGGCATGGGGCATAGGGGCGTTGGTCATTTGTCATTTGTTGTTGGGCATTAGTTATTCTTTGTTCCCCATCTCTCTTTGCGTCCCCGCGTCCCCGTGTCCCCGCGTCCCCGCGTCCCCCTCATCTCCCCACTCCCCTCCCCATGACGCAACAACCCCACCCAGACTCATCTGGAATTACGCTGACTTGTGCCGTGGTTACCGTCAGCGACACACGCACGACGGAAACAGACAAAAGTGGTCAGCTAATTCAGAAGTTACTCATTGCTGCTAACCATACTGTAGGAGCCTATGCGATTATTAAAGATGAGCCAACACAGATTCAACAGCAGATAGAAAATCTGGGTAAAAGTGCAAATTTGGATGTTGTAATTTTTAATGGTGGTACAGGTATTGCACCCAGAGATACTACCTATGATGCAATTGAGCAGTTATTAGAGAAAACCTTGCCGGGATTTGGTGAGTTATTTCGTTTATTAAGTTATCAAGAAATTGGTTCCCGTGCGATCGCTTCTCGCGCCGTTGCTGGTATTTATCAAAATAAATTAATCTTTTCGCTTCCCGGTTCTAGTAATGCTGTGCGGTTAGGTATGGAAAAACTCATTTTACCCGAACTGGCTCATTTAGTAAGTCAAATGCGGAAATAGAGTTTAGACTGGTGAATATTTAAGTATAATCGCGTAATTATGGAAGAAGACGAAGCTTTTGCCAAGCAATTGCAAGCACTAATGACACAGTTGCAAGCAAACGAAACTGTTAAGCAAATCTTGCTTAAAGGTGTAACTGAGTTTATTTGCTTTGGCTCCTATTCCTTGGACACTGGTAGAAAGTGTAGAAACATCGCTTTTGTTCAGAAGTGTTGTGAGGGCGATCGCTCCACTTTCAAGTGTAAATCTACAGGCGATCGCTTTTTTGTGCGTATGAATTATGGAAAGCGATCGCTTTCATTTTCTTCGCTTTCATGAAAAATATCTTCAAAATCTCGATATCCACTCAACACCCTTTCAACTTGGATACAATTTCTAACTGGACGATAAAAAATCACCTGATTATCCACTGGCAAACTGCGTAAATTAGGTGCTAGTTCCTCACGACTACGCCCAAGTTCCGGAAAATCTGCTAATAAAAGACATTTTTCCTCAAAAGCATCAAGAAACCGACTAGCTGCACTTAAGCTAAATCGGCTCATATAGTTTTTTATATCTTTTAAGTCTTGTTTGGCAGCAGCACTCAAAATATATCTACTCATTCTTAACTCTGCTGTGCCTGCTGAATTTCTTCTCGTAGTTCCCTTAATACCTCTTCCCCATCAAATACATCACCACGATCTGAATGTTCAATTCCAACAGCAATTTCTTTGCGGAGTTCCTCTAATCGCAGTTCACTCCCCATCTCTCGTTTTTCTAGTAGTTGTAAAGCAGCACGAATTACCTCAGAAGTAGATGAATATCTACCTGTTTTAATTACTGACTCGATAAACTGCTCTAGTTCTGGTGTTAAAGATATATTCATGGCATAGGATATATGTTTGAGTTTACATTACTATTTACTCAAGGATAACGTCAACTATTGACTAATCCAAAGAGCGATCTACTGGTAGAGGATGTCCGAGCTTCAAGCCAAGCAGAATCCAGTCTTCGAGTGTTGAACGCAACTCATTTTCACACTCGCGCAAAGTTACACCAAAAGCAATAACTCCTTTGCAAACAGGAATCTTACATGCAAAACTGCCATCTTCGAGTTTGTCATAAATTGCCTGGGCGATCGCTACTTCAACATAGTCGCTCAGAATAAATCTTATGGCCATGAAATCTCGCGTTGTGCTATCAGTTTAATCTTACGTTAAAAAATTGATGAATCTGACGGATAACGTCAGTTGAATGATGGTGTTGTAAAGGCGTAGGCGTAGCCCGCCCTTAGACATCGCTTTGGTAAAATTTGTTAGGGAAGGGTGGGCGATCGCTTCTCGCGCTGTTGCTGGTATTTATCAAAATAAATATTACGTACTATTGTGGTAATGTAAGTACGTGTGGTGAGCAAAAGGGAAAAGCATTGTTAAGCGAATATCATAGAAAAAAGTTACTGCATCACTTTCACTGTCTGGATGCCAATAATTCAGGCTTCATTGGGAAAGAAGATGCTGAGATTTTTGCTCAGAGGTTCGCCAACATCCGTGGCGCAGACCTTGGTTCAGAGATTCACAAAGATTTGTTGTTTAAGTGGCTTGATGTTTGGGAAAATTTTTGGTCTAAAGCGGATTTGGATGGAGATGGTAAGGTAAGTCCCGAAGAATTTTGTCAGGGCATAGAGAAAGCCGTTTCAAATCCAGATTACAATGACCCTTTAATAGAGACTGTGTTTGACATTGTTGATTTAGACAGTGATGGTCAGATATCACAACAAGAGCATCGTCTCTTTTTCAGTGTGTTTGACTTAGATGCTGAAAAATCAGCTTTTGTTTTCTCCAAGCTTGATATCGATCGAGACGGCATCCTCTCTAAAGAAGAGTTTGTTTCTGCTAAGAGAGAATTTCTAAGTGAAAAGGAACCCGGTGCTGTAGGCAACTGGTTTTGGGGTTCTGTGGAGTAATGCAGATTCCAAATAAAAAAACCCCCGAAGCTTCGAGGGTTTTTTCTAGGACTTACGCATTGACATAAAAGCAAAAATGGCAGATAGAGTTTTCAAAGCTTTTATCTAGGTTTTTCAATCATATTTTGGCGATCGCCAGCAATCAAAAGCAACCTCCAAAAGCCTGGAACAACGTATTTACGTTGATACACAAAATAGTTCTTTTGTACAGTGCGTAAGTCCTATTTTCTTAAATCAGTTTTTCAACAATTTCTAGAAAGGTGCGATCGCATTAGCAATTCAGCTATTTCAGAATGTCTAACGCCACCGATTGAGCCAATCTACCGTACCAACCCAATCTGTTGCTTCTGCGTCAGATAATAGACAATCTAATGCCGCAATCAAGTCCGAAAGTGACCAACTATTCTGAGCAGCAAGGATAATACCGCCATGTTGAGGATACTTTTGCGATAGAACAATAAAGTCTCTCACGTTGAAAGTAAAGATACATCTGCCCTGAGCAGTTGAGCGTAATAATTGAATTTCATCACTAGCATCCAAGGGCATCCAGTCATTTGGAGTACGAGTCACATCATAGCTTTTAGACACCAATGCTGAATGCAGTGATTTACTTGAGGCATCTGCATCCAGATGAAGCTTGAGTTTAACCATTAGTAATTTCTAAAGATTGCTCAGAAGCGATCGCCGCGTCAATCTGCTCTTTATTTACTGCATAAAAACTTAGAGCTTCTCTTACCTGTGCTTCGGCAAGTTCATACTCATTAGTAATTTGGCTTGGACTCATACCCCATTTTTGAGAAGCGATCGCCACAGTCTGTACCCTAATTCCCGTCCCCTTAATAATTGGCACAAGTTGTCCATTTGTCCCCTGACGATAAGCAATTTGTCCAAAAGATGCTTTGAGGGTACTTACTTTTTCTGTTACAGCCCACAAAATAAATTGGTCAAGGGAAACGCCCTGACTCTGGGCTAATTGCTCAACTTCATGCTTCAATTGGTCAGGTAAATTTAGGGCATATACTGTCATTTTTATCCTCTAGTTCCTGGCTCTAGAAACATCATATTGTAAATCTAGATAAAAAGATTGTAGATTGTTATTCAAATAAATAAAAAAGAAACCCCGAAACTTCCAGGGTTCTTTTTTATTAAATTAGTTTTTCAACAATTTCTAGAAAGGTGCGATCGCTAAACAAATGGCAGCTAAAATTGCAGCGATGATATAAAACACTCCAACTACTTGCAATTCTGACCAGCCAGTTAATTCTAGATGATGGTGTAGGGGTGCCATTTTGAAAAGACGCTTGCCTTTGCCATCAGGACCTTTGGTGGCTTTGTAGTAACTTACCTGTGCCATCACAGACAGAGTTTCTACGAAGAAGATACCGCTGAGAATGAACAGTCCTACTAAGCTGTTTGTCAATAGCGCTACAGCCGCTAAAGCTCCTCCCAGTGCGAGAGAACCAGTATCTCCCATGAAAACACGGGCTGGGTTACGGTTATGGGCTAAGAAACCTAAGCAACCGCCACTTAAAGCAGCACAAAAAACCATCAAACCCGGTGCTGTAGGTGCAATTAGGGCACCCAAGGCTAAAAGAGCGATCGCTACTGTTCCGCCTGCCAAGCCATCAATACCATCAGTTAAATTAGTAGCGTTACTTTCTGCAACTAGCACAAAACCTGCCAGAGGCCAGAATAGGAACCCTAAGGGTAGTGTAAAGCTAACCCAAGGCAAAGCTATACTTGTAATATTAGAAGGTTGATTAAACATCAGCCATACACAAAACACCACGGCAAAACTTACCTGTAAAGCCAGTTTCATCCGGGGGGATATACCTTTATTTGACTTCCGGCGGAGAATTTGCCAATCGTCGAGCCAACCAATAAATCCGTAGCTGATTGTTAACGCCGAAACTGCAAGCACCTCTGTGGCGAAGTTGGACAATACGCAGGCTAGTATCACAGCTACAGGTACAAAAAATATGCCGCCCATTGTGGGAGTTCCTGCCTTTTTGAGATGAGCTTGGGGCCCATCTTCGCGGATTATTTGTCCAGTTTTGAGCGCTTGTAGTACAGGTATTACTAGATAACCCATAATACCTGAAGCCAGGGCACACAACAATAGTGGCAGAGTTAGCGACATCGCTTGCCAGGGTGACCGATTCGCCATCCAATCCAAGAAAAATGCGGTTGTGCCTAACCCTACGGCTAATAAAGAGGCTAGAGCGATTCCAGAAATGTTTAATCCTTGCTCAGGAGATAATTTAGCGTCCACAGAAGTTTCCCTTCACTCCACACTTATAAAACTAAATACCAGAAACTAGGCAGATCGCCAAGTTTCTCAAGATAAAAGACTAATCTTCAGCAATTCCTATATCGTCGTCATCATCAAGGTCGTAATCCACAATTCCATCTTCTACGCCCATTAGGGAGTCTATTTCTTCTTCATCATCTTGAAAATCCGGTTCGTGAACGTCACGCGCAATGAGACGACCGTTAGTTTGTAACCAATCTAGGAGCGAGGATTCTTGCTTTAGGGGGATTACACCAGCTCGTTGATTACGGGGTTCTTCACGTAATGGAGAGTTCAACATATCGACGAAGACAAGAAAAGGTTTACGTAAGTTGACATTTAGAGTCTATCACTCGACACGGATTAATTTAGTTATCCTTTCAACCCTTGAGTCGAGAAATCCGCATTCAGATAGAAATTTTTTATTTAATACGCTGATGGTCTAGGTCAAGTCGTTATTAGTAATTTTTTTGGTTTTACACATAGGTTATGAATAACTTGTTTATGCTGATGAAAAGTGAGTGATTTTTGAGGTCACAGACAATGATTGGAAAAGCGGCTCTGATCGATGCCATCGCTGGTACAAATCGCGGTCTATTGGCGACCCAAGTACAGAAACAGGCTATCCTAGCAGCGATCGCCAACTTAGAAGGCTTTAATCCTACGCCACGTCCGGTGGAAGCTAACGACCTGCTAAATGGCAATTGGCGATTACTATACACCACTAGCAAGGCTCTTTTAAACTTAGATCGTCTACCTTTGTGCAAACTAGGTCAAATCTATCAGTGTATTCGGGTAGAAACTACCAGCGTTTACAACATAGCAGAGATTTACGGCTTACCTTATCTAGAAGGATTAGTCAGCGTAGCTGCCAAATTTGAGCCAGTTTCATCCCAACGTGTCCAAGTAAAATTTGAGCGGTCTATTATCGGCTTACAACGTTTAATAGAATACAATTCTCCGGTAACTTTTATCCAACAAATTGAAGCAGGTAGAAAATTTCCGGGGATTGATGTTGCTATAAACAACAATCAACAGCAAGGCTGGTTAGATATTACTTATATAGATAACGATTTGCGAATCGGTAGAGGTAACGAGGGAAGTGTGTTCGTATTGAGTAAAACATAAGGTGATGCAAAAGTACTGTTTGCGAACGAAGGTACATGATTGCGAAAACTTTGTCAATAGGGTTTAGGCACTATTTGGGACTGGGGATTGGGGATTGGGGATTGGGGAGATGAGGGAGCAGGGGAGCAGTAAGTTTTTCCCCTCTGCCCCTCTGCCCCTCCGCACCTCTGCCTCTTGTGCCCAATGCCCCATGCCCAATGCCCCATGCCCAATGCCCCATGCCCAATGCCCATGCCCCATACCCTACACCCAATTCAGACAAATAACTTAACAAAGCCTCTTGCTGCGACCTTCAGGTTGTAGAGTGAAATCAATTAGCCCTCTAAATTGGCAATTGATAACTAAAAGGGAAATTAATCATGGTTCAACGTGGCTCTAAAGTACGTGTTCTCCGCCCTGAATCCTACTGGTTTCAAGATGTAGGAACTGTGGCTTCTGTCGATCAAAGCGGCATCAAATACCCAGTAATTGTCCGTTTTGAAAAGGTAAATTACTCTGGTATCAATACCAACAACTTTGCCGCAGACGAGCTATTAGAAGTCGAAGCACCAAAGGCTAAGGCTAAAAAATAAGCAGCAAACCCACAAGGGGACTGTTTAATGGGATGATGAAGGGAAGTCTCAAGTATGAAGTCTGAAATATGAAACTTTCAGTTCTTTTATCCTTGCTCTTAGCCTACCTTAATCTATGAGAAGCCGCCCTGCGGGTATTTACGGTTTCTCCTCAGTAGTATGGTTTTGGTCACCTACGGGTGTCTACACACTACGTCATCTCTAAATTGCTTAGTCCCCAAATATACTAAAATTTGCTTGCTTAATCAGCTTGAATGCCTGAACTGCCTGAAGTTGAAACAGTCCGGAGGGGTCTAAATCAATTGACCCTCAACCAAAAAATCACGGGTGGAGATGTGTTGCTCGATCGCACCATCGCCTACCCGTTTTCTATTGGTGAGTTTGTTGATGGAATTAAAAACAATGCGATCGCTATTTGGCATCGTCGCGGCAAATATTTGCTAGCTGAATTCACCCCCTCATCTCCCTCATCTCCCCCACACTCCCACTCCTCAACCAGTTGGCTAGGGGTTCATCTGCGAATGACCGGTCAGCTACTTTGGGTGCATGGAGATGAACCATTACACAAGCACACGCGAGTCAGATTATTTTTTGGCGATCGCCAAGAATTACGCTTTGTGGATCAGCGTACCTTCGGCCAAATGTGGTGGGTTCCGCCTGGTGTTCCTGTAGAAAGTGTCATAACGGGTTTGGCAAAGTTGGCAGCAGACCCATTTTCAGATGAATTCACTGTTGAGTATCTAGCAAATAAACTCCAAAAGCGTCGCCGTCCCATTAAGACTGCCCTACTGGATCAGTCGGTGGTGGCGGGATTAGGTAATATTTACGCTGATGAAGCCCTATTTAAGAGTGGAATTTTACCTGAGACATTGTGTACCGATTTACAGCTAAAGCAAATCGAGGATTTACGAACAGCGATAATTCAAGTGTTAGAAACCAGCATTGAGGCTGGTGGTACGACTTTTAGTAATTTTCTCAATGTTAAGGGTGTCAATGGCAACTATGGGGGGGTAGCCTGGGTTTATAACCGCGCTGGAGAACCCTGTCGAGTTTGTGGTACAGCAATTATGCGGATTAGGCTTGCTGGGCGATCGAGTCACTTTTGTCCTGAGTGTCAAAGGATGTAGGGAATGGGGAGTGGGGAGTTGGGAGTTGGGGGTTAAGAGTTAGGAGTTAGGAATTGGGAGTTATACTATTTAACGAAAATTTTGATACATATAGATTTACCGTAGGGTAGCATAGCTGTGCTACTCTACCAAGGTATTTGTATCAACCTTAGGATGAAACCGTATTAGGAGTTAGGAGTTGGGGGTTAGGAGTTTTTAGACCTCATTTGTTACTTGTGAGTTCTAACTCTCTTAAAATGCAGATAAAGCAAGTTACAAATTTGAGAGGGGAATTCATGGCAGTCAAAAAAGGCGATATGGTTCGCGCTGTGCGCGAGAAACTGGAGAACAGTCTGGAAGCAAAAGCTAGTGATAGTCGCTTTCCTTCCTATTTATTTGACTCTAAGGGCGAAATTGTAGACCTCAAAGGTGATTATGCACTTGTTAAGTTTGGGAAAGTGCCAACACCAAATATTTGGTTGCGTGTAGATCAACTAGAAGAGTTTAAATAAGAATTCAGAATTCAGAATTCAGGAGTCAGAATTGAGCATTCATTCTGTCTCCTGGATTCTGAATTATTTTTGAAAAAAGTTGCATTTTAATAAAACAGAATTCACGAGTCAGGAATCAGAATTATCCAATTGAATTCTGTGTGAATTGTGGATGAATAAACAGGTTTAAGTTCCCTAGCAAATCTAAAATTTGGTGGTCTAAAATTAATAGTGGGTTTGAATCCCCCATTAATTGATTCTGAATTCTGAATTCTGAATTCTGTATTCTTCTTTAATTTATGTCTTTTTCTTCTAATTCTCCAATTGTGTGTAATTTACCTCGTGTCACTATTGTCGGCGCGGGTAGGGTTGGCAGTACTTTAGCTCAACGTATTGCGGAGAAAAACCTGGCAGATGTGGTTCTGCTAGATATTATTGCAGGAATGCCTCAAGGTCTAGCACTGGATTTGGTTGAGGCTAGGGGAATTGAATTACATAATCGTCAGATTATTGGCACAAATAATTATGCTGATACATCTGGTTCGCAAATTGTGGTGATTACCGCAGGAATTCCCCGAAAAACAGGTATGAGTCGGGATGATTTGCTGAAAACTAATGCCAAGATTGTAGTCGAAGCGGCGAAGAATGCGATCGCTCACTCTCCCAATGCTATTTTTATTGTCGTCACCAATCCTTTGGATGTGATGACTTATTTAGCTTGGCAAGCTACTGGTTTACCACGCAGCCGAATTATGGGTATGGCTGGTGTGTTAGATTCTGCCCGTTTTGAAACCTTCATTGCCCTGGAATTGGGGGTTTTACCTGCCGATGTCAAAGCAATGGTATTGGGTAGCCACGGCGATTTAATGGTGCCCTTATCTCGTTATGCCACTGTTAACGGCATTCCCATTACAGAATTACTGGATGCAGCTACAATTGCACGTTTGGTAGAAAGAACTCGCAACGGTGGTGCAGAAATTGTGGAATTGATGCAGACGGGTGGCGCTTTTTTTGCTCCGGCATCGGCTACTAGTGTGATGGTAGAATCGATTTTATTGAATCAGTCGCGGTTGTTGCCGGTGGCGGCTTATCTGCAAGGTGAATACGGTTTAGAAGATGTTGTGATTGGTGTTCCTTGTCGGTTGGGATGCGGCGGAATTGAGAGTGTGTTGGAATTAAATCTCACCGATGAAGAAACAGAAGCTTTGCATACTTCGGCTGAATCTGTGCGAAAAAATATTGAACGATCGCAGGAAATTTTGGCTAATAGATGATAGCAATTTTGGATTTTAGATTTGGGATTTTGGATTAAAAGTTTTTACTGTAATTGCTATGAAATTCCCCATGCATTCTATGCATGGGGAGTTTCAAAATATTAGTTTCCTGTTAACGGCGGTAATCCTGGTCTGCGGGGTCGCCATAGGGGTCTTCGCTAGCTGGGCGGACATCGCCATACGATCCCAAGTCTGCGGGGTCACCGTAGGGGTCTTCGCTAGCTGGGCGGACATCACCGTAAGATGCTAGGTCTGCGGGGTCACCGTAGGGGTCTTCGCTAGCTGGGCGGACATCACCGTAAGATGCTAGGTCTGCGGGGTCGCCGTAGGGGTCTTCGCTGGCTGGGCGGACGTTGCGATCGCGGAATTCAGCGTCTTGCTCACCTCGATCGCTGTTCGACCCCAACAGCAAATCCTTCGCCTTTCGCAAAAATTCATTTACCATGTTTTGTCTCCTTGTTTAGTTTCGTGTATTCCACGTGCGCGATCGGCGTTATCCTCCGGGAAACCCGCTTGAGATTTACACACGCTTGGCTGAATCTAGAGAGCTGGAGCTGCGGATGAAGTTATGCCAGTTAAGTCACGGCCTGAGGAACTCCCGTTGTACCCTTGGAATTGCCGATACTGTTGCGCCTCAGATTCTGGTACTCGAATTCCTTCTGCTGGTGGGGTTACCCAATGAGCGCGATGTTCAGCATCACGGTAGTATACACGCCCATTCTTGGAAAGATAGTACTTACCTTGCGCTCCTTCTTGTGGAGCATTCTTATGCTGGTTGTAGAGGTAATAAAGTGCTGCTGCACCCGCCAATATTGCCACTTTTTGACCACCAGACAAGCCCTTTTTAACTTCGGGTTGGTTTGTGGTGCGATCGCTTACTGTTCTACCAACGGTATCATCAACAGGTGGTGGTACAGATGCATTTCGAGAACCTCCTCCGCAGCTACTCAGCAATGGCACTGTTAGCAATGCCGACAGCAACACTGCCAGCAAACGTGAAACTACTTTACGTTCTTTAAATATTGTAATCATCGGATCTTATCATCACCTACGTTTACTAAAAGCCTTGCTGTTGCAACTACAGAGTTTAAGTTCCTGTTATTTTGCCTGGGATTGCAAAAACATTTACTGCTAATTTACAACAGCACAATTACAGCACTTGATTAACATCATGAGCGAATTTATCAAATATTCCATCCTGCCTTTGAGAGAAACTCACTTCATCCCAACGAAATATCTTGTTGATTTTTGATGAATTTTTTTCCTGGAAAAACAAAAATATTCAGCAATTTCTCGGTTCTTTTTGCGTGGCTCAATAACTTAAAAAGATACAGTTACTACGATGATATTTTTCAAAAAAATACACTAAGTATGACATCACAAAACGCAACCCAAACCAGAACTCGTGTGCTTTTAGCTTTGTGGGATTTGGGAGGAATTCAACAGCAAGTCAGTAAAGGTGTACTTACGAAACGAATTGTCTCCAAAAATAAAAAGGTAGCAGATTATCAAGGGATATTCGAGGAATTACAGAATCAAGGAGCGATCGCCATTTCCAAAAAGGGATATTCTCTGATATCTCCCAAGGGTTTAGAGGTATTAGGTGATGGTTTGAGGAGCGATGATTTTAAGTTTGAAGGGAGGATTGTTGGAACTTGGGCGGCGAATGCGTTAGTGAAATGGATTGGTGAGATTGGTGTTGCGGTAGCTAGTGCAGATGTAGCGGTTAATGGGAAGAATGGGGCGATCGCTTCTTACGACGAGTTTAAGTCAGTGGTGTTGGAAGTATACGACAAGCTGAACTATGAGTACAACTTTAATCATCTGGTGCCAATTTATCGGATTAGGAGAGGAATTGGCGATCGGGTGAGTCGTACAGAGTTTAATGATTGGCTACTAGAAATGCAAGCTAACGATATTTTGCAGTTGCAAGGTGGAACTGTAGAAGATAATGCAAGCGACAAAATAGAAGATTCTATTAGTACCAAACTTAATGGACTACGCTGCTACGCCATAAGTTTATAACCTTCAACTTTGTTTTAAATCATCACACATTCATTCACCAAAATTATGCTTACTAATACATCTACCATTGACGAATTGATTAGAAATCAAAACCCATTTGCCGGACATATTGTTGTCAGACCTCAACAAATATGGGGTAAAAGCTTTCCCGACGTACCTTCAATTAATGCTCATGCTTCAGATGCAGTATTTGAAGCAATTGAAAAAATTAGTAAAGGACAAAGTGAAACTATAGGTATCACAATCGCATCTGAAAAAGGTGCTGGAAAAAGCCATGTTATTAGTCGAATTCGTCACCGTCTACAGACAGAAAATAGCAGTTTATTTATTTACATGAGTAAATTTGATAACTTAAATGAAATTAAGTTTCAATTTTTACAAAGTGTTGCTTCTAGCCTTAGAGCTTTTGGTAGCCAAAAAGTAATGCAGTGGCAGGAAATTGCAACAGCTTTAATTAACGAAGCTAAACAGTGGAACCACACACCACAACAGTATATTAGTCAATATCCAACTTGGTTAAATAAATACTCAACTAAATTTCTTGAACACTTTACAGAACTTATTCTACAAAACAAGCCCGAAATCACTAATCCTTACATAGTAAAAGCAATTTTGTGGACACTTTCTCCAGTCCATATTAATTATGCAAGCTATTGGTTATCCGGTTTGGAATTAGCACAATCACAAGCTGAAATAATGGGGCTGCCAAATTTTCAAAGTGATGATAGAGAAGCTGACGCATTAATTACTGTTCGCCAAATTATAGATTTAACTAGTGATTATAGAATCCCAGTTATTTGCTTCGATGAATTAGATAATTTGGAAATTTCTGAATCTGGTTTTACAACAGCCCAGGTTGTTGCCAATTTAGTTAAGGATATGTATAACAGCTTGAAAACAGGTGTTTTTCTGCTGACGATGTACCGTGAAACTTGGGAGCAGCAAATTAAGCTACTACCACAGGCTGAAGCTGTTATGGATAGATTAGTTAGCAATCAAGTTGATCGGCGACCAATTCGGCTAAATTTCTTAAATCCTGACGATGTGATAGCCATAGTTAGTCAATGGTTGCGAGAGTTTTATCAAGAAAATCAACAGTCACCTCCTCATTCTCTCTATCCATTTGATGAAAATAAAGTTCGAGAACTCGGTAAAGAAAGACCTACTGTTAGGTCGGTTTTAAAATGGTGTGCAGAGAATTTTGCTTTGACTAATCTAGATATTCATCCGGTTGAACCGTACTTTAAGGCAGCTGTAGTAAATGTTGATACTGCCATCGATTTACTGATAGAAGATGAGGTGGCAATTGCTGCTGCTCTAAAGGTAGCATTCACTAGTTTAGCTAAGGATACAGTAGAGATAGAAAAAGTAAAAGTTGAAAAAGTCGAGGAAATTTTAGCCAATAAAGTAGATCAAGGATACCTTAATTTCAGGATTGTTGGTAATAATGGACAAGTCAAGATAGGAATAGTTGTTATTCAACAATCCGGTGGAAAGTTTATAGGTGCAGCATTGAAAAGACTAATTGAATACGAAAAATTTGATCTGACTCGTGGTTGCTTAGTTCGCTCCAAAAAAATTAATCCTGGAGCTTCAGTGCCTCAAGAATGTCTGAGAATTCTTTTGAAAAAAAGAGGTGGAGAATGGGTACTATTACAGAAGGAAGATATTAAACCTCTTTTAGCTATCTCATCTATTTACTATAACTGGAGAAGTTGCGAATTAACAGAAGAACAAATTTTTGACTTTATTAAACAGAAAAAGCTAGCGATAAATAATCCTCTGGTTAGAGAAATTTTAAGCGCTCCTTCGGGGCAAATACCCGATAATTTAACAGATGATGAATTTCCTATAAGTATTCCTCAGATTCTTGCAAATGTTGACAATATAGAAATGAAACCATAGCAAAATAAAAATGAATCAGCTGTTCTCAATTCCAACAGCACTGTGTCTACCCGCCTCTGATATTGAAGCTTTAATACAGGGGCGAACAATTGCAGCTTTACCCAAGATGTTTATTCGTCCTGGGCAGAGATTTGCACTTTATTCTGGTGAGTCTTCAGTTTCAATTAAAGCTTGGGCTAAATGTGAACTTTGTCAAATTTTAGACGAGACTAAGCCATTAGATATTTTGTCTAAATCAACAATATGGAAACCACAAGTGCTAAAAGAGATACTCCGGCAACAACAGTATCTTTTTTTAACTTACTTGCGTGTTTATCAGTTACCTCACTTACAAGAAATATCTGTTAATCCCAACATTCAGGAAAAGTTAGGAAAATTTGTTAGTTTACCTAATTTTTTAACGGTTTCTGAAGACAAGCCAATATTAACCGATCGCACTTTCACCCAACGCAAGCATCAACTAGAAAAATTAGAGGCACCACTGCATCCTGAACTTGAAGAATTACAAAGTGCGATCGCATCTCTTGCCATTACCGAACCAGCGGCTAAAGAATTAGATCGTGATATTCAAGTATTTTTAGGGTGGAGTAGTGACAATCTCATTATTAAGCAACCTGACGCAAATTTAGCTTGGATAAATGATATCGCAAAATTAGGCGATCGCAGCATCGAGCTAGAGGAGAAAAAAAGCAACTATCAAGCTGGTACAGATTTTGAAAACATTGCACGTAAAAGTCTGGAGTTTTTAGGGTTCAAGGTTGAAAATGCTTACAAAGGCGGGGCTGGAGGCTTAGATTTATTTTGTTCAAAACCTTACCCTATTGTTTGCGAGTGTAAAGCGGGTAGGCTTATTCCTAGCGGTACAGTTGAGGAATTAATTAAGCTAGGTGGAATGCATTTAGGTGCTGATAAATTTCTTGATTCAGCAAAATTAGTAATTGGGCCAGGTAATCCATCTACGGATATACTAAAAGCCGCGCAAAAATGGAAAGTAAGTATTATTAATGCTATGACTTTACAAAAATTAGTTGAATTCAAAGCCAAATATCCAGGTGCTATTAATTTAGTTGAATTACAGCAAAATCTAGAACCTGGACAGATTGATTACAAAATTAATGAATATATTGATAAAGTGGAAAAAGAGATTAAATTGCGATCGCACATTATCCAGCTTGTCAAAAATTATCTGGAAAACTCAGGTACAGAATCTGCTGGTGTCGAAGCTTTACATGGTGCTTACTTCGGTTCACATCCACCACAGGCACTAAAAACAGATGAAATTCACGAAATTCTAATAGAACTTTCTTCGCCATTAACAGGCTATTTAGGACGAATTAAAAGCAGTGATTGGAGGAGCGATCGCTTTTACTTTTTACGCAAGTTACCAATTAATCTAGAATAAGCTAGCGTAAAATTGCCGCTTCATCCTTGCGCTTCTCTCGCTTGACGCAGCTTTTCTCGCAATTGTTCAACTACAAATTCTCCATCAATACCTTCTCCTCTATCTAGTTGTTCAATAGCAACCTCAACTTTTTCTCTTGTTTCTTCAACCCACTGTTGATAACCTTTTTCCCACTCTAATAGCAACTTTAATGCTTTACTAATTACTTCTTCTGGATTTGCATATCTACCTGTAGCAATTTGCGCTTGGATAATTTGCTCTAATTCAGGTTTAATTTGGATATTCATGATTTTACTTCCAATTAATTGATAGCTTTAATCTTGTTATAACAGCATTTCAACTAAGATAATTTGAATAGCGTAGGCGTAGCCAGCCGTAGGCATCGCTTTTACTTTCTACGCTATTTACCTATTAATACCAATAGATATTGCAGTTATCCCAGAGTCAAAATATTAGCCTGATAATTAATTACCAACGGCAGAATTTTTAGCCACTCTGAACCTAACAAAACCTCTGTAATTTCATCCCCTACATAAACAGGAATCTCATACTCCTGTGCATCCAATAGTACCTTACCTAAATAGATATTAAATCTCGCTTCTCCTTGTGCAGTTCGCAGACGTTCCTTACGTATAAACTGCCAATTAAGACCGTCTAAATCTTGTTTGTTAATTGCTATAAAACCTGTGAAACCTGTATCCAATATGGCATCTACAGGCAGGTTTAATCCATCATCACTAATAAATTCAATTTCAAAAAATAGCTGTCCCCTATTGTCAAAAATACCCTGAATCATATTGTGCCAGTGGTTCCAGTCTCATTCAGGCAAAACAGAAAGTGTATAGCATTAGGGTAGTGCTGACGTGCTTTTTGACTAGCTACTTCTTTCTCTACATCAATGAAGTAATCTCCACTATCCGGCTCCACTGCAATATACCAACCATAGTGTTCCTGAATCAAATCGGGACGCACACGTTCAAAAATTGCCTGACAACGCCGATCAAAAACTTCATCTTCAGTCTTAGCGATCGCTGCTCAACCCAACCGTAGCTCGTTGTTGCTTTTTTTCTCAGTAATTTTGATTTATGGTGATAAACTTTACAAAAATTTTATACTTAGCTACTGTGTAACTTCATTTACAAAAGATAGTCACCTCAATACTGTCGAAGAGTCTTCTTATACTGACTACACTGGTATTCACTAATTACAATTCATTAGCAAGTTAAAGACTCAGGAAAGATGAATTATGTATTATCAAATTTGGAACTTTTTTCTTCAAGAAGAGAAATATAACTATTGGAAAGAAAAAATAAAAGTTAACAAAAGTTTTAACAGAGTTACATGGCAAAAGATTATTGATTTTTTGTCATTGGTAGAGCAGACTTTCGCACTAAAATATAAACTAGGAGAAACTGATAGTCTTGAGCCATTTCTCAAGTTAGCAACAGAAAATGGTTACAATCTAACCGCAGAAGAACTTGCTTGGTTTTTAATCACCAGAAAACAGATTTGGGATCTTTTTGATTTTGCACAAAAAACGCCGTCTCTTAAAGAACAATTACTAACAGCTAAAAGCCCACAGCATTTTGTCGATATAGGTGTGGAGAATGGTTATTACTTTTCCGTAGAAGAGTTAGCTTGGTTGTTAACTGAAATCAAATCGTCGTCCGAATTAGTATCAATTAACAACAGCGTTGGCGAGATTCTGACGGTATCAAACTACGGCAGAATTGAGACAGGATATTGGATTTGGCTGGCAGAAGACTGGGGAATTGTACCACCATTTTGTCATCGAGATAAGCCAAGTACTTTTTTGTCTCAAAATGTCAACAATCCTTTTTTACCCGATCGCTGTTTCTTACCCAAGAGCTACTTTAACCAACGCCTAATGGCAATTCACAATTAAAATGGTGAATTATACCAATTTGAAAAATGATTGCGACAGATGGATTCAGTAAACCCAAAGTCAGAACGCTATTCCCAATCCAAAATCTAAAATCTAAAATCCAAAATGGTATTGACAATCATACAGTGAAGCATCCTAGATTGAAGATATACCTTCTATCTAAGATGCTTCACAGTAAAGAATTGTTGCAGATACAACAATCATCCACAAAATGTGATATCTGCACTAGAGTTATCAGCTAGCAGAAACTCTCAAACTACTGGGTTTATGCAGATCGCCTTGCAAAACCACACCGCGCTTATTGGTATGGAGATGACGCAAAATCTTGTAAATTGCCTCAACTTGCTCTGATGCACCTGCCTTTTCGGCGAGTTCTTCCACAGAAAGGGGAGTTTTTTCTTTTTGTAGAACTGCCACTACTCGTGTTTGTAAGTCAAGAATACTGGCGGCAGCTTTTTTGCCAGCTTCTACCCCTGGTTGATGGTAAGCGTTGACGTTGACCAAGCTAGCATATAAACCAACAGCACGTTCATACAAAGCAATTAATGCCCCGACAATTCGGGGGTTAACTTGGGGAATAGTAATTGCGATGGAATCCCGCTGATTTTCATAAAGCGCTTGTCGGGTTCCTTGGAGAAAACCGGAAAGATAATCGCCTGATGTCACTCCAGGATCTATTTCTGCCGATGCACCCTGACGATCTTCTAGAACTTCGATGAGGGTCGCAAAGAAATTCGGCACACCTTCGCGTAACTGCTGGACGTAAGCATGTTGATCTGTTGAGCCTTTGTTACCATAAACGGCGATGCCTTGATAGACAATTTTGCCGTCTAAGTCTTTTTCCTTGCCCAAGGATTCCATCACCAGCTGTTGCAGATAGCGACTGAATAACAACAAGCTGTCCTTGTAAGGTAGAACAACCATATCTTTTTCGCCCTTTCCATTGCCAGCAAAGTACCAAGACAAAGCAAGCAAGGCTGCTGGGTTATTCTTCACATCTGGGACGCGGGTAGCATCATCCATTTCTTTTGCACCTTGCAGCATGGCGCGGACATCAATGCCTTGCAGTGCTGCTGGTACTAGCCCTACAGCAGACATTTCTGAGGTGCGTCCTCCCACCCAGTCGTACATGGGAAACCTAGCTAACCAGCCTTCTTCTTTGGCTACCTTATCAAGGTTGCTATCAGGGCTGGTAATAGCTACCGCATATTGGGCAAACTCTAAATTGTGTCCGGCGTAAGCTTTTTTAACTTCAATCATGCCGTTGCGAGGTTCTGGTGTTCCCCCAGATTTGGAGATCACCAATACCAAAGTGCTGGCAAGGTTGTTTCGCAGATGATTGAGAACGCGATCGATACCTGCGGGATCGCTGTTATCAATAAAGTGAATTTTCAGGGGCGGGAAATCATGCGCCAAGGCTTCAGCGACGAATTGGGGGCCGAGGGCGGAACCACCAATACCAATAGAGATAATATCCGTGAAGCGGTTGGCTCTGGGAGGATGAATAGCACCTGTTTGGACTTTTTCCGCAAAGGCTTCGATTTGTTCCAGGGTTTGGACAATTTCTTGTGTAAGTTCTGGAGTTGGCGCTAAATCAGGATTTCGCAGCCAATAGTGTCCAACCATGCGGTTTTCATCGGGATTTGCGATCGCTCCCTTCTCCAGTTCAGCCATATCCGCAAACGCCTTGTCAAACTTCGGCTGCAACGACTCCACAAAGGCATCATCGAACCGCATTCGACTCACATCTAAGTACAGTCCTAATCCCTCGTGGAAATATAACCAGTTTTGGTATCGTTGCCAAAGTGCCCTAGCATCCATAGGGAAATCTCAAATAAAGTGTTTTTCAAAAACCAGTTTAATGGAAGGTCATAGCGATCCCTGCCTAGCCTTATACAGTTTACAGTTTTAAGTGTTCCCTCAGCTCTTTACCTTAAACATCTGGCATAGGGATGACACGCAAAAATTTCACAATTTCACCCCTAATTTCTATACCAATAAGATAATTATCTAGAGTGAAGCGGTGATAAATCCCCTCACTATCAAGCTGTCGTAGTTCTTTGAGTCCACTCAACTGCCCCTTTTGGGCAAATTCGATAAACACAAAATCATACACCCGCTCGTAAGCAGCAGGTTCTAAATTTTTCAGGTCTAGCAAAAAAGACCTTGCATAGCGCACTTCCAGACTCACTAGACGTTATACCATTTTGGATTTTAGATTTTGGATTTTAGATTTTAGATTGTGTACTTCTGCAAACAAGCAAGCTATGGATACTGGGACGAGATAAAAAGCACTGCTGCATCAGAAAAACATTAACAGTCGTATTGCTTCATCATGGGTTAAGATGTCCCACGGCTGCTGCGATCGCTTTACTTTTTGTATGGCTCTTAGCATATAAAAGTCACAATGTAAAGCTTCAAGAACGTTCCAAATGCTTTGCAGATCGTCGTCGGCTAACTGCTCGATTAAATGATGCATTCTCAGTCGGAGCAAATTCATAGGTTAATTATTCCTTATAAACAAACACTAACAATAAATAGTATTCCCAGAAAATTAGTCAGGTTTAACGATAATACAGCACTGCGATCGAGCTAATACGATTTTGGATTTTGGGCGTCTGCTTCCGGTGATATCAGCTTCTGAGGTTCAACTTTGACCTTCTGAAGCTCAACTTTGTTGACCTTGAAATAATTATCCAATTTTGTGGGGTGGACATCTTGTCCGCCCTTGTTTACGGGCGGGCGAGACGCCCACCCCACAAGAAAAGTTGAATGTTTTTTTATTTGAAAACTCCTTAAATCCTCTCAAGAGGACTAAACTCAATTAATGGCTGGTTTGATCGCAGTCCAGAAAACGCGAACTTCAAATAAAATCCTGTAAAATTTATTTCTTGGCGATCGAGCGAACAGACTGCCAACTCTTGTACAGACGCGATGAATCGTGTCTCTCAACTTTTAACTATTTAATATGGTTGAATATCTGATTTTCTTAGCAATTTCTACAGCCAGTTTTGCCCTATTTGCTCTCGGATTGAATTTGCAGTGGGGCTTTACCGGATTAATTAACTTTGGTCACATTGCTTTTATGACCCTGGGAGCATATACAACTGTGTTGTTAAGCTTAAAGGGCGTTACCCTATTGATATCGGCGCTGGCTGGGGCAATGGTAGCCGCTTTGTTGGGTTTAATAATTGGTTTTGCAACTCTGCGCTTGCGGGAAGATTACCTAGCAATTGTCACCATCGGTACAGGAGAATTAATTCGTTTAGTGGTGAATAATCAAGAATTACCTGTGGGAAATTCTTGGGTTTCTGGGGCGTTTGGGGTGCAAAGTTATCCCATCCCGTTCTCCACACAACCGAGTTTGTTTTTCAGATTAGTGATGATTGGGCTGTTAACACTGTTAGCCGTTGTAACTTTGTTTACGCTGTGGCGATGGATTCGCACTGCCCAAAAATTTCGAGCTGCTGATTCCAGCCAAAGGTTGAGTAGCAAACAAGAATTTGCATCGCGCTTGGGAGTGGGAATTGTGTTAGCAGTTTTGGCAGTAGCAATTTATATTTCTGGGGTAATTGGATTGTATAGTTACAACCCAAAAGCAGGTTTAATGTTGGTGCTGCTGTTGGTTTTAGCACTTGTATTCTGGCGGTTAGAAATTTTGGTGCGATCGCCTTGGGGTAGAATTCTCAAAGCTATCCGCGAAGATGAAGAAATTCCCAAGGCACTGGGAAAAAATGTGTTCTGGTATAAATTACAGTCTCTCATGCTTGGAGGTGCGATCGCTGGCATCGCTGGTGCGTTCTTCGCTTGGCAACTCGGCGCTATTTACCCTGATAATTTTCAACCACAGTTGACTTTTGATACTTGGATTATGGTGATTTTAGGCGGTTCTGGTAATAACATTGGCACAATCTTAGGCGCGGTAGTTTTCTTTGCTTACGATGCCATTACGCGAGAAGTTTTGCCTAGAATCGTCCCCCTTGATGAAGCACGTTTGGGTGCATTTCGCATCATGGTAATCGGATTTATTTTAATGGTACTGATGATTTGGCGTCCTCAAGGTATCTTAGGGAAAAAGGAGGAGCTCACCCTTGGTAAATAACCAATCATCACCACTTCCTCTACTGGTAGCCAGTGGACTTTCTAAAAGCTTTGGTGGTATTAAAGCAGTCAATGAAGCGAAAATTGAAGTTGCAAAAGGCAGCATCACGGGTTTAATTGGCCCCAATGGTGCTGGTAAAACCACTTTATTTAATTTACTCTCGAACTTTATCCGCCCAGATAAAGGACGAGTAATTTTTGACGGCGAACCTATTCACAATTTGCAACCATATCAAATCGCGCAACAAGGGGTAGTACGCACCTTTCAAGTCGCACGGACTCTCTCGCGGTTGTCGGTGTTAGAAAATATGTTGTTGGCGGCGCAAAAACAAACAGGTGAGAACTTTTGGCAAGTGCAGTTACAACCGCACATCGTCGCCAAGGAAGAAAAGCAACTCCAAGAAAGAGCAATGTTTCTGTTAGAATCCGTAGGCTTGGCAAAAAAAGCCCAGGATTATGCTGGTGGTTTGTCTGGCGGACAACGTAAGCTGTTGGAAATGGGACGCGCACTGATGACTAATCCCAAGTTAATTTTGTTGGATGAACCAGCAGCAGGGGTAAATCCGAGATTAATTGATGATATTTGCGATCGCATTCTCACTTGGAACCGCCAAGATGGCATGACATTTTTGATTATTGAACACAATATGGATGTCATTATGTCATTGTGCGATCGCGTTTGGGTACTTGCTGAAGGACAAAATTTAGCTGACGGTACGCCAGCAGAAATTCAAAGCAATCCCAAAGTTCTCGAAGCTTATTTGGGAAAATAATTTGCGGAGTAAAAATATATTTGCTCATGAAGGCCACAGATCCCCCACTTTCTAGAGAAGTCGGGGATCTTGTAATTCACGATTATTCATCCATAAAACCTGGAAAAGTATTTGTTTAAGTCTCCAATTCGAGGAGTCTAAGTAGCAGCTTTTAAAAGCCAAATGCCTGCCACAAAATTTGGTATTCGATCTTGTTCTCATATCATGTCCGGCTAATTAGTTATGATTCCCGAATCTATGCAGAAAACCAAAAACCCTTCCCCTCTGCTCCCCTGCTCGTCTGCCCCCCTGCTGCCCTAATGATAAGTCTTTAACCGGACGTGATATCACACCTATGTCATACGCCAATAAATTCCATTTTCTCGCTGCATTAACTGATAGCCAATCAACTCCCGTCGTAAAGTAGCGTAGTCAGGATGGTAGCGTTTAAGAATCTCATTTACCAGGCGTTCCGGGTAGTTGATTCCTACCTTAAACTGACTCGCTAACCACTTGAGAATAACTAACCGCTTTTTGCGACTAGCAGGAATTTCTTTGAGGCGTTGGACGGAGTTTTGATTACACCTATCCTCTTCTATATGGTTTTTCAGAACTTTGCTTTCCCAATCTTCAGTACCCATATCTTCTATCAAACTTGCTATTTTATCAGGTGTAAAAATGTCCTTGCTGATACTTTGCAAAGCGTCGTTATCTAATTGATATAGATAGCTATTGCCATCAGAGCGCATTGTCACCAAATTTAGCTGCTTAAGTTTTGTCAAATGATGGGATATCGTTGGCTTCTTGAGTTGCATTTGTACCGCCAACTCTTCAACGCTACACTCCTCATTCGCCAAAATACCTATTATCTTCAATCGACTATTGTCTGCTAACGCCTTGAAAAAGCCCAGCAAGATGTTAAGTTGTTGTGGTTGCATAACTAACTTCTATTTAGACAGAGATCTAATTAGAAGTATATCTAATTTTAATTAATTCAACCACATCACTGATCAGTCCGAACGGCAATAAATCCCATTCTCTCGCTGCATTAGCTGGTAGCCGATCAATTCCCGTCGTAGGGTGGCGTAGTCAGGATGGTAGCGCTTGAGAATATCATTGACTGTACGTTCTGGATACTGAACCCCAATTTCAAATCTATTTGCTAACCACTTGAGAATTACTAAGCGCTTTTTGCGACTAGCGGGGATTTCTTTGAGGCGTTCGCCTTCAAAATAGTTTTTCAACACTTTGTTTTCCCAAGCTTCAGTATCTACATCCTCAATCAAAGAAGCAATTTGCTCAGGTGTAAAAATTTGCTTGCTGATCCTTTGCAAAGCACCGCTATCCAACTGATACAGGCGACTATTACCCTCAGGGCGCATAGTCACCAAATTTAGTTCCTTAAGTTTCGCTAGATGATGGGATACTGTCGGTTCTTTGAGTTGCAGTAACACAGCTAATTCTTCGACGCTGCACTCCTGATTCGCCAGGATACCTACAATCTTCAATCGGCTTTCGTCCGCTAAAGCTTTGAAAAATCGTAGCAGGGTCTGAAACTGTTCTTTCTCCATAATTTGTTACGATCAAATTAGATGTCAATCTAATTAGAAAAAATCAAATTAGCTCTATATCGATGTCAGTAGCCGCTTGGGTAGTGATGAAACTCCGGTAGTGTCTCCCAGTAACTCCAAACCTGCACCGCAGCAACCAGAATCCAACACAAGCAGGGAATTATAAATGTCATTGATGCGGGGATTGCTGCGACTGAGTATTGGCATAATTTTAATCGCTCATCCCCTCAATTGCACAGCGGAAACTCGTACCGCGATCGCAACTGATGTAGCGAGGTCAGAAATCGAACAAATCGCCCGCCAAACCACAGTTCGGATTTTCACAGGTTCAGCATCGGGATCTGGTGTGATTGTCCGGCGTCAAGGTGAAATTTATACGGTGCTGACAAACTGGCACGTAGTCGGATTTAGCGACAAACTGACGATTATGACCGTTGATAGTCGGCGATATCTTCCCGCGACACGTAATTTTGTGCAGATTGGGAAATTGGATATGGCGATCGTACAGTTTCGGAGTTCAACGCCTTATCGCATCGCCCCAATCGATCCGCAACCTGTAACACCAGGTGAACCCTTATACACCGCAGGGTTTCCCATGTACGCCCCAGACCACCTGACCACAACCTTTGACCGGGGTATCCGGGGGCTTCGCCTTACCCAAGGAGTAGTATCTCTACTTTTACCCAAATCCCTAGACCAAGGATATCGTTTAGGTTACACCAACGATATCAGCGTTGGTATGAGTGGCGGGCCGATTTTTAACCAACAAGGTTTACTAGTGGGAATTAACGGACGAGTGAAAAACCGTGACCCAGATTTTGGGGTTTATACCTTTGATGATGGAACTTCGCCACAGCCAGAAATCTTAGATCAAATGATTCATTCCAGTTGGGGAATTCCTATTAGTAGTTATCTAAAACTAAGGAGTTTTTAGGTGTATGTTTCAACAATTTTTGGCATCAGCATTGGTGGTTGTTGCTGTCACAAACACAACTTCTGTAGACAATTTGTTGACGAAAGAAGTTTTGAGAGATAACCAAAATGTAAAAGTTGGAGTCGTACAATCCGTTGAAGAATCTGTTAGAAAGCCGTTTCTGATTACCCAAGGATGTCAAATTCCTGTTTTTTATGGAATGTCTGATTGGAATCGTCCAGTTTACATTGCGATCGCCAATGGACAAGTATATGTCTGGACTGGTCAACGGTGGTCTGCAACAAGTATCTATGCTTACGGCTCAGTATTTGAAGAAATGATGCAACGTTTTAAATTTGTCAAGTGTCTTAGGTAAGACTTTCTAGCAATCTAGAAAAAAATCAAAAATTCGATATCAAGGAGTTAACATGAATTATTTCAATCAGTTACTTGCAGGAACCGCAGTTGTCGCCAGTATTGTGATTACTCAGCCTGCGTTTGCTAAATCTGCCAAAGAAGTTGCGAAAACTGCAATTCCCACCACAGTGCAAATTAATAATACCCTGAGTCCTGGTGATAGTGGTTCTGGGGTAATTATTGCCAAAAATGGCAAAACATATACTATATTAACCGCCAATCATGTCGTCAAAAACCCGAATTCTGAATACATGATTCGGACATCCAAAGGTCAAGAATATGCTGTAACAACAGTGCAAAGTTTGTCAGAAAATCAAGGTAGTTTGGATTTAGCGATCGCCAAATTTGAAAGCAACGAAGAATTACCCATTGCGCCATTGACAAATTCCGACGAAGCAAGTATCGGTTCTGGAGTTTATATTTCCGGTTATCCCCTTCCCACCGGCGGCGGAACAGAACGAGAATATGCCTTTACCAACGGACAAGTTACTAATATCCGTTCTGGTAACGCCGAAGGCTACGCCATGCGCTACGATGCCGTGACAAGGCGAGGGATGAGTGGGGGCCCGGTATTCGACGTTTCCGGGCGTGTTGTGGGAATTCACGGACAAGGCGATACTGTAGCGACAGTGCAAAACGAATCTGGCGATCGAAATGAAGAAGTGAAAACCGGATTAAACTCAGCAATTCCTACTAACACCTTTCTGACATTAATATCCCAAGCAGGGTTAGATAAATCAGGAATGAAATTGGATAATAAACCACCAGCCATAGACCTCTTGCATAAATATTTTTTTGTCGGGCTACGCCCCGCTATGCCAACACGCAAAGGCGCAAAGGCGCAAAGATACAAAGAAAAAGAAAGGTAATTTTGGCATCTAATATTTTGATTCAGCAACGGCACAATATTCTATAGCGATCGCTCAACATATAATAGTACATAATTACCATTAGTCAATTATCAAAAACCGAAGATTGGAGGCGTAGCGTTATGGTAATCACTCCTAATACTGCATCTGAGGTCATCTACCCCGAAAGCGATGGACAACCAATGGCGGATAATACCAAGCAATTTCGCTGGATAGTAACTATTAAAGAAAATTTAGAAATTTTATTTGCATCCCAACCAAATGTATTCATCGCCGGAGATTTATTTTGGTATCCAGTTGCAGGCAATCCTAACATCAAACAAGCACCTGATATTCTGGTAGTGTTTGGTAGACCCAAGGGAGATAGAGGTTCTTACAAGCAATTTGAAGAAGATAATATTCCGCCACAAGTAGTGTTTGAAATCTTATCTCCTAGTAATACAACTAAAGAAATGACAAATAAACTCCTGTTTTATCAACGCTATGGAGTTGAAGAATATTACATTTACGACCCAGACCGCAATGAATTAACAGGGTTTGTGCATTCAGAACATTGGTTACAGGAAATTGACCAGATTCATGGATGGATAAGTCCCCGTTTAGGAATTCGCTTTCAACTCACCCCAGAAACTTTAGAAATATATCACGTCGATGGATATAAATTTCTCACACCGGTTGAACTTGACCAAGTACGTAGAGAAGAACGTCAACGTGCTGAACAAGAACGTCAAGCCAAAGAAGCAGCTCTCCAACAACTAGAGGAAGAACGCCAACGATATCAAGATTTATTGATACGCCTCCGAGAACGGGGAATTGACCCAGAACAACTTTTGTAAAACTTGAAAATTTCAGCTCCCCGACTTTTAACAAAAGTTGGGGAGCTTGTTTTTGAGTTTAACTAAATTGCTCGCCTGCGTCTAAGTTAAACAGCATTTGCAGAGTTTGCATACAACGCCGTCTGGCTTCCACATCTTGCTGCGATCGCAATTGCACCATCGGATCGTGTAAAATTTTATTAACAATTCCTCGCGTTAAAGCTTCGATCACCTCTTGATGTTTTTCCGCAAATTCCGAACCCAATCTGGACAAAGCTTTTTCTAATTCTTGTTCCCGAATGGTTTCGACTTTATTTCGCAGACAGCTAATAGTGGTGACAGTTTCTAAACTACGCCACCAAACATCGAAAGCCTCCACTTCTTCTTCTAAAAGTCGCTCTGCTTCCTGTGCAATTTTCCGACGGCTTTCGTAGTTTTGCGCTACTACAGCCTTCAAATCATCCACATTGAACGCCTGCACATTTGCCAGTTCATTCACATCTGCATGAACGTTGCGCGGCACAGAAATATCAAATAGCATCAGAGAACGCTGAGCTTCTAAAACCATTTCCAATTTTGCACGGTCAAGTATCGGCTCTGTTGCCGAAGTACTTGTAAACACCAAATCACTATCGGCTATTACTGTCATCATTTCCGATAGCGTGTGAATTTGAATAGGTTGTTCGGCAAACTGCTTGGCTAATTCTTGCGCGCGTTCACGAGAGCGATTGACAATGCTAATTTGCACCGCACCTTTAGAAATCAGGTGTTGTACTAGCAACCGCGACATTTTCCCAGCACCCAGAATTACCACTCGGCAAGCAGCTAAATTTGCTACTTTCATTTGTGCTAATTCCACAGCTGCCGAACTGATAGAGACGGCGCCAGTACCAATACTAGTTTCAGTGCGAACTCGCTTGCCAGCTGTTAGCGCTTGTTTAAATAATCGATTCAAAATGGTTTTTATACCGCTATATTGCTGTCCCAGTTTGTGAGTTGTCTTCACCTGAGCCAGAATTTGACCTTCTCCGAGTACCAGACTATCTAAACCACCTGCTACCCGCATCACGTGCATGACTGCATCATCATGCAACAACATAAACAAGTGTTGTCGCAGAGAAGTCACAGGTAATTTGCTGTGTTCTGCCAGAAATTGAGTTACTTCTCGGATACCTTGGTCTGTTTCACTGGTAACAATGTAGATTTCCAGACGGTTACAAGTGCTAAGAATTGCAACTTCGTCAATATGGGGACAACTTGCTAGATGAGCGATCGCACTTTCAATTTGTGGTTCTGGAATGCTCAGCTTTTCCCGGACTTCTACTGGGGCTGTTTTATGGCTTAGCCCCACCACTGCTATATTCATTTGCTAAATCGTAGTTACTAGTTGGTAGTTGGCAATAAGGCATTGAGAATGGGGAATGGGGAATTGGAGGTTGTTGCTTAGAAAAATTACCAAGCAACAAACAAAAATTAATTACTAACTACTAACTACTAACTACTCTATGGATAAAGCATTATGCTTCACCCCTAGTATTACCATTCCCCATTCCCTAAGAATTAGTACAGTTGGAGGCTCTTCGGTTCACCAAACATGTGGATTGTATCAACAAACCGAGCAGTTTTCGACTGGTTAGAAATTACCAAGCTTTGAGTTCTTGCTCCACCGCTGAAAAAGCGTACACCTTGCATGAGATTACCACTGGTAATTCCGCTAGCAGCGAACAGAACAGTTTCACCTGATGCCAGTTCATGAGCATCATAGACCTTATCTGGGTCATTGATACCCATCGACTTCAAGCGATCGAGGTTGGCTTGTTTACTTTCTCCAATCAGACCTGTTTTCACTATTTCTGGATCGTAGATCAGTTGACCCTGGAAGTGTCCACCCAAAGCACGCATTGCAGCGGCTGAGATTACACCTTCAGGAGCCGCACCGATACCCATCAGTCCGTGGATATTGGTTCCAGCAAAACCGCAGGATATGGCTGCACCCACGTCACCATCAGAAATCAGTTGTACTCTCGCTCCAGCCTCACGGATTTCTTTAATTAAATCATTGTGGCGATCGCGCTTCATGACTACGATTACAAGTTCATCAATAGCCCTGTCTAAACACTCAGCAAGAATCTTGAGGTTTTCCGTTGCTGACTTGTTGATGTCTACCTTACCCTTAGCTGCGGGAGGTGCTGCTAATTTCTTCATATAAAAGTCAGGAGCAGCAAATAATCCACCCTTTTCAGAAATTGCCAACACAGCCATTGAACCAGGTTGTCCGTAAGCTACCAAGTTGGTACCTTCACAGGGGTCAACGGCGATATCAATTTCAATTAGTTCATCTGGGTTACAGAGAGCTTCGGCATTTGGTTGGGTACAGATACCTACTTCTTCTCCAATGTAAAGCATGGGAGCGTCATCGCGTTCGCCTTCCCCAATCACAATGCGACCACGCATGTAGATTTTATTCATCCGCTCCCGCATGGCTTCCACTGCTACCTGGTCAGCAGTGTTTTTTTCGCCTTTACCCATCCACTTTGCGGATGCGATCGCTGCTTGCTCTACTACCTCAATAATCTCTAACCCAAGTGTATTTTCCACAGAGTCTGCCCTCTCAACTGCTTGAATTTGCGTTACTTTATCTGGCTATTTCAGTCTTTAAGTCTACCAAAGGGCGGTTACCAATTTTCGATTACAAATGTTAACGAAGTGTCAATTTCCAACTTATTGACACTATTCTCAATAATTACTAGAGATATCAACCTGTCAATTATAAGGGTAAATACTTAAAACTAATTACAAGAAATTTTGATTTGAATAAATATATTTACTTAAGTACTTTTAAAACCTGTGACTAATTGTCGAACGTTTTCACTTAGGGCTTCAACAAAGTAGCCACCTTCCTGTACAAAAAGAGTCGGCAGACCAAGTAACTTGATCTTCCTGCCAATTTGATTGTAAGAGGTGGACTCAAGAGCAAAACAACCCAGCGGATCTGATTTAAACGTGTCAAAGCCAGTCGCTACGACCAAAGCTTCTGCATTGAACGACGACACCAGAACTAGGGCTTTCTCTAAAGCTTGTAGATAAGAAGCCTCATTAGTTCCAGGAGGTAGGGGAATATTCAAGTTACATTCTTCTCCATCGCCACTGCCGCGTTCGTTTTCAAAGCCTGTATAAAAAGGATAAAAGTTGGTGGGATTACCGTGAATCGAAATTGTTAAAACATCACCGCGCTGATAAAAAATCTGCTGGGTGCCGTTACCATGATGCATGTCAATATCAAGAATTGCAATTCGGGAAAACTTTGTGCGAAGCTCTTGTGTAGCGATCGCAGCGTTATTCAAGAAGCACATACCCATTGCCATATCCCGGCAAGCATGATGTCCACTTGGTCTACACAAGGCATAGACAGCCAACTCTCCTGCTTTGAGATATGAAGTTGCTTCAATAACCGCAGATACACTTCCGAGAGCATTTCGCCATGTGTATTTTCCGATTGGTGCTGCGCCGTCAGCAATGTACCATCCAGCCAAAGCCACTGGACTTTCGTTGAAGTGAACCAGATGCCGGTTTGGGGAAATGTTGGGAAAAATCTCTGTACTGGCATTCTCCATTCTTGACCAGTGCTGCCAAGCACTCTCAAGATAATTAACATACGCAGGGTCTTGTACCGCTAAGATTGATTCACGCAGCCTTGATTCGTGAAGTTCTGGCTGCGATGCAAACACTATCTCACATTCCGCCTTTTCCAGCCCCAAACGAATCTGATTACCTCTTTGTGCAACATCAGGGTGTTCAATAAAGTGCCCTCTCCAAAGGAATTTTGCCGGACCAGGAACGTCAAAGTATGGACTTACTATGGCTTTCATTAAATTTTGCTACGCTTTATTTTGGAGTTAATCTGTGTTTATCTTATTTGTTGCAGCGGCGATCGCCCTTTCTATGGGTTGGGATTTATTGACAATCGCAGTTTACGGATTTTTTGCGGGTTTAGTAGCGATCGTAGTAGGTATCCGCATCATCAACTTGAATATGACAAAGCAACCCTTGTTGTCAGGAATCGGTTTTATCTTAACAGGATTAGGTGGTATATTTGCGGCACCAACTCTCTATTGGAAAACCAACCGAACTTGGCGGCTAATTGGTGTTGGTGTATTAGTAGTAGCCGCTTTAATTTGGGCATTGACTGGATATTTGGCTTACTGGAATCATCTAGAAACTTTCCAAAAGTGGGTTCCAGCACCCATGCGGTAAGTAATGCCAGCAATGATCTATAGGACTCATATTTGATTTCTGAAGTATACGTAGGGGAGCCAGCCGCGTGGGCGGGTTTCCCGACTTGAGCGGACTGGCGTAACACACCCTACAGATACTTAGATTTTTTCATAAATCAAATCGGATTCCTATAGGCTAGAGATATAGTAAAAACCTTGCTTAAGATTAAATATGCTGGACTTTCTTAATCCCCTTTTAAATCGCCATCCAGAGCGAGTTAAAGCCAATGTCGAAATTTACACATGGCAAACTTGTCCTTACTGCATTCGTGCCAAGATGTTGCTGTCATAGAAAAATGTAAATTTTACCGATATCTATAACAATCTTTAAAATTTAGATAAAGTGATAGTTTACCAAATATTTATATATAAATATTACAGCTTCTCATCGCGTAATTTATCAAGATACTTAGGAAATAATATTTTAATGGTAAATTATACAACGTTATTTACACACAAAATTTCAGTATCGCATTCTCAAGTTGATGCTCAATTATTGCCATGAATATAGTAATATTTTATTGTAATTTTTAAAAGTCAAAGAAAGTATTAATTTCAGGACTTACGCAAGATGTGACTGAAAAACTTATTCTTGCGTAGCTTTAATTCATGAATTGCCGCTACTTTCGTTATCTTTTGCCTAAGCCCTGAATTTGTCATTGTAAACGGAATAGAACATTCTGTAGTAACTAATCAACAGACTGGCCATACTAGCTTACTCATTCCTGAGTGGCGAAAACCGAAGTTCATATCAGCCCAAAAAATCCACCGCTCCCGGTTATCGCGCTCGTGCTGAGTGAAAAGTACGGCTGAGTGATGTACGCAGCCATTAGTCCTGCCCCTTGTAGGCGGTCTTTTAACTATTAGCCGAGGCACTCGTAACTCAGCACTTTTCATTGCATTCAATCTGACACCAAAAACTCTTTCTAAACAGGCTATAAGACATATGATAAAGAATCCTACAGAAAAGATGAGAACCAATACTACGGACTTATTTCAAGGTATTAAAACAAAAATCGATTTCAACCCCCATGCCAGAGATGAGTATGAAAAACGAGTAGTATCCCAAGATAGATTGCTTGATATTGGTGGAAGAAATAGCTATTCAGTAAGTCGTCAGAGAATCGATTTATTAAATCGAAATCCTAATAATATAATTGTATCTACAGATGTTATTGCTGATTATCAACCAGACCTAATCGATGACATTTGTAATACTAAAATAGAGCCTAATTCTTTTAGTGGTATCTATTGTAATGCTGTATTGGAACATGTTCAAGAATATTGGAAAGCAATAGACAATATTTATAATATTTTGGAGGACAAAGGAGAAGCATTTTTTTATGTACCCTTTTTCTGGAGTTTTCACGATCAAATGGACTATCACAGATTTACTTTTACTGAAGTTGCAAGAATGTTGGGAAAGTTTTCTGAAATTAAAATATTGTGTCCTGGAGATGCTCAGGGATTCGGTTTTGTTTTTTGGTACATTTTAACAATTAGTAACATCAGCAAGTTTCCTAAAATAGGTGAATTTTTAAGTAAAATAACTAATTTTTTGTTAAAAATTTATTTATTGATTATTTATAATATAAACAAGAGAAAAATTAAAGAGAAATATGATAATATTTCTTGGAAAGAATATTGTTTTTATTATATTTTTTTATATATAAATCATGGTTTTTGTGCATGGGTAAAGAAATAATTAATGTTGATGTAGCAGTGCTGAGAATAGCGTTCTAATTTGGGCATTAACCAAAACAATTGTCAATTCGCAATTGCAATTGAATAATTGATTTGTTTAGGGTACAAGCCCCCCTAATTTCAATTATGAAAAAAAACAAAACACGTAGTATCAATATTCAAGCCCCTGCATTCATCCGTGGGGTGTTAATTGCGAATTGCGAATGCGAAAAAGCGAATTGGAAGTGACTGGATATTTGGCTTACTGGAATCATCTAGAAAGTTTTCAAAAGTGGGTTCCAGCAACCATGCGGTAAGTAATGCCAGCAATGATCTAGGCTAGAGATATAGTAAAAACCTTGCTTAAGATTAAATATGCTGGACTTTCTTAATCCCCTTTTAAATCGCCATCCAGAGCGAGTTAAAGCCAATGTCGAAATTTACACATGGCAAACTTGTCCTTACTGCATTCGTGCCAAGATGCTGCTGTGGTGGAAAGGTGTCAACTTTACCGAATATAAAATCGACGGCGACGAAGCAGCCAGAGCGAAAATGGCGGAACGCGCTAACGGACGGCGCACCGTACCACAAATTTTTATCAATAACGAACACATCGGTGGTTGCGACGATCTTTATCAGCTAGATACACAAAGTCAACTCGATCCTTTGTTGGCTCAATAGTCATTAGTCATTAGTCATTGGTCATTAGTCATTGGTCATTGGACTAATGACTATTGAATTGTAAAAATTGTATGAAATTTTTATATTACTTAGAGGATGCTGAATAAATATGGTGATTATCTTATACATCAACAATGGATGAATCGTGCCTTAGAATTAGCACAAGCAGCAGGTGATGCAGGTGAAGTCCCTGTAGGGGCTGCGATCGTCGATTCCGCTGGCAATTTAGTTGCCGAGGGAGAGAATAGAAAAGAACGCGACCAAGACCCTACCGCTCATGCGGAAATTCTTGCTCTCAAGAGAGCCGCCACAACTTTACAAAATTGGCATCTGAATGAGTGTACTCTGTATGTAACTTTGGAGCCTTGCCCAATGTGTGCAGGTGCGATCGTCCAAGCTCGTGTAGGACTAGTTGTATACGGGGTGGACGATACAAAAACTGGCGCAATTCGCACAGTTATTAACATACCCGACAGCGCTGCTTCTAATCACCGTTTGCAGGTAATTGGAGGCATTCTAGAATCAGCTTGTCGTCAACAGTTACAGGCTTGGTTTGCGACTAAGCGGGGTAAGAGAAAATAACAGACAGAGGTAAAACTGTCCATCTAACAGGACACAAGTCACGCAAGAGAATCTACGGTGTAACTAATCAGGCTTTTCGTTAAATTTTATCCGTCAATCAGCTGTCTCCATCATGATGGAATTTTACTCTTTATTCGATACTTGCCAGCAAACACCAGCAAATCCTCAAACGGATGTTACTACCTCAAGGGTTTCTCCTTGGTTAAGTCCTCTGGCGTATTTATTTGGTCGTCACTGCCTATTACCATTATTCTTTGGGCGAATTAGAATAACCGGACAAAAAAATATCCCCACAACTGGGCCTGTGATCTTTGCTCCTACCCATAGGGCACGTTGGGATGGATTGCTCATACCCTATGCCGTTGCTAATTGTATGACAGCAAAAGACCTGCGGTTTATGGTCACTATTGATGAATGCCAAGGATTGCAAGGCTGGTTTGTGCGACGTTTGGGGGGTTTTCCTGTAAATACTCGACATCCGTCAATTGGCAGTCTGCGACATGGAGTTGAGCTGCTTAAACAGCGAAAAGCCGTGGTAATTTTTCCAGAAGGTAATATTTACCGTCATGGTCAAGCCCCTTTGAAACCGGGAATTGCACGTCTGGCTTTGACTGCTGAATCTAGCGATCGCTCTTTGGGAGTCAAAGTTATACCCATCAGCATCAATTACAGCCAACCATATCCTAATTGGGGTACAGATGTGAGTATTCACATTGGCTGTCCAATCAGAGTTAAGGATTACATACGTGGCTCTATAAAACAAGATGCCAAAAGCCTCACAGCTGATTTAGCAAAGGTACTTCAACAATTAAGCCACCAAGAAACAGAAATTACTAATCACACATTTGCAGAAATTACCAATTCTTGATTCTGTCAAGACTCTGAAGACAGCTAATTACAGGAAAACCCCACAACCTACTATGAAACAGGAATATACCCTGCTTTTTACTCCCAACTTCTCACTCCCATTTTCAAGTTAGACGTTCATGCGATCGATCAAACAAAGAGGGATGGAAAAGAGGAGACTCTTACACGGGGACACAGGAGGATGGGAGGACAATGAGAAATCTCCAGTCCCAAATGATTCCCAATCCAAAATCTAAAATCCAAAATCCAAAATGATATTAGAGGATTTATATCTATAGATTAGCCTCTATTGAGACAACATTCAGCCAAATTGGCAGTTTTTGAGCAAAAAACTAATTATTGACTACAAAGTACAGAATTAGTCAGTGATGAAGATTATACAGGGGGAATGGGAACTCTCTTGCAGCAATTTTAAGTCTAAATCTGAGAAACTGAGTTATGTGGCTTTGGTTTGCCCAAGACCAAAACAGAGTTAAGATACCGAAAGTATCCATAACTTTTCTATATAGTTGTTGCACTAATTGATCCCATGAACACTGCTGCCGCTGTTACCTTGATGCACCGCGCTTTTTTACCAGTCTTAGCAGTCCTTAGCTTGCTATCACCTGTGAATGCTCAGGTACCACAGTTACCAGGCACTACCAGCCAACCACAACCCATCGATCCCAACGATCCTAATAACCTCCGTCCGGTAACTCAAAATAACAGCCTTTTGAGCATTGAAGGTGGCGATCGCTTAATGAAAGATGCAGAACAAGCCGTTTCTGCTCAAAACTACACTTTAGCTGCAAAGAAACTCCAAGAAGCACGTCAGGTTTATAATCAGCTATCTAATTTTTATCAAGATTTAAACGCTAGCTTTTCAGGAATTGACAATAAAGTTTCTGATTCTCAGCGTCAAAAAGCTTTATTAACAGCCCAAAAACGAGATGAAGCTACCTTTCAACTAGCGTTGGTACATCGGGCACAAAATCAGCCAGAATTAGCAGTGCCATTGTTGATTCAAATAATTAAGAGTCAAAACCCAACGCGGGATTTAGGTAAGAAAGCCTATAAACAGTTGTTTGAATTGGGTTTTGTTGACTCTCCCTACCCCAGAGAAGGTGGTAGTTCATCTTCCTCATCTCAAAAATAGCTAAATTAAAATCCGGGCATGGGGCATGGGGCATTAGTTATCAATTCCTATCCCTCATCTCCCTCATCCCACGTTCTCACACTGGGCTAGTATAAAGCTAGCTTGGTAGGAATTGAAGTCATTTAGCAAGAAAAATTCTGGTTTCTAAATTATTATCTGTAAACTGCATTAATCACAATATCTTTGATAGTCAAATAAATAATTAATAGCGATAATAAAAATTGTTCAATTTGAAGAATTGGGTCTAAACGCCAACCTTGAAAAAATAATATTACTCCGCATAATAACAAGACAATTGGCGTAAATATCACTTGGGTAATATAAAGACTTAAAGCCCAACCTCTAAGTCTAGTTCCCCGTTGGACTAGCCAAGCCAATGTCAAAATAAAGTAGACAATTGCCAAAAGCAAATAAATAATTCCAATTAAACCAGCTAGATTTAATCCAAAATTAACTTGAGCTAAAGTGACCATTTGTTAATAATCCTGCTTAATTATACAAGCCAAAATATTAAACTTATTACTAATCAAATCCAGGAAAAATAAAAACCAAAATACACTTATCAATAAGTCATTTTGTAGGCTGTTTTTCTATAATTGTGCGTTTATGTAGGTCATGTTTTACTAACAGAATATGGAAGCCCAAAAGCTTTTTTAATTAAGAATTGTTGGGTTAAGCAGTGGCAAAACCCAACCGATAATTCTTGCTCATTTTCTCAGAACCTTTATCTCTTGTTACCAGGAGGTGAATTGCGTTGCGTGAGGTTGTCAACTCGCAATTGTTGCCGTCCATTAGTGATAATTCGCAACATTTCTTGGAGATCCTGCTGAATATTTTCTAGGACGCTATCGGCATATTGATCGGCACCATCTTCAATTTCTTGAGCGTGAGCGATCGCTGTTTGTCGCATTTGCTCCAACTCTTGCTGACAAGCATACCGCTTACGCTCAATTTCAGCCAGAGTTTCTTGCATTATTGCCTCACACTCTTGTTGCACTTGTCGCCGCATTTGTTCAGCTTCTTGTTTTGCCTGTTGAAGAATATCGCTTTCAGCTAAAATTTGAGCTTTTTTTGCTTGGGCGGCTTCAACTATTTGCTGGCCATATTCTTCTGCTTCCAGGAGAATTTCCTCCTTTTGTTCCAGAATTGCGGCTGCTTCTTGAAAAATTCCTGGCAAACCAAGGCGGATGTAGTCAAGCTGATCTAGCAGCTTTTCTTCATCGATGAGTGTGCGTCCCGTCAGGGGAATCCGGAGACTAGAGAGAACCATTTCCTCTAGGCGGTTGAGTTCCTCCTGAATATCTATGCTTCCCTCTGTGCCGACATACTCTTGAGGGGGGGAGTTGCTTCCGTTGAGATTGGGTTCAACATTGGGGAGTTGTGATTGTAGCATTGGTATATATCTAGGGCAATGTGTGGGGGAACGAGATGATCGATAGAGCCACCAAACCTTGCAATCTCTTTTACCACACTACTACTTAAAAAACTATACTCATTTGACGTTGCGAGAAAAACTGTTTCTATTTGGGTAGAAAGAGTTTTATTTGTGTGAGCCATTTGCAGTTCCACTTCAAAATCTGACACAGCCCGTAAGCCCCGTAGCAAAACTTGTGCATGTCGCATTTGGGCATAATTGACAGTCAAACCGTCAAAGCTGTCTACTTCCACATTAGGTAAATGTTGTGTAGAAAGACGGATCTGATCTAGCCGTTGCTGAACACTAAACAGTGGCATTTTGTTAGGATTCCGCAATACAGCGACAATTACGCGCTCAAACAGCCGACTGCCGCGCTGGATGAGGTCAAGGTGTCCTAAAGTAATGGGGTCAAAGCTGCCAGGATAAATCGCAATCACAATGATATATCAAACTTAATTTAGGTGATTATATTGAAATTGTTTTGCGTAACTTACTTAAATCTATCATCTTGCACTCTGAGTAAAAATGCTAAAGTCAATTGTTCTGGTGGCACAAGTTATGCTCAACTAAGCTTTAGGAATTAGACTCCTAAATATGGATGCTAGATTTCTACCTCTGTCTTCACAATGTTGTAGAGGATTCAAGGTTAGTCTGGTATTCGAGACGTAAGAAACTCCGTACTTAGCAAAGTGCGCGGGTAGTTAACGAACTCTTCTAGGTAATTTTTCATGGCACTGGATTTTTCCACCTTGCCCTTGGCATTTCAATTTACTTCTCCAGGACCGATTCTGGTGAGAATAGGGCCATTGACTATCCGCTGGTATGGCTTGTTAATTGCTACAGCTGTGTTGATTGGCGTCATGCTTTCCCAGCATTTGGCAAAGCGCCGTCATGTTAATCCGGAGTTACTGAGCGATTTGTTCTTTTGGTTGTTAATTGGTGCAATTCCCGGCGCACGACTATACTACGTTTTGTTTGAATGGCCAAAATATGCCTCCACTCCAGAAAAAATCTTTGCTATCTGGGAAGGAGGTATTGCCATTCACGGAGCGATTATTGGCGGGGTTTTGGCATCTTTAATTTTTGCCAAACTCAAGCAGGTTTCTTTCTGGCAACTGGCGGACTTAGTGGCGCCTTCGCTAATTTTAGGGCAAGCGATCGGACGTTGGGGTAATTTTTTCAACTCAGAAGCTTTTGGCGATCCTACTGATTTGCCCTGGAAGCTATACATTCCCCCAGAACGTCGTCCTCTAGAGTATGTTAATTTTGATTACTTTCATCCCACCTTTCTCTACGAATCTCTGTGGGATTTAATGGTGTTTGCGCTGCTAATAACCTTGTTTTTCCGGTCTTTATCCGGTAAGCCACGCCTGAAAGTAGGCACTTTGTTTCTAGTTTATTGGCCAGCATACAGCTTAGGACGCCTGTGGATTGAAGGATTTCGCACAGATAGCTTGATGCTGGGCCCTTTGCGGATGGCACAAGTAGTGAGTTGTCTGGGAATTTTATTGGGATTATTTGGGTTAGCTTGGCTTTATTTACTCAAGCGCCCTTTGCCTGATGTCATTCCTATTCCTAAGGGAAATGGGGAGATGGGGTAGATGGGGAGATGACGGAGAAAGTAATTCTTCTTTCCCCCCATCCTCTTACCTTTGCCCAATGCCCAATGCCCGATGCCCAATGCCCGATGCCCAAAAATAAAAAATGCCCCAGAGTTTTCTCTAGGGCTTAACCAGGGTGCATCTACCATTACTCTCTACTAGGGAAAGAGGGTGAATCCGGAAAGATACTGAGAAAATAACAAAAAAATTTTTGAGGGATTGCTGTGTGTTCTGATAAAAGTAAATATACAGAAAATCTGAGTTATAAAAAAACACCATACACTATAGAACCATCTGTGTACATTGTCGGAGCTGGTCCTGGAGATCCCGATCTTTTAACGGTGAAGGCACAGAAACTATTAGCTGTTGCTGATGTGATTTTATTTGCTGATTCTTTAGTTCCAGAACAGATTTTAGAAATTTGCCGAAAAGATGCGGAGATCGTTAGAACTGCAAATCAAACTTTAGAAGAGATTTTGGCGATTATGCTAGAAAAGGTGCGATCGCAACACAAATCTCTAGTCCGTCTCCATTCCGGCGATCCCAGCCTCTACAGCGCTATCCACGAACAAATGCACCTCCTCGCTGAGGCAAATATTCCTTTTGAAGTCATTCCCGGTATCAGCGCTTTTCAAGCTGCTGCTGCCAAACTCAAAGTAGAACTGACTGTACCTAGTTTAGTCCAAACCATTATTTTGACACGCATCAGCGGACGTACAGAAGTCCCCGCCCCCGAAGAATTAACTTCCCTAGCAGCACATCAAGCTAGCCTTTGCTTATATTTGAGTGCGCGTCATATCGAAAATGCCCAAGCCAAGCTACTCGAACACTACCCAGCCGAAACCCCAGTAGCAATCTGCTTTCGCATCGGATGGCCAGATGAAAAAATTAGGGTTGTGCCTCTGAGTCAAATGGCAGACTGTACTCATCAAGAAAAACTAATTCGCACCACACTTTATATAATCAGTCCAGCACTGTCGCCAGCCACAGGGCGATCGCGTTTATATCATCCCGAACACAGTCATCTATTTCGTTCGTCTCATTGAAGATTGGGGATTGCGAAAGTGTTTTAAAATTTGGAAGAAGTTAAAGCAAATTCCATAATTTTGCAGCTTCTGACCTAATCCCCAGTCCCTAATCCCCAATCCCCAGTCCCTTTTACTATGCCATTAATTAAAGTCCAAACTTCTGCATCTGCTCCTCAAAAAGCTGAAATTGAGTCAATGCTTTTGAGCCTATCAGCCAAATTAGCAAAACATTTGGAAAAACCAGAATCCTATGTCATGACAGCTTTTGAACCAGAAATTCCTATGACTTTTGCGGGTAATACAGACCCAGTTTGTTACATTGAAATTAAGAGCATTGGCACCATGAAGCCAGATCAAACTAAAGCGATGAGTGAAGATTTTTGTCAGCAGATTAACCAAACGCTGGGTGTGCCTAAAAATCGAATTTATATAGAGTTTGCAGATGCTAAGGGTGCAATGTGGGGCTGGAATGGCACTACCTTTGGTTAATTGGTCGTGTTCTTTGGTTAAGACGAAATCGATCTGGCAGGTGTAGGATAGAGATTCAGCATCAACTCGTAATTTTTTATGTCTGCTACGCCTCTTGTATCTCAGGTTGACTCACACAACCCAGTCAAATCAGCATTACTTCCTCCCCTACTTGGTGCAACCGTCGCGGAGTTAACTGCTTGGGTGCAACAACAGGGACAACCTGCTTACAGAGGAAAGCAACTACATGAATGGATATATCACAAGGGAGTGCGATCGCTCGCTGATATTTCTGTCTTCCCGAAGCAATGGCGTGCAGAACTTGCAGAGATTCCCATCGGACGCTCAACTTTACACTATCGCTCTGTAGCACCCGATGGCACGGTGAAATATCTTTTGCGATTAGCAGATGAGCAAATTATTGAAACTGTTGGTATCCCTTGGGAAAATCGGCTGACGGTTTGCGTCTCTACTCAAGTGGGTTGTCCGATGGCGTGTGATTTCTGCGCTACTGGTAAAGGAGGCTACAAGCGCAACTTAGCAGTGCATGAAATTGTCGATCAGGTGCTGACTGTGCAAGAAGATTTTCAACAACGGGTTAGTAATGTGGTATTCATGGGTATGGGTGAACCGTTGTTGAATACTGAAAATGTCCTAGCAGCCCTGAGATCTCTCAATCAGGATGTCGGTATAGGAGCGCGATCGCTGACTGTTTCTACAGTTGGTATCCGCGATCGCATCCGTCAGTTCGCGCAACACCATTTGCAAATCACTCTTGCGGTTAGTCTCCATGCGCCCAACCAAGAACTCCGAGAAAAACTCATCCCCAGCGCCCGCGCTTATCCTCTAGAAGATTTGCTGGCTGAATGTCGGGAATATGTGGAAATCACTGGACGCCGCGTTACCTTTGAATATGTTCTCCTGGCTGGTGTGAATGATTTGCCAGAACATGCATTAGAACTATCGAAATGTCTGCGGGGATTTCAAAGTCATGTGAATTTGATTCCTTACAACCCCATCCAAGAAGTAGACTATAAACGCCCTAACCGCGATCGTATTCAAGCATTTCTCAATGTCCTCAAGCAACAACAAACTGCTGTTAGCGTCCGTTACTCTCGTGGTTTGGAAGCTGATGCTGCTTGTGGACAACTCAGAGCGAGTAAGTAAAGCAGAATTCAGAATTCAGAATTCAGAAGTCAGGAGAAAAACAGCCTTCGTATCTTGTAAAACTTATACCAATTTGAAAAATGATTGCGACAGATGGATTCGCTAAACCCAAATTCACCAAGACTATTCCCAATCCAAAATTTAAAATCTAAAATCCAAAATGGTATCTAGTGGAACATAATATTAACTATTTGAAGATGTCCCTTGCTGGTATTGCATAGCTTTAGCATAATCGCCCAAAGCATAGCAAGCGACTCTTAGACTGGCAAGGGCTTGTTCTTCACTGCGCCGATCTTTGATTGTCCTAGCTAAAAGTAAACGTTCTTCATAATATGTAATTGCTTTGTGATGATCCCCCAAGGCTTCACAAGCAACGCCTAAACTACCTAAGGATTGTTCTTCGCCACGCTTGTCTTGAATTTCTCTGGCTAATTGCAACCGTTCCTCATAATACTTAATGGCTTTGGTATAATCGCCCAAAGCATAACAAGCATTACCTAAATTTTTTAGCACCTGAGAAGCACTGCGAACATTTTTTAAGGAGCGTGCTAGTATTACACATTGCTCATAGTAGGCGATCGCTTTTGGGTAATTGTCCAAACCATACCAAGCATTACCCAAATTCTTGAGTACCTGTTCCTCGCCCCAATTATCTTTGAGTTCCCGCACAATTTCTAGGCTTTGCTGCTGATACTCAATAGCTTGTGTAAAGTTACCTAAAGCTTTAAATACCAATCCCAAATTATTTAGTGCAGCTACTTGACTGCGTTTATCTTGTAGCTGCTTGGTTATTTTCAAACACTTTTCTAGAAATTCAATTGCTTTGTTATGGTCGTTTAGGTGACGGTATGCATTACCCAAATGGGAAAGTGCTTGCATCTGCAATGCTAAATCTGAAGTCTCCTCGCTTAAAGACATACACTGTTGAGAATAAGAGATAGTACTCTTGTAGTCTCCTGCGCTGTAAGTTACCAATCCTAAAAAAGAAAGTACCTGTGCTTGTTTTTGTAAATCCTTAACTGCTTGAAACAATACCAAAGATTGTTGTAAAGACTTCATTGCCGCTATTAATTCACCAGCTTGCTGCTGTTGAATACCTTGTCGTAGCAGCCGAGATGCTTCGGATAAATGTTCGTCACTTTCCGATGGAGGTGGTATTTCTGCTTGTGAACCAGAGTCAAATTCATGGGTAATTGTATTGCGCTTCACTGGTTTTAGGTAGGTTATGGGTAATTTCAGGGGGACTGTATTTTTTGATCTATTATTCCATCTGTCTTTAGACATCAACCCCTTCCTGTTTAGTCTGGTGGTAAATCTAGTGTTCCCAAAACCAGAATGCATCTTTCATGAAGCTGGTTTACCACAACGTGGATACCAAATACTTGCATTGAATAGCCCCATTGAGGATAGTACCAGTGAAAGTTAATCGATGAAGCGATCGCGCTTAACTTACCACTAATAAACTTGCCTTGAAAATATCTTTTTCCCAGTCCCCAATCCCCAATCCCCAGTCCCTATTTTCAAGGCAGGTGTAAAAAACAAGCATAACTATAGTGATTACTCACTTAGCCGACAAACAACTTCCAAACATAAATAACCTAAACTAACAAACTGTAATTCGGCAATTAATATTTATGCAGTTTTTAATTAATAAACTTTATCTATTTATTGGTATTTTTGTACTCCAAACTTGTTCAAATTCTCCCTTTGTAATTTCAAAGTCGCGTATATCATCTTCAGCCATTCGTTGATCGGATAACATTCCATAATCATCAGCAAAATGGCTACTATCATAAAATAAGACGTTGCCATTTTCATAAACTTCTATTTGTCTAACCACATGGAAATTATTACCAATTTCCATAAAATAGGTGCTAGTACCCCAAGTATCAAACTCACCTCCAAGGGATTCATCCCAGAACCATTTGCAATATTTTTTTGCTTTTACTAAAAGAGACATAATTAATTTACTCCTTTGAGGAATTGCTGCTTTCAAGCTACTCTAGGAAAACGGAGTGTTTGCGAAGTTTAGGCATTCATCGTAACAATATTATTCTACTGTACTATTATCAATATCTTTGCTGTAGGCATGGCATAGGATCTCTCGCACCTCCACTAAAATTTTGCCTAGCATATTTTTGCCACTACCATCAGCTCCGCAACCCCAGTAAAAATCGATGGGTGAGTTTTCAACAATTTCTTCATCGCCTGTGGAAAGTAAGATATCCCTGATATCTGTATGAGTTTGAAATTTACATAACACTGCTTGGCGCATAATGTCGTCTTTAACTTGTTCCCAGTCTTGACGTAATGGACGCTTTCTTTCACGCCCCATTTTTGCAGCATCTTTAGGCATTTTAACCAGACGGATTTGTTCTGCATGAGGCGTACCAACAAACTTTTGTGCTTGAAAGTAGTGTTCGCTAGTCGGCCAATACAATCCATCTAACTCGAAGCCGTGGGCTGAAAAGTTAGAGAAACAGCCATATTGTTCACGAATGCTATAAAAGTAGATTGTCATAGAAGTTAGTAAGACTTGGGGGTGAATAAATAGTAATAGCGATCGCTATTCTATTAACTAAATTATATATAGGACTATGATTTGATTTCTTAAAAATCTAAGTAGTATGTAGGGTCTGTTACGGCGTAGCCTAACGCACCCTAACCTTTGTGTGGTGCGTTAGTAGCCTTTGGCATAACGCACCCTACCTATATTTCAATAATCAAATATAGTTCTATAATATAGGAATCCTATTTGAGTTTTGAACAAATTCCGTACATCTCAAGAGTGGGAAAATCAAAAGTAGTGTGTCTAATAAACCACTCAAACATCCACTTCAAATGGGAGAATGTTGGTATCAACGCAC
>JAHHHB010000033.1 GCA_019359545.1 Desmonostoc geniculatum HA4340-LM1 | reverse complement strand
TCCTAGCAGCATGGCCTGTAATCGGAATCTGGTTCACCGCTTTGGGTGTAAGCACAATGGCTTTCAACTTGAACGGTTTCAACTTCAACCAGTCCATCATCGACTCTCAAGGTCGCGTCATCAACACTTGGGCTGACATCATCAACCGCGCTAACCTGGGTATGGAAGTAATGCACGAGCGTAACGCTCACAACTTCCCCTTAGACTTGGCTGCTGCTGATGAAGCTAGAGTGGCTCTAACCGCTCCTGCTATCAACGGTTAATCGCTACTCAAGTCAAGTGAAAATTAAATAGAATAAAAAGCGCTCTCCGAAAGGGGGGCGCTTTTTAGTGTCAATTTAAAATTGGGGGTGAAGGTACGCTTATAGGGCTAAGGCGTGTTTTCAAACTATAACCACAAGAGAATGGAGGCGATCGTAATCATGGCTGTATAATTTGCAGCAAGTTTCTCGTATCGGGTAGCAATCCGTCGAAATTGCTTGAGTCGGTTGATAGCGCGTTCAACAATGTTGCTTTGACGATAGATTTCACGGCTAAAATAACCTCGACGTGGTTCATTTGAGAGTCGTGGGATAGTAAGACGAATACCACGACGGCGTAAGTAATTACGTATTCGACGACCTGTATAGCCTTTGTCTCCAACCAATCTCAAAGGACGTAAACGCGGACGACCCCGACCAGAACGCTTGACTGCTCCTTGTTCCATCAATCGAATGGCTTTTTAGGGTTTTTAAGTGGTTGCTCTATTTACGTACTGGTGCTGGAGGGTGGAGATGTAAACAAAATGCAAAAACCCTACTCAGTTTTGAGCAGGGCTATGTAAACTTTTGTTGCTAAAATTAGAATTTTTTATCTTAGAAAGCGTTCATGATCGTGATAATACTAACGCTGGTCAACGCGATTAAAGCGCCCATAACTATAGATTCACTTAATGGATTGCGGATTTTTGAATTCTTCATTTAAGTAAAATCCCTTTTATTAATTGTTTCTTAACCATATCAAAATCAGTATATATGTCCATAAAAAGCCTGTAAAACTTAAATTACCGTAATATCTCTTAGTAAAAACTACAGTATTTACTAATATAGTAGTTTTTACTGATATTGGTCATTGACAAAAGCTAGAGGGGTAGGGAGCAAGGGGGAGAATGAAAAATTACCTCTTTCCCCTCTGCTCTCTATCTCCCATACCCACAAATAATTACCTGATCTCCTAGCGGAATATGAGCCTTTATGCAGTAAAATAAATCTTAATCAAGGTAGAAATTATTTGAATAGAAAATTATCATGACAGCTTCCACAGCATCTAAAAACGAAACGATCGCCTTTGACTTAGAAAAATTAAATCAAGAATTTGAAACTGCCACTCCAAAACAAATCTTGGCATGGTCTGTAGAAAATATCCCAACGGGACTGGTGCAAACCAGCGCCTTTAATGTGGATGACATGGTAATTACCCATATTCTTTACAGCGAACTGAAGTTTCCGGTTCCTGTGATATTTCTCGATACCCTGTACCACTTCGACGAAACCCTAGAACTAGTTGCTAAAGCCAAACAAATATACAATCTGGATCTGCAAACTTACAAAACTCTACAAGCGGATAGCCCCGCAGCTTTTGAAGCCAAATTTGGCGATGCACTCTGGGACAAAGATATTCTCAAATTCCACGACATTACCAAAATTGAACCACTGCTACGGGGTTTAGACGAACTCAACAGCGTGGCTTGGATTACTGGACGCCGCCGCGACCAAGCAGTAACCCGTGCTAATATGCCCATATTTGAATTCGACGGCAAGGGTCGTTTGAAAGTAAATCCCATAGCTACCTGGACACGCAAAGACAGCTGGCTTTACGTAGCTGAACATGGAGTTATTTACAATCCCCTACACGACCAAGGTTATCCCAGCATCGGCGACAAACCCATCACCACAAAAGTAGGTGAAGGCGAAGACGAACGCGCCGGACGGTGGCGGGGAAGCAATAAAACAGAATGTGGAATTCATATTTAGTCACTGGTCATTAGTCATTTGTCATTAGTATTAGACAAAGAGATAAGTCTGATATCGGGCTTTGTGAAATCAAAACCTCAAGGACAAATGACTAAGGACAAAGGACAAATATGATCAAAATCCTCCACCTTTCCGATATCCACATGGGAAGCGGCTTTTCCCACGGACGAATTAATCCGCTAACTGGGTTAAATACACGATTGGAGGATTTTGTCAATACATTATCTCAATGTATTGACCGAGCGATCGCAGATGCCGTAGATTTAGTGATATTTGGTGGCGATGCTTTTCCGGATGCGACACCACCACCCTATGTACAACAAGCTTTTGCTACCCAATTTCGCCGTCTCGTAGATGCGAATATTCCCACAGTGCTGTTAGTGGGGAATCACGACCAACATTCCCAAGGACTAGGAGGCGCGAGTTTATGTATTTACCGCACCTTGGGGGTGCCTGGTTTTCTTGTTGGTGATACCTTGACTACACACTGCATCGAAACCCCCAATGGCAAAGTGCAAGTAATTACCCTTCCTTGGCTGACTCGTTCCACGTTGATGACTCGTCAAGAGACTGAAGGTTTGTCCTTGGCAGAAGTGAATGAACTGTTAACGGAACGCTTGCGAGTTGTTTTGGAAGGGGAAATTCGCCGTCTTGACCCCGATGTGCCAACTGTGCTTTTGGCTCACTTGATGGCTGATAATGCTACCTTAGGTGCAGAACGCTACTTGGCTGTGGGTAAAGGCTTTACTCTACCGTTATCTTTATTGACGCGACCTTGTTTTGATTATGTAGCGTTAGGACATGTCCATCGTCATCAAAATTTGAATAAATCCAACAATCCGCCAGTGATTTATCCAGGGAGTATTGAGCGGGTAGATTTTAGTGAAGAGAAAGAAGACAAAGGCTATGTCATGATAGAACTGGAGCGGGGTAAAGCAGAGTGGGAATTTTGTCCCTTACCAGTTCGGGACTTTTGCACAATTGAGGTGGATGTCTCGAAAGCAGAAGATCCCCAAGCGCTATTAATGAAAGCGATCGCCAAGTATGATATTGAAGATGCTGTAGTGCGGCTAATTTATAAACTCCGCTCGGAACAGATGGATTTAATTGACAGTTCCTCTATACATACTGCTTTAAATCTGGCTCACACCTACACCATCCAAGCAGAATTAGTGAGTCAATTGGCTCGACCGCGAATTCCCGAATTGACTGCCAGTAGTAGTATTGATCCAATGGAAGCTTTGAAAACTTACTTGAACAATCGTGAAGACCTCAAAGACATTGCAGCATCAATGCTAGAAGCTGCACAAAAGTTGCTAGCAGATGATGTGGAAGTCTGGCTAGAAGCAGCAACTAGTGAGTAAGGGTAGAAAAAGATGTTAGCTGCGGAGAATATAGATCCAAATGTTGGTAAGCTAATACGCATTTAACTTGCATATTGTTGATTTTGTAGAAAAAGCGTCAATCCTTCTCCCCTGCCCCTCTGCCCCTCTGCTCCCCTGCTGTCTAAATGTGCAAATTAGGTGCTTAACAGCTTATCTAGGTAGATCCGTGTGCCTTGAATAGCCTCTAGAATTCCCATGCATCCCGTTCTTGGCGAATAAACTCATCAACGTTTTCAGGCGTGGCAAAACTACCTCTAGCAGATCCAATGAAGCTAGTTAGAGGCTTTTCAGAATGCTTAGCAGGTGACTCTAGAAATACTATTACCTCGACAGTTGCACCTGCTGGAAGTTCTGGAGAGCAGATTTCTACTACACCACCAGGTTTGACTATGGCCTTTTGTCTAAGTCCATTAAGCATGATAATTTATCCTCATTAGTGTAAGAATATAGCATTTCATTAAGATAGGTGGAAATAGCAGCGATGTCTACGACGGGCGTAGCTGCGGCACTATTTTTTCTAGTTTAGCTTTGAGAGGCGATCGCCTTACTTATTTAACAGTATTTTTCTGCGCGTAGGTGAGATTTTTTTGATATTCTATGATTTTTTGCTGGGCTATTGCATAATTTGGGCTAGAAAATGGCACATTTTTCATAAGTGCGATCGCTCCTTGCCATTCACTCACAACTGTCTTCCATTCATCTGGAGATTTTGCTGATTGAGTCAGGTTAGCTGCATTGATTGCCTTGTTTACTGCCTCTCGAAAGGTATCAGTTTGAAGTAATACAGTCGGCGATTCTGAAGTTACTGGTGAGGGTGTAACTAATACGGTTTTTGATGGTATCTCTGTTTGATTTTTAGAAGATATGGTAAATATTTCTAGTACTTCTGAAGATAGATATATTCCTACAGAAATTAAAAATATCAAAAAAAACAGCAGCCAATATTTATTTATATTACGATATTTTCGTCGATTATTGGTAGTTTTAGTTTCTTGCTCATTTGATTTTATTTTGTTTACATCCATCTCTACGCCCAATCTATTAAGTTCTGTGTCTGTCTTTAAATCTGTATTAGATTTATTTGTGCCTGTTGCTTTATTGCCAGAATATGCAGATATTATTCGCTGTCTTACTAAATATTCAATTTGATAAATGAGTGCCCCAGTCAAAATATAAAACAAGCCAAATAGTACTATTATTTTATTGTGAAACCCTCTGTAATATTCAAGTGGTTGGGCATAGCTCAGATTAAAATCGGGCAAAAATATTGTACAAAAAAAAGTTGCTATCAGTGTAGAAATCACAATCACAAGCCAAGCGTATAATCCTTCCCACCAGCTCATGATTCCTGGAAAAAATCCTTGCGTTTTACCTATTTCTGGTGCTTGAATTTCTGATATAAACCGACTAATAAGCAAGTGTAGACAGTGATGGGTAAAAGTAATTATTATAATTGGAGAGAGAATTAACAGTATTGTAAACATAACAAATAATTCTAAGCTGTTTACAAAATATGCGATCCGGTAGCCTACCTTTCCTGTACTATCAACTACAAATATAATAACTTTCAACAATAAAGCCAAAATCAATGCTTTTAGCCAAGAACTAGGATAAGGAAACCATAAAGGCCAGTGGAATTTTTGTAGTTTTTGCTTAGTAGCTTCCATAATATTAGGCTGTGTCATAACTAATAAACGCGAAAACCTGATAAAATATCGTCTATCTTAGGATTCCCTATTTACAGACAAAACCAACATATTCACAAATTTTATAACTATATGTTTAAAATATATATTGATTATCTTTATTGTGATTAGACTCTTTATCCGCATCTGGATCGTCAGGAAAATTGAATACTAACGTTCCTTTGAAATTACACAATTATCATTACTAATGCTTACTTTTTGAATCAAAATATCATTACAAGATGATAAAATATCATTGATTATTTGATTTGCAATATTTTCAAACTCTTGGTTTTTTAATTGGCGAACACTATCACCATTTAAGTTAATAGAAACAGTTAGCATCTGAGAATTACTAGAAGACTCTTCATCATTTTCTTCAGCTTCTGCGAAGCCTAGCTCAAATTCTTGACTCCAAGCTGGAAACTCTTTATCTATGTGCTGTCCATAAACCTTCACTCTCTCAACAGATGCAGCCCCTAAGTTAGTTAACCCTCTACGGATAAATGCAACCCAGGTTTCCTGATTTGGTATTTCAGCAGATTCTAGTATTATCTCTAAGCAAGTTTCCTTGAAGGCAACTTTTGCAGCGATCCCTTTGGGTTGTAGATGGCGGTTCATCAGAGATGCGATCGCCTCTACATCTCCCTGTTTTGCAAGTTCCAGAATATTTGGCTGCGTCATAACCAATAAATGAGAAAATCAAAAGAAAATAACCTTATATTCTCAGGATTCCCTCTTGAGAGACTTAAGTAACATTATGATGCAAGGTATCAACAAGCCAAAGCTGAAATGTCTAATATAAAAAAGGAGTCAGAATTCAGAATTCAAAATTCATAATTTATCAGACTTTGAGACCATAATTTTATAATTGCGAGAAAATCAAGCAGTCCTACGACTCTTGATTTTGCAGGGATTCTGACTCAAAAAACTATTGTTTTTTGTGCTAGGCAAATTACCACGATTAATATTAATTTCATTCAAATTTTAAATATGAACATTTATCAACGTCATGCTTGGCCATCGACCTTGGAAGAAGCCATCGCTATCCAAGAAGAGTTGCGAAATCAGGTCATTACATCAGATCGACTGGAAGAACCTGTGCAGTATGTCGCCGGAGTGGATATGGGTTTTGAAGCCGATGGCACTATTAGCCGTGCAGCTGTGGCAGTACTGAGTTTTCCTGATTTGCAAGTAGTTGAGACGAGCCTAGCACACCGCCCTACGACCTTTCCTTATATTCCTGGTTTCCTTTCATTTCGGGAAATTCCCGCAGTCTTGGATGCTTTGGAGAAAATTAAAACAACACCAGATATTATTCTGTGTGATGGCCAGGGAATTGCCCATCCCCGCAGATTTGGTATAGCTAGCCATTTGGGGTTAATTGTGGATATGCCGACAATTGGTGTAGCTAAGTCATTGTTGATAGGTAACCATGAAGAATTACCAGAAACTAGAGGTAATTGGCGATCGCTCATCCACCAAGGTGAAATAATCGGAGCAGTTTTGCGATCGCGCACAGGAGTCAAACCCCTATACGTCTCCAGTGGTCATCGAATCAGTTTACCGACAGCAATTGACTACGTATTACGCTGCACACCTAAATATCGTCTGCCAGAAACTACACGCATTGCTGATAAATTAGCGTCGGCAAGATAAAGGTTATTGAAGTTTTTTCTAAATACTTGCTTGCGCCTACTCAATCATGTTAGGAATCGCACAGAAAGAAGTTGAAGTAGCTAAAATACAAGTTAAAAAGTTAGAACAATGAACGCACTAACTTTACAGTGGCACGATGCAGGTGCAGATAAAACTCAGAACATTTACGAACAACAGCCAAGTAAAAATCCTGGCACTGTCCGCATCGGTCGCGATCCTCTCCGGTGCGATATTGTTTTGAGTAATCCCACAGTATCTGGTTTGCATATTGAAATATTTTTTCATCCCCAGCAACAGCGCTTTTATCTGAGGAACTTGCGATCGCAAAATCCCCCCCTTGTCGATGGACGACAACTAGTCCAAGGTGAAATGCCTTTAGCTGAGGGCATTAGCATCTCTTTGGGACAAATACAACTCAAAGTTACTAGCATTTCCACAGGCAACATTCCCGCAACAATTTTGATGCCACCGCAACCGCCAGCGGTTAACCCCCATTCACCAGCAAATATCGGACATCACCATCACCACCATCCAGCACCACCGCCAGGAGTTTATGGTTTAAAATGTCCCAAATGTTACAAAGTTTCCCCACCAGAGAATCTGCAAATTGGTTGTCCGTGGTGTGGGACATCTTTAGCTGCGGCAGTCAGTGTGTTAGTAGCACCTGGGAGTTAGGGAGTGGGGAGTGGGGAGATGAGGGGGATGAGGGGGATGGGGGAGTGTGCGGAGAGAGGGGGGAAAGATTTCTTCGCCATCCTCCCACACCTCCCACACCTCCAATCCCCCATGCCCAATGCCCAATGCCCCATACCCAATAACAAATGACAAATGACAAATGACCAATGACTAATCACCTACAAATCCAATTAAGTTGGGAAGATCCAACAACCGGAGAACGGCGAGAACCAATGTTGAATATACCGATCGCCTTTGGTCGGGAATTCGGGCGGTTACCTGCTGAACTTGGAGGACAGCGGGTTTCGAGGATGCTGCTAAATAGTAATGAAGTTTCTCGCTACCATGCCCTAATTGAGTGGGAACAAAATCATCTGGTGGTGACTGACCAAGGCAGTGTTAACGGTATCTATGTCAACGGTAAACAACAAAAGCGCAGTGTTGTGGCTAATGGCGACACTTTGCAGATTGGTCCCTATGTAATTACAATCAAGTTTGCTGCTAGCGCTACCGTACCAGATACCAGCCCCCCTTCAACGATTCGCTTCAACCCAAATACAAATATCCCAGACCCCAGTTTGCCTGTAGCCCAGCCTGGGATTACCGCAGGCACTAATTTTCCGCCTCCAGCATTTCAAGCACAAAAAGTTCCAGTACTAGCCCTTTATGCTACTGGGCTGCCAGTGGATGAAACTGATTATCTGGCGATCGGGGCGGGAATTGGTAGCTTTGTTTGGGTTGATTTGCTGCGACTTAGTGGTGTGCGTGCTGAAAAAATTGTCGCTGTGGGATTAGAAGGCGAACCTTATGCCCGTTATAAGCGCCTGTGTATGAATTCCCAGATTCCCTTATATGAAAGACTCCGGTCTAATTCCGATTCTTGCCCTGATAATATTTGGGGCTGGCCTAGTTATGCCTTGCGCGAAGCTTGGGCTGACTTGGCCAAGGGAAAAATTAACTCAGCATTTAAATATTTGTGGCAGGTGTTTGCTGAACCAACATTTGCCGAAACTTATACACCCCGTTCCGGTAATGTCTTTAATTCCATAGACAGAGAGGCCAAGCGCATTGGCTGGAACCAAATTTATCGCTATGGACGAGTCAGGGCAATTCGCAAAACCGATGATGGTAGGTATTGCGTAGCCTATTCTCGCGCCCCTGGAAATTATGCTTTTTTAGTTACTCGTTATTTACATTTAGCTACTGGATATCCAGCGATTCAGTTTCTCCCAGATTTGCAAGCTTATAGAGAAAAATATCAAGACTTTAAAACTGTTGTGAATGCTTACGAAGCACACGATCATGTTTATCAGCAATTAGAGGATCGCGGTGGTACAGTATTGATTCGGGGGCGGGGAATTGTGGCTTCGCGGATTTTGCAGCGGATTTTTGAAGCTAGAAAGCGAAATCGGAATATTTCAGTTTTGCATTTAATGCGATCGCCTAAACCCCAAGGCAACAAATTTCAATATGCCCAGCGCCTAGTCAAAAATCATTACGAATTTCAACCGTTTAACTGGCCGAAAGCTTGTTGGGGCGGCGAACTCCGCACAATGTTAGAAAAAGCCAGCCCCGATGAACGCAAACGTTTACTAACAGACTGGGGTGGTACCACCACCGCCGACCGGCACGATTGGCAGCGCATCACTGCCCAAGGGATCAGCGAAGGCTGGTATCAAATTACCTTCGGTGAAGTACAGGATGTGGAAAGAGACACCCAAAACCGGACTATTACCCATATCCGAGAACAAAGCTTTGGCGAAATGAAGTTGATAGCTGACTTTATTGTTGATGCTACTGGACTGGATGCCAAGGTAAATGCTAATCCCCTGCTAGAAGATTTTGTTAAACATTACAACTTGCCACTGAATAATCTGGGGCGATTAACTGTAGCGAACAATTTTGAATTAGTAGAAATGCGTAGCGACAAAGGACAAATGTATGCAGCAGGGGCGATTACCCTTGGTGGCCCTTATGCCGCAGTCGATAGTTTTTTGGGCTTGCAATACGCCGCATTAGTCGCCGTTGATGGACTCGCCGCCACCCGTGCGCCTGGAGTTCATCGGTTGAATGTTGTAAGTTCCTTTGGGCAGTGGTTGAAATGGGCGTTAAACCAGTCGCCTTAGTTACAGCATATTTAAAGTTGGTGAAGTACACAACCCAAGTCTCAAACCCTTGCGCCTCTTCTAATATCACTTTTGGTCTAGCAACTATTCCCTCTAAACCTCTAATTAAAGATTCCACTTCATCTAATTGAAATTTAGTTAATGTGATTGCCCGACCAATATTAAAAGGGGTGCGATTTTTATCAGCAATTAAATTCGAGGGAGTAGCTACTCCTAACAAACAAAAAGTAAGGCGTTTATATTCCAATACAGTTCAGTTAAGCATCTTCCTTCGCGTCCTTCTCTGACGAGACGCTGCGCGAATGCGTCCTTAGCGGTTAGTTAAAAAAAATTGATTTTGATAAAGGGTTTTAGCCTTAACTGAACTGTATTGATTTATATTCAGGATTATCTGACCTTTGGTTATAACAAGCATGGATAAAAGCAAAAAAATCATCTTTAAATAGGCATAGACAGTGATTAAATGAAAGAACATAATCTTAGTTAGCGATCAGCAGGGGTATTCACATTATGAAACGTGCCATAGTGAGTTTGTTTGTGATTGGGACATTAGGTGCAACACTAGCACCAATGACCTCTGCAAGCCTTACGGAGCAACGCTATTACATACAAGCGAAGCATAGCGGCAAGTGTGTACACCAGCATGGAGGAATTAGAAACATCGGAGGACTTGTCACACAATGGGAGTGCATCAATCAACCAAACGTTCAATTAACTCGAGGATGGGCAGACAATGGTTATTTTGTTCTCCGTTTTAAACATAGTGACCTCTGCCTAACCGTGAAAAATGGATTGTCAGCAAATGGTACTGATATCATCCAATCCACTTGTACAGGATCATCTTCTCAAAAGTGGCGTGAAGTTCGTGTTGATGGATCGTATGTAAAGATTCAGTCTGCGATCGGCTCATGCTTGCACCAACACGGAGGCATTATGGACAATGGCGGTAGAATCACCCTATGGGAGTGCGTTGATCAACCGAATGTCATGTGGAAAATTATTCGAGCCAACTGAATGAGTAATACAAGCATATTTAGTCTAATCATTAATCAGGTGGATTTAGATCCCCGACTTCTTGAAGAAGTCGGGGATCTAGGCAACAACTAACTTTAAGTAAGTGCCATTCCACCCTACTAACCGCCAATTTGGAATAATTTATTTTTTGCTATTACGTAAATAGAAAATAGGAGCAACTATGAAATTTAACTGGCTGAAAAAAATCTTGAGTGTTTCAAGTTTAGGCTTGTCAATTTGTGGGATATTGCTAACATCATCTTCGTCAGTTTATTCCCAAAGCAACGGTGAAGTCGTGTCCTTTAAGTCGTATAATTTTGGCGATCGCTATATTCGCCACAGAAATTTCTTAGGCTACTTAGAGCCAATCAATGATGAACTAGGAAGGAAAGACGCAACCTACAAACTTGTTTCAGGATTGGCAAATAGGAACTGTACTTCATTTGAATCCGTAAATTTTCCAGGTCACTTCTTGAGACACGAAAATTTCCAACTGAAGTTGGCAAGGAGAATCAATCAGCGGCTTTTTAGCGAAGATGCTACATTTTGCATTAAGACTCGGCTCTTTGGTAATGATGCTTCTAGTTGGTCATTTGAATCCCTCAACTTTCCTGGACACTACATACGACACAAGAATTTTGAGTTGTGGGTAGAACCCGCAGATGGTAGCGATCTATTCCGCAAAGATGCGACGTTTAGTATCATTAGTCCTTTGTATCGGTAAGTTTTTCATATCTTGCAACTAGTGTGTGTTTTCAAAGTCTTAGATCCCCCCTTGAAAAGGGGGGCGAAGAGTCTCTTAAAGCATTTTTCAGGTAAATGAGGTACACGGGTAGGGGCGCACAGCTGTGCGCCCCTACTAGGGTAACTGTACCTCACCAAGCTGCAATCTGCTGTATATAAAAAATCAGGATGCACTGCATAAAACCAAAAAACCAATCATATAAATCAACATAAAGCCATTCACACAGAATTGATAGACCCAATTCACACTATCAATAAACATTCACTGCTATAAAATATCGGAGATGTCCTATGTCCTGCATGAAATTATGTATTTCGCCAACCTTGATTGCAACTTTGACATGTAGCGTATTAGCTAGCTTTACAGCCATAGCGAATGCTCAACCAACGCACACTATACAGTTAGCTCAAAAATATCCAAGAATTCAAAGCAAGGGTAGGTTGGGTTGACGCAAGGAAACCCAACATCAAAAATTGTTGGTATTGTTATTTTTGGTATCTCAAGATCCAGATATCCGACTCTTACATCAAAAGTAATTCACTGTTATTTATCACCTGCTATATCTTCAAGTGTTCCCGAAAATATTGTTGATATAACTGACATCTCGTTGTTAATTTATCACCTACTCTCTTAACGGTCATATTGCTATCACGCTCACAAATATAAAGGAAATTTTTTGTATGAAATTTAACTGGCTGAAAAAATTATTGAGTGTTTCAACTTTAAGTTTGTCAGTCTGTGGGATCGTGCTGACATCATCATCTTCAGTTTATTCCCAAAGACTACCTGAAGTGGTTTCCTTTAGGTCGTCTAACTTTCCTGATCGCTATATTCGCCACCGAAACTTCTTGGGCTACTTAGAGCCAATCAGTGACGAACTGGGAAGAAAAGACGCAAGTTTCAAACCTGTCCCTGGATTGGCTGATACCCAATGCACTTCATTTGAGTCCATAAACTTTCCTGGTCACTTTTTGAGACATGAAAATTTCCGGCTGAAGTTGTCAAGAAGAACCAATGAGACGCTTTTTAGGAAAGATGCTACGTTTTGCTTATTTACTGGACTCAATGGAAATGATGTTGATACTTGGTCATTTTACTCCTTCAACTTTCCTGCATACTACATCCGGCACAAAAATTTTGAGTTGCTGTTAGAACGAGTAGATGGTAGCGATCTATTCGGGAAAGATTCGGGTTTTCATATGATTCCTGCTCTCTATCGGTAGTGGAATACTCAGTGGTGTAGCCTCTGTCTAGGACAAGCATACCCCAGGGAACATAGAGAAGAATTATGACCAATATCAAACTTTAAATTACAACTCAAATAAATACAAAACAGGAGCAACGATGAAATTTAACTGGCTAAAAAGATTTTTGCGTATTTCAACTTTAGGTCTGTCAGTCTGTGGGATAATTCTGACATCATCTTCCTCAGTTTACGCCCAATATAAAAGTTTGTACGGTCGAGTGCACTCCTTTGGTTCGTCTAACTTTCCTGATCGCTATATTCGCCACAGAAATTTCTTGGGCTACTTAGAGCCAATCAGTGACGAACTCGGAAGGAAAGACGCAAGTTTCAAAATTGTTCCGGGATTAGCAGATAGCCAATGCTCTTCATTTGAATCTGTAAACTTTCCAGGTCACTTCTTGAGACACGAAAATTTCCGAATCCAGTTGTCAAGGATAATCGATCAGGAGCTTTTTAGGAAAGATGCTACCTTTTGCATTAAACCTGTAACGTTTGGTAATAATGGTAGTTTTGCATTTGAATCCTTCAACTTTCCTGAATACTACATCCGACACAAGAATTTTGAGTTGTGGCTAGAACTCCCAAATGGTAGCAATTTATTTCGACAGGATGCGTCATTTCTGGTTTACCCACAATAAATTTATGGAGTAGCGGAATACTAAGATACAAGGTTGGGTTGACGTAAGGAAACCCAACGTTCCTCGATAATTGAACAATAGGTTAGTTACCAGGTTTTATATGAAAAATCAGGATGCACTGCATAAAACCAAAAAATCAATCATATAAACCAACATAAAGCCATTCATACAGAATTGATAGACCCAATTTACACTATCAATAAACATTCACTACTATAGAATATCGGAGATGTCCTATGTCCTGCATGAAATTATGTATTTCGCCAACCTTGATTGCAACTTTGACATGTAGCGTATTAGCTAGCTTTACAGCCATAGCGAATGCTCAACCAACGCACACTATACAGTTAGCTCAAAAATATCCAATAATTCAAAGAGTTCAAAAAACTGTCACAATTCAAGGAAATATAGTGAAAGGAAATCCCACAATTGAGAATATTTTTTGCGAGCGAATTAATGTAAGTCTGACAGAGTTTATTCCCACTGAACCTAAACCGGGTCAATTTAATGTTCCTACACAGCGATCTGTAGGTCAACCAGTTGCAGCTACAGGAAATCATCTCGGTGAAGGTTGTACTTATAGTCTACCATTGAGTTACTTGCCCAAGATTAGACCTTATGGAGAAAGCACTTTTAAAATTCGTGCTGATTCTATTGATGGAATAGTTGGTGAGCAATCAGTAAGCTACCCATTTACTAATAATATCGATATACCAATATTTCCACCGCCACCTTCTCCGCGATAATTAGAAAACACGATCCAAAAATCATCAGACCTCATTCACGTTATCAATAAATATCCTTGGAGTTATCTCATGTCAAAAATTAAATTATGTTAGCGCCATAATCAAGAAAATTTTCTATTTTCAGTAGGAATCTTCTTAAGTTTCATAGCTACTGGTGCAATTCTCCTGACTTCCAATATTTCACCAGCAAAAGCACAATCAACAGATAGGGATATACCCACAAATTTGACCACTAATGTCATTTATACAACTGGTTTGCATAGAGAGGCAAAAACCTATTTTTACCCCACCCTAACCCTCCCCGTATGTATTGGGGAGGGAACTAGATTTTCCGGTTTCCCCCCAATATATTGGGGGGATTAAGGGGGGTAAGAATGCAATTAAAATCACAGCCAAGGACTTTTCAAACAACCTCTGATACATTTGCCAAAACCAAACTGAATCGAAAAGACTTTATTGAGTCTCCTCCACTGCTTTGTTAGCTGGCTGACCACTACTCGATGCTTCCAATTTCTGTCGAATTGCTGCTTGAATCTTTTCGTCAAAATCGGGGTCGCCTGGGCTGGCAATAACTGATTTGGGAGGCTGATTGAACCTATCCAAATATGCCTGAAAAGCCTCCTGAGCTTGGCGATTTGCCAAAAAGTAATGTCTCAATTCGGCTATTGTTTATTTTCTTCCAATATTAATGTAGACTCAGCAGTGCGACCGAATTCTTCTGGTGCATATTGCAGATGAACTTGGGCACCAGGCCAAGAAAATGTCCCTGGTGTCACAGAACGGACTAAATAATGCAGACTATAAACTCCTGGTTCGAGGTGGTCGGCGTAGGCGATAATACGATCGCGGTACACATCCCTAAACCCAAGTTCCCAGCTATCGGCTTTTGCTTGTAATGCAGCCGTAGCAGTTTGAAAACTCGCGTCTACTGCCTCAAAACCTGCTGGTAGTGGGTCTTTTATTACTATATGATCCACGGGGCGATCGCAGATAATTTCTAAACCAATATCAAACACTTGTCCAGGGGCTAAAGTCAAGGGTTTATCCAAAGCATAAAGTCCTGTTTTTTGTAAAACTTTCTCTTCATTTACTTGACTAATTTCTCGTGTTATGCGTAACCCATTAAACCTGCCTGGTTGATTTCCTTGTAAGCGATAATTATAAGCAACCAGATAATGTAAATTGCCATTACCTGATTTTTGTAGTGTTAAATCATTACGCCCACGAGGTAATTGATTCATCGGTACATTTAGCTGTAAGCTAGGATTTTTGTAGCCTTCAAAGCGATTTTCTCCTAACTTTTTCCCAGCTAATTGTACTGTGGCTACAAAATTTGGTGGTGTGGGTTGCAGTTGACTATAATCTACCAAAGCTGTTAATGCTTGGGCATTATTATAGTTAGTTTGCCATGTGCCATTCCGTCGCAATACGAGAAGACTTTGGAATAACTTATCTATGACTTCGGGCTTACTTTGTTTGGCAATAAATAAACGTAAAGCTTCCGCCTGGGTTGCGGTAGATGAACTCATCCATCCCCAATTAGATGGTAAACTTACAACTGCTGTGCGACCAGTTTCATATATATTTTGTTGCAGCTTGTTGAGTAGTTGTTGAGATTCGTCTTGCCATTCTGGGAATTGAGATAAATATCGCGCTAGTTGAATTTGAGTTACTAAATCAAAATTATTGCGCTGTTCGTAAATATCCCCCAGAAAAGTATTGCGTTTTTCACCTAATTCTGCTATCGCAATTAAAGCTTTCAGTTGCAGTTGTCTTTTACATAGTAGTTGTTTGCAAAAATCATATTCTCCGGGGTTCGCCAGAACTTTTTGCAAATAAGTTTTGAGGCGAGACAGCATTGCAGAATCAACTAAATTGGGGAATGCGCGACTTGCTTTTACCAAAGATTCAGCCGCATAGGAAGAAACCCAAGGGTCAGATTTTTCTTGTCCGGGGAAAGCAGCGAAACCACCATCGGCGATTTGCAGTTTTTCTAATTGTTCAATTGCTAAATTTGCTTGTTGGCTGGGATTAAATTCTGCAAATGTTTGACCGTATTTTTGGGCAATAGTTTGCAAATTAGCAGCAATTATTAACTGACTAGCCGCTGGTTCTGCAAAAGGTAAATCATTATCTTCTAAAACCTGCTTTGCTGGTGCTTTAATTTCAGGAATTAAAGTACTCGCCAATTGAATATCTAAACCTCCCGCGTCAGGGAAGGTATTTTTATCAACATTTAGGGGAATTTTTACTTCTTTTGCAGTGACGCCAGTTTCTACAACTTGTTCGGTAATTTCAATTGGTTTAACTTCCAAAGGAACTTCAAAAGCATCTGCGGCTGTATTATTTAGCTGAGTGGTAAAGCGAACTTTCCCAACGCCGACATTATCCGCAACCATTGGAAAGCGATAAGCGTGAGTTGCAGATTCAGCTTTGGTTTGTAAAGTAGTAGTTGTGGGGTTTTTCTCGGCAAATTTCACTGTACCGCTAAGTTCGCCATTAATTGAGAGATTTCCGGCGTTCCCGGTGTTGTTGGTGACGGATAAACCGGCGAGAATGCGATCGCCTGGACGGGCAAATTGTGGCAAGATGGCATTAGTTAGCAGTGGTTTGGTGCTGATAAAGGTCGCATCGCCATTACCAAAACGCAGATTTCCATCAGTCGCCACAGCCATCACTCGCCATGTCGTTAAGTCATCCGGCAATTTAAAGGTTATCTGTGCATTACCATTGGCATCGGTGAGAACAGAACCGTTGTAGTAAGCTAAGGCTTGAAAGTCTGTGCGAGTGCGAGTATTTGCTGCGCCAGTCGAGAAACCACCGCCATAACCCCAACCTTTTGGTTTCGCCACATCTTGTGGTTGTAAGATGACATCTGGGCGATTATCGCTAAAGCGGGTAGAAATCGGCTGTTCTGCATAAACTGTATCTACCAAATTGGGCGGACGATAACCAGAAAGTTGTAACACCGCTTCATTCACCACCATGACTGTAAACTGTCCTTTGGTGGGGTTTCCTTGATTGTCCTTCAATTCTAGTTGTACTGTTTCCTGGGCACCAGGTTCTAATGATGCTTGCAATGGTTTAACTTGGAGTTTTAAATATTTATCTGCCAAGTTAACTTTAAAAGGTGTAAAACCAATCTTCACCAAGTTATCTAAACTTCCCGCTTCCACTTGGTTAATCGGTTTACCTTGCCTGACTAATACAGCTTCCACCGCTGCATTCGGTAACATTTCTGGCGTAATTTGGAATTGAATTTGTGGTGCGCCTCCCTGAACTTTGGTAATTTGCTGAAAAAGGGGTTTGTCTTTGATGACAGCAAAGTATAATTCTGCATCTGGATAGGGAGATTGAATTAGTGCAGTGGCAGTTTCACCAGGTACGAACTCTTTTTTATCTAGCTTAACTTCTAAAACATCTTTGTCTCTCGAACCCCAAAATACTGGATTTTCTCCAGTTGCCCAAATTTGTAAATCTGTAGCACTTAATTCGCCTTTATCATCGCTAAAATTAGCTCTAATCCGATATGAACCAGATTCAGGAGGTATCAAACTTACCGATTGTATATCATTACCAGATGTAATTTCTAGCTGTCCCACTGTTTGATATTCGACTTGATTTTTTGGCGTCCGACTACCTTCAACTAATTGTGTGACACTGCTGTATTTTATCTTTTGTAATTCTACCAATACACGTCGATCTGCGATCGTTTTTCCTGTAGGGTCGGTAACAATCATATCAATAGGGAAAGCCTGACCAGCATCAGTGATAAAATTGCTTTTTAACCCAATCAAGCGATTACTTGGTAAGGCTGTAAAAGTTTGAGAATTTGCTACAGATAAATTAGAAACATCTGCAACTTGCACATCTACCTGATAAGTCATGGGATATGGTAAATCCTTCGCCACGGTTACCGTTTGACTACTTTTACCATTAGCATCTAGTTGGGCATTAGTTTGCAATACATCACTAGATACAGTCGGAGATTCTTCCGGCCAAAACCATTGCCTACCAAAACTAAATTCCTCCCAGCCTTTGGGAATGAAATTAGCCTGTTGGCGAGTGATAAAGTATTTTGCTTCTCCACCTTCCACAGGTGCGCCAAATAAATAATTGCTAGTGGCTTTAATATCAACTTTCTCATCAATGAGAGCAAATTCTTTATCTAAATTGAGTTCAACTTTAAAATTGGGTGGTTTAAACTCAGCTACCCGAAATTCCCCAGAAATTTCTTGCCCATTCTTACCTTTTGCTTGGATTGTATAGTAACCTAAGCGCTGAGTTTTTTGGATGGGCAATTCTAGGGAAAACGTACCAAACTCATTTGTAGTTTGCGTGCCTAAGTTGGTCTTTTGTCCATCGGGGTTGAAGAGAGTTAACTGATAAACAGCATTTTTATCTTGCTGAATTGCACCATTTTGTAAATAATCAGCAAACCCGGTTAACCAAGCTTTTTCACCTGGTTGATATAACTGTCTATCTGAGAAAATTACCCCGCGTGATTCGGGCTTATTATCTTGCCAACCTGCATCAATTCCGTAGCCATAAACGCCGCTATATTCTTCGACTCTCGCAAATGCCCAATCTTGATTTTCACGGGCAATTACTAATACTTGGGGTGATTTAACAGAACTTTGATTTTCCGAATTACATTGCTGTAATTGTTCGCGGGTAACTTTAAAAATGCCATTTTCATCAGTTTTACCTGTTGTACAAGGTACAGGTTCAGGACGAGATTTTGCTTGTAATTTTGATTGATAAATTTCAATACTAGCAGCTTTCACTGGCGAACCATCAGTAAGATGATTGACGCGAATTAATCCTGACTCTGGAAACCACTGAGTAAATACGCCCAAATTTGTCAATTCAACCATGCCATAAGTCGTTGGTTCCCGCCACAATTCCTTGCCATTGTCTTGATATTTATTCGTGCGGGCTTGCACTCCATAAGCTAACATTCCTGTAGCGGCATTTATTTTTTCTCGGAGAGGAACAGCAATATCAACTGATTGATTTTTCTTACCTGATACTTTGAAACTTTCCCACTGGGCAGGTTTTGGTAAGAAATCATTACTATAGTTAAAATAAACTAAATCTGTTGGTTTAATTACTTGATAAGCTGCTTTATATTGCGATTCTGGCAGATTTACTGTACTAATATTTAACTGTAAATCTTTACCTGCGGGGAAAATATTTAAATCTGATGGTACCCAGATATCCCCGGCTAAATCTCCAGTATCATATTTAATTGTGACGGGTTTACCTAAAGTCTGCCCAAATTTATCTTTGAGATTGCCACCAATAGTAATTGTATAAGTTTTGGCTGGTTCTAGGGCATGAGGATTGATACCGACAATTCTATCTTCATCGTTGACTTGGAGAATTCTCGCAATATCTTTTGGTGCGGGATTAATGGTAATATTTTCTTTGGCAGAATCTGGTAGTAAAACGTTATTAAATTCTAACTGGGGACTACCTTTAATAAATCTTCCATAGGTTCCCCCTGCATCTGGCTGTCCGTAAAAGTTAATTTGCCGAAATGCTAAAGGTGAATAAGTTACTAACTTACTAGCAAATTCTTTCTCTGTCGCTAGATTACCATCAGCAGGAAGTATTCCAGGAGAAAATACTAGGCGATAACGGGTTGCTTTTTCGAGATTTTGTTGTGGGGTGAGATTATATATCCAATTACGTGCGGAAGGGTCAAATTTTTCTACAGGTTCTTCGTCTTCTGATGGCTTTTCTTCTTTGTTTAATTCGACTTTGAAGCGAACACCTTGATTTTTACTTTCAGGAATTAACTGTAAATGTTCTTGTACAGAACCTAAATTTAATTCTACATTGGAAGTGAATTGTAATTTCTGTTGTAAGTCGATGGGTTCGGCATCAGCTTTTTCAATGGGGTTAACGCCGGGTAAATTAGTTAAGTTGATAGATTCGGTGTTGAATGTCCAAGCTAAATCTTTGTCTAGTCGATGATTTTTTAAATCGGCTAAACCTGCTTTGAGGGTAACTTGTAATCGTGTCACTTTTGGCAGTGCTTTCTGGGCTTGAAATCCCACCATGCGCGGTGTCAAAAAGCGAAATTCTCCGGCTAAAGGCGGCCAAATGGCAAATTTTTGTAATAATTTTTGTTGTTCTGGACTGTCAAGACTCTCAACTGGGATTAAGGCTTCTTTAAAACGGATGCGGATTTGGTTGAGGGGTTTGGCATCTCCGATGGGGCTTATTTGTTCAATCCAGTCTGGTAGTTTTGGTGGGGTGAGTTGGGAAACTATTGGGAGTTGTTCTTTGGTTGAGTTGATACCAAAGAAATTACACCCTGTCATTGCTAGTGTAAATGTAAAGAGAAGAAGAAACTGTATTATTCTCTTCTGTCTCGAAGAACGACTGATTTTTTTTAACGAACTGCCAAGGACGCGTTCGCGCAGCGTCTCGAAAAGATGGACAATTGTATAGTGCAAACGGAATAAAAATCTGATAAGCATATTTTTAGTAATTAAAAATTAAAAATTAATAAATTATAGCGAATACAAGTTTAGATTTCCTTAATTAAGTAGGCAATACCAAGACGAATAAAGGACGCGATCGCTGATGATTTGTGCCCAAATGTTGAATGTAATTGTGTTTATTTATATAGATAACTAATTCAGTGTGATTGTTCCAATAAATAACTACAATTCTTAACTATTAAGAAGTATTGAATTTACATAAACATTAATTTACATCTCCTAAGTTATTGCGAATTAATTATTAAGGGTTTGACATATTTGCTGATGTAGATGTAATCGGTGCGTCAGAATTAAGGTAAGTTTTCTTGGGCACTGATGAAACTCATTTCACGATCGCTAATCAAAATCAAGCACACAAAGGTTATCCTGGCTGTGCTGCTAATCTGTCTGGTGGTGCGCTTATTACCTTATTTTGCGCCAATTCGTGCCGCAGATATAGCCCAAAATCAATTGGCAATGCAATTTAGCGATCGCAATAATTTACCATTAGGCACATTGCTGACTCGTGACCAAGAGCATACATCAGTAATACCCCTAAATCAAGTTTCGCCGCAGTTTATTCAAGCGATTTTAGCGGCTGAAGATGCTAGCTTTTATCAACATGGCGCCTTGGATATGAAAGCAGTTATCCGCGCCACCAAAGAAGCTATCCACGCCAAACGAGTTGTTTCCGGTGCTTCCACTATTACTATGCAGTTAGCGCGGATGTTAGATCCTGTGCCGCGTACTTTGTCTGGTAAAATGCAAGAGATTTGGCTAGCTTGGCGGTTAGTCGCGGGGATGAATAAAGATGAAATTCTCTCTGCATATATTAATCGGCTGCCAATGGGAGGGAATATATATGGTGTAGAAGCAGCAGCGCGGACTTATTTTTCCATCCCAGCCAGTGATTTGAATCTTGCCCAAGCGAGTTTGTTAGCTGCTATTCCTAATAATCCCACTTATTTTAATCCTTATGAACATTGGGAACGGTTAAAGCAGCGGCAAAAATATGTGCTTAATCGTATGGTACGCGAAGGCTATGTGAGTGAGGCAATGGCAGCCCGAACATCCACCGAAAAAGTTGTCTTTCAATCTCGCCCACCGGGAATTATCGCCGCCCCACACTTTTTATTTTGGTTAGCAAATCAGTTTGATAAGACGCAACCACAAGAAATTTCCCCGCGTCTGGAAAATTCTGTGATTCGCACAACCATAAATCGTCCTTTACAGCAATTTGTCGAAGCACAGGTACAGCAAGTCATTTCTTCTCTCGCCCCTAACAACGTCCACGATGCGGCTGCGTTGGTAATTGACAACCACAACGGCGAAGTTTTGGCTTATGTCGGTTCACCTGATTATTTTAATGAAGCCAAACTCGGACGCAATGATGGAGTACAGGCGCTACGTCAACCAGGTTCTACCCTCAAGCCTTTTGTCTATGAACTCGCTTTAGAAAAAAATCTCATTCGCCCAAACACCATTTTGGCAGACGTACCCGCCCATTACGCTATTCCCGGCGCGAAACTTTACAGCCCAACAGATTATACCGAAAGTTTTCTCGGCCCGGTACGGGTGCGAATCGCTTTAGCAAATTCTCTCAATGTACCCGCAGTGCGCGTGTTAGAAAAAGTAGGCGTGGAAACTTTTTTAGAACGTCTGCATCAATTGGGATTTGAACACCTCAATCAAACTCCAGAACATTATGGTTTAGGTTTGACTTTGGGTAGTGGCGAAGTCAGTCTTTGGGAATTAGCCAGAGCATACTTAACCATAGCACGACAAGGAGACGCTATTCCTTTAGTAACTACATTTGGCAATACCGCAGACGCGATGAATCGCGTCTCTACAATAGCAAATCAGAGAATTTGGCAGTTAATTACTAATATTCTTAGTGACAACCATGCTCGTGCAACAGCTTTTGGTGTAGACTCGGTGTTAAATTTACCCTTTGCCGCTGCTGTTAAAACTGGCACTTCTTCTAATTTTCGTGATACTTGGACAGTTGGCTTCACCACAGATTACACCGTCGCTACTTGGGTAGGTAATTTCAACGGCGAACCGATGCGTCAGGTTTCAGGTGTTACAGGTGCAGCACCGTTATGGAACCGAATTATGTTACATCTGCACGAACATCAAGAACCAGCAGCTTTTCCATCTCCAGAAGGTTTAATACAATTACCTGTTTGTGCGATTTCTGGTTTAAAACCAACATCAGATTGTACCTCAGTGGTGCAGGAATATTTCTATCCCGAAGATAAGAATAATTACGAAACTGCAAATAAATTTGATTTGCCGCCAGAGTATGATGAGTGGTTGGCAAAACAACAGCGATCGCATTTAATTTCTGATAATTTGAGAATTTTATCTCCCCATGATGGCGATTTATTTTTACTGTATCCAGGTGAAGCAGGAAAGCAAAAATTGGAATTCAAATTAGGGGGAAATAAATCGGCATCTGTGGAGTGGTGGTTAAATGGTGAAAAGTTAGATACAAACTCAGCTAATTCTTTATTTTGGAATTTGCGTGCAGGTAATTGGACTTTGGAAGCGAGAAGCGGCGAAATGAGGGATAAGATAAGTTTTCAGGTGGAGTTAGCTAGTATTAAGCCTATGCGTCGGGGATTTTCTATTAGTAATTCTCAGGTAAAAGGCAATCGCCCATAACCAGGGACTCCCAAATAAAAAAACATCCAATTAACTCTTGTGGAGTGGACTAGAAGCCCAGCCCACAAGCAGTAGTAATTTAGGGACTGACAAAAAATAAATTATCCTAAATTATTTCTGCATTTGTCGGGGCGAACAGCCGTTCGCCCCTACGATGGGATGTTTTTTTTAACTGGAAGTCCCTATTTCTTGGAGTTCCCCTAAATATAGCAATCCTGTTTGATTTATGAAATCAGGACTTACGCAAGACATGACCGAAAACCTTATTCTTACGTAGCGGTAATTCATGAATTACCGCTACTTTCGTTATCTTTTGCGTAAGTCCTGGAAATTACTTGGCTGAGAGGAAAAACAGATACGCACAACCATGCAATATAAATCACTTTAAATTCCTCTCATCCTCTCAAAATCAGCAAACAGACAGAAAAAATGCAACCTTTTTCCGAAAGATTGACCCTTACGGCCGTGTTTTGTCCTCTTTAAACTTCAAAATATGAAGCTTAAAATCTGCTTTTCTAGTAACTCTGTTGTAAATTGACTCGGCTGCGATCGCAAACAAATGCTTTTATCTGCCGCAAAGCATCGGTTGAAACCCTCATTCTTTCAACTGACAAAGGTTTTGAAGTTACTGAAATTTTAGATATGGTACTTAAAAGTCAATGACAATGCCCAGAAAAAATGCTGCTAATCTAACAATTCAGTTCTCGGTGGAGGAAAAAATAATTTTGGAACAATATTGTGAGAAAGTGCAGCGAACAAAGAGCGATGTCATTCGAGAGATGGTACGATCGCTTAAAAAATATTTAGACGAGAGCTAAGGGACTGACAAAAATTGAAGAAGAATACAGAATTCACCAATTCAGCAATCTTGATGTTTTTTTAACTGGAAGTCCCTAAAATTACAGCGTCTCAGTTGAGTTGGTATTTTGAGAGCGATCGCAGTCTGCGATGTAACATAGGCGTTGGTAGAGACGCAAAGCTAGCTGTGCGCCCATAATCTATACAAAACCAACAAACTCCAACTATGACTCACCAACCAAGTGTTCTAGACAATAAAACTGTATTTGAGCAGTTGTGGGAAATTACAAAAGAACTCCGCCAAAAATTAGAGGCTCGTTTTGAGTTAAATCCAGATCCTTCAGTAGAAGATTTACAGCAATACAGCAGTCTTGATGGCAATATCAACGGTTCCCTGAGTGCATTTTCGGGAACAGAAATTGATTGGCTAGTGCATTCATGGTTAGGAAACCCCGAAAAATCCAAGTTTAGCACCATGCGTCTCACCACTTGGTTAGCGTCGTATATCCAGGTTCCCCATTTAGCGTTTGAGTTTGGCACACTTCCAAATGCAGATATTCTATTTTACATAGATTACATTCCTCGGACTGAGCTTTTAACCGATTTGGCATATCTCGATCGCTATTATGAACCAGTTAACCAAGCATTTTTGCAGTTGCAAGAAGATGCGCGGCTAAAGGCATTTACCAGCAAAAGCGTCTATGTTCGCCTGTTTCAATCCCCTGTTAATTTCTGCTACACCGGCGCACCTACTTCTGATACCCTCGAAATTACTCGCGCAGTTGCACGCGAAACCCTAGAACGCTGGCTAACTTGGGTAGACGCAGCCGAACCTGTATCAGAAGATTCACGGACAATTTTAGCAAATCGTGACTTATTGCTACGCCGAACCGCAGCTGAACGCGACCCTGGTAACAAATTTGCCGCCCAACTTTTTGGCACCCCATTAACAGATAAACTAATACGATCGCTCTGGGGTGGCGATCGCAAAATTAGTCATTAGTTATTTGTCATTTGTCCTTAGTCATTAGTCCTTTGTTTAAAGTCAACCAAATATTTACTCTTAACTATTTACCAATGACCAATGACAATTGACCAATGACTAATGACCAATAACAATTGACCAATGCCCAATCCAGAATCATACCGTGCCTTAGCGCTGCAAGTTACCTGCCATGCAGTCAACCAAGCAAGCGATTGCCAGGAAGCGCGATCGCTGATGCTAAACTCTATCAATCGCCTAGCACAACAAGTTGCAGCTAGTATTGCTTTCATTGGCTTTGATTGTCGTTTAATTGTCCTGCCAGAATATTTTCTCACTGGTTTTCCGATGGGAGATACTCTCGGAGGATGGGCAGAAAAAGCCTGTGTGGAAATGGCTGGTGCTGAGTATGAAGCACTGGGGAAAATTGCCCAAAAGCATAAAATCTTTTTGGCTGGTAACGCCTACGAAGTTGACCCCAATTTTCCCGGATTATACTTTCAAACTTGCTTCGTACTTGATCCTTCTGGCTCAATTATCTTACGTTATCGGCGGTTAAATTCTTTATTTGCTCCCACTCCCCATGACGTTTGGGATAAATATCTTGACTGCTATGGTTTAGAAGGAGTATTCCCCGTTGCTAAAACTGAGATTGGTAATTTAGCAGCTTTAGCATCAGAAGAAATTTTGTATCCAGAAGTTGCGCGGTGTCTAGCCATGCGAGGAGCAGAGATTTTTGTCCATTCCACCTCAGAAGTGTATAACAAAAACCTCACACCCAAAGACGCGGCAAAAATTTCTCGTGCCGTAGAAAATTTGGTCTATGTAGTATCAGCCAACACCGCAGGTATCGCTAATATTGCTATCCCCATTGCCTCGGCTGATGGTGGCTCGAAAATCATCGACCATCGCGGAATCGTCCTAGCAGAGACAGGTACAGGCGAAAGTATGGCAGCATTTGCCGAGATAGATTTAGCAGCATTACGCCGCGATCGCCGCCGGCCAGGGTTAAATAATTTACTCGCCCGCCAACGATTTGAACTCTACGCCGAAAGTTATCGCCAGTCACACTTTTACCCCCCTAATACTATGCTGGAAACAGAAGTAGACCGCAAACACTTCCTCCAAACACAGCAAGCCACCATTGAACGGCTAGCGAAACTGGGGATAATTTGAATTAGGTATGGGGCATAGGGCATGGGGCATTGGAAGTCATAACAAATAACAAATGACCAATGACCAATGACAAATGACAAATGACAAATGACAAATGACAAAACCAATAGAAGTCCGCAACCCCCGAACTGGCAAATATGACTACGTAATTATCCCGCCGCCTCCCAGGCTGTTGGTACAGCAATGTAAACGCACGCGTCGGGCGCAGGTTCATTGGCAACAATTGGGTATAGAGGGGAGAATTGAAGCTTTACAACAGTGGAAGGAAGCGATATTATCTGCACGCGATCGCTTAACGGAAGCTTTGGTAAATGATACTGGCAGATTATCAACTTCAGTATTAGAAATCGATTCTTTCTTTTCTAGTATTGACCGTTGGTGTAAGTTAGCACCGGAATTGCTGCAAGAATCTGCAAAAAACACAGCAATTCCCTTCATTGCCTTGCAACAAACATCAGTACCTTATCCCTTAGTTGGCATCATTAGCCCGTGGAATTTCCCCCTATTACTCTCTACCATTGATACCATTCCCGCATTGTTGGCGGGTTGTGCAGTGATTGTCAAACCCAGCGAAATCGCTCCCCGCTTCCTAGCACCGCTGATTACAGCACTCAACGCTGTACCCAAATTGCGTGATGTCTTAACTTTTGTTGAAGGAGCAGGAGAAACTGGAGCTGCTTTAATTGAAAATGTAGATTTGGTATGCTTTACAGGTAGTGTGGCAACAGGACGAAAAGTCGCCCAAGCAGCTGCCAAACAATTTATTCCAGCTTGTTTGGAATTAGGGGGAAAAGATCCTGCGATCGTTTTAGAATCAGCCGACTTAGAATTAGCAACCTCAGCCATATTGTGGGGTTCCGTCGTCAACGCCGGACAGTCATGCTTATCAATTGAGCGAATTTACGTTGCCGAATCCATATTTGAAAAATTTTACCATTTACTATTAGCTAAAGCCCATCGGCTGAAGCTAGCTTATCCCACAGTTGAAAGTGGAGAAATTGGCCCCATCATTGCCGAAAGACAAGCAGCAATTATTAGCGACCATCTTTTAGATGCAGTGGAAAAAGGAGCAATCATTCACTGTGGCGGTGTAGTTGAAGACTTAGGAGGCGGTTGGTGGTGTCGTCCCACAGTGCTTACTCAAGTCAATCATTCCATGAAAGTGATGACCGAAGAAACTTTCGGCCCCATTATGCCCATCATGGCTTTTGCCAAAGTTGAGGAAGCAGTATCTTTAGCAAACGACTCCATATATGGACTGAGTGCAGCGGTATTTGCCGAATCAGAAGCAGAAGCCTTAGAAGTTGCCCAGTATATAGATGCAGGTGCTATCAGTATCAACGATGCTGCACTTACCGCCATCATGCACGAGGGAGAGAAAAACGCCTTCAAATTCTCCGGACTCGGAGGTTCGCGCATGGGTGCAGCAGCAATAAAGCGGTTTCTGCGGAAAAAAGCTTTTTTGATTAAAACCAATGCGAGTAATGACCCTTGGTGGTTTGGCAATGGAGAGTGATACCAATTTAAAATTCAAAATTCAAAATTAAGAAAGCCAGATATTACAAGGGTTTAGGCATGTGTATCTGTGGCATTCTCAGTCACGTTTAGAGCAGGAAGCACGAGATATTAGTGATGGGTTGGCTGAGTCGGACTTGAATCCCACCAAACTACTTAACGACATCAAAAATTTGTTCAGCTGTTAGTTGTAACTGAATACCTAAGCGCTCCAGTTCTGGAGATTTAATCTGCGTACTCTCGGTAAACCTGCCAGCTTCACGATAACTGCCTTCTGACAATTGTAGAATAGCGATCGCCTGTTCTTCTGGGTCAATCAGCCAGTATTCAGGAACACCGCGTGCTGCGTATTGTTTCCGCTTCCGCACATAGTCTCTATCCCGATTGCTCTGACCAGGAGACACCACTTCAACTACCAAGTGCGGTGGAAGAACGTCAAAAGTAATAGTCAACCGCTTCCGGGTTAGCTCTAAGTGTTCCTCCCGAAGGATCGCCAAATCAGGGTAGCGATTTGCAGGATCGCCAGCCTCAAGGACTGGTACTTGAAGTTCGCAAGCATGAGGCTGTACCCGTCGAAAAGGCATTCCAGCACTAACTAATAGCAAAAACAGGTAATTTGCAAGGGATGTATTTGGTTCTGACTCTGGCGGCAATTCTATTAGCCTCCCATCAACAAGTTCATAACGGTTTTCCGTCCCATCATCTATCTCTAGGTATTGCTCAAACGTCAATCGTTGGGCTGTAGTCATAATACTTCTATGTGACTTCTATATATTGTGGCATTTAAAGAAGAAGACGCGATTCATCGCGTCTCTACAATTGCGGCGATCGTTTTTCGATCGCATTTTCATCCTGTTCAAAATATCTGTTTCATAAAAGGCGATCGCCTCTGCCCCAGTTTCGCCCACGATAACCAAAGCACCTGGAAGAATTTTTATAGTTTTGTTTGAGAACACAAGTCGATTCGTTCAGAACACAAGTCGATTCGTTCAGAACACAAGTCGATTCGTTCAGAACACAAGTCTGTTCTTAACAATTTGTTATCTAGCGTTGTATAATTACTGAGCTAGCAATGCAATCTTATTAAAAAAAACACTTTTTTTTGCAAGTTTTACTGAACCACTACATTCTCTTATTGAGACATCCTAGAAAGATAAGTTTAGTAAAAGGTGTGCATTAATGCCACGCAAACAAAAAACCTCTCCTCTCCTAGAAAAAACCGAACAGAAAATAATCGGATTTAAATCAATTAATTCCAGCCTAGACTTTGGTGATTCCATCAGTTTAAACCATTTAACTGAGTTAGCTGAGCAACTCCACAACGAGATCGCTCAGTATAATATGATGCTAACCGCCCTTGACTCGGCAAAGGCAAAAATACAAACCCTTGAAAAGACCATCCGCGAAATCTCAGAACGTTTGGTTAGTGGTGTGGCGTTGAAATATGGCAAAGACAGCCGCGAATACGAGATGACTCTGAGTCTAATCTGGTTCACCGTCTGGTCGAGTTTTGTCCACGGGCTGATTATGGCGGTACACGCAGTGATTGATCCTGCGGAACGTGGACACCTGTTCGGCGATATTCCAGCATTGATCTTGGTAGCAATTGTCCTTGGTTTCCTAGCATCACGCGAAGTAGCGCCAGTGCATGAATGAGCGCGACATAGGGACTTCCAACTAAAAAAATATACTATCGCTAAGTCAGCAGAGGGGCAGGGGAGCAGGGGAGCAGAGGAGAAACAGAAAATATGACTTGACTAAATTGGATAATTTATTTTCTGGAAGTCCCATAACAAATTAAATGCAGTGGATAGAGTTATCTGCCTCCAGTGAGCTTCGTAGCTATACTACGGTGAATGATGCTCATTGCTTTGCCATCGCACTCTTGAGAAGATGCGATCGCATCAATGCTTCAATTTGGCACTTCCCATGTCTTTATTCAAAGTATTAGAAAAAATCTATAAGTCGGTTTCTACAATAGCGTTACACTCTATAACGGACTAAGCCTTTATGTAGATCCTGTAGCGCCTGATGAACCTAGCCGATATCCTCAAAGACTCAAATTACAAACTGTCGCAGTTTACTACGGCGGAAATTGAGCAGTTAGAGCAGAGCATTACTCTGAAAGCAACCAAAAGTGGCGAAGTGCCTTACATCGTTTGTTTGGTGCGTCAGAAGGCAATTAAGCTGACGCCAGAGGAAGCAATTCGGCAGCTATATTTACAGGTTTTAAATAAACGCCTCCACTATCCTCTCAATCGCATTCAAGTTGAGTATGGGGTGAACTTTGGGCGGGAGGTGAAACGGGCAGACATTGTGGTGATGGACAAAGATCGTCCGAACACAGTCTACATGAATGAAGTAACGGAACAAGAAGAATGGGATAACATTTATAATGCTGGGTTCAAACGGCTGAAACGGTTGCGACCGAAAGGGAATAAAGATTTTCGAGAATTTCAGTTTGATGTGCTGATGGCGAATCCGCCCTTTGCGGGAGATATCAAAGAACCGCGCATGATTGCCCTGTATGATTTGGCAAAAAAGGCCGATGGTAAGTGGTAAACCAAGGTGGGGCGCGATATTTTGTTTATTGAGCGCAATTTGGACTTTTTGAAACCGGGGGGTAGAATGGCGATCGTGCTGCCTCAAGGACGGTTTAACAATTCATCGGATAAGAATATTCGAGATTTCATTGCCGAACGCTGCCGGATTTTGGCGGTGGTGGGGCTGCATGGCAATACATTTAAGCCGCACACGGGTACAAAGACTTTCGTGTTGGTGATGTTAAAAACGGACAAATTAATTTTGAAAGTGCTGTAAGAATCCCAATTACAATGGCTGATGTTGATAAGCCCGTAGGTTTACAGGTCGGAGATATTCTTTTCACTCGTAAAGGTAGTTTTGGTAACTCGGCAGTTGTTACAGAACTAGAAGTTAACGGGATTATTAGCAGTGAAATCATGCTTATACGTTTGACTTCAGCTTCTAAAAAAGAAATTTTCCCAGAGTATATCAGCCTATTTATGAATTCAAAATTTGGTTATTTACAGGTTGAGCGCAGGGTTCATGGCGTGGCTTACTACAGTATTTCTCAGCCCGATCTAGCCAATTTAGTAATCCCAATCTTGCCGAAACCCCAACAGCAAAAGATTGTTGAGAAGATAAACTCATCATTTTCATTAAAACTAAAATCCAAGCAATTACTAGAAATTGCTAAAACAGGAGTAGAAAGAGCGATCCAAACCGATGAAGCGACAGCAACGGCTTGGATCAATCAGCAACTTGAAGCCTTGGGAATTAACTTAACCACTACTACTTAACATCTTGGAGTAGCAATGAAAGCACTTAAAGTCATGGCAACGATTAATGAGCAAGGACAACTAACCTTAGATCATCCTCTCATAACAGATAAAAACAGTCGCGTAGAAGTTATTATTCTAATTTCAGAAGAGGAAATTCTGAACGATCAATCTCAAGCAGAAGTCTTAGCAGATTTCCGGCAAGCTTGGCACGAAGCCATGACTGGGCAAACTATCCCGGTGGCTCAACTTTGGGAAGGGCTTGAAAATGACTGATCGGCCTTTCATTCAAGTTGAAGCTTCGCCAACATTCAACCGAAATCTACGCACTCTTGCCAAGAAGTATCGCAGTATTTGGAATGATATACAACCCGTTATCAAACAACTTGAGCAGGGAGAGTTGCCAGGAGATCAAATACCTGGGGTTGGTTATGCGGTCTTCAAGTTAAGAGTCCGAAATAGTGACATTCAAAAAGGTAAAAGCGGTGGCTATCGTCTGATTTACTACGTCAAGACAGCAACGGGAATTATTTTGCTGACTGTTTATGCAAAATCTGAACAAGTCGATATTGCCGCAGATGACATTCAAAGCATCATTACAGAATATGAGCAACGGGCGATCAAAGATAAAGAGGATATCTAAACAAGAGCCACCGAACCTCCTTACAACATCCAAATTCCAACCGAAAGATAGTAAAGCGATGCAAGCCAAACTCCAAGAGCAACTTTCCCCCAATGATGCCGAAGTTATTTTAGGATGCTTACCTGAACGAATTCGCGCCGCTCTAATTGCTCGTGCTACTGAAATTGAATATCCAATCGAAGCAGTTATTGAGATGGCGATCGCAAGTTTTCTCGACACAGAGGCGTTGGGTTTTGCAGATTGCAAGCCAGAGCGTGGACAATAAAACAGTCAACAAATTTTGGATTTTAGATTTTGGATTTTAGATTGACCCCGCGCCACAAGAGGGTACGGGGCATTATGATTTTAAATTTTGGATTTTAGATTTTTTCCATCCACTAGGGACAGGGCATGAACCAAAAGAATCTAAAATCGGCAATCTAAAATCTAAAATTCGCACAGTCAACTGGCGAAAGATATTGGTATGGATAAAGAGGTTAGTTGCAGCCGCTCAACCGAAACATTAGAAGCCGACGGGAAAAGCGATCGCTTGGAAGAAAAACGGAATTTGTTCTGCCCCCAATCCCCAATCCCCAATCCCCAATCCCCACTCATAATATGCGAACATAATTAAGTTGTAGCTGACCACCTGCACAGAGGTTAAAAGTGGATACCATTGAAATCCCTGCTCTGAATCGCCCAATAGACGCCACGGTAGAGATTCCTGGTTCTAAAAGTATTACTAATCGGGCATTACTTGTCGCAGCCTTGGCACAAGGCGACTCGATTTTAGAAAATGCCTTATTTAGTGAAGACAGCAATTATTTTGCCAAATGTTTAGAACAATTAGGCATCCCCATTACCCTAAATCCTGACCTAGCTCAAATTCAAATAGCAGGAAAAGGAGGCGAAATTCCGGCGAAGCAGGCCGATTTATTTGTAGGCTTAGCAGGTACAGCAGCAAGGTTTATTTCGGCGCTGGTAGCACTCGGTAATGGCGAATATCGGCTAGATGGCGTTCCCAGGATGCGAGAACGACCGATGGGCGACTTGCTAAAGGTGCTGCAAAGTAGTGGAGTAACCGTTAACTTTCAAGGAAATCCCGATTTTATGCCCTACACCATCTACGGTGGGCAGTTTTCTGGGGGACACTTTCGCTTGAAAGCCAACCAAACAAGTCAGCAACTTTCAGCGTTATTAATGATTGTGCCTTATGCTCAAGAAGACACAATCATTGAAGTTGAGGGGACATTAGTTTCTCAATCTTACGTGAAAATGACTTGTAAGTTGATGGCGGATTTTGGCGTACAGGTAAATGAAATCAGCGAAAATCAATTCCAAATTCCAGCAGGCCAGCGTTACCAGCCTCGGCATTACACAATAGAACCTGATGCGTCAAATGCTTCTTACTTTTTCGCCGCCGCCGCCGTCACTGGTGGGCGAGTGCGGGTTAAACATTTGACCAAACAATCTTGCCAAGGCGATATTCTTTGGCTGAATGTCTTAGAACAAATGGGTTGCCAAATTCGTGAGGGTGATGATTACACCGAAGTCACAGGCCCAGAGCAATTGCAGGGTATCGATATTGACATGAATGATATCTCAGATTTGGTGCAAACTTTAGGAGCGATCGCTCCCTTTGCCACCTCACCTGTTACCATTCGGAATGTCGAACATATTCGCTATAAAGAAACCGACCGCATTCACGCCGTGGTAACCGAATTGCGTCGCTTGGGAGTCCAAGTTGAAGAATTTGCCGATAGATTGAAGATTGAACCTAGCCCAATTACTCCAGCAGCAATTGAAACTTATCACGATCATCGCATGGCAATGGCATTTGCTGTCACAGGCTTAAAAGTTCCAGGGATTGTAATTAAAGACCCAGGTTGTACAGCAAAAACATTTCCTGATTACTTTACCCGATTTTTCAAAATGTTAGAACAATAAAAGGTCAATAAAAATGTCTAATATTAAAGAAGGAATGCCAGTGCTTGCCCGTCATGAAGGAGATTGGGTAGGCACTTATACATTAGTTGATACAGCCGGAAAAATCCTTGACAGCTACGAATCTCACTTAACTTGTCAATTTCCAGAAAACGGCCCTCATCCTTACTACCAAATCAACCGCTACACATGGGCTGATGGTAAAAAAGAAGAATACGAATTTCCCGGAATATATAAAGATAATAAACTTTGGTTTGATACCGATCGCATTGACGGCAAAGCCTGGGAAGCCGACGATTCTATTGTGATTTTGTGGTTTGCTTATAAAACAAACCCAGAAATGAGCTTATATGAAATGATTTACATTAGTCCTGACAATAAGAACCGTGCCCGTACTTGGCATTGGTTTAAGAACGGTCAAATATTTCAACGCACCCTCATTCAAGAACAACGGCTAAAATGAAGAAGAATTCAGAAGTCAGAATTCAGAATTCAGAATTTAGAAGTTTCGTAGAGTGGAATGTCGCTTACTTAACCTGGATTTAAATCCCCGACTTTTTCAAGAAGTCGGACATCTGGGCAGCTACTTTTGCTTAAGTAAGCGACATTCTTTCGTAGGGTGTGTTATGCCAATCCAAAATCTAAAATCTAAAATCCAAAATTGTATATGGCAAAAGGTGACAAAATAAACTTTTCTACTCCTAGCGGTTTCCCAGAATTTCTCCCTAGCGAAAAGCGCCTAGAATTATATTTATTAGACATCATCCGTAGAGTTTATGAAAGCTATGGATTTACACCCATTGAAACCCCAGCAGTAGAACGTTTAGAAGTGCTGCAAGCCAAAGGAAACCAAGGCGACAATATCATTTATGGAATTGACCCCATCTTGCCACCAAATCGCCAAGCCGAAAAAGATAAATCCGGCGAAACAGGTTCAGAAGCAAGGGCATTAAAGTTTGACCAAACAGTGCCATTAGCAGCTTACATTGCTCGTCACCTCAATGAATTAACCTTTCCCTTTGCCCGCTACCAAATGGATGTAGTTTTTCGCGGAGAACGGGCAAAAGATGGGCGTTTTCGTCAGTTCCGCCAATGCGATATTGATGTAGTTGCTCGTCGGGAATTGAGTTTGCTTTATGATGCTCAAATGCCTGCAATTATCACTGAAATATTTGAAGCAATTAACATCGGTGATTTTCTTATCCGCATCAATAACCGCAAAGTTCTTACAGGTTTCTTTAAATCACTGGGAATTGCCGAAATCCAAATTAAATCCTGCATTAGTATTGTAGATACCCTAGAAAAAATTGGTGAAAATAAAGTAAAACAAGACTTAGAAAAAGAGGGAATTTCAGTAGAGCAAGCTGAAAAAATAATTGAATTTATTAAAATAGATGGTTCAGTTGATGAAGTATTAGATAAACTCAAGCACCTCGCCAACAACCTCCCAGAAACCGAACAATTGGCCTTGGGAGTTACCGAATTAGAAACGGTAATTACAGGTGTGCGTAATCTGGGAGTTGCCGAAAATCGTTTTTGTATTGACTTATCCATTGCCCGTGGACTTGATTACTATACCGGCACAGTTTACGAAACAACATTATTAGGACATGAAGCCTTAGGCAGTATTTGTTCTGGCGGCAGATATGAAGAATTAGTCGGAGTATTTTTGGGCGAAAAAATGCCTGGTGTTGGCATTTCTATTGGCTTGACTCGCTTAATTAGTCGATTGCTCAAAGCAGGTATTCTGAGTACCTTAGCTGCAACACCAGCCCAAGTCATGGTAGTAAATATGCAAGATGATTTAATGCCGATTTATTTAAAAGTTTCTCAACAACTGCGTCAAGCAGGAATTAATGTTATCACTAACTTTGATAAACGTCCTTTGGGGAAACAATTTCAGTTAGCAGATAAACAAGGAATTCAATTTTGTGCGATCATTGGTTCTGAGGAAGCAGCAGCACAAAAATCTTCCCTCAAAGATTTGAAAACAGGCGAACAAGTAGAAGTTTTACTAGAAAATTTGGCAGAGGAAGTTAAAAACAGACTGACGTAAAACTTTGGTTAAGGCAAGAGACGCGATAAATCGCCGTCTCTACAAAAGATTGATATTGTAGAGACGGCGATTTATCGCGTCTTTACTCCTATATTAATAAGTGGATTTAGCTAAAGTATAAAAATCAAATTTTCTCAACATTTCCAGAAATGTGAACACGGCAGGTACTTGCAAGGTATTAGATAAAATTGCTGTTGCAATTATTCTTTCAATGGGTACAGGTAAACTGTATACTTGTACCTTTGGCGGAATGGGTACAGCTGCTAAACGCGGCATAATAGCTGCTCTTAGTCCTTGATTTACCATACTTACAACTGTGGAATCTTCTTGAATGTCGGTAGCAGTAGTTATGGAAATTGCTAAAGTTTTAAGGTGGTTGTGAACAATGCGTCCACAGGGTGTACAAGGAAGCAAAACAGGTGGATAGGCTGCTATGTCTTCCCAAGTAATTTCTTTGCTGTTAATTTTGGTTTGTGGTGGTAGTAAAGCTAGATATTCATCCCGAAAAATTTCCCAAGTCTCAAACTCATCACTAGTTGGTAGACAAGTAATACCAATATCAGTACGTCCGTCACGCAAACATTGTTCTACATCGGTGAAGGCAGCACACTCTATAATGGTGACAGCAACTTCTGGGAATTGATGGTGAAACTGAGCAATCGCTTTTGGTAATAAATGAGTAGCTACGCTGCGAAAAGCTGCAATTCTTACATGACCACCATGTAAACCTTTATGTAGATTTGCTTCCTTTTGCATCATCTCTAGATGTTGCGTTGCCTGACGCGCATGATATAGTATACGCTCACCAGCAGGTGTCAACACTGCACCGTGACGACCTCTAGCAAATAAAGGCACGCCTAATTCTTCTTCTAAGGTGGCGATCGCATGACTAATTGCAGGCTGAGAAAGCTGCAATTCTAAGGCTGCTTCACTAAAATTACCACGTTCTGCTACTGCAACTATGGCTCGAAGTTGGGAGAGTTTCATGGGCAATTGATGAGAACAACGGTATACGCATCCTGATTTAATTGTGACAAAAACCTTGTATTCATGATTTCTCATATCTATAAATCATATTTATAGAAGCTATGCAAGCCATGATTTGATTCCTCGCTGCAACGTTGCTACTGTTTTATTGACAGCAGAATTCAGAAGTCAGAAGTCAGAATTCAGAATTTTGACTACTTCAAACAGCAAGTGTCAGGAATAGTTTTATGAATAATCACATTAAATATCTACAAACGGAAAAAATAGACATAACTTGTAGCCCCTCATTCCAGAAAAAAGTCAACTCAAAATTTTGGGAATCTCTACATAGTATTTGGAAAAATTTTCTCAATCAACTTCTAGCAGACCCTAATGAATTACAAGTTAGACAAAAAGTTGACCGTCACGGTAATATCTATTGGCAAGCTTACGACCCTGTAACCGGAAAATCTTTTGCTTCCGGTTCGGAAGTTGACATGTCTATGTGGATTGAACAGCTTTACAGGTACTAAAAATATGACACAACTAACTTTGGTAATTGGCAATAAAAATTATTCATCTTGGTCACTTCGTCCTTGGCTAGCGATGAAACAATTTGGTTTAGAATTCGATGAAATCCGAATTCCGCTTTATGGTTCAGATTCCTCATCAAAAACTCGGCAATACTCGTCATCAGGAAAAGTACCTGTACTAATACACGATACGCTAACTGTGTGGGATTCTCTTGCTATTTGTGAATACCTAGCTGAAACATTTCCGACTTTGCAATGGTGGCCAGAAGATAAAACAGCAAGAGCATTTGCTCGTTCTATTACTGCCGAAATGCACTCAGGTTTTCAAAATTTGCGTCAGAATATGCCGATGAACTGCCGGACTAAATATCCTGGTAAAGGTCTAGCATCTGGCGTACAACAAGATATCGATCGCATTACCAGTATTTGGCAAGAATCACGTCAAAAATTTGGGACTGCTGGCAATTTCTTGTTTGGCAACTTCACAATTGCTGATGCGTTTTTTGCCCCAGTTGTCTTGCGGTTTGTAACTTATGATGTGCAGTTAGATACCGTTTCTAGAGATTACGTAGAGACAGTTTTGGCACTAAGCGCCATGCAAGAGTGGATAAATGCAGCAAAGAGTGAAACAGAAATTCTTCCCCAATACGAGTTTTAAGGAAATGGCAGGCACAAATATTTTAATTCGACATGCAAACCAGCAAGATATTCCTGCCATTATGGAATTGATTTATTTGAAAGCCGAATTTGATGGTTGTCCTGAATCTGTAAAAGCAACTCCTCAAAAGCTAGAAGTTGATTTATTTGGAGAAAAGCCTCTTGCTTTTGTTCTTTTGGCTGAGGTTGATGGCGATGCTATTGGCTTGGCAACCTATCACTTTATTTATTCAACCTTTTTAGCCAAACCTGGAATTTGGCTTGATGATTTATATGTGAAAGCTGAACATCGAAATCACAAAATTGGTGAGGCGCTGATACTACGTTTGCGTCAGATAGGTCAAGAAAAAGGTTGTGGCAGAATTGATTGGACTGTGGCTGTATCCAACGAGCGTGGAATCAAATTTTATCAAAGAATAGGTGCAAAAATTATTAACAAAGTCAGATTGTGTCGCTTGGATAGTCAGGCAATAATTCAAAATTGAAAATTCATGAGTCAGAATTAATAACCCGACTGCGTTGATATACAGAGCTGGTTAAAACCCTCATTTTATTTTTGTATTTTTAATTCACATTGTTGAAAAATATAATTTACCGCAGCAAATAATTTATCTAAATCTTGAATTACATACAAATTTTTATTCCGAGTAAACACATCAGCAATCAACTTTCCAAATTGCCATATTTTGCCGTTAGAAACAATCCCAAAAATATCACTGACAAAATCATCATTAATTCGCTGCACTGCAATCATTTCCGCTAAACACTGACCCCAACCTTCTTCAAATTTGTCTTGTTTAGCTTCAACCGTCAAAAAATAAGGTTTATCAAAAACAATCGTACCCAAAGGATTTCGCTGTGTCACCGTATAATCTGGAACGCCTGATAAATCTTCATCGTAAGCTAATGTTTCATGACTCCAAAGTGTTAACTTACTTCGGTAAGATTTCCATACTTCTTTCAATACTGGATAGATGAAATTCTCACAAATAGCATTTTCAGAATTATCAATAACTCCATCTGTAAATAGCAACTCTAATTCCTCTTTGAAAGATTCTCTCACTGGAAACTCTACTTCCAACATAAAATTAGACTGAACATATTTAATTTGAAACTTTTTAATGACTGCACTAATAGTTTTATAATTACTAAATGCCATTTTAATTTACCTTGCCAAAGATGATGAAATACTTTTGGATGTAGATTATAGCGTTTCCTACAGGACTTACGCAAAAAATAGCCCAAACCCTAATTTCCAGGTAGGGGCAATTCATGAATTGCCCCTACCGCATGTAGTTTTGCGTAAGTCTTATCCTAGTCTGCTGAGGTACAAATCTCTGCGTACCTGGAGCGTTTTACTTTGCGCCCCTCTGCGTTTCAAAATATTATCTCTACCTGACTTAACTGGGAATCGCTATAACTACTTCACCTAACTAACTGGGCGGCGGAATTAAAAAACTGACGACACAATCCCTTCGTAAGTAAAACTGTTGTCATTAAGTTAGCAAAAGCAACCATAAACGTAATTAAAATTTCGTAGGATACAGCATCCAAGGGTTTGACACCAGCTAGTAACTGTCCGGTGGTAATTCCTGGTATTGCCACCATACCTATAAGTATCATTTGATTGAGAGTCGGAATCAAAGCGACTCTGATGGCGTCTTTGCGGTACTGACTAACTGCTTGCTCTGGAGTTGCGCCTAAGCTCAAGTGGGTTTCTATTTCTAGATGGCTGGAATTAATGGTGCTGACAAGGCGTTCCCCGGCGATCGCCGCTGCATTCATGGCATTACCTATGACTATCCCTGCCAAGGGAATCACATACTGCGCTTTGTACCACCTGTCTGGTTGAAGAATCAAGAAGTTGGTATAAAGCATTGTCAGGGCGGTACTGATGAAAATTGCACCCCACACCAAAGGCAATACATAAGGAATTTTTTGGCTGATGCGATTTCGTGCGACAATCGCCGTAATTGTCAGCATGATTGCTAATATCGCCAAAACTGCCCAAGCATTGCCCAAAGCAAAGATGAAATCTAAAATGTATCCCAATACAAGTAGTTGTAAGATGGTTCTTCCAGTAGCTAGGGCTAAGTTCAACTCTAGTCCTAATTTTTCCCAGCTAGATACACCAATGGCGATCGCCATTAATCCTAAAGCAATAGCTAAATCCACGAAATCCAGCTCGATCAGATCCTGCACGGGTTTTCTATCTCCTGGTATTTTTTTTTCCAAGCAGCACGCACAAGAGGAACTTTGATTCAATGTGTTGGCTCTTGGTTGATATATATCACCTTCATCAATTCAAAATTCAAAATGGTACAACCTTAACATGGCAAAAACTTAGTAACACTATTATCTGTAAATTAAACGTGCGGTAGTTGACTACACCACAATTTAAGCAAAAACCCTAATAGATGCGAAATTTGGGCGATAGTCTTTTAACACCTCTTTGAGTAACAATTCAATCAGCAAAAATTGACCTCGAAGTGCATCCTGTGTATCTTCCGATAAAATAATAACTCATGATCCAAAGCGTAAATCCCGTCCCTGCTTTTGATATCAAGCAACAATACACCAGCATCGAAGCAGAAGTAAGTGCAGCCGTCTTAGAAGTTCTGGCTTCTGGTCGTTATATCGGTGGCCCCTTAGTCGAAGGCTTTGAGCAACAGTTTGCCACCTATCATGGTGTTAATCAATGTATAGCTTGTAATTCCGGTACTGATGCGCTCTATTTAGCTCTACGAGTCTTGGGAATTGGTGCAGGCGATGAAGTGATTACAACGCCTTTCACTTTTATCGCTACTGCTGAAGTGATTAGCGCTGTTGGTGCCAAGCCTGTTTTCGTCGATATTGATGCTACCACCTTTAACTTAGATGTAGAGCAAATAGCAGCGGCAATTACACCAAAAACCAAAGCGATTATCCCGGTTCATCTATTTGGGCAACCAGTAGATATGACATCATTGATGGCGATCGCTCTTGCTCACAATTTGTCAGTCATTGAAGATTGCGCTCAATCTACAGGCGCAATTTGGGCTGATCAAAAAGTCGGAAACATTGGGCATATTGGTTGCTTTAGTTTCTACCCTACCAAAAATCTTGGTGGTTGCGGTGATGGCGGAGCAATCACAACTAACGATCCAGCGATCGCCACAAAACTGCGAATTCTACGGGATCATGGAAGTAAAATTCGATATTTGCACGAAGAAATAGGCGTAAATAGCCGCTTGGATGCTCTACAAGCGGTTATTTTGCAAATTAAGCTGCGTTATTTAGATATTTGGAATGAACGGCGCCGAGAAATTGCCAATTATTACTATCAGTTCCTGAGTCAAATTCCCGGAATTGTGCCGCCCCAAGAATTACCAGGCGGTATTGGCGTATGGAACCAATACACTATTCGCATATCAGGCGAACAACGAAATGGTGCCAGCGCCAAATATCGAGATTGGGTGCGTACTCAATTGCAAGAGCAAGGCGTCAGTTCAATGGTTTATTACCCCTACCCTTTACACTTGCAGCCAGTTTATCAAAGCCTGGGCTATCAAATTGGAGACTTACCATTGGCAGAACAAGCCTGCCACGAAGTCATATCCCTACCTATGTTCCCAGAACTAACACAACAACAGCAAGATCAGGTGATTTATGCGCTGAAAGAAGTTATGAGTTAGGAGTTAGAAGTTAAGAGTTAGGAGTTAAAAGTTTTGAATGAATAAGTTTCTTCAAGTCATCACTCATTACTCATCACTCATCACTCCTAACTCATAACTTATTTCATGACTGCATTTGCAGTTGCCAACGCTTCCACCAAACCACGCACAGCGGCAATCATTGCGACTTCGCTATTGAGTTGGTTGATGGCAGAACCAACACCAACACCAGCAGCACCAGCAGCGATCGCTAATGGTGCGGTAACGCTAGAAATGCCTGAAGCACACAATACCGGTACTGTCACTGCACGGGAAATCTCATAAGCTGCTGCCAAGGTGGGGGCGGCTTTTTCAATTAATCCTAAAGTTCCAGGGTGAACTGGGCTACTGCTAGTACCGCCTTCGGTTTGGATAATGTCCGCTCCAGCTTTCACCAGTTCCTCTGCTAGTTGTACCTGTCGATCTAGTTCCAGGATGTGGGGAACGGTGACAGATAAGGTGATTTCCGGGAAGAGAGCGCGGGTTTGCTTAGTCAAGTCTAGGACTTCCGCAGCCCCGAAACGGCGTCCTTGAGCATAGAAGGAATCAAAATTCCCGATTTCAATTAAATCAGCACCAGCTGCCACAGCTTGCACAAATTTCTCTGGTTCTACTGCTGAAACACAAACTGGTAAATTTGTCAAACTCTTAGCTAACTGCACTAAGGCGCGATCGGCGGCGATATCAACAAAAGTAGCACCGCCAAATTCAGCAGCTTTGACGGTAGCGGCGACGCTAGCGGCGTCGAAATTATTTAAGCCGCCGATCGCTTTCAGAGCGCGGCGGTTAGTAAATGCACGTTGGAGTGTGGAATGCATCGTCATAGTTGGGCTTTGAAGCTACGAAAATTAGGTATATTCTACCGTTCCTCAGTCGATCGGGGACTAAATCACTACGGCTGTTGTCAAATCTTGATAGTTTTATCCTGACTACCACTAACCAAAGGTTGCCATCTGCACTGAAAGCGATCGCCTAAAGTTCGACTGAATGTCTAATAAAAATTACGAATTACGTTAGCGTCCCTTGCGCGTCTCGTAGAGAAGCGGGGCTTAGCCCATTACAAATTACAAATTACGTTAGCGTAGCGTTAGCGAGTATTCGAGCGTCATTACGAATTACGAATTACGAATTACGAATTATTTAAACATCGGTTCCCTTTTTCCTTCTTTTTCATCACTATCCTAGTCAAACTCTGGAGGCCACAAATCTACAATTGGTACTTCCCATCCTGGAAGCAATTCCGGAACTGTTAAAATATCGCCATCACGAAGTATTATTGCCTCTTGTCCAAAGTTGTAAACTTCAACAATCCGCTCATCTGGATTGAGCAAAATTCCTACCTTAGTTCCCAAACTCAGAAATTCTCGAATCTTGGCTCTGAGATCCTCTAAATTATCACTAGGGGACTTTACCTCTACAGTCAAATCGGGAGCTAATTGAGCAAAAGACTTGGGACTGCGACGCAAGCGTTCGGCTAAAACAAATGAGGCGTCGGGCGCACGCAAATCTGAATTTGGCAATCTGAAACCAGCGCTAGAAGCTGCTGTTCTTCCTAGTTTGCGCGGTCTAACCCAGTTACGTAACTGGGCTACCATTTCAGCTGCGACCTCATCTGATTCGTATCCTGATGGACTCATAACAATAATACTACCCTTGACTAGTTCCATGCGATAGTCGGGATGCTGTTGCTGCATTTTTTCCAAGTCTTCAAGCGTCAGAGACATAAAACCTCTTTAGGAGCCATCGCTTTATTTTGCCTAAAATTACTATATCGTAATACTTATAGACCTTTCCAGGAGCGATCGCCCCATGAATTTCCCAGTCATCTCCAAACCTGTCACTGAAAAAACTTCCTATGTTCTGCTGTATAACGTCAGTTGGGATCAACTAGAAAAGCTAGATGTAGACCTAGAAAATACAGGTGCGCGACTAACTTATTTAGATGGAATTTTAGAAATTATGTCCCCAGTTTCCGATGACCATGAAGATGCTAAAAGTACTACAAGTCGTTTGTTAGAGGCATATCTGAGAGAAAAGAAAATCCGCTTTTATGTTAGAGGAGGTGCTACACTCGGCAAACGCAAAGATGGCACGCGACGAGAACCAGATGAGTCTTATAACTTTGGGACTAAAAAACCGATTCCAGATTTGATTATTGAAATTACTGTCACCAGCGGCGGAATTAATAAGTTGGAGATATACAAGCGTCTGAAAGTTCCAGAAGTCTGGTTTTGGGAAGATGGGCTACTTTCGGTATATTGTTTACGAGATGAGGAATATGAAAAAGTGTCCCAAAGTTCTTTTTTTCCAGACTTAGATATAGAAATGCTGGCGCAGTATTCGCGCATGGCGGATCAATATGATGCAGTTAATGAGTTTAGCCAGGTGATTAGAGAACATGGTTAACAATTCAAAACTAACGCATTGAGGAAAGTTTCAGAGGAGGATTTAAACTAATATTTCTTATTTATAACCATATTTTTACCACTTATTACTAACAGCCATACTACAAAATACTTTTGGCGATCGCACTGTAATGAAATATCAAGTTGCACACCGCGCATTGTAGTAAAAAAGCTTCTACCAACTTGCACTCCAAGTCCAAGTTTTAGTCTGCATTCTTCCACTATTCCAATGCCACCTTCCTGTAACCGTAGCATTCTGAATTTGACTACCATTAGGTCTGCCCTCATAGCGTGCTGACAACCCAATTGATGCACCTGAGTTATCTTGACGAGTAAGAATCACCGAATTCTCATCGAATCTTTCCACCATTAATTTTGCTGTTCCTCCTGGGGGGAACCCCCAAGAGCGGACTGCCGACGCTCCTACGTCGCTAACCCTGCGCGGCTGGTTTCCCTGCGTATACTGAATAATCAAATAAGAGTCTTGTATAATCAGTCTATTTACGAGGCAAACTCTATGGCAATGGTTTTAGATAAAGTAGTTCCTTTTGGCAGGTCAATGGATGAATATATAAAAATCTTCAATTTAACAAACGCGGATTTAAATAAAAAAATTATTGGGGTTGGTGATGGTCCCGCAAGCTTTAATGCTGAAATGACACGTCAGAGTAAAAGTGTAGTTTCTGTCGATCTACTCTACCAATTTTCCGGTGATGAAATATTGCAAAGATTTAATGACGTGGTAGATAATATTATTCACCAAGTCAAGGCTACACCTAACGATTGGGTATGGAGCTATCATAAATCTCCAGATAACTTACGACACAATCGAGTGAAAGTCATTGAAGAATTCATATCTGATTATGATAATGGCAAAAAGACCAACAGATACATATTTGGTGAATTGCCAAACTTGGCATATCGTCATCAAGAATTTGACATAGCCCTTTGTTCACACTTATTGTTTTTATATTCAGACCATCTGGATTATGATTTTCACTTAAATTCCGTGGGTGAAATGCTGCGTATTGCTGAAGAAATCAGAATATTTCCCCTAATCACTTTAATGTCAAAGCCTTCCCAACATTTAGATAAAATAATTAAACATTACACTGCAAAAGGTTACAACATAAATATTGAACAAGTGGAATATGAACTCCAACCAGGTGGAAATCAGATGTTGAAGATAACCAAAGATGCGAATAGAATTCAGAATATGTAAACACTATAACCATAAAGACATATAATTTTAATAAAAAATAATGTTTAAACTTGGTTTCGCCCCCGATTAGGCTTGGTTTTAAACCAATATTCATCAAAGAGCCGGACTCAAATTCATTCTGAATTCTGACTCCTGAGTTCTGAATTATTCTTAATCAAAGATACAATGGCATTCAGTGTTGGTACTCTTTTTCACCCTATGCTGCCAGTCATCTATTCCGACGAATTTTTAGATCATAAGACTGGAAAATACCATCCGGAAAAACCAGAACGGTTGACAGCGATCGCTAACGCCCTAAAAACAGCTACGTTTGCAGATAAAATTGTATGGCGATCGCCCACACCAGCACCAGAACAGGCACAGTTGATGTCTTTGTTAGTTAAGGCTCATAGCCCAGCCTACATCAAAAAACTCTCTTTAATCGCTTCTAGTGGTGGCGGCCCTTTGGATGGAGATACCCCAGTTTCGCCGCGCAGTTATGATGTGGCATTGTTGGCGGTGAGTGCTTGGTTAGATGGAGTTGAGGCTGTATTAGAATCGGGCAATCCGGCTTTTGTACTGGCGCGTCCACCAGGACACCACGCCGAAAGTGATGCGGGTATGGGCTTTTGCTTATTTTCTAACGCCGCCATCGCCGCTTTTTTTGCCCTCGAACAACCCGGAATTAACCGCGTCGCCATCCTCGATTGGGATGTACATCATGGTAATGGTACTCAAGCGATCGTCGAAACTCATCCGCAAATTGCCTACTGTTCCCTACATCAATATCCATGCTATCCCGGTACTGGCAGAGCAACAGAACGCGGCTTTTATAATAATGTATTGAATTTACCAGTACCCCCCGGTAGTGATATTACAGTCTATCAGCCGTTATTTGAAAACAAGGTAGTACCGTTTTTAACTAACTTTGCTCCAGATTTATTGATTGTCAGTGCTGGTTATGATGCCAATGTGGCAGATCCTTTGGCAAGTATCAACTTGGAATCAGAAGATTATGGTTTGTTTACCGATTATTGTCTGGGGCTAACTCGTAAAATTCTCTTTGGCTTGGAAGGTGGCTACGATTTTGATGCACTTTCTCAATCGGTTCTAGCCACCATTGAACGTTGTTTACTTTAGCCTGACTAAAAAATTGCAACATTTCTTTACATTTCTCAGGTGCCATCGCGTAGCGTGTCGGAGGCAATCGCCCATCAACAGCTTTTATCGGTCTGGGAAAAAATAACGTCTTATTATTTGAAACTTTTTTAGAGCTTTCTTTTTTCTCAGTATAAACTTGGGATCATTGATTGTTCGGCTTTTGTATATGCACTGAGATAGATGCACATAACTAGTAGTTTTATCAGTAAATTCTCTAGAATATATTTTGTTAATTTCACAAAATAGCCTCGAAAAATCAGCTTTTTGTCGATATTTAGTTTATTTGCTATTTGTAACTGAGTTAACGAATTTCAAAACAATATTTACGTAAGTTTCAGGTGTAACAACTTTTGTTTGAATTTCCGCCTCAGTAATTTCTTTTACAAATTATCCCTAAAGTTCATCAAATCTTCAGAAATAAAAAGTTTGAGCAGTGTTCTGAAAGAGCTAAAGTTTTGTTAAGATGCAATTGCTAGCACTTTTTGAGCGAAATTCACCTATCACTATGTGGAGAAATAAAAAGTACTAGCGGCACAAAGTTTAGAGGGTGAAGCAATGACCACCTACATTTTTTTCGACGAAGCCCTACGAATGCTGACCAACGCTTTTTTGCTATCAGCAATACTGTTAATAGCAGCTTCAGGTATAGGTTTGGCAGTAATTGAAACCATAGAAAAGACAGGAGAACGTTAAGTTCACGGATAGCAGTGTACTTATTGTCAAAAACCATTGGGTACAAGTGTTCGCTGTGAAACAATCCTGGGAACACTAAACTAAAAGTCTCAGAGCGTTGCAGTCTCACCTGTAAGTCCAGCAAATACACAGGTAACTGTATCGCTATTGAGACCTTAACCAAGGAGCTACTACAATGGGTCTACTCGATGCTGTGTTGGTTACAGGAAATCAAACTCAACCAGTACTAAATTCAGCCGAAGCTTTTGCTGTTATAGTCTTGATGGCAACAGCTTCAGAAGGTTACCTTTCCATCGAGCAAGCAAATTCTATCACTTGCGTGCTGTCTCGGATAAAACTTTTTAAAACTTATCCCCACCAAACGATCAAGAGTATGTTCGATCAAATCTTATCTATTTTCCGGGGGGATCATTTTAATACTTTATTTAATGTTGCAAAAGATTCTCTATCTCAAGACTTGCGCGAAGCAGCTTTTGCAGTAGCCACCGATTTAGTCTTGGCTGAAGGCATAGTAGCTGAAGAAGAAAAAAACTTTTTAAATGATTTATATCAAGCTTTAGGTGTTTCCAGTGAGATAGCAATACAAATTATCCAAGTAATCTTGATTAAAAACCGGGCATAGGTGAATAGAAAATATTCCTAATTAAACTATATAAATAGCTGATAAACAAAGTCTGCCAAATTTGATTGCGTGAAAAAATAATTTAGACCATGAAGCAAGAGGCAATTAATCTTTTCCTATTGCCCATTGCTTAATATTAGAAAAATCCGTCAGATTCACAAATTGGTTGTTAATTTAAGCGATATTATTTAACAAGCGATCGCGGATGATTTGGAGTTGCTCCTGAGTCTTAATTGGATCTCGTGGTATTGGTAATTCAGTATTAGGCCAGTTAGGTAAATCATTGCAGGGACACAACAAAGGTGGCATCCCAATGTTTCGCGCAGCTAGTGGCATTGTGCAGCGACAGCAAGGCAGCATATCCCATGCCGATGTTAACAGTTCGGCAATGGTTTCCTGTGTACCTTCTAAATAACAGTCACCAGATTCTGGGGAGAGAATTTTTTCCCAGCATTCTTCAAATTCTTCGCTATAGCGATCGCCATCTAGCACTCGTTGAGGCAAAACGCTTGCCTGACCGTTGCTTAGGATCGCTCTTTTACCCAACTGAAACCAGTAGGCAAGATATGCTTTAACTTCTTGTTTGGTAGCCATAGCATAATTCTAGATTTTAATGAGGATATTTCGGAGATTGAATGTTTAATTTTGAATTAAGACTTTGGCGCTGGTAATGGTGAACCAAGAAGACTGAGATTGAGAACGTGGCCGCCAGTTATTAGATAAACACTATCACACAGCGCACCCAGCTGACGTACTAAAGAACCCAGGCGATCGCGGAACGTCCTGCCAATGGGATAAGCTGGCACTACACCCCAACCCACTTCTTCTGCTACAAACAGCATATCAGCAGCCACTAGATCCACTGTCTCTAATAGCTCTGCAACGATATTTTCCCAGGTTTCGTCATCTTGTTCTAGGAAATTAGCAACCCAAGTACCTAAAGAATCAACTAAAACACAGGTATGGGGTTTGGCATCAGCAAGGGTAGCAGACAGTTCCACAGGTACAGACAGGGTTACCCAGTCTTGGGGACGACGTTTTTGGTGTTCTAGAATGCGTTTGTGCCATTCTTCATCATCTGGGTTATCAGTAGCTGTTGCTACATAAATAACTGCTTTCCCCGACTGCATGGCCAGAGTTTCTGCCCATTCACTTTTACCAGAACGGGCGGGACCTGTTACTAAGATGACTTTACCCAAAGTTGTTACGATCACCTAAAATCAATATTTTCAGCCTACTATCCACTAATTTCTACTAAATTTCTAGGGACTTATACCAATTCTCTATGAAGCTGCACATTATTTTGACTCCTCCTAACCTCCCCTTGCTAAGGGAAAGTGCCGCAGGCGGTGGGGTTCTTTCTATGGATCTTCATACAGAATTGGTATGAGTACCCAATGCCTAATACCCAATGCCCATTATCTCAGGAATTTCACTTAAGACTGGGCATTACTGAACGCAGTTTTTCATTTCAAAAGTAAGATTTTTGATTCTAAATAACTTTTAGGAGATAAAATTAGCACCAGCATCATTAAAAATTAATAATTACAGTAGATTTTAAGTTGGTGAAGTAGACAAACTAAGTCTGGTAGCCAGAGATAAAGCTTATTTTATTTCTGACTTTTGAGAATTCACCAATTCTGCTGTATGTTTCAAGTCGGGATTCAAACCCCACCGATAACCGGACAGCAAACTTTAGGATATATGAAAACAGGCTTAAAACGTATTGAAGCAACTCTACACGATCTGAGGACTCGCGGCAGTGCTTCTGCTGGCGAAGCAGGAGATTCAACCAAACGGCCTTTCTCCTTTAGAATCAGCGTCACAGCTAACGAACCCACAAACAGCACACAAACTCCATCTTCTGGGGATGGTGAAGTAAAGCCACAAGGACAAACAGTTGGTCTTGGCGTCGATACTGAACAAAATTTATTTCCCCACCATGACTCTGTGCAAACCTTTCAAGCAGAAGACAACGGTAGTAAAACACCCAGCCTACCCAAGTTCAAAACTCCCAGCATCAGTAGCCATCGCCACGGTGCGAATCCGGGCTTGGCGATGAATCTACTGCAAGAAATTCAGGAAAATGTCGCTGGTTGGCAAACAGAACTGCAAAATATTTTGCAGCAAATTCAGGATATTTACTTAGAAGGTCCAATTGTCAATGGCTGGTTAGAATGCAATGCCACCGAACCAGAACCAGGAGGAACTGCAACACTCCGCCATGCAGAAATTGACCGCCTAATGAACTATGTGGAAGAAATTTGTGCCAATGGTGGGAAAGTATCCTATCAATCGTCTGCTACTAGCTATCGCCTGTGCGGTGTGGACGATTCTGGTAAAGTTTGGTCGCGCCCATGTCCAGCAGATCAGGTTCCTACTGTTAGCATAGCGATCGCTCGTTACCAAAAGTTACGTCAACTGTTGGGGCGTAAGCAAACTTTAGAAACCCGTCTGGCTCAACTTGCTCAAAGTCTTGTAGTTTTACATAGTCATATTCAACAAACGTGAAGTTTTAAAGATTATTTCCGAAAAAACTCGGTTGGTGGGTGGATCGATTTTGGTTTAGATTAACGAGGAGTAAATGTGCATTAGATTTAAGATTTTAATCTAAAATCCCAAATCTAAAATCCCAAATTAAATCTATGCCAGATATCCAAATCTCTGCCATTATCTGTACCCACAATCGAGATACCTACTTAGGGGCTGCTATTGATAGTCTTTTAGCGCAGGATTTTGCTGCTAATTTTGAAGTTGTAGTAGTTGATAATGGGTCTAGCGATCGCACCCGTGAAGTAGTAGAACAAAGGGCTAACAATCCTCGCCTGAAGTATGTCTTTGAACCCACCATCGGTTTATCTGTTGCCCGCAACACGGGGGCAAAAGTGGCTAGTGGTGATATTCTGGCTTATCTAGATGACGATGCCGTTGCGAGTCAGGGGTGGCTACAAGTTTTATATTTTGCCTATTACAATAACTCTAAACTAGCGATCGCAGGTGGCAAAGTCACTCTCATCTGGCCTGAAGGAATCCAACAACCAAAGTGGCTATCCTCAGGACTAACTGAAAATCTGGGTGCATACGACTTGGGTGACGATATCGTTTACATTCAGCAACCTGGCTCAACACCGAGAGGCTTAAATTACTCCATGCGTCGCACTTTCTTGGAAGAAATTGGAGGTTTCGATCCTCATCTTGGTCGAGTGGGGAAAAATCTATTATCTAACGAAGAACTACTAATGACCGAATTTGCCCTACAACGTGGTTGGCAAGTTGCTTATCTTCCCGAAGCACTAGTTGCTCACAATGTTGCTCCAGAACGTCTGCAACGCTCTTGGTTTTTAAAGCGAGGTTGGTGGCAAGGTATCAGTGAATGCTATCGAGAACAACTCGCTGGCAAAGCTGGTATCGCTCAATTGCACCGAGGCGGCGAAAGATTTTTGCGCGGTTTGTACAAAGCATTGCAATATTTCTGGGACCCAGCAGAACGATTTGATAAACTTGTGTATACTTACGGTCAAATTGGCTACTTGAATGCTGCTATTCAAGGTCTTTTATCCACATCAAATAATAAGTCACCAATATCATAAATTATACTCATATGTCATCTAAAATACCAGTTTCCGTATTAATTCCGGCGAAAAACGAACAAGTAAACTTGCCAGCTTGTCTCACTAGCCTCAGCAGAGCAGATGAAATATTTGTAGTCGATTCTCAAAGTAACGATAATAGTGTTGAAATTGCTAAAAGTTATGGTGCAAATGTTGTCCAATTTAAATTCAATGGACATTGGCCTAAAAAGAAAAATTGGTCTTTAGATAATTTACCTTTTCGCAACGAATGGGTCCTAATTGTAGATTGCGATGAACGCATCACTCCCGAACTTTGGGAAGAAATTGAGCAGGCAGTTCATGACGAGGAATATACTGGTTATTACCTCAATCGCCGGGTATTTTTCTTAGGAAAATGGATTCGTTATGGTGGTAAATATCCCGATTGGAATCTGCGTTTATTTAAGCATAAAAAAGGGCGCTACGAAAACCTCCATACAGAAGATATTCCCAACACAGGTGACAACGAAGTTCACGAACATGTAATTTTGCAGGGAAAAGTTGGGTATCTCAAAAATGATATGCTCCACGAGGATTTCCGCGATCTTTATCACTGGTTAGAACGGCATAACCGCTATTCAAATTGGGAAGCCCGCGTTTATTTTAATATTCTCACAGGTCAAGATGATAGCGGCACAATTGGGGCAAATTTATTTGGTGATGCAGTGCAACGCAAACGCTTTTTGAAAAAAGTCTGGGTACATTTGCCATTTAAACCAATTTTGCGATTTGTGTTATTTTATATCATCCAGCGCGGTTTTTTGGATGGCAAAGCCGGATATATATATGCACGTTTGTTGAGTCAATATGAATATCAAATTGGCGTTAAACTTTACGAATTACGGAGCTGTGGTGGTCATTTGAATACTGCAACTACACCAAAGCAGGGAGATGGGGTGATGAGGGAGATGAGGGAGATGAGGGAGATAGGGTGATGAGGGAGATGAGGAGACGCGGGGACGCGGGGAATAAGCAATGACCAATGACTAATGACCAATGACCAATGACTAATGACAAACCTTTCGTAGATTTACGCAAATATGACCAATCTTGGTTCGATCGCGGTCGTCCAGGTTGGTACATTTTATTATGGTGGTTTGTACAAGCGATCGCTTTTCCCCTGACTCCTCAACCGTTGAATATTCTACGTTGTACTCTACTACGATTATTTGGCGCTCGTATCGGCAAAGGCGTATTAATTCGACCCACCGCCCGTTTTACTTATCCTTGGAAAGTTATCATAGGTAACTACAGTTGGATTGGAGATAACGTAGTTTTATACAGCCTCGATGAAATTAACATCGGTGAACACTGCGTAATTTCCCAGAAAAGTTACCTCTGTACAGGTAGTCATGATATCCAAGACCCTGCCTTTGGCTTGAAAACAGCAAGTATCACCATTGAGAATGGCGCATGGGTGGCGACAGATTGCTTTATTGGACCGGGAGTAAAAATTGGGGCTAATGCCGTTATTGGCGCTCGTAGTAGTGTTTTTACTAGTATGCCCTCTGGACAAGTTTGTTGGGGAAGCCCCTGTCGTCCGAATAAAATCCGGATAAAACTCGATCCTGTCACAACTCCGTGATTTATTTAGATAGACATTGTAGGGTAGCACAGCTAGTTGTGCTACCCTACAGGTTAAGATAAGACACTCGATAAATCGCCGTCTCTACAAAAGATTGATTATTGTAGAGACGGCGATTTATCGCGTCTGGGAATTTATTTAAATTTTAATCCCTAGTTTGGATTGAATATTAATCGCAAATATTTTATTTATTTTGACAGTGTTATAGCCAGGAAAATTGACAAATAAATTTAGATATATATATGGATGTATTTTATACAAAGTCTACTTGACATATGTAAGCATTTTCTGGAGAGAGTTTACTTTTAATTAAATCTTTTAACTTTCAAGTACACAATTCGTGCATATCTCAAAAATTTGGCAGAAGATGTAATATCCCAAATTAGCAATAATCATAAGTAACTATGAATTTTAATAAAAATGAAAATAATGTCATTTTAATAGTCGATGATATTCCTACTAATTTAAAAATATTGTGCGACTTCTTAGAAAATTCTGGCTTTAAAGTTTTAGTCGCTGAAGATGGAGAAAATACAGTAAAAATCGCCGAATATGCCTTACCTGACTTGATTTTATTGGATGTAATATTGCCAGGAATTGACGGTTTTGAAACTTGCCGAATTTTGAAAAGCAATCCAGCCACTGAAGATATTCCCGTAATATTCATCAGTGCCCTTACTGATAAGATAGATAAAGTCAAAGGTTTGAATCTTGGTGCAGTAGATTACATCACCAAACCCCTAGAAAATCAAGAGGTATTAGCTAGGGTGAATATCCATTTAAGTTTACGAAATCTGACAAAAAAACTCACAGAACAAAATGACCGTTTGGAGGTGGAAATCTTTGAGCGCCAGCGAATGGAGGAGAAACTGCGATGTGATTCAGCCGCATTAGGGGAATGGAATAATCGTTATCAGGCACTAATTCAGGTAAGTGGTCAGATTCTCTACGATTGGAACTTGGATACAAACGATATCAAATATGGTGGAAATGTAGAGGGAATATTAGGTTATTCCATGTCTGAGATTTCAGGAGGTTTAAACCGTTGGTTAGAGTTAGTTCATCCTGAAGATAGAAACGTATTTAATGAAGAGATTGACCGCGTTTTATCTACAAAAGACGGATTCCACCTAGAATTTCGTGTATGTCGCAAGGATAGCACTTGCATCACAGTTGAGGACAACGGGTATATCTTTTTAGACTCTACAGGCAAAGTTGCTCGGATGGCGGGCTTTGTCATTGATATTAGCGAACAGCAAGTTGCGCTGCAAGAACGCAAGTACGCAGAACAAAAAATTCGTGAGCAAGCTGCTTTACTTGACATCACCACAGATGCAATTCTTGTTCAAGATTTGGGTAACCAAATTCAATTTTGGAATAAAGGAGCTGAACATCTCTACGGTTGGATGGCAGAAGAAGCTTTGGGTAAGAATGCTAATCAGCTTTTGTATCGCAAACAAAACTTTTTCCAACTGAAAAATATTCAGAAAATTTTAGCCGAAAGTGGTTCGTGGCAAGGTGAATTACATCAAGTCACAAAACAAGGACAAGAGATGATAGTTGCTAGCCGCTGGACACTCGTAAATAATGAAGAAGGGCAAGCTAAATCTATTCTCATTGTCAACTCTGACATTACAGAAAAAAAACAACTCGAAGCCCAATTTCTCCGCGCTCAGCGGATGGAGAGTCTTAGCACATTAGCAAGTGGTATTGCCCATGACCTCAACAATGCATTGACACCCATCATGATGACAATGCAACTTCTAGAAGCAAAACTTCCGGATGAAAAAAGTCATCAATGGCTGGAAATTATGGAAACAAATGTCAAGCGTGCAGCAGATTTAGTTAAACAAGTTCTATGGTTTTCACGCGGTTCTGTAGGTAATTTTAAAACATTACAGGTGCGAAATTTAATTTCCGAAATAGAAAATATTGTTAAACAAACATTTTCTAGAGCTATTGAAATTCGCATCGATATTCCTACACAAAATTTGTGGAATATCTTTGGTGATGCTACTCAGTTGCACCAAGTGTTGATGAACCTGTGTATTAATGCCCGTGATGCTATGCCTGATGGAGGTATTCTGGGGATTTCTGCGAAGAATTTTTGGGTTGATAGCCACTATGCGCGGATGAATATTGATGCTAAGGTGGGTTCTTATGTGATGATTACCGTTTCTGATACAGGTATAGGAATCCCCAGAGAAATAGTAGATAGAATTTTTGAACCATTTTTCACAACCAAAGAAGTGGGTAAAGGCACAGGGCTTGGTCTTTCAACAGTGCTTGGGATCATCAAAAGCCACAGCGGTTTTATAAATGTAGTTACTGAAGTCAGCAAAGGCACAGAATTTCAAGTTTGCTTACCCGTCACTCAAGCAATGGAAACAGATAGTAAATTATCTGGAGAACGTGAATTACCTCCAGGGCATGGAGAATTAATTTTGGTTGTTGATGATGAAGATTCAATTCGAGAAATTACTAAAACCTGGTTGGAACAAAATGGCTACAAAGTTATAGTGGCTAATGATGGTATTGATGCGATCGCACTTTACACAAAACATCAACAAGATATTAGTGTACTGTTGATTGATATGATGATGCCACACATGGATGGGACAACAACTGTCAATGTCTTGAAAAAAATTAATCCAGACATCAAAATTATTGGTGTCAGTGGCTTAGCCTCCAACCATGAAATGATTAAAACCCTTGGTAGAAGCGTCAAAACCTTTTTATCCAAGCCCTACACTTCATGTGACTTGTTAACAAATTTACAGATGGTGCTTAATACAAAGTAGATTTGTCATTGGTCATTGGTCATTGGTCATTGGACATTAGTTATTAATTCATCTCTCTCATCCCCCTCATCTCCCCCATCCCCCAATGAGTGGTAATATGTTCTCATGGCTGCTCTAATCCTTGCTATTGATGAACAAATTATTGGATGAAACGCTGTCAATCAAAATTGCTCAACGCATAAACAGCAGAGCTAGCACCCCGTTTGATAATGCTTACAAAGCAGCATTGTCCACCGAGGGAGCAAGATATGTTCAAGGATTTTTAACTTTTGCTGGAAAGCCATACAGACCAATTGAACACAGTTGGATTGAGGTAGGTGATACTTCCAGCAATGACTCTCTTATACGCATTATCGATCCGACATTACCGCACCTCAACAAAAATCCTCAAGAACTTTGGTATTTTGCTGCACAAAAGCTGACAGTGAAAAAACTGAAAGCCATCATTGAAGAATCAAAAGAAGATTATCCAGAAGACGATCCGTTACCTATTTATGGTGACCCACCTTATGAATATTACGGTGATGTGATGTTAGGTGGTCAAGATTATTTAGCAGCATATCAAGCAGCGGCAGCTAAATGTCAAGAAATTAATGAACTTAACCCTGAGAGAAACTAAACAAGCACTCAAGTAATGTGATTTAAATTGCACATTTTTAGTTTTTCGTATTAATTGTCATTAGTCATCAGTCATTAGTTATTAGTTACAGCAAATTGCAAATTTGGTTAGGTGCAGATAATCGTAGGGAACATGGCTGTACCCCTACCCGTGTACTTCATTTACGTGAAATACGCTGTATTTGCAAAGGACAAATGACCAATGACCAATCAATACGGTTCGGATAAGCAGTATGAACTTCCCTTGTGGTCTGGGAAAAGGTTAAGGGGTAAGGGGTAAAGGATGTATTTGAAACCTTTCTCCTTTCCCCTTTCCCCTTTAACCGAACCGTATTGAATGACCAATGACCAATGACAAACATCAATTAATATGATTTTCCATCACTACCAAAATATTCCCGATAGCCACAAATTTTGTCTCCACGCACATCAAAGGAAACTGCTACTCGATTTTTGTAAGGCTGTCCGAACAAAAGTCCTTCATCACGAAATTCAAAGACAGCGGTTGTTTCATTGCTGGTAATACGGTCTAGTCCAGTTAGCTTCAAACCAGTGAAGGATTCAGAAACATACTCAAAAAATTCTCTAGCTCGGTCTTTTCCCACATTCAACCCGTGGAATTTTCCCATAGGAAACCAAAGGGTAAAATCTTCTGAGAGCATATCTAATAATGCTTCCCATTCACCTGTTGCTATACCGTGTGTCAGATTCTCAAATGCCTGGTGAGCAACTTTTAAAGTATTTTCTGAATTTTGTGTCATTGTAGTTCCCCTTTAATATCTAACTTTTATCAAACAGAATAAAGGCGTCAGTCGTCAGAATTCAGCAATGTTTTCTGTATGACTGGCGGATAGCGCAGCGTAAAGCCTTCGGCATAGCTTCGCTTAGAGCGAGTCCGCGATAGCGGAGCGGTAGCGAGTATTTTCGAGTCGCGTCTTGATTCTGACTCCTGAATTCTGACTTCTGAATTCTTCTTCAAACAATTTTGGTTTTTATGTTTTAAAATTACTAGCAGTAATTACCTTGAAATAGTTACATATATTGCATAATTTACACATAATTTAATGAAATGAACAAGAATATCTTTACAGGGCGCAAACATGTAGAAACTGAAGAGTCACTTAACTCAGTTCTCAACTTTCCACAAGTGCCTTTTGATGTAAAAAACTTTGTTATTGCTCAAGATGGTACTGCCCAAGTTCTATCCATCAACGAAAGTACGGGTGAATCTACGCAGCGAGTAGTGCTGAAAAAGGGTTGGAGCGCACCTGTTGGTCATTTTACTACCAATGTGGAAATTTTTGTTTTAACCGGCGCACTTTGTCAGGGTGGGTTTATATTACGCAATCTCAGTTATTCTTTCATCCCGGCTGGTATACCTACTGGTCCTTGGAAAACCCAAGAAGACACTATTCTGTTGTGGATGCCAGATGCTACGCCCACTTATGTGACTGAAGACTACGCAAATCTTCCCCAAATCCCGGAAACTTCTGTGTATCACACAAATATGCAGACCCATGAACGGATGACTGAGTATGTTCCATTGCAAGAACTCCACGCAATGAAATGGGAAAGTACAACTTTTTTGCCTCCTGGTTCAGCGCGTAAAAGTTTGTATACCAATAAAAAAACTGGACGCGCTACGTGGATTCTCGGCTTAGTACCTATGTGGATTGAAGGCAATTTCTATGCTGGTCATCCTACTACTGAGGAGGCGTATGTTATTTCTGGAGATGTGCTTGGACATTGGTCTATGAGCGACGATCCTTTTAATAGACGCTATACAGCAATGTGCAAAGATGGTTATTACTGGCGACCTGCACACATTCCCCACGGGCCGTTTTGGACAGAAAGTGGGGCACTACTTTTGTTTCGCACTAATGACCGCCTAGATTGTTATTGGATATTGCATAACCCAGATATTACTCAGCAAGATCAAGCGCGTCTGGAGGCTGCAAGCGATAAGAAAGGAAGAGAAGGAAGAAATTCTTAACCCAAGCGTATTTATACCAATTCAAACAATCTTTGCAACACATCTTTGGCTGAAGACGCGATGAATCGCGTCTCTACATAGTTGCTCAAAACGAAAGTTATTGATTTTAAATTAAATAATGGTTGAACTTGGTAGTTCCGTGACTGGTGGTTCTCCCCAAGTTTCAATTTGGTTAAATGTATGTTGGCTTAAGGGATAAAATCGCACGCTGTCTTCTGATAATTTTATTTGTTTTTGGAGTCTTTTTCGCAGTTCATTATATTTTTTTTGATTGAGAATACATTCAAATACTGAATATTGAACTCTTTGACCATATCCTTCTAATAAATCTGATACTTTTTTGCGTCTTTTATCGCAAGGTATATCATATATATAGGACTCCTATTTGATTTCTGAACAAGACTAAGAGAGAATACGGTAAGGCATACAGGTCTAACTCTTAACAATAGTAAGTCAGCATCCAGAAACTGCCACATTGACAGTAGAAGTATCGCAGGAACAGTCAACAGACACAATAGTACTGGATACAATTACGCAAAGCGCCTACGAGGAGGCGATCGCCAAACTACAAGATT
>JAHHHB010000041.1 GCA_019359545.1 Desmonostoc geniculatum HA4340-LM1 | reverse complement strand
GGTAAGCGCAAGGGAATAGTAGTAACCCTGACCAACCCACGAATACAAAGCGATCGCGCTTGAGCCAGTCGTCTACTACGTCAAACCACCCTCTTGTACTTGGGGCGCGTCCAACTGCGATGGTCATTAGAGCAAATCTCCAAATGTTATAAGTACAGGTTGTATCTGTATTATAGATAGCTATTCAGGAGCTTCTCTACAATGCAGAAAGTTAACCAAGTCGTTAACCTAGTTTACAATTTTTTACTAACCTTTAATCATATTAAGTGTAAATCTCTAATTTTTCTAGGGGATTTGTCATAAAATTTAACTATTGATAGAGATGGGGGAATGGGGGAGTGTGGGAGTTTGGGGAGATTAGAAAAAGCTTCCTAACCTCCCACACCTCTGACACCCCCCACACCTCCCAATGCGCTTTTCCCTAGAATCAGTCAGCTGACGCTAAAATGGGTGCTACAGTTAAATTTGATTAATGCTAAATGTTTACCATTGACCTAAGCATCAGAAACACTGCTTTCCCGATCTCAGTGCAACGTAAGTCAGCAGAGGATGCTGAGGCTGTCTATCAGCTAATTTTGGCAGCGATGCGTTCTGGCAATCCTGACATAGTAGAACTAAAGTGCGAGGGCAAAACAGAGAAGAAAATTGCCGTCCGTGCTAGTGAAATTTCTGGGGTGCAGATTGTTCAGAAGGATGGTGTAACCACTGCTAGTGGTAGACCACCTGGCTTTTTCGCTCTAGCTGCTGAGTAACCAAGGTTGACAAATGTCTCAAGTGGGCATCGAGGTCAAAGATTTAAATTTCAGTTGGCCTAATGGAGAGAAAGTTATTAACTCTTGCTCTTTAGAAGTTCCCAAGGGTGAGTTTTGGATGCTTTTGGGTACAAACGGCAGCGGTAAATCAACTTTACTGAGGTTGGTGGCGGGGTTATTAGCTCCGGAGTCTGGCGAAATTCGGGTTTTGCACCCCGTTGGCTTTGTCTTCCAAAATCCGGATCATCAATTGGTGATGCCAACAGTCGGCGCTGATGTGGCTTTTGGATTAGTGGAAGAAAAGTTGCCACCTGCTGCTGTGAGAGCAAGAGTTGAGGAGGCGCTAGGGGCGGTGAATTTGCTTAGCCTACAACGGCGTCCTATATATGCACTTTCTGGGGGACAGAAGCAGCGAGTCGCGATCGCTGGTGCGATCGCCCGTCGCTGTGAGGTCTTATTATTAGATGAACCCACTGCCTTGTTAGATCCAGATAGCCAGCTGGATTTAGTGGCTGGTGTCCGTCGCCTGGTTAAAAGTCGAGGTATCACAGCCCTCTGGGTGACTCATCGATTAGACGAGCTAAATTACTGTGACGGCGCTTTTTTATTAGAAAAAGGTTCTGTTGTAGATAGGGGTGAAGCCGAACGCCTTAAACAACGTCTGATGCAAGTACACACTGAAGCCTCTTGATGGGCATTGGGAGGTGTGGGAGGTGTGGGGGGTGTGGGGGGTGTGGGAGGTTAGGAAGCTTTTTTCTAATCTCCCCACACTCCCCCATCCCCCCATGCTTCCCACACTTTTCATTCCCTCATCTCCCCACTCATTACTCAGCACTGTTGATATAAAACGCGCCTTTTTAATAAAGGCGCGTTTTATGTTATTACCTCTATCTTCAGGTCAGTTTTATGAACCTGGAGTATTTTTTGTGTTTTGTAACATAGTGTTACATACAATGCATCAATTATTATAAAAATTATGAATGAATTTTGCTAACTCTAGAAAATTGTGATTAAAAACCATGCCCCGTTCGTTACTCCAAGCCGTTTTGTTAGTGGACGGCTACAACATAATAGGCGCTTGGCCTTGCTTGAAAAAAACCCGTGATAGCGTTGGACTAGAGGCTGCACGTAGCGAACTTGTGGAAGCAATGACTGGTTATAGTGCATTTCAAGGTTATGCAACTCAAATAGTTTTTGATGCCCAATATCAAAATTCTTCTAGTAATAAAGAGATTATTACAGAGCTTTTATCTGTTTATTACACTGATTTTGGACAAACAGCAGATACTTATATTGAAAAATCGTGTGCGTCTTTTCGTCAGCAAATAGCTCAATCTTTGATTTCTCGTGTGATTGTTGCCACATCAGACCGAGCGCAGCAGTTGATGGTGCAGGGGTATGGAGCTGAATGGTTGTCGGCACAACAACTCTGTGGTGAGGTGGAAGCTACCGTCTGTCGGATGCGACAAAAGTATCATACACGCAAACAGTCAAAGAGCAGATTTTTAGCCAATGCGATCGATGCCAAGGCACGGCAGCGTCTGGCTGAATTACGAATGGGATTACAGTAGATATTAGTATGCAAAAGTCTCTGTTTAGCCTGTAGAGCGGGTTTCGGCTGCAAAAATCTATAATTAAAAATCTAAGAAAAAAATTTAGCTAAAAGTACTTGCCAAATCCTATCCTTTACCGTAAGATTATAAATCGTGGGTGATCCTCAGTAGCTCAGTGGTAGAGCGATCGACTGTTAATCGATTGGTCGCTGGTTCGAATCCGGCCTGGGGAGTTAAAGAAGTTAGCAGTCACTATGAGTTATGAGTTTATTAACTCATGGCTGTTAACTCAAACAACAATTAAACAATGTGAGCTAATAATGCCGTGCAGGCAAGCTAGCAAAGTTATGGTCATTACTGGGAGCATCTCAATTTGAGAAAATTGGATGCTTCCAAATATTGTGCCCTTAGCCTGTAAGTCCGCTATGACTTAGCAGAGAGCTTTATTAGATTGTCTAACTCTTGCTGCATCTGACTAACAACTAATTCATAACATTGATTGACATAATGGCGATCGCACGCTGCTTCCCGACCGTACCGTTCAAACACAATGGGAGAACAAATCCGCGTGTACAAGGTCACAGGGAAGGGAATGTTTGGCAGTGGCCCAATTGCTAATCCCCAAGGTAGCCCTAGATAAATGGGAAAAACTTCTGGGTCAATTCCAAATAGCCAAGGCATCCCCCATTCGTGGAGTTGCTTCACAATTTTGTAGCAGTCGGCAAGCACAATCAGCGTATCGTGGGCACCCCAAGAAATCGCAGGCACAATTGGCACATTTTCCCGCAAGGCTAACTTGATAAATCCTTGTCGTCCGGCAAAATAAATTTTGTTACGCAAATGATGCGGTCGAAAGACATCTTCGGCTCCGCCTGGGTAAACTAACACACTAGCTCCAGAGCGCAAAGCAGCGTAAGCCATTTTCGGATGAGCCATGATAGCTCCAGCTTTGGCAACTAGTTGCGCTAGGGGCGGGCTAACGTCCCAGGCTTTGGGATGCATCAAACCATAAACGGGTCGCTCCACACCAAAGCGTCGGAACCAGTCGTACATCATCATTGTCATATCTGGTGCAGCGAGTCCTCCATTGTGCGAACCGACAAACAAAACTTTTTCTTCAGGTTGAATATTCTCCCAACCACTAGTTTGAACTCGGAAATAGTAGTGATACAAAAAGCTAAACAAGGGCATTAGAGATTCGATGAACTTCGGATCTCGCTCATCTAAAGACCAACCGGGTTTTTTGTTTAAGAGATGTTGCTTTTTTAACATCGATGCATTCTAACAGCATTGGTAAAGGTCAAACAATCCTTTTAATTAGCCCTTGATTGCAAGACTGTTGACTTTTGATTCTGGATTTCAATCGCCCCATTTTGCTATGGGGTTACTCTGGGAGTGTCAAAACTGAGTTATCTTTAGAGATTGTGACAATTACGAACTCCCTTTTTTAGTTTCTCAGAAATTAAAACCACTAGTACAGCTTGGTGCAAAAATCACCAGGAGTTGGGACAGACAATAATATGGAAAAATATGGCAACTTTTGTAGGTTGTGATACGCTATCTGCTTGAGGAGTGTTGAGGTACTGAAAATGACTAAACTGCGCGTGGGGTTATTGTTTGGTGGTCGTTCGGGAGAGCATGAAGTTTCAATCAACTCAGCACGGGCGATCGCTAAAGCCTTAAGTACAGAGCAAAATACTAGTAAGTACGAAATATTGCCTTTTTACATCCAAAAAGATGGACGTTGGTTGGCGGGGGAAGCACCCCAAAAGGTTTTAGGAAGCGGCGTTCCGTTACTGGAATCCCAAGAATCAAGTTCTGGAGGACATCTGACATCCAACCCTCAAACCCAAACCCTCAGCCAATGGCAATCACCCTCTCAAGTTGCGGAGGTGGATGTTTGGTTTCCAATTCTCCACGGCCCTAACGGTGAAGACGGGACAATTCAAGGGTTACTCACCTTGATGCAAGTGCCTTTTGTGGGTTCTGGGGTGTTAGGTTCGGCTATGGGGATGGATAAAATTGCCATGAAAATGGCGTTTGAGCAAGCGGGACTACCACAGGTGAAATACAAGGCAATAACTAGGGCGCAAGTTTGGTCTAATCCTTGTGTATTTCCGAAACTGTGTGATGAAATCGAAGCAACATTAGGTTATCCTGCTTTTGTTAAGCCTGCTAATTTAGGTTCATCAGTGGGCATTGCTAAAGTGCGATCGCGCCCAGAATTAGAGGCTGCTTTAGATAATGCCGCTAGTTATGACCGACGGCTAGTTGTAGAAGCTGGTGTGGTAGCCAGAGAAGTAGAGTGTGCCGTTTTAGGTAATGACCAACCCCAAGCCTCTGTCGTTGGAGAGATTACATATGATAGCGATTTTTATGATTATGAAACTAAATATACTGAAGGTAGGGCAGATTTACTGATACCAGCACCGATTCCAGATGCCATCGCTCGTCAAATTCAGGACATGGCTTTACAAGCTTTTGGCGCTGTTGACGCGGCAGGGTTGGCAAGGGTAGATTTTTTCTACGTGGAAGCCACACAAGAAGTTTTGATTAACGAAATCAACACCTTACCAGGCTTTACTGCAACTAGTATGTATCCTCAACTCTGGGCGCATAGTGGAGTTTCTTTTCCAGAATTAGTTGATAGATTAATTCAACTTGCTGTTGAAAGACATTCTCCTAGCTAACAAAAAAAATCAGCTCGCTGATTTACTTTCTGATTACAGTAAAAAGTAGCAACAAATACAGAATTTGGGCAAAAGTTAGCCATATTTAGTAGCCTTTGTTTTACAAAAAAGTTACTCAAATCTGAACTTTTGTTACGGATACCTGATGCTTAGCTCCTCCAGTACAATTTATGGACTAGAGGGGTACAAATCTGAAAGTAATCATGGAAAAAAGTCAGAGTGTACAGCACGAGCCAACCCAACTAATAGGGGCCACTCCAGAGCTGACAAACAAAAAATCGAGATCGAGAAAAAGCTCAAATGGTCTGATATATTTGGTTGCACATCATCCTTGGCTATTGTTAACTGGGTCTTTAGCTATGTTTATCGGGGGTGGCACTTTTGCTTTGTATAGCTTAGGTAATCCCGGACAGGTAGCACAAGCAGAACCGGAACAAATTCCAGTTATCGTTGAAGAACCAATCAATACGCCCTCTGAGAATAGTAATGCTACACCTTTATGGATGGTGGCTGCGATCGCCCTCAGTTGTGGTAGTGGTTGCTTGGTGATTTTCCGAATGCTTAACCGGAAAACGCAACCCCAACAAGTTCCAAAACAGGTTAACCGCCATCACGCACGCTTAGCAGAAGCCCGCTACACAAGACTGGAACCGCGTCTTCCCAAAAACCAGCCAATTTTTGTGCCGCAGCGACAACTTATGCCTGTGATGCAGACACTACCTAAAACAAAGCATTTGGTGACGGTTCTACCAGCAGAACACAAGCACCACCTGGATACGCGCCCAGAATCTTTGGCAGACTTGATGGATCTTCGTAAAGACAGTTCATTATCTGCGATTTTACGCCAGTATTAATAATACAGTAAAGTAAAAGCCTGTCAAATTAATACTTTTTTTAAATTAAGGTGACTAAGATTCCTGATTTCTCTAAGAAGTCAGGAATTTTATATTATTTTGGATTTGAGATTTTTTGTATTCTTCTTCAATTTTTGGTATTACAGCTATTTTCAGGTAAATAGACCACGCGGTAGGGGCACAGCAATGCTGTGCCCTGACGACAGATGTGGTTCAAATACATGAAAACTGTGTAACCTAAACTTATTGAGATATGAGTAATTAGGAAAGTTAAAAATCTGCCAAAATGGCAACCGTATTCTGATTAACCAGGCTAAATTATAGAAGATAAACGACTTCAAGGGTGTTGTTATCAGGGACTACCAAGCAAGCATTTTTTTTGTAAAAACACTGTTTACTAAGTGATTTATACAGAAAAAATTATCTCAAAAAGTTATTAATAGAGGACTTTTAGGAGAGATAAATATCAATAATTAGGTTTGACATTTGCTACAACAGGAATATTAAATGTATATGGGCATTGTTGTTGAACTACGCATTAGCCCCCAAATCGCAAGCAAAGCCTGTATACATTCCTGTCCACTTCAGTAGCAAATGGTAGAGTGGGAGTCTGAAAGCTAAGTGATATGCTTCCTCCCACTCTCTTTTTATGAAGAAGAATTCAGAACTCAAGAGTCAAATAATTTTGGATTTTGGATTTTGGATTTTAGATTGGCTTCACAAAAACGAGAAATACTATACTCGGAATTTTTGATTTTTAGTAAAAGCCAGTGTCTTGCAAAAACTCTACAATTGCTGTGTTTAGTACCTCAGAAGCACCAGTTGAGGCATCATGACAGCAGTTAGACAAAATTTGAAATTTGGAATTGGGGATATGCTGATGTAATTTTTCACCATGAGTAGCAGGAAACCAACTATCTTGCTCACCCCATAAAATTAGTGTGGGACACTGAATTTTATTCAAATTATTTTGAATTTTAGTGAGCATGTTTGGCTTATTTGCTTGCCAATTTTCTATTTCCCGGGCTGCTATTTGTAATTCTTCGGCAACTTTAGCGATCGTACCAGGTAATTCAATAAAAGGGTAAGTTATCCAATAGATATCTTCCTGTGTGAGAATTGAAGGGTCGAATAGTACCGCACGTCTTTCTGTTGCCATAATTTCTCTAAATAAGGGTGCAAACAGATTTACTAAACGCAAAGAATCTATTGTTTGCATTATTTCTAGAGGTGTTTGGGCAAGTAACCACATCGACCAATGGGGTAAATGTTCAGTAAAGATAGGTACGTTTACTACTACCAAGTGCCCGATTAATTGGGGATATTCTTCAGCAAGGGCAAGGGCAACTAATCCTCCCAAAGATTCAGCTACAATGACTGCTGGTTCATCGCACAATGCCTGAATAATTCTTTGAAACTCAATAACTTGATGACCGTTGTGTTCTCTTCGAGACAATGGTTTTTCTGAAAAACCAAATCCTTTGGCATCAAAACAAATTACCCGAAAATATTTAGATAATGGTGCTATCATGTGGCGCCAATTGTAGCTCCAACTGCCCACACCATGTAAGAGAATTAGCGGTTTACCTCTACCTTTTTCGCCATAAGCAATTTGTACAGGATACCCATGAGCATCAGTAATAACTAAATTTTGCCGCCCTTTAGGAAAAGTGGCTTGCCACCAATCTTTCATTCCTCGATTCATCAATAATTTAAGGTGAGAATTCAGAATTCAGGAGGAGGCAGTGCGGTCTTGGTGGTTTCCCTAAAGAAGAACTGCCGCCGGCATAAAGCAACTGCCGTTCCGAATTCAGAATGAATGTAAAGTCAAGGATACTATACCTTCTGAATATTATTCAAAATTATTAAACTTTGGTCTTAAAGTATTCTTAATTCTGACTTCTGTATTCTGATAATTTAAGTGCCAGTGAAGGCGTTCCACAACATTCTAATTAGTATCACTGGTAATGCTACTAAGACAATAGAGATGAGCAACAATCCAACCAAAAGAGCAATGATAAACCACTTATCTGCACTCTTTTGCTGGGTGGGAAATTTTAAGTGTTCTTCCAATAGCTTGAGATTATAATTGTTAGCTGTCCAGGCAATATCAAAAAAGTCTCCCAAAATTGGGATAGCGCCTATTAAGCCATCAATAATTACATTCACAACCATTCTACCTAAGGAGGGTCTAGATACACCCAGACGTGCTGCTTCTAAAATGATGTAGCAAGAAAACATGATTCCCAAAAAATCACCACCAACAGGTATTAATCCTAAAATTGGATCTATACCAATACCAACTTGGGTTCCGGGAATAGTGATAGCATTATCCAGCAGCCGACTGATTTGGCGGAGGCGCTTTAAGGTAGGTGCTTTGGAATCAGGTTCAATCATCGAAGAGCGAAAAGAAGAATCAGGCATGAAAGCGATCGCTTATTTCTATTGAATCGTTAGACATTTTATACCAATTTTGGATTTTAGATTTGGAATTTGGAATTAAAAATCTTAACTAAAAAACTGTTCCCTATTCCCTGATTAAGAGTTTTTTTGAATCATTAATATTTTTTAAGATTTTTCAGTAAATTGTGACTGTGATTTTGAGCGCATATCTTCGCCGACAATCACGTTCAACTGGTCGCCGATTAACATAACAGCAGCGCTCATTGATAGCCAGAGCATTAAAACGATCACAGCCCCAACTGCACCATAGACTTTATTATAATTCCCAAAATTCGCCACATAAAGCCGAAATAGCGCAGATAACATAGCCCAAAAAACAGCTGCTAAAATTGCTCCAGGCATCATTGGCGTACCTGAGTTCCACACACTCGGCCCGTAGCGATAGAGAAAGCCAAAAGCAAAAGCAACAATACCTAAAGCTAAAGGCCAGCGTAACAGCTGCCAAATATCGAATAAGAAGATTAAAGAAGTATTTTCACGTGCTACCATTGCCAACAGCCAATCGCTGGTAAAAACTAAGAAAGAAGCCAATACCAAAAGCAACATAGTACCGATTGTTAATCCCAGAGAAACAAGCTTGGCTTTCCAAAAAGGGCGGATTTTTTCTGGGGGAATTTGATGGATTTGGTCGAGGGCTGTCATTGCAGTACTCACCGCGCCAGAAGCAGTCCAAATTGCTAATACAAAGCTCAGAGAAAATAAGCCACTGTTTTTGGAATTAGTAATTTCTGTAGTGGCAAAATCACGAATCAGAGCCAAAGCTTGTTCGGGTAAAACTTGACTGAGTTGGGTTGCCAGTTGTTTAAAAGTGTTTTGTAAAGATTCTGCCAATAAGCCAATCGCTGTGAGCAAAGCAAGAATCGCTGGAAACAACGATAACATGGCATTGAAAGCGATTTCCGAGGATAGTCCCAAAAGTCGTGTTTTGATTGTCCTGGCAAAAGTTTTTTTCAACGTGCGCCAATTGAGGTGACGAAAGAAGCGGACAAAACGAGGCTTGAACATAACTACAGGAATTCATAACTCAGATGATATTGGCATACGCAGTTAATATCATGTCCAGTTGAAGACTTATGATTTAGACTGACGGCGGGACGCAAAGAGTTTTTTTGAGCGGTGACTAGGCAAAAATGATATAAAGCGATCGCTAACTTAATTTCATTGAGTATTGTAACGAAAATCATGACGTTAGTAAGAGGATATTTGATTTGACGAGGTGATTTTGGTTACACAAGCGACTTTAACATGAAACCAATCATAATCAAGAACCAAATCAAGAACCAAGATCCAACGGGCGTTAGGGGTGTATGGCTGTGCTACCCTAGCGCCTTTTATGAATAATCATCCTCAAGGCAGAGTATAAAAATAGAAGTTTTAGATAAGCGTATTTTTCAGACAGACTACTGGCTTAATCGTGCAACAAATTTTTATCGGCATGGCAATTAAGTTTGCAGAAAATGCAAATGACTCACATCGTTACTGACCTATATCGTATTAAACAAGCGACGAGTTGAGCAGCCAATCACAAGGCAATCAATTAATAGCTAACTCAAATCTCATCAAGTCAAAATTACGAGGTTTCTAACTATGTCTCACGTATTGTTTACAGAATTATCGAACGAGCAACTAGAAGTTGTAGCTGGTGGTGTTGATTTCCAACTAGATGCAACTTTTTTCGCAGCAAAAGAAAACGTTCTTAATGGCGAAAGTAGTTCCGATCCTAGTGGTAGCGCTGCTAGCTCCAACGGTAGTTCTACAGAGATTGAAACTGCTGGAGTAGCTTTCTTAGCCTTGGGAGCTAGTGACATTGTTAATCTAGAAGCATACAAATAGTAGGTTAAGCAGCTAAAAAAGGCAATGAACTAGTACGTGAGTTCGATGAAAATAGTTTGATTAAAATACTTAGAGATAAAATCTCTAATACTAAAAAATCAAATTTAAAGTTTTCAATAACGAACTTACTTTACTAACAGTTCAAATTTTTGAAATCAAAATTACGAGGTTTCTAATTATGTCTCACGTATTGTTTACAGATTTATCGAACGAGCAACTAGAAGTTGTAGCTGGTGGTGTTGATTTTCAACTAGATGCAACTTTTTTTGCAGCAAAAGAAAACGTTCTTAATGGCGAAAGCAGTTCCGATCCCAGTGGTAGCGCTGCTAGCTCCAACGGTAGCTCTACAGAGATTGAAACTGCTGGAATAGCTTTCTTAGCCTTGGGAGCTCACGATCTTCCTAAGATTTAAAAAGAATACAGCTATTAGGCTAAGCAGCTAAAAAAGGCAATGAACTAGTACGTGAGTTCGATGAAAATAGTTTGATTAAAATACTTAGAGATAAAATCTCTAATACTAAAAAATCAAATTTAAACTTCTCAATCATGAACTCACGTTACTAGTAATTTAAGTTTTTGAAATCAAAATTACGAGGTTTCTAACTATGTCTCAGGTATTGTTTACAGAATTATCAAACGAGCAACTAGAAGTTGTAGCTGGTGGTGTTGATTTTCAAATAGATGCAACTTTTTACACAGCACATCAAAATGTTCTCAATGGTGAAAGTAGTTCCGATCCTAGTGGTAGCACTGCTAGCTCCAACGGTAGTTCTACAGAGATTGCAACTGCTGGACTAGCTTTCTTAGCCTTGGGAGCTCATAACATTCCTGAGGTTGAACTTTAGGTTAAGCAGCTAAAAAAGCAATGAATTCATACGTGAGTTCGATGAAAATAATTTGATGAAAAAAATTAGAGATTTTATCTCTAATTTTAAAAAATCAGATTTTTACTTCTCAATCACGAACTCACGTTACTAATAGTTCAAATTTTTCAAATCAAAACTACGAAGCTTCTAATTATGTCTCACGTATTGTTTACAGATTTATCGAACGAGCAACTAGAAGTTGTAGCTGGTGGTGTTGATTTTCAACTAGATGCAACTTTTTTCGCAGCAAAAGAAAACATTCTCAATGGCGAAAGCAGTTCTGGTCCTCATGGTAGCGCTGCTAGCTCTAACGGTAGTTCTACAGATATTGCAACTGCTGGAATAGCTTTCTTAGCCTTGGATGCTCATGAAATTCTTGAACTTTCAGAAGCATACGGCCATTAAGTTGAAAAATTAAAAACAGCAATCAATTAATACGTGAGTTTGATGAAAATAGTTTAGTAAAAAGAATTGTCTTTAATTCTTAAAACTTAAATTTCCATAATAAATATGGTAGAACTCACGTAACTAATGCTAAAATTTCATCGAATTAAAATTACGAGGTTTGCAGCTATGTCTGGTGAATTGTTTACAGATTTATCTGATGAAAAATTAGAGGTTGTAGCTGGTGGTACTGATTTTGCAATAAATGCCACTTTTTACGAAGCCAGTGAAAATATTCTCAGCGGTAGTAGTTATTCTGGTCCAAATGGTAGCACTGCGAGTTCTCATGGTAAATCTACAAATATTAAGACTGCTGGGTTAGCTTTTTTAGCTTTAGATGCGAATCACATTTTTGATGTTTTAAAATATCAATAAAAAAATCTCTGGAGGTGTTGGTTAAAATCTCAGCATCTGCGACATAACTTTATCAGCACACTTGAACATAAATTGAGCCAAAAATTTCCACAGATGATCCATAATAATACGATTATATGGATCATCTTTTGTTCAGTATATTCTGAATTCAGAAGTCATAAGTAAGTTTTAATAATTCCAACAACATAACAACAAACTGACAAAATTTCATAGTTTAGTACCGCTTTGCTTCAATTCAAAGTTGCAAAATTAGTTAGTTTTTGATTTCTCAAATTTTGTAAGATGTAATTTCCTTTTTGCGGTGCGGCGCTATTTGTCATTATGTAGAGTAATTTACCTATGAAATACCAGTTTGTGAAACAGCATAGCAAAGAAGATTGTGGAGCTGCTTGTCTTGCTGCTATTGCTAAATATTACGGACGTACTTTTACTCTCAGCCGCATTAGGGAAGCGGTAGGTACTGGACAATTTGGAACTACTTTATTGGGGCTGAAACGTGGAGCAGAAACACTTGGGTTTAATGCTCGTCCAGTGAAAACTTCGCCGGAACTTCTCAATCGAATGAATGAAGCACCGCTACCGGCAATTATTCACTGGAAAGGAAATCACTGGGTTGTTTTATATGGGAAGAAAGGCAAAAAATGTTTAGTTGCAGATCCAGCGGTAGGTGTGCGTTATCTTTCTCAACAAGAGATAGCAGAAGGCTGGACAGATTGGTTAATACTTTTATTAGAACCCGATCCAATACGCTTTTTTGCCCAAGAGGATGATAAAGTTGGGGGATTTTGGCGTTTTTTCAAACGTGTTTGGATTTATCGCGGGATTTTAGCTCAAGTTTTACCTTTGAATTTAACGTTGGGTTTGCTATCCTTAGCTTCTCCTTTTTTGCTACAAATTCTTACTGATGATGTGTTGGTACGAGGTGATACAAAATTACTGACTACTGTAGCGATCGCTGTGGTAGTAATGAATGTTGTTTCTCGTAGTCTTTCGTTTGTACAATCTAACTTAATTGCTCACTTTGCCCAACGTCTGCAATTAGGTCTAGTTCTGGAATTTGGGCGGCAAATTTTACGATTACCCCTTTCTTATTACGAAGCCAGACGTAGCGGTGAAATTGTCAGCCGTCTACGAGATATTAACCAGATTAATCAGTTAGTTGCTAACTTAATTATCAGTTTACCCAGTCAATTTTTTATTGCGCTAATTTCTTTTAGCTTCATGGTTTTTTATAGCTGGAAACTCACAGTAGTTGCTGTATTCATCGCTGTGATGATGAGCTTATCTACCATAGTATTCCAGCCGACTTTGCGGCAAAAAACTCGTGAACTTTTAGTTCAAGAAGCAGAAACGCAAGGGGTTTTAGTAGAAACATTTAAAGGCGCTCTGACTCTGAAAACTACTACATCTAGACCACAATTTTGGGACGAATTTCAAAGCCGATTTGCTCGTCTGGCTAACGTGACATTTAGCACCATTCAAATTGGAATTATCAATAATACTTTTTCTGGCTTTGTTGCGGGTATTGGTGGCGTAATTTTGCTTTGGTTCGGTGGTAATTTAGTGATTAATCCAGCAGAAAACCTCAGCATCGGTCAACTGCTTGCTTTTAACTCAATGAATGGTAATTTCCTGGGCTTAATTGCTACTTTAATTAGTTTTGTCGAGGAATTTACGCGGGCAAAAACAGCTACACAACGCCTCACAGAAGTGATAGACGCTACTGCTGAAAATGAGGGCGATGAGATAAAGCCTTTTGCTGAATTTCCTAGTAATGCTGATATAGTTTGCACAAATATTAACTTTCACTATGCTGGTCGGCTTGACTTAATAGATAACTTTTCTTTAACAATTCCTGGAGGGAAAGTTATTGCCATTATCGGCAAATCTGGTTGTGGTAAAAGTACTTTAGCGAAATTGATTGCTGGGTTATATCCACTGCAATCAGGGAATATTCGTATTGGACTTTATAATATCCAAGACCTTTCTCTTGATTGTCTACGTCAACAGGTAGTTCTTGTTCCTCAAGAGCCTCATTTTTGGAGTCGTTCGATTGTCGAAAACTTTCGTTTAGGGGCACCACAGGTTACGTTTGAGGAAATTGTCAGAGCTTGTCAAGTAGCTGAAGCGGATGAATTTATTAATAATTTGCCTGATAAATATCAAACTATTTTAGGTGAATTTGGTGCAAATATTTCTGGTGGGCAACGTCAAAGATTGGCAATAGCAAGAGCAATTGTTACAGATCCGCCAGTTTTGATTTTGGATGAATCTACTGGTGGACTCGATCCGGTAAGTGAAGCACAAGTTTTGGACAAATTATTTAAACATCGTTGGGGTAAAACTACGATTTTAATTACTCACCGTCCGAAGGTAGTTAATCGAGCTGATTGGATTGTATTGCTAGATCAAGGTAAGTTAAAGCTTCAAGGTTCTTTGGAAGATTTGCGAACAAAACCAGGAGACCATATAGACTTTTTTATTCCTTGAAGAAGAAGTCAGGAGTCAGGAGTCAGAATTCAGAATTCAGATAAGGTTATTGGTGTAGATAATTGGTCTAGAGAAGACGCGATTTATCGCGTCTCTACATGAGGGTTTTGTTGCTCATTCTAAACTGTAGTGTTCTATACCTATTCTCTTAAATTGGCTAACTCTACAAAATTAATTCTGAATTCTGACTTCTGAATTCTGACTTCTTTTTATTCAATTATTAGGAGAAATATGCTTTACACTCATAATGAAAAGTTTCTACCATCACTTCAAAAGGATGAGTTTCTTCCTCCTATTAGTGCTTGGACATCTTTAGCTGGAGTGTTTCTCGTTGGAACTATTGGTTCTGCGATCGCTCTTTCTTCATGGATTAAATATAATGTCATGGTGGAAACTGCTGCTACTGTTCGTCCGATAGGCGACACCAAGCTAGTGCAACCAGAAATGGAGGGAACTGTTGAAAGTATTTTTGTGAAAGAAAATCAAGTTGTTAAAAAAGGAGAAGTAATTGCCCGTCTGGATACGCGACAATTGCAAATCAAAAAAAGTCAACTCCAAGGCAATATCGAACAAACTAGATTACAGGTAATTCAAATTGATTCGCAAGTTGCTATTTTAGATACTCAGATATTGGCTGAAAAAAGATTCATAGAACGGACTATTTCTTCTGCAAAAGCAGATTTGGGGCGCAACGAACGAGAGTATCAAGAAAGAAAAGTTGCTACTCAAAGTGAATTGTTGGTTTCCCAAGCCAGCTTGCAAAAAGCTAGGGCAAATTTGCAAAAAGCTCAAGCGGATTTAGACTTTGCTAAAATGGATAGCGATCGCTATGAACAATTAGCAGAAGTTGGAGCAATTGGTCGGCGTGAATTTGAGCAGAAGAAACTAGTTGTTGAACAGACTAAATTAATACTCGAATCGGAAAAAATATCTATTGAAATTGCTCAAGCTAAACTGCAATCAGCCCAAGCTGTAGTCAATCCGAGTATGGCAAGAATTGCGATCGCCGAAGAACGCGTTTCCCAAGAAATTGCCAGAGGTGAAACAACCGTCGCTACTTTAAACAAAGAAAAACAAGCTTTAATACAGCGGCGAGTCGAAATGCAAACCCAAATCAAGCAATATCAAAAAGAACTTCAACAAATTGAAACTCAACTGCAAAACAGCATTATTCGCGCCACTAGCGACGGTACAATTCTCAAGCTCAATTTGCGAAACCCTGGTCAAGTTGTGGGTATTAGCGAATCTATTGCTGAAATTGTTCCTCAGAATGCTGCTTTGGTGATTAAAGCGATGATTCCTACCGCAGAAATTCAAAAAGTTGCAGTTGGTCAAAAAGTGCAATTGCGAATTGATGCTTGTCCATATCCTGATTATGGTACTCTCAAAGCTGTTGTCAGTGGCATTTCTCCAGATGTAATTACACCTGTGGGTAGCAATATCAATGTAGCTACATCAACTGCTGTTGCTGGTTATTTTGAAGCCACAATTCAACCCGAAATGCTAAAATTTGGCAACGGTACTCTTCAGTGTCACATCCAATCAGGGATGAATGCAAAAGCTAATATTATCTCCCAAGAAGAGACAGCATTACAATTTATGTTGAGAAAGGCAAGATTAATCACCGATATTTAATAAGTAAAAAGTAAGAAATCAGGACTTAAGAATCCAGTTAGTGCAGCGGGGCGTAGCCCATTCTGAATTCTGCCCTATCAATGTAATGTGTAGTATTTACCCATCATAACTCCTTCTTCCCTGTTTATGTCAGCGAAGAGAGTTTTGTCTTTTTTAAATGTAGCGACAACTATAAATTTAATATGAAATGGGTTAATGATACATTATAAAGTCTTGATAAATTATCGCGGCACTTTTGGCAATTCTTTTGTACACGTTGGCATTTTTTTGGCATAAATATGCCGTGGGTTGCATATAACTTTTTTCTTATGCTACTAAAATAGCTGACATAACTATATTATGTGAGCCTGAAATTATGTCCGAAAATTATACTTTGAATTGTCTACGTTATGTCCCTAGTGCGGTTTCTGACATCTTATCAGAGAATTCAACAATCATTGCAATGGTGGTCTTCTAGACAGTCGATGAAACTCTTTGTGGAAGCAGAGAAAATTCGGGATGATTTGTTACAGGAATCTTTTACAATACGTCGCAATTTAGATTTGTTGACAGTAGATAATCTGAATTTATCAGATAATAAAATTCAAGAATGCTTAAAACAAATTGACAATTTTCATCACTCTTTAGTGCAACTGAGCGATCGCTTATTTCCAGCATCTCTTCAGGATAGTTTTCCATTAGCTATCGAGTGTTTATTAGAACCTTGGCTAGTATCCAATCCCCAGTTATACTTTCAAATCGATTTGCCGCTTTATTGGCGGCATGAGCCAGCTGAACGTAGTCTCATTGTCTTAACAGCTTTAAATGAGTTGTTGACTATTACTTTAGCAGAAGTTTTCGCATCAACATCAGTTTTTATTAATTTAAAAGAACAAAAAAATATTGGACAATTAATTGTAGAAATCACATATTCTAATGTGTCTACATTTGTCCTTCATTCTCGGCTACCAGAATTAAATTATCTTTGTGAAACTTTTCGATTACTAACGTCAGGAAAGTGTTTTAACCGGACTAAAAATATGAAGATTTGTTGGTACTTTTATTGGTAGTTATTATATTGTTTAACTTCATATATTTCTTTATATTTCCAGAAAAATAATTAGCTAATGTGGATGATAATCAAGAATTTTTAATTTTCTACTTAATCAGCAGGCTGTGAATTATGAAACAAGAAAAATCGGAGAAGGCATTGCTGAAAATTTTGGTAATTGATGACCATGAGTCAGTTTTAAGTGGAACAGTAGACATCTTGCAAAAACATTACCTTGGTGCTGAAATTGTCACTGCTATAAATGCTAATAATGCTCTGAATAAAGTTAGTAGTTTACAGCTAGATCTTGTAGTTATGGATCTTTCCATACCAGAAAATTATGGAGTTACAGCGCGACCAGACACAGGTATTCAACTACTCAGAATTTTGATGAAACACTATCCTAACTTGAATATTATTGTCCAAACTGCTCATGTGAGGACACTAGTGAGAATTAGACCTGATATTGATAGTCATAAAGGAGGTTTTACAGTCGCCGATAAAAGTCTTTCTACCCAAGAAATGTTGACTAGGGTTGATTGGGCATTACAAGGATTAACTCATACAAAGGACATTAAAGGAATTTATTCGGGATTAGAATTTAAACCAGAGTGGCTCAGAGTTCTGACTCTAGCATTTGAAGAAGGATTACAAGACAAAACTATTGCTGAAAGAATGTGTATATCTGAACGTATGGTACGTCATTACTGGAGTAAGCTACAAGATGCTCTAAATGTTTATCCTGATGAGGGAAAAAATATTCGGATTCAAACTGAAATCAGAGCTAGAGAAGAAGGTTTAATTGATTAGTTGCTAATAAACAGGAATCAGAATATAGAACTCAGAATTCAGAAGTCAGAATAGGCTACGCCCGCTGTGCTAACAGAATTTAGAATACTTTACCCATAATGCGAAACATTTCATCGCCGGTTTACGGCATTATCTTAGGGCAAATGTCACTTTCAAAAACAGGTATAAAGTTTTAATTTTGATGAAATTTTAATACTAACTTTGCCGATTAAGGAACTAACTTATTTCCATGATTAAATCACTTTTGAAACCAATACTTATCACAAAAATGTCATCAGATTTATACTTGATTTAATTCTGAATTATTTTTATTTAAAAATTACTTATAGCTAAAGGCTAGGAGGAAAGCTTATGCAGCCTCGGCTTTGGAAAATAATCAAAGAAGAAATTCGGATTTGGCGTGTAGGTGCATTCCCAGGAATTATAGTTATTGCACTGGTGATAGTTGCTCGTATGAGTGGTTTAATGCAATCTTTAGAGTGGCTAGTTTTTGATAGTTTCCTGCGTCTGCGTCCTGAAGAACCTATAGATGAACGAATTATAATTGTGGGCATTAATCAAGACGATCGTCTCATAGATTCTTCAATATCAGATAGAGATTTAGCGGTACTACTGTGGAAACTGCACAGTTGTCAACCTAGAGCGATCGGTCTTGATATTTATAGAGATTTTCCAGTTAACCCTGGTCATACAGAACTTTTGGCAGCTTTTAAAAATATCAAAAATTTAATTGTAATTGAAAAAGTATTCCCCAAGCAAATTACTCCCCCACCCTATTTTTCTTTTGAACAAATTGGTTTTGCAGATCAAATTACAGATGCTGACGGCAAATTAAGACGAAGCTTATTAATAACACCAACATCTGAAGGAGAAAAATTATCTTTATCTCTACGTTTAGCAGAAATTTATTTAGCTCATAAAAATATTAGCTTCAAAAATAGTATTAGCGATCGCACTACAATCCAGTTTGGCAATACTCCACTACCAAAACTTTCTCCTAACTCTGGAGGCTATGTCCGAACTGATGTAACTGGAGTTCAAGTACTGCTAAATTTTCGTAGTGGTCGAACAAGATTTAGAACTATATCTTTAAATGATATTAAAAACAACAAATTTAATTCTGAATTGTTACGCGATCGCATTGTAATTATCGGCATAAACTCCCCTAGCCGAAAAGATTTAATAACTACTGCGACAATTACATCTAAAAAATCTACAAAAAGACCAGTTTATGGAGTAGAAATCCAAGCACATGCTGTTAGCCAAATTGTCAGTGCAGTGCTTGACGACAGACCGCTTTTAAATACTTGGTCAGATGGATGGGAATATTTGTGGATTTTTCTCTGGGGGTTTTTAGGAATTGCGATCGCTCGCTTGAGTAAATCTCCTTTAGCAAATATCATAATTGTTATTACTACAACTTCTAGCTTAATAGTAACTAGTTACTTTCTCTTAACTTGGGGCTGGTGGGTTCCAGTAATTCCTACAGTTATCGTTTTAACTCTCAATGGTATAGAACTCACTGCTTTATATCAATGTGATAAAGCTCTGCGATCGGGAATCAAAGCTAGACAAGATGTTATTGAACGCACATTTGAAACAATTCATAACGGCCCATTGCAAAGTCTAGCTAAAGTTTTAAAAATGGTTAGATGTCAAGATTTACCAATGAAAGAATTACTCCCGGAACTGGAAAAAGAACTTGATAAATTAAACCACGAACTCCGAGGAATTTATGATTTTTTACAACGAGAACCTCCAACTCAAGACAGTAGTCTTTATTTAGGAAATACTTTGGTATTAAATTTGCAAGATCCTCTGCACGAAATTCTCTATCAAGTTTACAGCCATACTTTAGCGCGAGACTTTCCTTGCTTTAGAACTATTAAAGTTAAAATCCGTACTTTTGAACCTATAGATGAGCGATACTTAACCATAGAACAAAAGCAAGGACTCTGCCGATTTCTTGAAGAAGCTTTGTGCAATGTTGGCAAACATGCCACAGGAGTAACTCGCCTGGAAGTCACTTGCTTTTCATCTGAAGGCTGGTACACTTTGAGCATTATAGATGATGGTTTGGGTGTAAATTCATCTCGAGAAGGTCGCGGTACCCAACAGTTTAGAAATTTAGCAAAACAACTCAAAGGTAAATTTCAACGAGTTCCTCTTTCTTCTAAAGGAACAATTTGTGAGTTGTCTTGGCCTGTAACTAAGTTTTGGTTTTGTAATAAATAGACTTGCTTGGAAAATAGAGAGTGGGGAGTGGGGAGTGGGGAGTGGGGAGCAGGGGAGCAGGGGAGCAGGGGAGCAGGGGAGCAGGGGAGCAGGGGAGCAGGGGAGCAGTATTTCCCCTCTGCCCCTCTGCCCCTCTGCCCCTCTGCACATCTGCACATCTGATCTCAAGCTTGTGAGAAATGCGGGTTATCTCCCCCATCTCCCCACTTCCTATTCCCCATTCCCTCCTCTCATTCCTCGCAGTGCAACAAATAAGATGGCGATAAATCCGAGGATTGGCAAAGCGATCGCCCAAAGGGGTAAACTTTTATTTTCACCCTGTACTAAATCACCATTGACATTACGTAGGTTTTGTGTATTCTTTGTAGAGCCTCCTGCCACGGTAACTTCAAATTTGAACTCAAAAGGTTTGAATCTTGCCCCTGAAACTGGTTCACCATTGAGTTGCAACTCATAAATACCTGGCTTCGGAAAGACAACTTCCGCACCTGGGATGCCTTGATAACGCTCAACTGCCACAGGTTTGAGAGCTGGTTCTAACAGTGCTGGCTCTCCAGGGGCATAGGGTTCGGCATAAACAGCCAACCGACAATTACACTGTGCCAAGGGAATCACCTTTCCACCTCTGCGGGTAAGGGCAAACCAGGCTTGGCTTGGTTCTCCAGCACGAGGATTATCATTTGGTTCAATGTGAAGAGTCGCACCGACATTTCCAGCTACTTCCACTTTATGAGCAGCCGCAGGATACAAATTAGTTATTGATACGACTAAGCAACTCAGGAATAATAAATACTTGATTGTTCCTTTGTTGAGGTAACGCCTGTGTTTTTGACTCGTTGGCATGGAGCCAGAAAATAAGAGTGATTTAGCGCGATTTGGTTGGGGGAACATAAAACTTTTCTACGGCTAACTTTGACCAAAAAAAGCGCGAACGTACCATCAAGACACCAAGGGTAATAATTCCCATCAGTACTGTCGCTAATTTATTTCCCCAAGTTAATTGTATGGAACCCAGATAATGGGAACCAATCAACACAGCATGAATGGTACTCAAGAGCAAAGCTGGCACACCCAATAGATGAATCTGTCGCCAACGTTTGCCCCAAGATTTTTGCAATGATTCCCAACTCGTGAAAGCGGCGGGGGACATTAATATCAATGCTACAGCACCCGCAGCCATCCCCCACTGAAATTCTGGCGGCAGGAAAGAAAAGGCGGCAAAATTCCATTGCAATGAGTGTTCAATCATGTGGACGGTGTGAACCACAGAAAGCACAAAAGCTCCCACGCCTAAAGCACGGCGGTAACGCAGTGGTGACGCCCACAAGCCACTAATGGGACGGGCAATTAAAGCCAACATTAAGCAGAGTAAAGCGGCGTGTCCGGTGTAATCTACCATTGTGTCACCAGTCCGCAGCAAGGTGATGGCGCCAATGGTGACGGTAACCCAACCACCTAATCGAAACAACTGACTGCGCCTATCTTTACTTACCAAAGATGTGGAGACGCCTACACCCAACATGGTGGGTAAAGTTCCCAAGCCAAAAGCCAGCATAGTAGCGCCACCCATCCATAAATTCCCAGTTTCAGCGGCTTTAATTTGGGCAGCATACAGGAAACCACAGGGCATTAAACCCCAAGTCATTCCCAAAAACAATGGCGTCCACCATTTGGTTTTGAAGGAAAGTTTGACCATTCCGGTGCTGAGGCGATCGTGTAAACTGCCTTTTAATAAGGGATGTAGCACAGGAATGCGCGGCAGTAAATCGGGTTTTATTTGTCCTAAGCCAAACCAGATGAGCATGACACCTGTCACAATTGCCATCCAGCGGCGGAAGTCGCTGCCAACACCCGCTAGCTGTCCACCTTGCAGCAATACTGAACCCAGCGCCCCAATGCCAGCACCGACTAGAGCATAGCTCAACATCCGCCCCAGATTTAGCAGAATATGAAATTTTAATTGCTGTTGCCGAGTGTTTGACTTTTCTAGGGTTGATGTCCGTCCACGGGAAGCTGTGTGCGGAATTTTTGGCTGTTGGGATAAAGAAAAGGCCACTGTTAGAGGGCCACACATGCCAAAGCAATGCCCAAAACTACCCAGGAATCCCAGGATTGCGATCGGCAATAAATCTACCATAAGAAAAGTCCTGAGTTCTGAGTCATGAGTCTTGAGTATTAAAATAAAGATTTTTGAAGAATTAAGAAGAAATTGTTTTCTCTTCCTCTTTGCTCAGTACTCAGTACTCAGCACTCCTCTAGTGCGGCACTGTAAGTTAAGTTGCGCTCTCTGTCAAAAGACAAGTTGTCAAACTTGATATTCTCTATTTAAAATGTTCTCGCGCTTCAGAATATTTTCTAGCACAGAGATTGTCATTATTGAACTAACTACAACTCGGATGAGCCAAGGATAAATCACATGAGAAAATGGGTTTGGCTAATGCTGCTGGTGTTGATGGCAGTTGCCGTGGTGGGTAGCAGAGGTAGCACGTTTTTTGAACAGCGTCCTTCACCGACAATTGTTGAGCGCATTCCAGTGGAAATACCCCAACCACAGCCAGAGTTAAAGGAAGTTGACAATACCCCGCAAGTGTCTGCCCAGAGGCTGTTAGCTCATATCCAAAAGTTAAATTTTCAGCGTTACACAACAACAGAGCGATCGCGTACTCGCACTTATATCACAACTGAACTGAAAAAATTCGGCTGGAAGCCTAAATTAGAAAAGTTCTCCGACGGTGTGAATATTTTTGCAGAACGTCTCGGAACTAACAAAGCCGCTAAAGCAATTCTCCTGGGAGCGCATTACGATACTGTCGCCTCTTCTCCAGGTGCCGATGATAACGCCAGCGGTATCGCCGTCGTGCTGGAAGCTGCGCGGTTGCTTGGTTCTCGTTCTACACCACGGACGTTACAGCTAGCTTTTTTTGACCAAGAGGAAACAGGACTTTTAGGTAGTCAGGCTTTCGTTGCCAAGACAGCACGCTTGCAAAATTTGGGCGGGGCGATCGTTATGGATATGGTAGGTTATGCTTGTTACACTCCTGGGTGTCAAAAATATCCTGCGGCATTGCCTGTTACCCCACCTAGCGATAAGGGTGATTTTTTGGCGGTAGTCGGTGATACAGAACATTTACCTTTACTGAATGCTTTTCAAAACTCCCAGAATATTCCCTCAACTGCTCTGAATAAACAAGAATCAAATTTGCCAGCAGTTCTAACACTGCCAATTCCTCTCAAAGGTCTACTGACACCCGATACCCTACGCAGTGACCACGCACCGTTTTGGTATCAGGGAGTGGGTGCTGTGCTGGTGACAGATACTGCAAATTTACGTACTCCCCACTATCATCAACCTAGTGATGTTCCAGCAACTATCGAGCCTTATTTTTTCATAGGAGCAGCACAAATTGTAGTCAATGCTACTACTATTTTATTAGAAAATAACGACGTTTTAGTAACGCAGCCAGCAACCTAATTGATAATTAATAAATTTAAAAACATAGTAGTTTCATTTAATACAGCAGGTTTGATTTTTTCTAACTACAAATGTTCTAGGGAACAATGTTCCATACTAGTCAATTTTTGGTTGAGGAAAAGTTAATATCCAATTCTTTTTATCATTGATCTGAAAGTACAAACCTTGGAGAATAAGCCGCAGAGATGTTCGAGTTCTAATAAACTTTCTCACTAGATAAGTTCCTGGCTGAGCAAAAATATCATCAACGTTTTTTCTATAACCGTATTGTTTTGAACAGTAACTGCCAGCACCTTTGACTGTTAATACAAAAAAGGGAGCTTGTTTGTATTCATCAGGAATCATAAAGATTCCGTATGATTTATGTTTACCACGCCAGGGCTGAACAACAACTTTAGTAGCTTTTACTTGAAATTTTGTAGTTTTTGATGCTAAAAAAGCCTCAGAATTGCAATCAGAATCATTGACAGGCCACCAAAGTGTAATAATACTTAGCGAAAGCAGGAAAATAAAAATATAAATGAGTCGGTGACGCATAAAATTAGGAAAAAGTGTTGGTGCGACTGGTGCAATTTGAGGAGTAATGGTAGTACAGCAACAGCAAGAATACTATCCACCTGCAACAGGTTAATAATTGGGTATGGGGCATTGGTCATTGGTTATTAGCAAAGGACTAATGACTCATGACTAATGACAAAGGGCATTTGTTACAGTATTAAACTTAGTTGAGAAACAATCGGTTTTTTGTGGCTGTTAACACCGATTTTGGCTGAAATTTCTAGCTGTAATGAATTGTACAATTGCTGATAGTTGTGATGCTTTTGTGCAACTGCGATCGCACCTACAGGTATATTTGCCACTTGAGAGCGATCGCTATCAAGTTCAGGAAAAACTCTGGTTCTATTTCTCGCCAGGAATCGGGGTACTCAAATACACAAATATCCGCTATATTCACGTAAGTATGAATTGGTGAAAATTCTTATGGCTAGAAGTTGGGAAAGTCTGAAAAAAGTTGGCGGTTTCTTGTGCGCCATTGCACTGACACAATTCGGTACAAATACTTGTGCAAAAGCAGCTGACACAGTTGTTGTCCGTTTTGGTCTATTTACAGAATCCATCTCCCTGGCTGATTTGCAAAAGGCTGCAAAAACTGGTGAATTCCCTGGGAGTTTGCAGCCTTACACTAAAAGATTATCCCAAGAACAACGCCAGTTCTTTTTGGGGGCGTTAAACATGAATCTACCGTTAAATGTTGTCACCGTTAATGGATTAGTTAATACGCAAATTGGTACAAGTATTCTCAATGACCTCGCTACGGCTTTAGCTCGAAAGGATAAAGCCGGAGTGCAAGCACTCAGGGCAGGATTGATATTAGGCTCTACCGCACCGCAGGGTCTTTCTATACTGAGTTTTATCGCCGCATACCCGAGTAAACGCTTAGAAATTGATGTACCGCAAGCTTTTAAGGTTGCAGGAAGTTTAAATACTGCTTTTTGGCGCACCCAACAGTTTATGTTGGCAATTGCACCTCAACTTGACCTCTTGACACCACAGCCCGGAACACCCCAGATTGCTTTTCCTTCCGACCCCTCCCAACCAGGAACGGCTCAAGTAGAAATACTCAAATTAGACTTGAATGACCAAAAGCACAATCGCAAAATTCCAGTTGATGTTTACTGGTCAGTTGCTGCAACTTCTGACAAACCTGTAATTGTCTTTTCTCATGGCTTCGGGTCAGTCCGCACTGACTTGCGTTATCTTGCAGAACATCTGGCATCCCACGGTTATGTAGTAGCAGTTTTAGAACATCCTGGTAGTAATGCGACGAATGTTGATTCAGCACTACAAGGGAAAAACAGAGTTGTCAAGCCTGAGGAGTTTCTGCGTCGCCCTCAAGATATTAGTTTTGTTCTCGACGAATTAGAAAAGCTCAACCAAACAGCTAATAACCCCCTTGCTGGTAAACTTGCAACCACCAAGGCGATGGTTGTTGGCTATTCTTTTGGTGGTGGTACAGCTTTAGCAATTGCTGGTGGCGAGTTACAACTAGAACGTCTCAAACAGCGCTGCAAAAAGAACTTGGCTATCTTGAGTTTGGGAGAAGCTATGCAGTGCATTGCTCAAGAACTGCCAGAAAATAGCTATCAATTGCGGGATAGTAGGATCAAAGGAGCGATCGCTCTCAATCCTACAACTTCTCTGATGTTTGGCGAAACTGGGTTAACAAAGGTGGAAGTTCCTACCCTGATATTGGCAGGTTCGGCAGATAAAACCACACCAGCTTTAACCGAACAAATTGTCGGATTTGACAAAATTCCATCCCAAAAATGGTTAGTTGGTGTAATTGGAGGTACTCATCTGAGTGTAAAAGATCCCAGTACCACTATGGATCAAATCGGAAAACCAAATACCCCTATTAGTGGCGGTGAAGTTGTCGGCGAACAAGCGGCTGATGTTCGTAAGTTAGTTAAAGCTTTAGCTTTATCGTTTGCTGCACAACTGACTCCAGAAGCTAAAAATTACGCTGTATTTCTAACATCAGATTATGCAAACTTTACATCTACTCCGGCATTTCCATTTCGCCTAATTACCCAGATTCCTCCTAATGCTATGGCAGTAGTCAAAGAATTTATTGAGAAATAACTAGTACAGCACGGCGTAAATAAACCAACCATATAAATCAATACGCTTGGTGTTAAGACTAAAACTCGCTGTTAAAGCCAGTTTTTTTGGGGTTGCTGAATTGCGGTATGAATCCAGATGTAGAGACTAGCAATTGCTAGTCTCTACAAGGATTTTGATATCATGCACAATCGTTTTCATATATCAAATCAAAGCACTAATATAACTGGATCTTATTGGACTAATAAACCTTCTGACAGAAAAAAAATTTTAATTCTCGTTTTCTCAAGAAGTTAATAACATCATACTTAATTGTTTAATAGTAGACAATCACACTTATAGATTTAATTTGTATTAATTTTTTTTCAATCTCTGCTTCAACATAGAGAAATAAAATCAATATTCTGTATTATATTTTGCTTTTACATTAGTGTATATACTTATTTGATATTGTATTAAGTTTGAATAATCACCCATTATTCAAACTTGACATATCTTCACGTGCAGACATCAGCGATCGTGATGAGTCTTGAGAATTTGATATTATATGTGCTTTCAAAAATACTCAAGTCTTTATTTTAATACTTTATTTATTACAGTAATACTACTGTAATTTTATAATACATACCGTCAGTATTTTGAAATCTATACTAAATTTTTATAATAAAACAAAACATCAAGATATTAACTTTATAATATTTTTGTTAAAAATATTATGAACTTATTACTGCTAAAAAACAGAAGGACGGCGTAAGAACTAAATATATTCTAACAAAAATACTACACAGAATAGCCAAAAACACAACATGATTGAGGCTGATTTTTGGAATAAAAATTCATTTCAGCTATCATACAGCATCATCAAAACAGTGAATTAAAAAAAGCCAACACTTCGTACACTTAATTTAAGCCAATGAAACTCTACACACCTCTTGAAATTGAACAACTTCGGGAAGACGAAGACCTTCCCTACCTCATTGAAATTATGGAGTGGGTTAAAAATTTTTTGGGAAGACCTCATCCTCAATTAGGAAGACCTGGTGCAGTTTGCCCTTTTGTACCTCATTCTCTCAGAACAAACAACACTCGTCTGGCAGTTATTCACACAAAAGATTTATACCCAGAACAAATAGAAAATATTGTCAGACGCTACCGAGATATCTTCCTAGAGATGGATGTTAAAGAGCAGGAATTAAAAACTAGCAAAGCTTTTTTACTTATCTTTCCTGACATTCATATAGACGAAGCTCCTAAACTGATAGATAATGTTCAACAAAAACTGAAACCTTTGTTTGTTGAATCAGGACTGATGATTGGAGAATTTCATAAACGTAATGAAAGTTTTGGTTTACATAACCCAAACTTCCGTCCACTTCGTAGCCCTATCCCCTTGTTAGTTATCCGGTTTATGGTTGAAGCAGACCTACCCTTTCTTCAAAATCCGGCTGACCCACACTTACGTATTAGGTATCTGGAAGCTTATTTAAAGCGTTTTGGCCATAAATTTACAGATGAAACAAGGTTTAAAGCTGCTCATCAAGCATTGGCTTTAGCGAAAGAACAAGTAGAAGCACAGAGTTTAGTGAGTCATTAAATGGGTCAATGTTATGAAGGTTTCAATCAGCTATAAGTTATCGCTTAGCACTGTTTGCTGATAACTGATAACTGATATAAGACTTGTATTAAATGTTTGCAAAAGGGATCTACTGTTTTAGCTATCTTTTTTCCCGTTAAGAGTTCTGTGTTTTGTGTTCCCTGTTTTATCCTCAAAATTTGTGAAAGATTCCAATGCACCACTTCAAGCATTGCTGAATTCTGACTTTTTCACTTAAGTAACTCGACGGCCTTGACAGATAGTTGTAGTCAGACGTGGGACTACACCATCGTTATGAACAGTGATAAAATCAGCTCGTTTACCTAGTTCGAGACTGCCGCGATCGCCAAATAGATGAATAGCTTTCGCTGGATTACTGGTGAATAGTTGCATAGCTTCATAAATCGGCTTACCAGTTTTGTCAGCCACGAGAAAGATGGCTTGCAGCAGACTTTGGGGAACGTAGTCAATTGTTTGAACTTGTCTAAACGGATAAACTGCCGCTGCCCAGGGGTATGATCCATCAGAGAAATCATCGATAACAGCGGATTGTCTACGTATTGTGCAGTAATTTCATAAACCTTGTCGTATGCGAGTTCACAACGCAGATGAATTCGGTGTTCCACACAGAAGCGTCCAGCTTTTTGCCCGCGACAGATAACATCAATCATTGGGGCAAAGTTAGTTAAACGTGGAGAACCAACAGCTATATCACCAATGGCGATCGCATCACATACAGTTGTCACCCCAGCACTAGCTAAATCTCGATCGTGGTAAACTGCTGCTTCCAAAGGCCAGCGAATTCCTGGGCGGGGAGACACACAGCGTTCCAAGTTGTCGGTGTGCAGTTCAATCAACCCAGGCATGAGATAATCTCCTTGACCATTCAACCCGTGAGTAACAACTCCCGGCTGAATGTCAGCAATCAATCCATCTCGCACTACAAGGGTACCCAGCACTTCCTTATGGGGAAGTTGGAGGCGATAATTTGTGTAGACTTGCTCATTCATAGCAATTTTGGATTTTAGATTGGGCATGGGGCATGATGCTGTTCGGTTCTCACACAGATGTAGAGACGTTGCATTGCAACGAGATGTAGAGACGTTGCATTGCAACGTCTCTACAAGGATTTTGGGCATTGCATAATCGTTTTCATACATGAAATCAGCAACGCCCAAAATTTAATTGGCGGTTACAGAGTTGCGATCGCACTTCTTGATCGTGAAAAATTCCAACTAAAGCACTGCCGGTTGTTTTGTGTTCTGCGAGAAGTTCCATTACAACTTGACGATTAATAGCATCTAAAGCTGATGTAGGTTCATCGAGTAGCAAAATCGGATAGTTCACACAGAGGGCGCGGGCGATATTTACCCGTTGCTTTTCGCCTCCAGAAAAGGTGGTGGGAGACAGTTTCCATAAACGTTCTGGCAGGTTGAGACGATGAAATAATTCTTTTACTTTGTCAAAAGCAACTTCTGTTTTTACCCCTAATTCCAACAGTGGTTCTGCGGCAACTTCTAGGGCGGGAACTCTGGGAATCACTCGTAAAAACTGGCTGACATATCCTATAGTTTTTCGGCGCACCGCTAAAAGTTCATGGGGCGGAAGTTGACACAAATCAACCCAATTTCCACCATGTTTTACCCAAATTGAGCCGCTATCAGCGCGATAGTTACCATATAAACAGCGCATCAAAGTAGACTTACCGGAACCAGAAAGGCCAGACAAAGCTAGACATTCCCCAGTATTTACACTCAGGGATAATCCTTCTAAAACCGATAGGCGAACACTTCCCTGCTGATGCAAAGTAAAACCTTTTCGCAAATGTTCTACTTGCAGCACGGTGTTCGGGGAAATGTTAGTGGGTGGATGATGATTAACAGTTAATGATTGCATTGTACTGGGGATTGGGGATTGGGGACTGGGGACTGGGGACGCGGGCAATTGATCGCAAACACTCCTCTTTCCGCATCCTACCCAGGCTATATCTGACTTTCTTAATTACGAATTACGAATTAGTATTATGGTGTTAAAGCGGCGCTGACTAGTAGTTGAGTATAAGGATGCTGGGGATCGTCGAGTACTTGGTCAGTTAAACCTGATTCCACTACTTGGCCTTGTTGCATTACTAGCAAGCGATGGGCTAGCAGCCTGACAACGCCTATATCGTGTGTTACCACAATGACGCTGAGGTGAAAATTCCGCACTAGCGATCGCAATAAGTCTAATAACCGCGCTTGCACTGATACATCAAGTCCTCCAGTGGGTTCATCCATTAATATCAGCCGGGGGCGTGTCACCAATACACGAGCTAGTTGTAATCTTTGCTGCATCCCTCCAGAAAAAGTTACTGGTAAGTCATCCATCCGCGCGGGATCAATTTCCACTTGTTGCAACCAGTGAGCAGCTTCATCCCGAATATTGCCGTAGTGTCGCACCCCAACATCTAGAAGCCTTTCACCAATATTCGCCCCTGCACTAACTTTCATTCGCAAACCATCACGGGGATTTTGCTGCACAAAGCCCCACTCAGTTCGCATTAATCGGCGGCGTTGAGATTCAGGAAGTTGAGTAATTTCTAAGTCTTCTTGGCTACGATTTGTATAAGTAACATTACCTTGGTCAATGGGGAAGTGATTGGCGATCGCACCGAGCAAACTAGACTTACCCGATCCCGATTCGCCGACAATACCCAGAACTTGCCCAGGATATAAGTCAAAGGAAATGCGATCGCACGCCTTAATTGCACCGTAAGATTTACTCAGTTGGTGAACTTGTAAAAGAGGTTTCATAATTTAGGGAATTGGGCATTGGGCATTGGGAATAAGAGATGAACCTTTGATGCTCGGCAATGAACCTTTGATGCTCGGCAATGAACCTTTGATGTTTGGCGATGAACCTTTGATGCTCGGCGATGAGTCTTTAAAATTCACTCCTTTTTCCCTCCGCTTCCCTCATCCCACGACAATAGTCTGTATCCGAGCAAATCCACATCCTGCCACCTTGGTCATCAATTACTACCTCATCTAAATAACTTTCCGTAGAACCACATACCTCACAAGTTTTGTCCCAACGCTCGACGGAGAAGGGATGATCTTCAAAGTCGAGGCTTTTGACTTTGGTATAGGGCGGGATTGCATATATCCGCTTTTCTCTTCCAGCGCCAAATAACTGGAGTGCAGGATTCATGTGCATTTTCGGATTATCGAAGCGCGGGATCGGGCTAGGACTCATTAAATAGCGATCGCGCACCATTACGGGGTAGTCGTAGGATGTGGCAATGTGTCCGTGTTTGGTGATATCTTCGTAAAGTTTGACGTACATCAAACCGTACTCTTCAAGGGCGTGCATTTTGCCGGTTTCAACAGATGAAGGTTCTAGCCAGCGCAAGGGTTCGGGAATGGGTACTTGGTAAACCAAAATCTGTCCCTCCCGCATTGGTGTTTCGGGTATGCGGTGGCGTGTCTGGATTAGCGTTGCTGCTTGAGTTTGTTCTGTTGTTTGCACGCCGCATACTTTTTTGAAGAAGCGGCGAATATTAACTGCGTTGGTGGTATCATCTGCTCCTTGGTCAATAACTTTTAGCACATCGGTTTGACCAATGACGGCAGCTGTTACCTGAATTCCGCCAGTTCCCCAGCCGTAAGACATGGGCATTTCCCTAGAAGAAAAGGGAATTTGATGTCCTGGAATAGCAACTGCTTTGAGTAAGGCGCGACGAATTGAGCGCTTGGTTTGCTCATCCAAGTAGGCGAAGTTGAAGTTTGTTTCGGGGGATTGGGGATTGGGGACTGGGGATTGGGGAAGAGGAATGTTTTCCATCGTCAATTTTTGCTGTTTATTAGCGAACGCAAAGAGGTAGTGACTATTTAATTGGATATCGGGCGACTTCTTGTCCTGTGATGTAGACAGATGCGATCGCAGTAGGTAGAGAATTATTGGGAGATACCAGCAATAAATCTGCATCCAACCCAGGGAGGATTTTTCCTTTGCGATCGCTAATTCCTGCTGCTGCTGCTGGACGACTAGAAACCAGTGTCCATGCTTGCTCAAAACTCATCAAGCCTAATTCAGCTAGCTTAAAGGGTGCATGAAATAAGGAAGGATAATGGTAATCTGAGCAAAGGCAATCCAAAACATCATTTTCAGCTGCCTCTGCAACACTCATGTAGCCGACATGGGAACCGCCACGCACTAAGTTAGGCGCACCCATGAGGACTGCTGCACCGTAAGCGCGAGATTGGGCAGCTAAAGCAATACTCCCAGGAAATTCGGCGATCGCCACCTGACGGCGTTGACTTTCTGCCACCTTTTCTTCAGAATCATCATCATGGGAAGCTAGGGGAATGCGGTAAGTATGGGCAAGTTCAACTAATTCCTCTACTTGTTTGTATCCTTCGTCTCGCCGTTGTTGTACTTGGATAATAAATTCTTTGATTTCTTCCTCAGACATAGATAATCGTCGCCGTAAACCATTGAGGTATCGGCTTAACATTTGCTCATTTCCAGCAGGTGGTAAGTGATCGTTAATCGACAAAAGTTGAATGCGACCAGATTTTAGCCAATCACATAACTCTTGATGCCCTTTGGTATTTGCTTCTTCGTGTCTAATATGAATTTGATGATTGCAATTTAAAACCTGCTTTCCCGTTCCCAAAATAAATTCAATCAAAGAACGAGCTGAATCTCGGCTTCGCAAACCGGGTTCATAGGAGTCAGTAATTGAACAGAAAAAAGTTGTGATTCCAGCAGATAAAAGATTCCGGTCATTTTCAGCGATCGCCATTGCTAAAGGAAAGTGAACTCCAGGACGAGGGCAAATCATCCTCTCAAAAGCATCACCATGCAAATCAACGATTCCCGGCAACATCTGGAGTCCTTTAGCATCGACAAAATCAAACCCGTTAGTACTTCCCTGATTAATACTAATAAACCGCCCATCTTCAATTAAAACTGTTGCATCTTTAATCCAACCATCTGGAGCCAGCACATCTGCTCCTTGGATTGCAACTTTCCCCTTTATTAATGTTAGTGATTCTTGAATAATTTGCATGAGTCTCACTCCATCATAGAATTTTATATTCTTGAAACTCTTGTTCGGCAACACTAAAAGCAATATGGCTATACTCAACCGCCGGACTTGTGCGTGTGTTCGCATCTAAAGATAAGCACAACCACAAATTACCCGCGAGTAAATAAGCGCCTTTTTTCCATTTAGCGATCGCTTGGCAACCAAGAATTTTGGTGTAAAATTCAAAAGACTTTTCCACATCGGAAACAGACAAGGTAATATGATTAATTCCTGCAATCATTTCACTTCTTCCAAAACAATCTCAGATGTTTGATGATTTTCTGGAATTAACTCAGGAGATGATTGAGTTTTTACCTGCTGTTTTCGCATCTTTCGTACTAGATTTAACTCTGCTTGAAAATCAATGTAGTGAGGAAGTTTGAGATGCTGAACAAACCCCTGTGCTTCAACGTTGTCTGAGTGAGAAAGTACAAACTCAACGTTTTGGGCAGGGCCTTGGATTGTTTCACCCAATTCCTCAGCTCGCATCGCCCTATCTACCAACGCCATTGACATAGCTTTGCGTTCGTTATAACCAAAAGTCAGCCCATAGCCACGGGTGAACTGAGCAGGTAATTCCTTACTACCTTTAAACTGATTTACCATCTGCACTTCAGTAATAGTAATATCAGCGATCGCAATTTCAAACCCCAACTCCTCCGGGCAAATCACCACCTCCACTTCCCCCATCCGAATTTCCCCAGCAAAAGGATGATTTCTGCCATAACCTCGTTGAGTCGAGTACGCCAAAGATAGTAAAAACCCCTCATCTGCACGCGCCAAATTCTGGAGTCGCGCATCTCTTTTTGCAGGAAAACTTAGAGGTTGACGCGTCAAGTCAGAAGGTTGGGGAGATGAGGGAGAATAATTGTTTGCTTGCTCCCCCATCTCCCCCTGCTCCCCCATCTCCCCCATCTCCCCCTGCATCAATCCCTCCCGATCCAAAGTATCAATCACGCGGGGAACTGGTTCAGTAATTGCCTCTGCTTCTGCTGCTGCGGGAAGTTCTCCCTCTACCATCAGCTTAAAGTCCAGCAGGCGATGGATGTAGTCAAAGGTGGGGCCTAAACTCTGTCCTCCTGGAACATCCTTAAAAATGGAGGAAATCCGCCGTTGTATTTGCATTTTGCTGGTGTCTAGTGGCTGGCTGTAGTACAAACGTGGCAGTGTTGTACGATACGCTCGTAACAAGAAAATCGCCTCGACTAAATCACCCCAGGATTGTTTAATAGCAAGGGCTGCTAACTCTCGGTCATATAAGCTGCCTTCACACATCACCCGTTCTACAGCTAAAGTTAGCTGTTGTTCAATCTGATCTAGCGTCAGTTCAGGAATAGCAGGATCGCCCCGGCGTCTACTCCTAAGCAGCGTTTCTGCATTCTCAATTGCCTGTTCACCACCTTTGACTGCAACATAGGGCATGAATTTTCACCTTTCTCAATTGTTAATTTGGTAACTTGGCTGTACTACGCACTTACAGCAGTTTTCATGTATTTAGACCACAGTCTTGTTTCTTCTTTTCTTCCTTTGCGTCTTTGCGTCTTTGCGTGAGATAAAAATAGTGTGGTTCATTTACCTGAAAATCGCTGTAAAACTCCAGCCATGTTGCTCGAATCCCAGTGCTTGATAGAATTGGTGAGCGCGATCGCGTTTCAAATTTGAAGAGAGCGTAACTTTATAACACCCCGCCTCGGCACTGAGTTTGAGTGCCGCTTTCATCATTTGTGTACCAATTCCCTGACCCCGAACTGTAGGAATGACTGTAACTGCATCTAAAACTGCAAATTTGTGATATCCCCGATGCATCATTGTGGGAACAAAAAGCAGACTAAAAGTGCCTACAGGTTCTTGATTCTGGAAGGCAAGATAAATGTGATAGTTTGGAACTTCTGCGATCGCATTCCAAATTTCTTCTGCACTATTCATCAGCAAGGGTGACTCGCCATCCATCTGTGCATAAAGCTGAACCAGCAGCGGCAGATCGTCACGACTCGCAACGCGGATATCAAGACTCATAATAGACTTCAGATTTTGCTGTGCGAGGTAGTCCCATAACTGCATTTTCTGTAAATAAAAATACATCCAAACCTTGGGGATAAGCTTGGTGATTTTTCACCCAGAAATCCCAAAAATGGCGAGGGACTTGAGGGGCGATTTCTGTGCGATCCAAAATTCCTGGTCCTGTCAGCATTACAGGTTGTCCTTTTTCCCAACTTTCCACTTGTATCAGTAGCGTTGTCGAAGCTTCGGGTTGTTCTGCTGTACCCCAGTTAAAATCAGATAATTCTGGCAATGCGGCCAAATCTCCAATCAGGGCAAAGTCAGCCTCCCCAGGTTGCTGGGTGAAGCGACAACCAGTGTGAAACACTAACCAATCCCTGACTTGAAAAAAGGAATGGGGAGTGGGGAGTGGGGAGTGGGGAGTGGCTGAAGAAGCAAAACTCGGTTGAAGCCAAACCTGAACGTCCAAATCTAGTAATGTTAGGCAAGCTGCTGCACAACCAAGCGTTAAACCTGGAGGCACAGTCATACTAGCGGTTATCGGATATGGTGTCCCCGGCCGCGCATTCGCATCAAGTAGCGATCGAAATGTCCGTTGGGCATCATGAACCGAATCTTCAAAACCTGGTAAATGGGTAACTTTTGTCATTTGTCATTTGTCATTTGTCATTGGTCATTGGTCATTTGTCATTGGGCATGGAGAACACAGAGGGGAAAGACTTACTGCAACTTCCGTTCTGCTCCCCCTGCCTCCCCTGCTTCCTCATCCCCCTCACCCTTCCCCCCTCACCATCGTGAAAAAGTTAACCTTGGTGGCGGCAGTTTGGCGTTGTTTGAGTTCTTGTTGCTCTCGGCTTTTTGTTTGCAGGGGTTGAATTACCTCAGCTTGAATTCGATCGCACCATTGGGGGCTTTGCAATAAGGCATCACAGAAGGCGGCTAGTTCTGCATGATGGTGCGATCGCCCTGCGACATATCCAAAACCAGCGATCGCTTCATCTCCTGGTTGGCTCTCTAGTTGCACCACACAGCGAGTCATGGTAATTTCTCCTAAGTTAAATGGCTCTCCTGTACCCCCAGCGCGTCCCCGAACCATTGCTAAACCAATCTCTGGAGAACGTAAAAAGCTATAACTCGGCAATGTACCTAATTTATTCACCAGTTCCTCTAGTTGCTTGAGTTCAGCTTTAGCTAGTGTATTCATCCATGTTTGTCGCTGGGTCATACCATTTTGGATTTTGGATTTTGGATTTTGAATTATCAAACGATTAGTGAATAAGCCTTTTGGCAATCGTTCTGTAGCCTTTATTCTTTTTTGTTAAACTATTTTTAATTTGTCTAGACATCTAGATGAAAATAGATTAGCGCAATTTTAGTTACTTGACAATCTAGATATTAATAATTGATACATATAGAACTCATATTTGATTTTTAGGAAGCTAGGTACACCTTTATTCCTTCTCCCCAGTCCCCAGTCCTCAGTCCCTTACCTCTACGAGTGATTCTCCAAATCAAATCGGATTGCTATATGAACGATGAAGTAATGCCAATTTACGCCCAGATTGCTGCCGACTTGCGACAAAACATCCACCAGGGGGTTTATGAAGTTGGAGGCCAATTACCAACAGAAACTAAGTTGGCAGAACAATTTGCCGTCAATCGCCATACAATAAGACAGGCGATCGCATTACTAAAAAACGAGGGATTGCTACGAGTTGACCGGGGACGCGGGACTTTTGTAGCAGCTAAAATTATCCGCTATCCAATTGGTAAACGGGTGCGTTACAATCAAACCCTGAAAGCACAGGGTTGGCAAGCCAGGTTTCAATTACTCCGTACCTTGGAAGTCACCGCAGATATTCCCGTTGCGACAGGATTGGAGATTAGTTATGGTGAACCAGTAGCTTTAATTGAGCGTTTGGGTTTAGCGGATGAGGAACCAATTAGTGTCGGTACAGGATATTTTCCTCTGAAACGGTTTCCAGATTTGTTAGAGCCGAAAAACATCGATATTTTACGAGAAAAGCAATCAATTTCTCAGTTTTTACAGCAGGTATATGGATGCGATCATATACGTCGGAGTACTTGTGTTTCGGCGCGTTTAGTTCAGCCTCATGATGCACATTGGTTAGCACTTGGACTCAATCAACCTATCCTTTTAGCGGAGTCCGTGAACGTGGATCAAATGGGTAATGTGATTGAGTATGGCGTAACTCGACTGCGGGGCGATCGCATGGAATTATTTTTTGAAAATGACTTGACAAAATAATATGATGTCCGGTAAAAGACTTATTATTTAGCCTGACGCAAACAGAAGTCGAAACGGCGATCTAAACTGGGGAATTTCGGCGATTAGTCGGACATGATATAACTTGTGTATTGGGGATTAAGTAAAATGGCTAAAGAAATAGAGCGCAAATACTTAGTGATAGGAGATAGTTGGAGAGTATTAGCTGAAGGTAGTGTCTATCGTCAGGGATATATTCCTACGCAAGATAAAGTAACTGTACGTGTACGTATAGTCGGGGAAAAAGGTTATTTGACTATTAAAGGCCCGACTATTCAATATTCGAGATTAGAGTTTGAGTATCCTATTCCTATTAAAGATGCTCAAGAAATGCTTGAGACATTGTGTCAACGTCCATTTATAGAAAAAACCAGATATAAGATAGAGTCGGGCGGTTTGATTTGGGAAATAGATGAATTTGAGGGTGTTAACAAAGGACTAATCTTAGCAGAAGTTGAACTCAGTGACGAAAATCAACAAATTCAACTACCAACCTGGATTGGAGAAGAAGTTTCTCATGACTCCAGATATTTCAACAGCAATTTAGTAAAACATCCTTTTTCACAGTGGTAATTATTGTTGAAATATTGGCGAAATTTTAAGTTTGCAAAGAAGTTTTTGCTCTGATATAATTTAGGACTTACGCAAAACTACATGCGGTAGGGGCAATTCATGAATTGCCCCTACCTGGAAATTAGGGTTTGGGCTATTTTTTGCGTAAGTCCTGTAATTAATAAAATCAAGTCCAGCCGCCTATTTCGGCGTCAGTCAAAGGCTTCTCTAATTTGGTATATTCTGTCTGAGCAGCCCGCAATACGTGTTTCATCTGCACTGGTTCGCCGGCGTCGGCAGCCAGAAAAGCTGCATTTAAGGCTATGTTACGGATATTACCGCCAGCTACATTTAGCCGCGCCAGTTGTAGGGCATCCAAGTCTGCGGTTGGTGTGTTGGCTGGAAAGACGCGTCGCCAAATCTCGGCTCGTTGTGCTGTGTCGGGGAAGGGGAACTGCACCACGAAACGAATGCGCCGCATAAAGGCTGTATCAATTGCGCTCTTCAAATTAGTGGTGAGAACTGCTAAGCCTGGGTAGCTTTCCATACGTTGCAACAAATAGCTGACTTCAATGTTGGCGTAGCGATCGCGTGCATCTTTGACTTCACTGCGTTTACCAAATAAGGCGTCAGCTTCATCAAATAATAAAATCACTCCACCTTGTTCGGCTGCATCAAACACCCGTCGCAAATTCTTTTCTGTCTCGCCAATGTATTTACTGACTACCGATGACAAGTCAATGCGATACAAATCTAGGCGCAATCTATGTGCCAGCACTTCTGCCCCCAAGGTTTTACCAGTGCCGCTACCACCTGCAAATAAGGCGCTGATTCCCAATCCTCGCCCACTTTTGCCAGCAAAACCCCAATTGTTATATACAGTACTCCGTTGCCGCACGTGCGCCGCAATTTCACGGAGAACTTGTTTCTGGACTTCTGGTAATACTAAATCTTCCCAATCACCAGATGGCTCAATTCGTTGGGCGAGTTCATCCAAGCGGGGACGTGCTTGCACGCGACAAGCATCCCATAAAATGTCACCAATATCGTTTTCTGGTGTTTGTGCTAGTTGTCCTGCGGCTTCTGCACAAGCAGCGCGAATGGTTGCAGCACTCAAGTTAAACTGCTCTACTAAGGTTTTCACTTGCCCGTTCATGTGCGGTGCAATTGCTGTTAGTGCATCTTGCCAAACTACACCTTGTTCTTTGACTGTTGGTTGATGTACGTCAAAACTAACTACCAAGCGTTGTGGTAGGCGCATTCGTTCCCGGCTGGTAACGATCAAAAAGCCGTTGGCGCGTTCGATGAAATGAGCGATCGCATTTAGCCGCGCTGTATCATTGCTATCGAGTTCGTTACAATCCAGGAGTAGGGCACACCTGCTTAAAATGGTCTCACGAGTCCACAACCGCATGAGATTATCCAACTCGCTCGGTGCTTGGGGAATGACTTGTGCAGGCATTACCCACAAACTCAAACCCTGGAGTTGACAAATTCGGGCGGCAATGGCACGTTTACTAAGAGTTTCATTACCACATAACTGCACTATTGGCAAGTTATTGATCTTATGAGTTTGCGACCACACGGCTGCAACTCGCTCTGCTAGCTGTTGGTGGGACGGTACTAAATCGCTAACTTCTTGTAACGGTTCAATGATGCCAGCTAGTCGTTCGTCAAGGTATTGGATGCCTGTGAGATAATGCAAAATCCGCTCGTCAATTCTCACGGGACTGAGGGTTAGGGCATGAGCATCGCCAATCTGAATTAACCGCCAATGACGTAAGGGAGCATTTGGGGCGATCGCATCCCAGTGGACGTGAGGTAAAGTTGCTAAAGCTAAACTTAAGGTTGGGTAAGCTCGCTGTGGATCGGCGTGAACAATAGCACATAATTTGCCAAAATCTCCATTCAATTCCATACCTGCACACAACAGCAACAAATCACGTTCAAAGGATGAGAGGCTAAACATCTTGCAGACTCTATCCAATGCCGATGGTGCAGGCATAGCAGCAGCAGCTTCTTGGAGGGCTTGCTGTAAATTTTCGTAATTTTTGGTCTCAGATTGATTTTGCGATCTGGCAGCGTGATTTTCTAAAATACCACGAACTACGGCTAGTGCTGCTGACAGGTAGCGGTAGTTTGCCCGATCCCAATTGATGGTTGTAGCATTCATGAAATTGTCACCTGGGGCGAATCATATTCGCCAGACTGATTTTTGTGCAATGGACTTTCTGCTCCGTCTACTCGCACCCTTACAATATAAGTTCCTGGCTTCACATTTTTAACAGGAATAGCGATCGCATCAGTATCTTCAGTGCGTGGTGCAACTAAGAAAGAGTAGGCTACCAGACTTTGGGCTGACACATCGCTCAACAGTAAAACTACCCGCTGTGCTTTGCCAACTTTGGGATGAAATTTAACAGTAATTTCTGCTGAGCGTAAATTCCCACCAACATTTTCCACTTGAGCAACGAATGCCGTAATTGTTGGATGTAAGACAAAAGCTGCAACATTTGATTCAACTATATGCTCCGTTTGTCCTGTGTTGCCCATTGTCAAATGTACCACTTGGATAGTCTGCACACTTGGGTACAAATCTGCTGGGACTAACAAGCTAATTTGCGTTTCTTTCACATCTTGAGGTACTAGTAATGTCTCCGTGTTACTCAATCGAATTCTGGTGATATCACCGCGTAACCGCTTCCCACGAATCATTAATGTTGTGCCAGCAACAATCATTTGCTGATGTTCAGTTTTTGCTAGAACTGTCACTTGTTCAATATTCGGTTGAGACAAAGGCATCATGTAAAAGGCTTCAAGATCGTCAGATTTGCTACTCTCAATCAATATCATTGATGCCAAATAGGTAGCTGAAGGTCGATAGTGGGTTTGTAAAGCAGACCATAACTTAGAAGTTTCTTCCATGTTAAAAAACTCTGGAGTCAATTTTATCTGCCCAATTTGCTCAGCTAAATCAGATACAGACACCCCAGCCACAGCTTGCGAAAAAGCACTTGAGGTATTGGTTGTAGATGCATTTATCAGAGTATTCTCAATAAGATCCGCTGTAATACACTGGGTTTTGTGTAACAAATGCATTGCGTAACCTAGTAAAAGCTCTGACTGAAAATCCTTGGCTCCGTAGGCTGTTAATAAATAGTGGAGATCGAGAGCTAGTGGTGGAGTCGTAGAGGGCAAATTTCCATTCAGACGTGAGTGCCTGCTGCGAAATTCCTGGGATACCCAATCGACATTGCGATTCTGCGTCACTTGATAGAGAAAGAGGTTGAGTTGAGCGCGTTCGTCAGCTTCAACTGAAATCCGATCGGGCGGTAGGGCAGTTACAATCACATCACCAACACTAGCAGCGATCGGATCGCTGACTAAACCGTTTTCCAGCAAAACTTTTAGTACTGCTGTCACGGCGGCTATAGAGAGTACGTTACTCATCCTCGTTCCTCATGGCAATAGCACATTTTAATCATGTACGCCAGGACACATTCACAGAATATATTTTGCAAAACTTTAAATATTTTCTACGAAAGACTATCGGCGTCGCATGGAGTACTGAGGACTGGGAATCACTTACTGTGTACTATAAAATACCTTTAACTTCTAATCCCCAGTACCCTATTTCCAGTCCTAGCTCAATATTTATCAGGAACTAATTTCAACCATCACAAGTCTTAACTTTAAGCATTTTATCAAATTATGAGCATTATTTTAAGTTGCTAATATGCTAAGGTGAGTATAGCTAGATAAACAGAAGTAATATAAATTACTAAGAAGTTACATAATAAACAATCAAACAACCAAAAAATTTGTAATACTGTAAGAAATGACGAGCCAAGCCAAAAGACTTTGCTCCAGACTTCGGAATTATTACGTAATACTATAGGACTCCTATTTGATTTTTGAAAAAACTCGCCCTCTACTCGAACAAGCCGATTGCCTACAGACGCCATTAATCCCGTCTCTAGCTACTCACTACCTACGTAAATTAAGTTCAAAAATCAAAGCGGATTCCGATAGTACTATCCCTAACTAAACTTAACACTTTAAAATAACTAGGATGGGTTCCCCCAGATGAAATCCCCACCTTCTTCAAATTCTTGGAATGGTCGCTTCGTCGGTGATAACCAGCGGTATCGTTTAGACCGACGGTTAGGCGGAGGTGGCATGGGAGAAGTCTTCCTGGCAATGGACACCCGTGTAGGTCAGCAGGTAGCGTTAAAGTTGCTCAAAGATACGCTGGTGGCTTCACAAGAAATGAGAAAGCGTTTTGAGCGTGAGGTAGCAGTTTGTGCTGCTTTACAAAGTGACCACATAGTGAAAATCAGTGATTGTGGAGTCACTCCCGAAGGCTTTCCATTTTACGTGATGGAATATTTACGGGGACAAACCCTCAGACAATTATTGCTGCGTGAAAAGCGGCTATCTGTCGATCGCACTGTCAAAATTATGGCGCAAGTTTGCAAGGGTCTACAGCTTGCCCATCAAGGAGTGACTCTGCAACGAGATGGAGGAAAAACCACTGAGCATATTAAGGTAGTTCATCGTGACCTGAAACCAGATAATATATTTCTAGTGCCTACGGATTTGGGAGAGTGGGTAAAGGTTTTAGATTTTGGTGTTGCCAAAATCCGTAGTGAATCTTCGGAAAACACCAACATTACAAATATCACGAGTACATTCATTGGTACATTTCGTTACGCACCTCCTGAGCAAATCCAAAGCGATAAAAACCTGGATGCTAGGGGTGATATTTACAGCTTAGGGATTATCCTTTACGAAATGCTGAGTGCAGCCGATCCATTTGGGATTAGCATTAAAGGTAGTCACATCAGCGAAGCTTCCTGGGTATTAGCTCATGCCTATGAGCCACCAAAACCACTGCGGGAGCAACCAGGCTGCGAGAATTTGCCTGAACAATTGGAAACTGTGGTGATGAAATGCCTCCACAAGAACCCAGCTAACCGATTTGCCACGGTAGAAGAACTCAATCAAGCTTTGCAAGCTGCTGCCAAATTTGTCACAGGTACTAGTAGTGTACTCGGACAGACTAATGTGCAGCAGCGACCTTCCTACAACCAAGGTTCAAATCACGAAACTGTTCCTAGACAATCGAACGACGACACCATTCTTCGTCCTCCCGCTGCCTACAATCAAGGCTCAAATCACGAAACTGTTCCTAGACAATCAAGCGACGACACCGTTCTTCGTCCTCCAGATGCCTACAATCAAGGCTCAAATCACGAAACTGTTCCTAGACAATCGAGCGACGACACAATTATTCGCCCTCCAGATGCCTACAATCAAGGCTCAAATCACGAAACTGTTCCTAGACCATTTAACCCGATTGAGCAAAGCCAACCTGAGGAAACTATTCCTCGGCTTCCTACTGGGTACAATCAAGGTTCAAATCACGAGACCATTCCTAGACCATTTAACCCAGTTGAGCAAAATCAACCTGAGAGCAACAATCCTCAACATAGTCCCGTGAATAACCCGAACGCCAGCAAACCGGATGCAACCTTGTTTCAACCGCGACCAGCATCCAATCAAGGCGGAGTACAAGTACCACCAGATAAAACTTTATATCAACCGCGACCTGGCTCCAATCAAGGCGGAGTACAAGTACCGCCAGATAAGACTTTATATCAACCACGACCTGTTGCTCATCAAGGTACACCGCAAGTACCACCAGATAAAACGTTGTATCAGCCCCGGCCTCTATCTCAACCCAACAGACCAGAAGCGCCACTAGATAGAACATTGTATCAACCAAGACCTGTATCTCAACAAGGCAGACCACAAGCGCCAACTGATGACACTATTTACCAACCAAGAGCAAATGACCACCCAGCAACGGGAACTACTCCCAATTTATTGCGAATCTTGGGAGTCATCTTAGCGATTGGACTGACTTTAGCAGTTGTAACATTTATATATCAATGGCAATCTTCTAGAAACTCAAACAACAACCAAAGTTTGTCTAATAGCGATCGCATTTACAGCTAATAGTTCCCAATCGCATTGTCATTAATTTTGATTGTTGGCGAGATCCCCGACTTCTTCAAGAAGTAGGGGATCTGAGCATCGTTAGTAGTATACTGTAGCCGAAGTTTGCCTACTTCTAACAATTATTGATAGATTGATCGCACGGTATCTTTTACTGTATAAACTCAATAATCAAGCCAAAAATATTTATGGTGATTTGTCGCAAATATTAATTTTATAAGAAGAATTCAGAACTCAGGAGCGGAGCCGGAGACGCTCCGCCTCCGGTCAGAATTCAGTATCAATTCTGTACGAGTGGGTAATGAATATTGGTTAAAAGCGAGTGGAATGGTGGGTGAAAGTAGTATTAAATATTCTCGCCTTAAAACTCTTTTCCTTTATGGGTAGAGTATTCTGTATTCTGTATTCTGTATTCTGACTACTGGTTTATAATACTGCTAATCATGCAGAATATAAATAAATATTATAAATAATAAATAGTATGGAAAGAAGTGTTATTAATGCTAGCCTTTCGACTGAAAACCTAACCTTTCGTCCAGGTGATACTCCTGCCTCCTTTGAGGTAACTGTCAATAATGACAGCGATCGCTTTGTGAATTTTCAGATAGAAATTACCGCCGCCGGAGAAAGCCGCAACCCCGGATATCGCTGGTACAAACTTCAACCAGAAGTGGCCGCAGCTAAGCCACCAGGCAGTAGTACGATATTCCAAGTCATCATATTCAATACGCCGATAGTGGGTTTTGTCGGCACTGTTAACCTGATGGTGAAGATTTTTTCACCACAGTTAGCACAACAATGCAGACTTGTGCTGCGCCTGAAAATTGAGCGAGACAATAGACCAACACATTTAAGTTTAGAATTACCTGTGCGAGAGTTTCAAGTTTATCCCCGCAATTCTGTAGATATACCAGTACGGGTGCGGAACTTGAGTCAACAACCAACAAATGTGGTGCTACGTTTTACAGGTGTCGATCCTTCTTGGCTGACTAACAGTGCAGAACGGCGATTAGCCGTAGATCCGGGTGGTATAGCAGAAGCCACATTCCAATGCCAACCTCCTTCTGTCGTGCAAGCGCCCAGTCAAAACTATCCTTTTGCCATTGAAGCTGTTAGCAATAATGGTTACCCGACTAGTACTCAAGGCAATATTGAAGTTTTACCTGTGGGTTTTGTAGAATTTACCACCACACAAAAACAGCTAAAAATTCCTAGTAAATCGGCATGGTTACCCGACTGGAAATCTGATACAGCCTCTTTTGAATTGCTATTTAAAAATGCTAGTAACTTAAATCAGCAACTGGATGTGCAAGTTCAAGGTAGAGACGAACGAAAATGTAGTTTTAAGAAGTTTCCCGAAATCGCCAATTTAAATTTAGGAGAGACAACTAAAGTTATTCTCGATGTCAAAACAAAACGTCCTTGGGTAGGAATAGGCAAAACTTTGTTGCTGGAGGCCAAATCGGAATTATCCGACCAACGTTTAGGTAGTACAGACCCCGCCACCCAGACGTTAGAAGTCCAGGTTTTCCCAATTATACCTCTGTGGTTACAATTAGCGGCGATCGCATTATTAGCAGCACTGATAGCATGGATAGTACAACCCAGAGGTGTCATGCACACACGTTCTGTGAACTCAGTGCGTTTTAGTGGCATTGGTTTGTCTGTTGTCAGTGGTTCAGATGATTGCACATTGAGACTTTGGAGCATCGGTGGCGATCGCCTAGACCCAGATGACAGAGTAACATATCCTGGGCAGCCTATAGCTTGTGAGAAACAACAACAGCGCAAAGGTTTGATGGCCATTACCGATGACGCCGTACAAGTCTTACGCTTCATGCCATTACAAAACGATCGCGCTGCGGTTGGTCTAGACAATGGTGTAATTGAATTGAGGGATGTACCCTCAGGTGCTAAGATTAGCGAACTTCAAGATCTTAAAGATCCAAAAGCAAAAGGCGATCGCGTTTTTGATTTAGCTTTCACTCCCAACTCACTGAATTTATTTAGTGGTTATGGTAGTGGTAAAGTGAGATTATGGTCAAGACCAGCGTCTAACACTAACTTTCTGCCAGAACCGCAAGCGATCGATGTCCAAAGTACATTAAAACTATCAGGTTTCCAAGTCCGCGCCTTAACTCTCAGTCCAGATGCCACAACTCTCGTAATTGCTGGAAACTTTAAGCGCTTCATATTATGGCAGTGGAATCCAACTCAAATTAATAAACAATTTCCAGGTTTATCAGTGCAAAATCTGGAAAAATTAGATGAAAGAGTCGGGCGTGAAGACTATATTTGGGCATTAGCTTTTGTTCCTAACTCCACAGAAAAAATCCTCGCAACCTCTGATTCTGCGGGATACATCACAATTTGGAATTTAAATCGCTGCCAAATTCTGAAAAATCCCAATCCCCAAGTACAAGTAAATGAACTAAATTGTCCGCAAATAGACCGCTGGTCAGCCTCGAAAACATCTGTGCGTAGTTTGGCATTTAGTGAAGATGGTAATCTGCTAGTGAGTGGTGGCGATGATGGACGAGTCGTAGTTTGGTACTTAACCCCCGAACATCAACTCGACAAAACAAAGGCCGCAGAAGGTAAAACAATTTACCAAAGCTCTAAAAAAATCAATAGTATCGACTTGAAAACTAATCAAGGAACCATGATTGTGAGTGGTAGTGAAGATTTTCAGGTCAAACTACACCGCATCAAATAACGGAGTCGATGATATGCAAGCTAAATTCAATCCACTGCAAGTTTTTATCAACCCGCCTGATATTCAATTTGGGATGCCGGGAGATACCATTGTTCTCTACGTAATTGTGAGTAATCAGGGAGATCAAAGTGCTGTTATTGACTTATATTTTGTTTTTGATGAAGTATTCCAAAATTTAACAGGCTGGTCTAGTTCTCCTAGAGAAAGTTTAGCATTAGCTCCAGGACAAAATAGCGACGAAGTAATATTTGAATTTCAAATTGCCCCTGATGCTTTTCCAGGAACCTATGACTATACCTTAGTAGTAGACTCCCCTCAGCATTATCCCCAAGATACTCCTTTAACCTTCCCAAACGAAATCAAGGTTCTGCAAAAAGAACAGACCTCCATTCGGGTAAATGACCCGACATTTTCCATTAGACCTAACACTAATCCAAACAAGCAATTGACTTTCAATTTTAGTGAACCTTTGCAAGTCGAGGTGATAGTTGACAATCGTTCTTCTCGTGTAGACCGTTTCCGGTTGACTTGCCCAGATTTAGACGACGACTGGTTCACAATTAATTACCCCACAACTGGATTTGAGGGACAAGGATTAGTGTCCGACGTGACAGCACTCGAACTTAACCCTGCTACTCAAGGTCAAATATTATTGAAATTTCATCCACCTGCGGATACCCTCGCCGGCAGTTATTCTCCAACAATCCGCTTGTATTCGGAAAACTCTCCAGACTTAGTGCTACTAGATTTGGTATACATCCAAATTCCTATAAATTATCGCCTAGATATAGAACTCAATACCATTTTGGGACAAGTTAGCCGGAGTCTTGGCAAGTATGAATTATCACTGGCTAACCGGGGTAATATTGTCCGCGAACTGGCATTGAGCTTAAAAAGTCGAGACGAAGAAGAACTGTATACCTACACTTTTGAGCCTACGGAGGTGAGATTATTACCTAGTAGAAATGCTATAGCAAATTTGATGGTCAAACCTAAACCTTGGTGGCGACGACCGTGGTTTGGTACTGGGCTAGTTGTCAATTTTAGAGTTGATATTAAAGACCAACAAAGTTTACCTTTACCTAACACATTGCCTCAGGGAACCTTGGTATGGAAACCTCGACCTTGGTGGCAATTTCTTCTGTTAATTTTAGCAGTTTTGGGGTTATTGGGAGGGATAGGATTCATTATTTGGCGAATTTTAAATCCCGATCCTTTGAGATTGGAAAATTTTAGTGCTAATAACCCTCGAATCACTGAAGACGAAGATGAAGTAGCTTTGAGGTGGGAGATTCACAATTATCAACAGTTACAAAAGCTGGTTCTCACAACTAAAGGTTCGCAACCAATTCAGCCGATTACCTATGACTTCCGCAATGGTATTCCAGAGTTACTAGGTAAAGGCAGCGCTAATGAAATACCTCCTTGTCAGGTGCAAGAAAAACAAGAACTAATTTGTAGCAATGTGAAAACTGGCGTGAAAACCAAAGGTAATTACACTTTTGAATTACAAGCTTTTTATCGTAACGGTATACAATTATTTTCTCGAAAAGAGCAAGTAGCAACCCAAACAACTCAAGTAGAAATAGCTGAAAAACAAATTGCTCAAGTGATTAATTTTGAAGCAGATAAGACACAGTATACAAAAGGTCAAAATATTCTTTTAAATTGGGCGATCGCCCGTCCATTATTACTAGCACAAGTTCAAATTGCCGGTAGTGCAGATGATGGTACATCCTATGGTGAACCAGTTACTTATAAATTTAATCAAGGTAATATTGCCGACCCAAAACTCCAAAAATTATGCACACAACAAAATCAGCAACTGCAATGTACAAATATTCCTCTATCAGCCAATAAAGTAGGAAAATTTGCCCTAGAAATAAAAGCTTTTCCTAATAATGGAAGCCAAAAAATTGATTCTAAAAAGACTGACTCTAAAATCGAAATATTACCGAAACCATTTAAGATTGTCTCTTTCACAATCAACGGTAGCGAACAACCAAATCTGGTTCTCAACGAAGGAGCAACCGCCACTCTCAGCTGGAGAGTAGAAGGAGAAAATATTCAAGTTAAACTTCAACCATACGGCAATGATGTTGCACCAGTTGGTTCAATGAAGCTTCCAGTCAATCTAGCTTTCCCACCTCAAATTGCACTGCAAGTTAATGATACATCTGGTAACCAGCAACCCCAACAGCGAGGATTTGCAATCACAGTCCTCAAAAAACCAGAGCCTACTCCCGTACCTCCCATTAACCCAATTCCACCTGCTCTCCCACCCAGCAACCCATTTAAGAGTCCTTAAAATAATTCGTAATTGATAAGGCTCTTAATTTAGACCCCAACTAATTCAAAACCGCTAATTAGTGTCGCTAATGACAAAGGCAAAGCAGATGACCCGATTAAGTACTTCGCACAAAGAGAGAATCAAGACTTAGGCGTGGTTAAATATCTGCGAAAGCCAGTCTCAAAGCTAGATTTATCGCCTTTTCCTGCACCCTCTTGACAAATGTGCAATTATCTTAACCTCTCACTGATGGAGTTCTATTGAAGAGATGATGCGGCGGTTTCCGATGCAGGAGTGATACCACAAGGAAACTGGCGATCGCTCTAGAAATGATGATTTTATTACATTGCATTTTTTGTCAAATTATATACTGGTAATTTAGGTTTTCTAAGTAAAAAAGTAAGAAAAGTAAGAAAAGTAAGATTTTTTACCAAAATAAATATAAGTAATTAAACTGAAGAAATCTTGCGTAATCAAGCTAAAAACCATATACTTTTTCGTGTGGGTGATTGCAAGCAAACAGATATCACTTACAAGCATAGGTGGATAGGTTATGTGCGATCGCTTTAACCCTCTTTTGTCACTCTCGGAAAACAATAATCTCAGCCTGATTCTGAGACTTTGATTTCATCAAGGTTTGAGGCTTTATTTTCTAACAGAAACTGAAATTTATAGATAAAAGTGGAAATTAAAGCCCTGTAAGCATTTGGGCGATTGGATTTTCCCACTCTGACAAAAGAGGGTTAATTGCATCTGTAAAAGGAGCATCTTCTACAACTCCAACTTTGGATAATGCAGACAACATCAGCAAATACCACCCCAGCGTTAAAAATTGCCGCAAGTCAACAGTTTTCCTTGTGGCTAGCACAGGAGAATCTAAGTCTTGCTTGCACCACCTACCAAACCAACCGCCTTTTTTTCGTCAGTAGCCAAGCACAAGGACATCTGAAAGTACACGAAAGACTATTCGACAAACCGATGGGACTATATGCAGCAGGCAGTAGCCTCTACATGAGTAGCCGTTACCAACTCTGGCATTTCGAGAATCTTTTAGAGGCAGGAGAAAAGTATGGGGAATGCGATCGCCTCTATGTCCCCCGTACCGCCTACTTTACAGGAGATATCAATGTCCATGATGTCGTCCTGGATAATGCACGAAATGTTGTTTTTGTCAATACCGATTTTAGCTGTCTGGCGACACTCAGTGACGACTATAGTTTCGTCCCCCTGTGGCAGCCGTCTTTCATCTCGAAGCTGGTGGCTGAAGATCGCTGTCATCTCAATGGTTTGGCGTTAGTGTCGGGAAAACCTGCCTATGTCACCGCTTGCAGTAGTACCGATACGGCAGCGGGATGGCGGCACTGTCGCTCAGATGGAGGAGTGGTCATCGATGTTCCTAATAACGAAATCATCGCCACAGGTTTATCGATGCCCCATTCTCCCCGTTGGTACAAGGGGAAGTTGTGGCTACTCAATTCCGGAACGGGAGAACTGGGATATATTGAGGGCGGTCAATTTGTGCCTGTCGCTTTCTGTCCAGGATTTGTCAGGGGTTTAGCCTTCTGGGGGGATGTGGCACTGGTGGGATTGTCCAAACTCAGAGCGCGGACGTTTAGCGGATTAGTCTTAGAGGAACGGTTAGCCAAGCAGGGAAATGTCCCTCAATGTGGACTAATGGCAATTTCGTTGACGACGGGAGAAGTGCAACACTGGCTTCAGTTAGAAGGGGTTGTCGAGGAATTATTTGATGTGGTGGTGCTGCCGGGAGTGCGCCGTCCCCAAGCTTTGGGATTGCAAAGTGATGAAATCGAGCGTCTGGTGACGTTTCCCGGTTCGGGGGGCATCGTGATTACCAAACCCACCGCCGAACGCCCCAGTCAGGGAGCTAAAGCACCCGTGGCTGGATTGCCCAAATTGAGGGAGATTACCCCTTCGGCGATTAAATATCAGCGTGTGTACCATCTCAACCCAGGAAATTTGCTGCCTTATGACACTCTGACCTTTCCCCGTCTGAGCCAACGCTGGCTAACGCAACCGCAACGGGGAGAATTGCTCGGACTTTCCGCCTCGCTAGACGGGGAAATCGTCAGTTTTGCTATAGCCGAACTCTTAGATGATGGCGTAGCCGAACTGATTTCGTTTTTAGTGTTACCGGAGTGCCGGAATCGAGGCATCGGCACCCGCTCACTCCAAGCCTTAGAAGTCGAATTGATCAAAAACGGATGCCGACGAGTACAGGTGAGCTATCCGAAGGACGACTTCACCAATCTTGCACTCAAGCCATTACTACGCAAGTTGAACTGGCAATGGGAGCAACTAAACCAAGCTGTTTCTACAGCTTTCAAACACATATCTTAATCAGGAGAAAACCAACCATGACTGACCCAAACTTTATCGCCCCGATTAACTACCTGACGGATGTGGGTTTTGCTGCCGCGCCCACCTTCGTCGACATTGATGGCGATGGGGATCTCGATGCTTTCGTCGGGAAGAATGACGGCACTACGGTGTTCTTCCGCAATACGGGAACGGCGACGGCTCCGAGTTTCAGCCAAGAGGCGGGGAACTTCGGACTCACGGATGTGGGGAGTTTTGCCAAGCCCACCTTCGCCGACATCGATGGCGATGGGGATCTCGATGCTTTCGTCGGGGAATCTGGCGGTAATGCGGTGTTCTACCGCAATACAGGAACGGCGACGGCTCCGGTTTTCAGCCAAGAGGCGGGGAACTTCGGACTCACGGGTGTGGGGAGTTTTGCCGCGCCCACCTTCGCCGACATCGATGGTGATGGGGATCTCGATGCTTTTGTCGGGAATGGTGACGGTGATACGGTGTTCTACCGCAACACGGGAACGGCGACGGCTCCGGTTTTCAGCCAAGAGGCGGGGAACTTCGGACTCACGGATGTGGGGAATGTTGCCACGCCCACCTTCGCTGACATCGATGGCGATGGGGATCTCGATGCTTTCGTCGGGAATCAAATCGGCAATACGGTGTTCTTCCGCAATACGGGAACGGCGACGGCTCCGGTTTTCAGCCAAGAGGCGGGGAACTTCGGACTCACGGATGTGGGGAATTCTGCCTCGCCCACCCTGGCCGACATTGATGGCGATGGGGATCTCGATGCTTTCGTCGGGAATTTTGACGGCAATACGCAGTTCTTCGAGAATCAACCAGCCTCACCGCCCCCGATTAATTTCGTTGCTCCTATCACCAACCCTTTCGGACTCACCGATGTGGGGAATATTGCCAAGCCCACCTTCGCCGACATCGATGGGGATGGGGATCTCGATGCTTTCGTCGGGAATTTTGACGGCAATACGGTGTTCTATCGCAATACGGGAACGGCGACGGCTCCGGTTTTCAGCCAAGAGGCGGGGAACTTCGGACTCACGGATGTGGGGATAAATGCCGCGTCCACCTTCGCAGACATCGATGGCGATGGGGATCTTGATGCTTTTGTCGGGGAATATTACGGCAATACGGTGTTCTACCGCAATACGGGAACGGCGACGGCTCCGGTTTTCAGCCAAGAGGCGGGGAACTTCGGACTCTCCAATGTGGGGGATTCTGTCACGCCCACCTTCGCCGACATCGATGGCGATGGGGATCTCGATGCTTTTGTCGGGGAACGAAGCGGCAAAACGGTGTTCTTCCGCAATACAGGAACGGCGACGGCTCCGGTTTTCAGCCAAGAGGCGGGGAACTTCGGACTCACGGATGTGGTATATTATGCCAAGCCCACCTTCGCCGACATCGATGGCGATGGGGATCTCGATGCTTTCGTCGGGGAACGTCTCGGCAATACGGTGTTCTTCCGCAATACGGGAACGGCGACGGCTCCCAGTTTCAGCCGACAGGCGGGGAACTTCGGACTCACGGATGTGGGTGTTTCTGCCGCGCCCACGTTTGCCGACATCGATGGGGATGGGGATCTCGATGCTTTCGTCGGGAATTATGACGGCAATATCCTGTTCTTCGAGAACACTCCCGTTGTGTCTAACCAACCCCCCGTTGCCAACGATGACACCGCGACCACCGATGAAGATACCCCTGTTAACATCAGCGTCCTCGCTAACGATAGCGATGCCGATTCAGACCCCTTAAGCATCTTTAGCTTTACCAATGCCAGCAACGGAACCGTTACCCTCAACGATAACGCCACTCCAGCAAATACAACCGATGACTTTTTGGTTTATACTCCCAATGCCAACTTTAACGGCACGGACTCGTTTACTTATACCATTGCTG
>JAHHHB010000032.1 GCA_019359545.1 Desmonostoc geniculatum HA4340-LM1 | reverse complement strand
ATTCTAATTTATTGCTGGGATTCAATCAATTAATTAGTGAAATGAATCAATTTAAACCCTGTTATGCTTCTGGATAATTTCACTTAGTTACTACTTGCTAATGCCGGAGAGTGACAGAAGAGGGCTATGGGAATCATATTTGATTTCTGAAAAAATCTAAGTATTTGTAGGGTGTGTTAGGCGTAAGCCGTAACGCACCATCTCAAGCTTTTGGTGCGTTAGCGGAGCGTAACGCACCCTACGTAATATTTCAAAAATCAAATACTAGTCCTATAGACATAACATAAGTACGAAATATTTATAGAGTTTTGAGTAATGCCCCGGATTTTTGACAACATTGATTTACAACTGCTACCGATTTTACGAGAAACCCTGAAAGTCTCTTATCGAGCAGATTTTTGTGTTGGCTACTTTAACCTGAGAGGTTGGCGAAGAATTGATGATTTAATCGAACAGTATGTTGGTAGTGAAAATGCTTGTTGTCGTTTGCTAATTGGGATGCAAAGTTTGCCGAGTGATGAAGTTCATGCGGCATTTACTCTGAGTGGTGGTGATGGACGGATTGATAATAGTAGCATTGTGCGGTTTAAAAAACGCATGGCGGCGGAATTTCGCAAGCAGTTAACTATCGGTGCGCCGACTAATCAGGATGAAGCGGGGTTGCGGCGGTTAAGTCATCAGTTAAGAACTCAGAAACTCATTATTAAGCTGTTTCTGCGCCATTCTCTCCACGCCAAGTTATATCTTGTGCATCGTCATGACGCTAATACTCCCACAGTGGGATTCTTGGGTAGTAGTAATTTAACTCTTCCCGGACTGGCGAAACAAGGGGAGTTGAATGTTGATATTTTAGACCACGATGCTTGTAATAAACTACAAAAGTGGTTTAGCGATCGCTGGCAAGATTACGGTTGTGTAGATATTTCTCTAGAATTGGCGGAAATTATCGATCGCAGTTGGGCTAGGCCAGAGTTAGTCTCACCTTACTACATCTACCTGAAGATAGCTTACCATTTATCTCACGAAGCGATCGCCGGACTTTCAGAATTTCGCATCCCCCGCGAATTTAACAACTTATTTGATTTCCAAAAAGCCGCCGTACAGCTAGCAGCACGTCATGTAACTAGGCGTGGCGGCGTCTTAGTTGGGGATGTAGTCGGTTTGGGCAAAACTTTAGTTGGAACCGCCCTAGCCAAAATATTACAAGAAGATTGTTTTTTAGAAACACTAATTATTTGCCCAAAAAACTTAGTTTCAATGTGGCAAGAATATGCAAATAACTATCGGTTAATTGCCGAAGTTATGCCAATTAGTCAAGTACAAAATAGATTACCAAAACTCCGCCGCTATCGAGTTGTGCTAATTGATGAAAGTCACAATTTACGTAACCGCGAAGGCAAACGTTATCGAGCAATTACAGAATATATTGCCGCTAACGAAAGTAAATGTATTTTATTATCTGCTACTCCTTACAATAAAAGTTATCTTGACCTTTCTGCCCAACTGCGGCTATTTGTGCCAGAAGACCAAGATTTAGGATTAAGACCAGAAGCTTTAATTAATGAACTTGGTGGCAGTTCGGTAGGAGAATTAGAGTTTATTAGAAAACATCAATGTTCAGTCCGTTCCTTAGCTGCCTTTGAAAAAAGCGAACACCCTGATGATTGGCGAGAATTGATGAAGCGTTACATGGTGAGACGCACTCGCTCTTTTATTAAAGATAATTATGCCCACACAGATGAAACCGGGCGGAAATATTTAGAATTTTCTGATGGGAGACGTTCTTATTTTCCCCAGCGCCTACCTCGTAATCTCAAGTTTCCGCTAGCAGGTTCTAACACAGATTTGTATTCTCATCTTTACTCTGAGTTGGTAGTAGAAGTAATTAATCAACTTAACCTACCTCGCTATGGGTTAGGAAATTACGTTATTGCTAAACATAAACAGCCGCCCACAGACACCGAACAACGCTTTCTTAATAGCTTATTTCGTGGCTGTAGGAGGTTAATGGGTTTTTCGCGTACTAATTTATTTAAACGTTTAGAAAGTAGTGGTGTTGCTTTTATTCAATCAATTGAACGCCACATTTTACGGAACTTCATTTATTTATATGCCTTAGAACAGGGGCTTGATATTCCCATTGGAACTCAGGAAGCCGAGTTATTAGATACAAGTAATAATGATGAAGATGCCGATTCTGTGGCAGCAGCTTTGTTTGATACAGAAATAGATGATGATTCTGACCTAACCCCCCAACCCCCTTCCCTACTAGGGAATGGGGAGAATTTAAAGCCTCTCTCCTTGCAGGAGAGAGGTTTTCCAGATTATGTGAAAAGTCAAGAAAAAGTTTTCCGTCAAAGGGCAGAATCAATTTATCAAGAATATACCACCCGATATCAACGGCGATTTAAGTGGTTGCGTTCTACACTTTTTGATATTAAAAAACTGAAACGGGATTTATTAGAAGATGCCAAAGCATTGATTCAAGTGTTGCAAGAGTGTGGTGAATGGAATCCTCAAAAAGATGAAAAACTTGCTGCTTTAATCAAACTGCTCACAAAAACTCACCCCAAAGATAAAGTACTAATTTTCACCCAATTTGCCGATACAGTCCGCTATCTTACAGAGAATTTGCAGTTGAATCATATTACTAATGTCGCAGAGGTGACAGGTCAATCTAAAGACCCAACAGTAATCACCGGAAGATTTAGCCCTGTGAGTAATGGAAAACGCGAGCAAATTTCACCATCAGAAGAGTTACGTATTTTAATCGCTACTGATGTTTTGAGTGAAGGTCATAATTTGCAAGACTGTGCAATTATCGTCAATTGGGATTTACCTTGGGCAATTATTCGCTTAATTCAACGCGCCGGAAGAGTAGACCGCATTGGACAAAATGCTGATAAAATTCTATGTTATTCTTTTTTACCAGCCGAGGGAGTAGAACGCATTATTAATTTGCGCGAACGACTGCGTAAACGACTGCAAGAAAATGCTGAAGTGGTGGGAACCGATGAAGCTTTTTTTGAAGACGATGATGCACGAATAATTCTTGACCTCTACAACGAGAAATCTGGAATTTTAGATGGTGAAGAAGATACAGAAGTTGACTTGACTTCAGAAGCATTTCAAATTTGGAAAAAAGCCACTGATGATAATCCCGGCTTGAAAAAAATCATTGAAGAAATGGAAAATGTGGTTTATTCTACCCGCGCCCACACTCCCCAACCGGTGCAACCAGAAGGGGTATTGCTTTATATGAAAACCACCGAGGGAAATGATTCTTTAATTTATGTTGACCGCGATGGAAATAGCGTGACTCAATCACAATTAGCGGTGCTTCGGCTGGCGGCGTGTGAAGAATCTACCCCAGCGATACCGAGAGATAAACAGCATCACGAGTTAGTAGAAAAGGGTGCCCAATTGATTGCTGAAGAAGAGAAAAATGCCGGCGGTCAATTGGGACGACCATCAGGTGCAAGATTCCGCACTTATGAACGGCTGAAAACTTACGTTCAAGAAATGCAGGGAACACTATTTGTTAGTGAAGAACTTTTAAAAGCAATTGATGAAATTTACCGTTATCCTTTGCGACAGTCAGCCATTGATACTCTCAATCGCCAACTGAGAAGCGGTATTAATAATCAGCAATTGGCTGAGTTAGTTGTGGCGTTACGAATGGATGACCGTTTGTGTATTGTGACAGAAGAACTGGAAAAGCGAGAACCTCAAATTATTTGTTCTTTGGGATTATTTTGTAATTCGTAATTCGTAATTCGTAATTCGTAATTAATGTAAGAGACATAATAAATCGCCGTCTTTACAATAATGAGTCTTTAGTAGCAATACAGTTCAGTTAAGCATTTCTTCCCTCTCTTTCTCTCTTCTCTCTGTGCCCTCTGCGCCTCTGCGGTTCGTTAAAAAAAAGAGTTATAGCCTTAAGTGAACCGTATTGTCTTTTGTAGAGACGGCGATTTATCGCGTCTTTGTACACAAATAGTAAAGTGCGTTACGCTACGCGATAACACACCCTACAAAACTAGAATTTACCTTACGCTGTTTGATTTGCTTCCAACCAATTAAGTAAATCCTCAATGGCTGTAAAATCCAATAAAGCCTCGCCAAGTGCTTCTAATTGTTCTAGGGAAAGAGTTTGAATGCGCCCCCGAGCCTCTTGTGGTAACTCTCCTACCCGTTTTTGTAGTTGCCGTAAGATGAGGGTTTGTCCTTGTTCTTGTTTTCCTCGCTCGTAACCAATGCGCTCGCCTGTGGTAATGTAACTCATAGTCTGCTCCTGCTCAAATTGCTTAAACTCTTGCCAAAATTCTGCTTCCAAGGCTTTTGGTAAAATCATAACCCAATCAATAAATCGGTAAAGGTTACGAATATCTTTTTCTTCCAATCCTAATTCATACAATCGGCGAATCAAGCTAAATTTCCAAGCTTTACGTTCTCCTGGCTTTTTATTTGTTTGCTGCGTCTTCAAATGCGCCATGACGACAGTTGCAAATGGGTTATCACTGGCTTCTAATTCTGTCCAACGATTTTGATAATCCAGTAACTTGACAGTTCCAAATTCAAAGTTAAGTCTGGTATTGGGATAATTATAACTATATTGATTGGGTCGCCATTTCGGGTCTGTATCGCACAAAATTGCCAAACTTATGGCAGGTTTCCCAAATCTGTCAAAAATTCGCAGGTTGTAGGAAAACATTCTTTCTGCAAAGGTGTCTTCTGATTTTGCCTGGATTTCTACATGGATTAATAGCCAAATTTCTTGTCCTTGAATTTGCCAGACTTTAACTAATTTATCTGCATATCTCCTACCAATTTCTGCTTCGCTGGCTATTTGTTGGAATTCTTTATCGAGAAATTCGTGGGGACGTTCCCAATTAATTAGTTCTGCTGTTTCGGGAAAGAAAAATTGCATTGCTTGGGGAAAGTAAGCTTCTAAAATTTCTTTCCACGGGCTGTCATTATCTGCTCTTTCCAGTTCCTCGTTCATCAGTTTATTGCTAGATGGTGTAGCAATCTTAAATCATTTGTGAACAACAAGATACTCCAAAGTCAATTTCTGTGGACTTTGCCTGTGTAGCTGCGAATTACTTTTAGGGACTTGCAAAAAATAAATTGTTTCAAATTATTTGTACATTTTTCGGGTAGCACAGCTGTGCTACCCTACTGTTCGGTTAAGGCAAGAGACGCGATGAATCGCCGTCTGTACAATAATTAGCCCTTTGTAGAGACGGCGATTTATCGCGTCTTTCTTATATTGCGGAAAACACCGAAATTAGAAAGCAAACTGGGGTTTGAGAAAGTAAAAGCTGATTTTACTTACGGAAAATACCAAAATGAGTAAGCAAAAGCTGATTTTGCTTGCGGAAAACACCAAAATGAGTAAGCAAACTGGGGTTTGAATAAGCAAAAGCTGATTTTACTTGCGGAAAACACCAAAATGAGTAAGCAAAAGCTTCTTTTGAGTAAGTAAAAGCTTCTTTTGAGAAAGCATTTCAGTATTTTGAGAAAGCAAACGGGCATTTTTATTAAGCAATTAGAGATTTTGATAAAGTAATTAGAGATTTTGGCAAAGTAATCAGCAAATATACTTGATAATTAAAAACCACCTTCGCACAAAACTAAGTCGGCGTTTAGATAACTCAATAATATCACTGAGCCGAATTTTGTATAAAGGATTTATAAAGTATAAAAAGCATGGATAAAAATTTAACTCGTATAAAGAGCGTTTCTTAAAGTCCGCGCTGGCGGACTTAATTTTTTATAGCCACAGATTTATTTTCTCAGTGGCAAAATTACCATGCTGTTTTTTATTTTCTAAACATGGTAAATTATGTCTCTTAATTTTCAACGAACACGGGATTTACTCTATAACTTCCAATTTAGTGATTTCTTTATAGAAGAATTAGGTTGGTCTAAACCTTCAAGACAAAAACCTGTAACCTTAAAAATTGACAACAAAACGTATCAATATAAAAAAATTGCTGAACTTTCAGGGGTTGCAATCTTTGAAATCACTGCAAATGATGGGAAAATACCAGAGGCTAAAGTTAGAACTGCTATTCATCAAGAAATTACTAAACTTATAGCTGAAAATCTCCTAATTTTTATTACCGAAGAACGGACGCGTAGTCTTTGGTATTGGGTGAAACGAGAAGGAAGTAAAACCTACGTTCGTGACCATTTATATGTGAAAGGTCAACCAGGAGACTTATTCTTAAGCAAGCTTGGTTCTTTAGTTATTGATATTACTGAATTAGAACATGGTGAACCGACGGTTGTCGAAATTGCTTATAAACTACAACGCGGTTTTGATGTTGAGCCGGTAACTAAGAAGTTTTACAAGGAATTTCAAGAACAACACCAGAAGTTTTTGCTGTTTGTTAAAGGAATTGATAACGAGACAGATAGACGTTGGTATACATCGGTAATTCTCAACCGTCTGATGTTTGTTTATTTTCTCCAGCGTAAGGGTTTTATTGATAACAAAGATTTAAATTATCTGCAAAATAAGCTTGAGCAAAGTAAGCAAAAAGCTGAAAATCATTTTTATGCTGAATTTCTCAAGGCTTTGTTTTTTGAAAGCTTTGCTAAACCTGAGTTTGAACGCGATTTATCTGTTCAGGAATTGGTAGGAAAGGTTAAATACCTCAACGGTGGACTATTTCTTAAACATCATATTGAAGATAAATATAATATTACTATAGTTGATGAGGCGTTTGAGCAAGTTCTAGATTTATTTGGGCGTTATTCTTGGAATCTAGATGATACGCCGGAAGGGAAAGACGATGAGATAAATCCCGATGTTTTAGGATATATTTTTGAAAAATATATTAATCAAAAGGCTTTTGGAGCCTATTATACTAGACCGCAAATTACAGAATATCTCTGTGATAGAACTATCCACAAGTTAATTGTAGACCGCGTAAATGATGCGTTATCCGATCGGTATAAGTCATTTGAGGATATCAATGAACTTCTGATTAAGTTGGATGCAAATGTTTGTCGTCTATTAATGGAAGATATTCTTCCTAATTTATCAATTCTTGACCCAGCTTGTGGTTCTGGTGCTTTTCTTGTTGCCGCAATGAAGACGCTAATACAAGTTTATAGTGCGGTGTTCGGAACAATTAAGTTGATGGGTGATGACACTCTCAAAAATAAGCTTGAAGATATAGGAAATTCCCATCCTTCACTACCTTATTTTATCAAAAAGCGGATTGTTTCTGATAATCTCTATGGTATAGACATCATGGAGGAAGCAACGGAAATTGCTAAACTGCGTCTTTTCTTAGCTTTGGTTTCTTCTGCTCATGATGTGGAAGAATTAGAACCATTGCCTAATATTGATTTTAATATTATGGCGGGTAATTCGCTGATTGGTTTGATTAAAGTAGATGATACTGCTTTTGATGCGGTGGGAAATTCACTACAAGGAAATCTCTTACAGTCTTTAGCCGCAGATAATTATAAGAAGATTTTAGAAGAAAAAAATCAATCTATTGACTTATACAAAAAACACGCTTTTTTACCTAAAGCATTACCGGATACAGATACACCTCAAGATACTCGATTGATACACCTCCGGAAAAATATTGAACAACTCAACAAAAAATCCCAAGATAAGTTAAATCTTTTGCTGTTGGATGAATTTAGTAAGCGTTTGGGTATCAAGTATGAAGAAGTTCAGTTAACTGGGAAATCAAAGAAGCGTGTTTTGAAGGTTGAGGATATTGCAGCTTTGAAGCCGTTTCACTGGGGTTATCATTTTAACGATGTTTTAGAACGCGGTGGTTTTGATGCGATTATTACTAATCCGCCTTGGGAAATATTTAAACCACAGGCGAAAGAGTTCTTTGCACAGCATAATGATTTGGTGACGAAGAACAAGATGGATATTAAAGATTTTGAGAAAGAACAGAATAAACTATTACAAAATCCAACAATTGCCAGTACTTGGTTAGAATATCAAAGTCAATATCCTTATGTTAGTGCTTATTATCGTTCATCTGAACAGTATAAAAATCAGATTTCTGTAGTGAATGGTAAAAAAGCAGGTACGGATATTAATCTCTATAAGCTGTTTACAGAACAATGTTTTAATCTTTTGCGTTCAGGCGGTGAGTGTGGAATTGTAATTCCTAGTGGAATTTACACTGATTTGGGGACTAAGCAATTGCGGGAGATGTTGTTTAGTCAAACTAAAGTTACTGGTTTATTTTGTTTTGAGAATCGTAAAACAATTTTTGAAGAAGTTGATAGCCGTTTTAAGTTTGTTGTCCTTACTTTTGTTAAAGGTAATATAACAACAGAATTTCCATCTGCGTTTATGCGTCATGATGTGCAAGAACTTCAAATGTTTCCTAGTGATGACAGCTTGCAGATTAACGTAGATATGATACGTAAACTATCGCCTGATTCGCTGTCTGTAATGGAGTTTAAGAATGAGGTGGATATCCGCATAGCTGACAAAATGGGTAAGTTTCCCTTGCTAGGTGAAAAGATTAGAAATCAATGGAATTTAGTTCTTAATAACGAATTTCACATGACTAATGATAGTCACTTATTCTACCAAGAGTACAAACCAGGAAGGCTACCACTTTTTACAGGAAAGCTGTTTAACCAATTTGAGCAAACAGGAGAAAAGCCTCTTTATTGGATTGATGAGAAAGAAGGTAGAAAAGCTCTTATTGGACGTACTGAAGATAAAGGACAGTTGATGAACTACCAGGGCTATCGCTGGGTGCATCGGCGCATTGCTCGCAACACTGATTCACGAACACTAATTTGTTATATAACACCCAAAAATGTATTTACTGAGGTTAACAGTACTACACTCAAAGTTATTGAAACTGGAATTTCTAATCAAGAAATGTTGTTACTTTGTGCTATCACTAATAGCTTTACGGTTGATTGGATGATACGTCAAAAAGTAACTACCACTCTCAATATGTTTTACATTTACCAACTACCCGTACCACGTTTAACAAAAAACGATCGCTATTTCAACGATATTGTACAACGCGCCGCCAAACTCATCTGCACCACACCAGAATTTGACGAACTCGCGCAAGAAGTCGGTTTAGGTTCCCATCAACAAGGCGTTACCGACGAAACACAACGCGCCAAACTCCGCGCCGAACTCGATGCAATGGTAGCACACCTTTACGGCTTAACTGAAGATGAATTTAGCTACATCCTCACTACCTTTCCCATTGTGAATGCAACTGTTAAAGAAGCAGCATTGTCAGCTTACCGTAACTTTGCCCCAATGTTTGCAAACTAAAAAATAGAACTTACGCAAAAGTAGACGCTGTAGAAGCGATTTATGATATTACTGTATTAAAGAATCTCAATATAGTCCAATAACTACCAGCAATGCCCGTCTAACCATAAATTCAAGAGCATGTTGACTCGGCGCCTCAGTGCTAACATGGCCTTCGTTGACCACAATCCTCAATTAATGGAGATACCCATGAAAGAATTAATGAAACAGCCTTCATCTTGGCTACCAAATGGTATAAAACTTAATCTTTCCGATCAATTTCGTCCTTTTTCTTTTACTGAAGAATTACAATTTCGTTTAGAAGAACTATTAGAAAAAAATAAAGAAAATTTACTCAATCCAGATGAACAAGCAGAATTAGCTGGTTTATTGGAATTAGAAAAAATCTTCAGTTTTATCAACGCTAAACTTGCTTCTTAATTGTGGTTATCAACAATTTTGTTCGTTTAAATGTCCGTAAAAGGGCAAAATACTTGTGTGAATATTGTCACTCTCCAGAACGATCAAATGCAACACCCTTTACCATTGATCACATTATTCCTCAATCTTTAGGAGGATCGGACGATCTCAATAATTTGGCTTTAGCTTGTCATCGTTGTAATCAAAGACGGTATAATTTTACGACGGGAATTGATCCAGAAACACAAACAGAAGTTGCGTTATTTAATCCAAGAAATCAAAATTGGTCAGAGCATTTTATCTGGACAGAAAATGGATTAAAGATCATTGGCACAACTCCTATAGGTCGTGCAACTTGCACTCGTTTTGATTTTAACGATCAAGACCATGATGATGGGTTTATTTTAAATTCCCGTCAACTGTGGTTAACAGCAGGTTGGCATCCACCTATTGGCGATCCATGTCAACAATAAAAGAAGCAGCATTGTCAGCTTACCGTAACTTTATCCCAATGTTTGGAAACTCAACATTAGTCTATAGTTAGTCTCTGGTTCCCATGCAAAGCATAAAAACTAGGATTACTAACAGCGTGACAAATATCTGTAACTATGAATACAAACTGAATTGTTACATTACAGTTTGAAATATATTTATTGCCTCTATCTAAAGAAAGACCGAACATATTATTTGTAATTTTCCAAAATTCTTAACTTTGAATTTAGATTTTCATATATTCTCTGGTGCAGATTAAACAAATGAATTTCTTAATAATTTATTTTAAATTCACCGTTCGCGTAGCGTTGCGTAGGGAAGATGTTGACTAGTATTAACTTCCGTTAAAATTGAAATGCTGCTATAAATACAAAAATGTATTTAAATAAAGTGTAATAAATTACTATAAAAATCCCGCAGCATTTACCTACTCGTAATTTTAGAACCGTGCAAATTCATCCTCACTCCGAATTTAACCATAGCCGCGATCGCCGTGAACAGGGTTTGCAACAATTGCTTGATCGCCTTGTCATAAAAATGCAGCGTGATGAGTTAGTCCGGCAAACAACCAATCAACTCAGAAAATCGCTTCAGGTCGATCGCGTAGTGTTGTATTATTTTTACGGGCAGTGGCAAGGACAAGTAACTTTTGAATCTCTGAGTTCTCAAGAATTCTCAATACTTGGTTCCACTGGGCCTGATGATTGTTTTAACGATGAGTATGCTGGTTTATACTTAGCAGGACGGGTAAAGGCGATCGCTGATATTGAATTAGAGCCAATTGAGTCTTGTCACCGAGATTTTCTCCGCACTATCCAAGTCCGCGCCAACCTCGTGGTACCAATTTTAATACCTAGAGGATTATGGGGATTGTTAGTAGCACATCACTGTCAAGCGCCTCATAATTGGTCATCATTAGATATGGAAATGATGCAAACAGCAGCGCAAACTCTGGCAACAGACCATAATATTCTCGAAAGTTAAGCTACTGTACATTGAAATCGCATACAGTTAAATAGCAAAGATACTCGCTAGCACTGATTCTTCTAAATAAGGAGAAAAAACTGTGAAATTTGGTTACACGGTAATCTGGGTAGACGATGTAGTTAAGACCGTTGAGTTTTACGAAAAAGCATTTGGTCTGGTTCGTCGCACCGTCAAGGATCATGGGCAGTTTATCTCGGCTGAAATCGAAACCGGAAACACTACATTAGCTTTCTCCTCCACTAGCGAAGCAGAGAAATTATTTCCCGGTGGCTTTCATTCCAACGACGCTACACAACCACCGACATTAATCCAAGTATCATTCATCACTCCTGATGTTGGCGGCGCTTACATGAGAGCCATCGGAGCTGGTGCAAAACCGTTAGATGCCCCTAAATCTCAGCCTGGGGGACAAACAATTGCTCGCGTCCGCGATATCAATGGCGTGCTGGTGTCCTTGGTGAGTGGTTAGGGACTTCCAAGAATTAAATTACTCAATTCCTGCATCCAACACCAGTATCCAATTTCTTCTCCCCCTGCCTCCCCTGCTCAAGAACAGCTTACCTCAACCAAGAAATTCCTTAACCGAGGAGTATTGGGGCGGTAGCCAATTTGCTCGCGCCCTTTTTGTTGTAGTTCATTATTTAGTGTCCTAGCAATATCATCAAATGACATTCCTGAGGCTTGAAGCGCAAATGCACGCCGAATCGAATCAGCCGTAAACTGCTGTGCATTTCCAAATTCTAATTTGACAATATCTCCTCTGTCAGGAAAGTATGGATTAACTACCAATCTTCATTCCCCACAGCATTGCTGCTATCAAATTCAGGATGAAATTTATCAGGAGTCATACCTTCAAGTAACTCATCAAGGGTATATTTTTTTCTTGTTTGTGGTGTAATTACAATACTGTTACCTTCCACACTAAAATTTATAGCTGTCCCTTCGGTTATGTGTAGTTGTTCAGCTACCGATCTGGGAATCCGAATAGCTAAACTGTTTCCCCATTTAGTAATAAATGCTGCCATACCTACCTGCAAATTTGCTGTTAGAGATCCACACATCTAAACTTCAAAATTTCGGAGCAAAACGCTCTTAATACTTATTTCTGACGTATATACTTTGAAGATACAAATTTACTTGGTGGGTGTCAACACCTGGATGTAGATTTGGTAAGAAAATATGCCAGTAACTAATATGAATTCCAATCCAGAATTGTGTCAAGCGATCGCCAATCATATTACCACCAGTCCGCAACAGCGAATTACTTTCGCTCAATTCATGGATATGGCGCTATATCACCCTGAACACGGCTACTATTCCAGCGATGCAGTCAAAATTGGCTTTAAAGATGGTGATTTTTTCACCTCCCCCAACCTCACCTCTGATTTTGGCGAGTTACTTGCAGAACAATTTTTGCAAATGTGGGAAATTTTAGGGCGTCCTGTAACCTTTTCTCTAGTAGAAATGGGAGCAGGTCAAGGATTGTTGGCATTGCATATCCTCAAGTATTATCAGTTACACTACCCGAATTTTTTTGCCGCCCTAGAGTATGTGATTGTTGAAAAGTCGCCAACTTTAAGGCAAGAACAGCAGCAACGCTTACAAGATTTGCCTGTGCGTTGGTGCAATCTAGACGATATCCCATCTAACTCGATCAACGGCTGTTTTTTTTCTAATGAGTTAATCGATGCCTTCCCAGTCCATCAATTCACCCTGGAAGCTGGGGAAGTGCGAGAAATTTATGTGACAACACAGGAAGATGAAGGAGACGCAAAGAAAGAAGACGCTGAGAGTGGGAGACGCTCTGACGCGGAGAAAGAAAATTTCCCCGCGTCAGAGCGTCCCCGTGTCCCCGTGTCTCATACGCCAACATTTGTGGAAGTCACAGGGAAACCTTCCACGCCCCAACTAGCCGAGTATTTCGACTTAGTGGGAATCGATTTAGCTTCAGGTGCATACCCAGATGGTTACCGCAGTGAAATTAATTTAGCTGCTTTGGACTGGTTGAGTATAGTAGCAGACCGCTTGCAGCGCGGCTATGTGTTAACAATTGATTATGGCTACCCTGCTACTCGTTACTACAATCCCAGGCGATCGCAAGGAACGTTACAGTGCTATTATCAACATCGTTTCCATGACAACCCTTATATCAATCTCGGACGACAAGATATCACTGCCCATGTTGACTTTACAGCTTTGGAACGCTGGGGCGATCGCTGTGGTTTAGAAAACGTTGGTTTTATCCAGCAAGGACTATTTTTGATGGCATTGGGATTAGGGGAACGCATTTCTGGTATTTCCAATCAAAAGCAACCCCTCTCGCAATTACTACAGCGGCGGGACGCACTACACCAGCTTTTAGATCCCACAGGATTAGGTGGTTTTGGAGTCTTAATTCAGAGCAAAAATCTGGAAAAAACAGAAATTTCTCAACCGCTAAAAGGATTGACTCTGCCAGAATAAACCTAAATTTGAAAAGTTAAAACTCTATTTAAGAATGCAGTATTAGTTTTATAAATATCTCGGTAAGCGTAAAACGAGCGCGTCTTTAGACCTCAGATATAAGCGACTCGTGCGACTTTAGTCGTCTACGTTTTTCTTGATTAATTTATCATTCTATGACATCATAAATATGATCGTAAAAATACAAATTATGGTCAAACTTAAGCCCTTCATGGGAGTTCAACAAGTCTTATTATACCCTGATAAAGATACTAAAGCAATATTCGAGTATCTTTGTCAACAATCGGGGAAACTCTATAATTCAGGGGTCTATTTTGCTAGACAAACACTTTTCAAAACAGGTAAGTTACTCACTGGTAAATTCGACCTAATATATGAGTCAACTGTTAGCAAGACCAGATTAGCAAGCTCACTACCTTCGGTAGTTGCTCAACAAACACTAATGTCAGTGAGCGAGGCTTTTAGATCCTTCAAAGAATTAAAAAACAAGTTTAAGAAAGGCGAGTTACTTTTTCAACCTAAGCCTCCTAGTAACCTCGAAGGATCTAAATTTTTTTTAGATTAAACTAATTCTGTCTGTAGAATCGAGGGTGTCTTTAGACCTGAGAGTGTCAATTGGACTAGCATAACAGTGATTAGTGTAAAGTTAAACACAATTGGAAAGTAATAATTATGTCAGCCCATGACCTATTAATGTTAGTAACACTACTTACCCCAGGTATTTTGCTTTCAGTTTTGATTATGCTGACTTTTGCCGCTGGTGGGTGAAGTAATCAGTTACTGATAATACTGCTTGTACCATTTTCAATAACTGGGTAGACACTGCCAAGGTCCTAAAATAAAGGCAGTGTCCGCCCAAAAAAATTGCCATCAAGTGACTGATGCAAGATGTCAAAATAGATACGCAGACTTTACGAAGGACTACGCCTACGCTGTACCAAAGGAACATAAAAAATGAAGGTGGCATTTCTGGGAACTGGACTGATGGGACTACCGATGGCTCAAAGGTTATTAGCCGCAGATATACAGCTAGTTGCCTATAATCGCACCCCAGAAAAATTAGCACCACTACAAGCAGCTGGGGCTGAAATTGTCACACACGCCCGCCACGCCATTAGTGCTGCTGAGTGCGTAATCCTTATGCTTACTAATGCACCAGCCATTTATAATGTCTTGCTTTCAGATAGAGCTTCCCAAACTCTCAACGGGCGCACTATCATCCAAATGGGAACAATTACTCCCACCGAAAGCCAGGAAATTAGAGATGCAGTTGTTGCAGGTGGTGGTGAGTATTTAGAAGCGCCCGTGTTAGGAAGCATCCCCGAAGCAAAAGCTGGCAAGTTGATTGTAATGGTAGGTGCCCAGCCAGAACAATATCAACGCCACTTGAAGTTACTCCAACATTTTGGGACAGAACCTTTACTTGTCGGTCCTGTAGGAGCCGCAGCGGGGCTGAAATTGGCACTCAATCAACTAATAGCTTCCCTAACAACTAGCTTTGCTTTGAGTCTCGCTTTTGTTCAGCGTCAAGGTGTGGATGTGGATGTTTTTATGCAAATCTTGCGCGACAGTTCACTTTATGCGCCGACCTTTGACAAAAAACTACAACGGATGTTGGATGGTAATTATGCCAATCCCAATTTCCCCACAAAACACTTGCTCAAAGATACAGAATTGTTTATCTCGGAAGCAAAATCTGTGAGTTTAGATCTCAGTAGTATTAAAGGAGTGCGACAAATCTTGCAAACAGCCGTGAAAATGTCATTTGCTGAAGATGATTATTCATCACTATTTGCTGTCATCAAAGAATGGGGAGAAGCGATCGGTGATTGAGCATTTGGCGTTCTAAGCTTTAATGTGGTAGGGTGCGTTATGGACGTTAGTCCATAACGCACCAAAAATCTGGGATGATGCCCTACCCTCAGCAATAACACACCCTACAATTTTTCTGAACACAAACGTCTTACTTTATACAACCATCAAAAATACATAGAATCACTGACCAATAATAGTCGTTGATGGCGACGGTTCTGGAGACTCTGCCGGAGGCGAAGGTTCTGGTTGAGGATTGAGAAATTCCTGCCAAGTCCTAATCTGGTCTTGTGCTGCATTGTAAGCAGAACTACCACGGGGAATGGACTTGGCAATCTGAATTCCTCTGCCAATATCAGACTGACCTTGAGAACGTGCTATATCTAATAATTGCTGACTCCATTGGTCAATGGCGAGATTGGCATCCATGCGTAAGATGCTATTATTGGAAACCCGATTTGCTAACCGTATTGCCTCAGTCAAGGCTTCTGGCGTCCCAGCTGCTGCCGTTTCCTGGGCTTTTCTCCAGTTTTCTGTGGTGCGGATTTGCCCTTGCCAGTCATCAATAGCGGCTTGTGCTTCGCCAGAAAGCGCCCTCCCCGAAGATGCAATTTGTTGAGCTGCACTAATAGCGGCGGTGAGATTTCCACTCAGAGCCAGCTCTCTTGCTTGATCTAGGTAGGGTTGGTCTTCAATTCGCTGAATTTTTCCTGCCCAGGTGCGAATTTTTCTGCGTGCTTCTGGATATAATGCACGACCTCTACGGATTTGGCTAGCTTGAGCGATCGCAGCTTGTAATGAGTTAATATCATCAAATATTGCTATCTGTTCGGCGCGTTCTAAGTAAGGTTGATCTTCGATGGTCTCTACTTGGGCTTGCCAGCGACCCATTTCTTGCCTAGCTTCTGTGCCTCTGGGGTTACTAGCAGGGATGAGTTGCGCTTGGGCGATCGCTGCTGTTAGATTATTGACTGTTCCTTGGCTAGCCAATATTCTCGCTTTTTCCAGATGGGCAACATCTTCGATTTCCAACTGCCAACGAGCAATTAACTGCTGCGCTTCCTCATATACTGGTCTTGAAGGATCGATTTGTTGTGCTTGGGCGATCGCTGCTTCTAAACCAGAGACATTACCCAGCCAAGCGCTTCTTTTGGCGTCAGCTATGGCGATAAAGTCATCTGTTTCGGCCTGTAGTTTCGCACTTTCAGGAATTTGTCTAGCAATATCCAGTGCTTCATCGGCATTTTGCTGGTTGAGTTTTGCCTGTGCCAAATCCAGCATTTTACGCCCAAACACAGGAATCGCTTCCTGAGCTTTTTGGTAAAGGTAACTTTCCTGCCCGATGGACTCCGCTAGCTTGATGGCTTCTAGTAAGTTGTCAACAACCTTGCTTTGTGCTAAATTTTCCGCTTTTCCTAACTTATCGCCATCTTCCCTGGCTGTGGCAATTAGGCGATTCAATTGGTCGTATTTAGTACCCGCCCAATATTGATTGTCCACGCGTAACATTCTGGCAGAGAGCATGAATGCCGATTGCCAGCGTCGTTCCCGGACTTCGGCGATCGCATTATTGTAAATGGTATCTGCCTTCGACCAAATTGTTTGCCATTTGTCAATTTGCTCGTCTACTAATTTATAAGCCGCTACATCTTCTGGTATCTTGCGGGCAGTGGCGATCGCTTCTTCTAAATTTCCTGTTTGGAAACTCCGATCGGCTAACTTCAAAATATCCCGCGACCATTCTTCGGTGAAACGATTAATTTCTGCATGTAACGGGTGATTTTCTGGTAATTCATTCACCAGAGCGATCGCTTGCAGCAGGTCATTCACTGTATCTTTAGAAGCTGCCAATTGAGCGCAGTGCAACCGCACCGAAGCACTAGCTAAAGGCCAGAAAATTGATGGACAATTAGGGGCAGTTGGCAACTTCAGCAGCATTGCCATTGCCAAGAATGCTACACTGCCAGGAATCAAAGTTAGCAGTAATGACCACAATATCCAACTTCTCATCCAGCGTGGCAATTTCCGAGAACTTTTGCTTGCTTGGATAGTGTCTTGTGAATGACTATCTTTGCCAGAATTGTTTTTTTTTCGCCGCTTCACTGACTTGGAGGTAGAACCAGTAGCTGGGACATCAAACGCTTGAGTTTCACCGAATTGCTCTGTTCGGGATAATCTTGTGTTTTGATCTGGCTCTCTTGTTCTGGCTCCTGACCAACTGTCTGGAATATCCCGCTCTGTCATCTCTCACACCAAAATAATTGAATAGCTTTCTGTTTTAGGTTGATAATTCCATTGTTGCCATAGTAACTTTCTCATGATTAAAAAGCTACTTTTTTGATTATCTATCCCCACAGATACCATTAAAACGCTAAAATTTTAGTGCTGTTTTATACTTTATCCTGAAATCGTAGATTCAGCCTGCAAATCGGCAATTAGCTGAGCTAAGTGATCGCTACTTGCCTGGTAAACGCTGCCGCAAAAATCGCAAGTTGCTTCGGCACCATCATCTTTAATAATCATATCTTGGAGTTCAGCTTCTCCCAAAATTTTGAGTGCCCCCAAAACGCGATCGAAAGAACAACCGCAGTGGAAGCGCAGCATTTGCCTTTCGGGAAAAATTGCTAGCCCCATATCTCCTAGCAAGTCACCAAATATTTCAGGTAAATTTTTCCCAGCTTGCAGCAAAGGCGTAAAACCTGCTAAAGCAGCTACCCGTGATTCTAGCTTTTCTACTAAGGCTTCATCTCTTGCAGCCTTGGGTAAGACTTGTACCAGTAATCCTCCAGCAGCCGTGACTCCACCTGCTCCCACAAACACGCCCAACACTAAAGCAGAAGGAGTTTGTTCCGAATTCACCAGATAATGAGCGACATCATCGCCAATTTCTCCAGAAACTAGTTCTACAGTACTAGAGTAAGGATAACCATAACCGATATCCCGAACAACGTAGAGGTAACCGTTACCCACCGCACCACCAACGTCTAGCTTACCTTTGGCATTGGGAGGCAATTCCACAGATGGATTTCCCACATACCCGCGTACCGTGCCATCTAGACCTGCATCTACCAATATGCCACCCAAAGGCCCATCGCCCTTAACTCGCACGTTGACCCTCGATCCAGTTCGCTTCATGCTGGAAGCCATCAACAAACCCGCCGCCATAGTCCGTCCTAGTGCTGCCGTTGCTACATAGGAAAGCTTGTGCCGCCCTCGTGCTTCTTCTGTTAAACGTGTGGTAATCACGCCTACCGCACGAATCCCACCCTCGGCTGCTGTTGCACGAATTAACTGATCCGCCATGAATAACCTTACATTTCTTAACAAGTCCACCTTTCTATTCTAAGTTCTGTATTGGTACAAAAGTAACTTAGTGGGGTATTGGGCATGGGGCATGGGGCATGGGGAGATGAGGGAGATGAGGGATAAGAATTAATAACCAATGCCCAATGCCCAATGCCCAATGACCAATGACCAATAACTAATGACTAAATTAGAAATAGCGATGTCTCACCTTTAGGTAATCCTGGAAAAATGCTGGGTAATTTTCAACAAAGCCAACTGCGAATCGAAATCGAAGCATCAACAGATGTAATTCGTGACAGCCTAGTGCATCCGGCACAACTAGCAAAATGGCTTGTAGGGCAACGTTTTGCGCCAGGAATGCCAGAAGAATTGGTTCCTGGATTTGAGTTTACTACCTGGACTGGGCCAGTCCCGATTCATCATCAAGTGGACGTTGTAAAATCCAATTGCCTCCGCTTGCTACTGTCGGGAGGGATTGACGGGTTTCACGAATGGTACTGGGGAGAAGGTTGGATACAGTCCCGCTTGGAAGGACTCTCAGTTTTGCCCTTGAATTTGGGTCAAACTCTGAGTTTGTTGAGCTTGCGCCAATTTTTAGCAACTCAAAAACGTTGAATTAGGAATTGGGGATTGGGGATTAGGGACTGGGGACTGGGTATTAATTCTTCTTGCCCAGTCCCCAGTACCCAGTTCCTAGTCCCCAGTATTTATTGCTTTGGGGAAGAGTGCGATCGCTAGTTTTCAATTGCAATTAGAAAGCACGGCAATGACTGGTGATCGCAGGCGTTTTAGTAAATAAACTGGCTTTAGTCGTATTGTAAAACTTCGCCCAATATATTTAATCTTCAGCAGATAGCACTTGCTCAGCTGTTAATTTTAACTCTGGAAAAATTTGAGATTTAATGCGATCGCTACCAACAAACTCTACTGGTTCGTATAATTCTTCAATCAATGTGAAGACAGTCACTTTGCTCGTTAATGGATCGACAATCCAATATTCTGGAATATTTAGAATGTTATACTCAACTCGCTTGGCTCGATAATCTACGGTCTTTGTTGATTCACTCACAACTTCCACTACCAACAATGAAGGTGGTTCATTAAGTTCAATAACTGCCTCTCGGTTTCTTAACTCTCGCCACATAGACAATAGAATCACCACCACATCTGGAATTCTCGATGTATCCCATTTGCCAGCACGGGGGGAACGAACACCGATAACCATTTGTTTAGAAGTCCAATCCAACTTTAACCGGAGAATTTCTGCTCGAAAGCTAACATTGAGAAATTCAGTTACTGCGCCGTGTTGTCCACTTCCCAAACTCACCGGAATTAGTTCTCCATTGACCAGTTCGTAGCGAGTATCGGTGCCATCATCATAAGCCAAATACTCTTTAAACGTAAGTCGTTTGCTAACTGCTGGAGTTGTGGTCATGGCATTATCTCATTTGCCTTTAGCTGATTCTAATTCGGCTTTACTACTAATACTGAACAATTAGCCTCTTCCACAACTTGACTGCTAACAGAACCCTGAACTATTCGCTTCATCCCCATCAATCCACGACTGCCAATTACGATCAATTCAGTTTTGTATATGTTGGCAAGGCGAATAATCTCTTCAGCAGGATCGCCTGTTACCAGTTCTAACTCACTTGTGACTGATAACTTTTCCTGATAGGATTGCAGCTGTTTTTCAATATGAAAATAAGAAAATGTTGGGGACTCTGGCTGAGGACGATCCGCAGGTAGTTCGATCTCTGACTCTGACGTGGGAAATACATGGCAAAGGATAACCTTGGCGTCTTCGGAAAAGGCGAAATCATCTAAAGTCTGGATTACTCGTTCTGCAATTTCTGAACCGTCCAGAGCTACCAAAACAGTATTTAGCACCCCTATCGTCTCCTAAAGAGTAGACCGTTCTACAACACTTGGACAAAGGTAAACAGAGTTAAAACACTGTTATACTTTCTCCAGATTGCTTCCTGCTTGATCCTAGTAGTGTCGTCACTCACCAGTCCGCAGGCTTAAAATCGGATAGAACTTATCCTATTTCAGGTTGTATGTTTAGAGAATTTGAGAAACTTTGCTACTTTAATCCGTTATTTTCAGTCCCATTAAAATCTCTGGTTTTCTCGACTACCATCTAACAGGCAGGACTACTCTGAAAAGTTTTGTACAGCTTCTCAAGCCTTAATTTTTCACTTGGTTTTTGGGTTATCACAAGTTTAACAAGTTTTGTACTGGACAAAACATTTATCATTGTCTAGTTTTATCTAAAAATTTAGTTTGAGTGACAAGCTTATACTTAGGAACTGGCGATCGCTAATGCCCAAATTTTGCCGCGACTGCCATCGGCAATGAAAGGCAGGGTAGCAAATCTTGCACGATCTACGATCGCTGTCCAAAGTTTTAGTTTGAAGCTCTGGAATGACTTTTACCAAAAGCATCAGAAAAAATTAAGCATTCCCAATCACTCTTCTTGCTTAATTCGGCGTCGCACTGAATCAGCATGAGAAGGTAAGCCTTCTGCTGTTGCTAATACATCAATGGCACTAGCCACATTTTCCAGTGCAGTTTGGGAGTATTGAATAATACTAGAATGTTTCAGGAAAGTTTCAACCCCCAACGCCGAAGCATACCGAGCAGCGCCAGAAGTCGGCAAGGTATGGTTGGGGCCTGCCAAATAGTCTCCTACTGCTTCTGGTGTCGAGTAACCCAAAAAGATTGCTCCAGCATGGCGAATTTGTGGTAATAGTGCCCAAGGGTCTTTGACTTCTAATTCTAGATGTTCGGGAGCAAATTCATTGGAGAGTTCTGCTGCTGCTGCCAAAGATTCCACAACGATAATCAAGCCGTAATGAGCGATCGCTTTTTCTGTGTCTATTCGCCGTGGATGATCCACTAGCTGTCTTTCTAAAGCTACTTGCACGTTCTTGGCTAAAGCAGCATCCGTTGTCAGCAAAATAGCTGCCGCCATCGGATCGTGTTCTGCTTGGGCTAATAAGTCAGCAGCTACATGCACTGGGTTTGCAGTTTCATCGGCAATCACCAGCACTTCGGAAGGCCCTGCCAAAGAATCAATCCCGACGATGCCGTAGACAAGTTTTTTCGCTAGGGTGACATAAATGTTCCCAGGACCAGTAATCACATTCACTTTCGGAATGGTTTCTGTGCCATAGGCTAAAGCGGCGATCGCCTGTGCCCCCCCTATGCGATAAATTTCTTCTATCCCTGCTTCTTGAGCAGCTACTAAGACTGCTGGGTTAATTGCCCCCCCTGCACCTGGTGGCGTTACCATCACTATGCGAGGTACAGCAGCAACATGAGCCGGAATTGCATTCATCAGGACTGTACTGGGATAGGCAGCACGACCACCAGGCACATACAATCCCGCTCGGTCTACGGGGGTGTAGCGTTTGCCCAGGACAACTTCATCGTCGCCGAAGTGTACCCAGCTTTTCGGTACTCGCTGACGATGAAATGCTTCAATTTGGCGGCAAGCTAGCCGAATTGCTCCCATCAACTCCTTTGACACTTGTTGATAGGCTGCATCCAGTTCCGAGCCTGTGACACGGAGTTCTTCTGGCTTGAGGGTTTGTTTGTCAAATTCGGCGGTGTAATGCAGTACAGCTTTGTCGCCTTGGCGTTTGACTGCTTGCAAAACTTCCCGCACCGTTGCTTCTTTGTTGGGCACCTGTTCGTCATGGGTGCGATCGCAGATCCGTTGTAGTTCTGCTCTGACGTCTGCCTGCTGAGTAATGATTCGCAGCATGGAGTAAGGACAATGCCAAAATTATAATATTGCCACCTGAGATGTAGTGAAAGCTTTTCAACCGTTAGGGTGTGAAAGCTAACTCTAATTCTCTTCTCTAGCTTAACCTGGATTTTTTTGATACTCTCAAGGTTGCCAGCACATGGTTTACTTGAAAGGCGAGTTAGTCGCTCAATTCGATCTGCCTTGATTGGCGATCGGCAGGAAGGGAATTTCCCATTTCCCGCTATGCTTATGCCCTTACCCTCACTCCTTACAGGGGTAAAGGTCGTGTGCTTGCACATCCAATGCCCCTAATTTACAGGGGTTAGGGTCTGAGTATAACTTTTACTTATTTTCCTAACTTTTAGTAGTTAACATGTGTACAGACACGAAATATCGGTTCTATACTGTAAATTTCCTGAAATTTAGTTGTACTACAGCTTTTACCTTTGATTGTCTATCCGCTTTAAGGACAGATGCCATTGGCAATTCCACTGCTCGGTCAGGTCGTGAGTTAGGGTGAATATTTTATTCATGCAGTTTATTTTAACGTATTTCCTTAATTGGCGGCATACTGAGTTGGTCATTAGTCATTAGTCATTGTCTCTCTTATCTCCCCATCTCGTCATCTCCCCACTCCCTACTACCCAATGACATAATTTTTTTAGGAAATTCTAACATTGGCAATTTGGATGCTATATTAGTAAATCTAGTAGTGTGTGTACATATTATTATATTTTCTGGAATTGACTGTGGCCAATACAAAGTCTGCTCTCAAGCGTGCCGAAATCGCAGAACGGAATCGACTGCGTAACAAATCTTACAAATCAGCAGTCAAGACGCTGATGAAGAAATACTTGAATGCTGTAACTGTCTATGCAGCTAATCCTACCCCAGAATTAAAGCAAGAAGTGCAGTCTAAGTTATCTGAGGCTTACAGCAAAATAGATAAAGCAGTCAAACGGGGTGTGCTTCACCCTAACAATGGGGCAAGAAAGAAGTCAAAATTGGCGACGAAACTAAAACCTCTCACACAAACAGCTGAGTAGTCATTAGTCATTTGTCCTTGGTCATTGGTCATTGGTCATTAGTCATTAACAAAGGACAAAGGACAACTGACTGATGACAACCGACAAATGACAAAGGACAAATGATGCAACTGATAGACACTCACGTTCATCTCAACTTTGATAGTTTTCAGCCAGATTTAGCAGCAGTGCGATCGCGGTGGCAACAAGCAGGTGTAGTACGTTTAGTTCATTCCTGTGTTCATCCGGAGGAATTTTCTAGCATTCAGTCCATAGCCCATGATTTTCCGGAAATCAGCTTTGCTGTAGGACTGCATCCCTTAGATGCCCAGAAATGGAATGAGGACACAGCCGATAAAATTAAATCTTTGGCAAGTTCGGACTCGAATGTAGTAGCCATTGGGGAAATGGGACTGGATTTTTACAAAGCTGATAACTATCAGCAACAGTACATGGTGTTTGAGTCGCAGTTGGCGATCGCATCAGAACTTGACTTACCAGTGATTATCCACTGCCGCGATGCTGCTGCCGAAACTAGAGAAGTGTTGCAAAAATGGCGCTCACTAAAAGGAGAAACAGTGCGTGGGGCTATGCATTGTTGGGGAGGAACCCCGGAAGAAACTCAATGGTTTCTCGACTTGGGCTTTTACATCAGCTTTAGCGGAACGGTAACGTTCAAAAACGCCAAAGCGATCCAATCCTCAGCGGCGATGGTGAGTAGCGATCGCTTACTTATTGAAACAGATTGCCCTTTTTTGGCTCCAGTTCCCAAACGGGGCGAGAGGCGCAACGAGCCTGCTTACGTCCTTTATGTAGCAGAGCAAGTAGCGAAACTGCGTCAAGAAACTACTGAAGCGATCGCCCAAGCTACCACCCAAAATGCCTGTAAATTATTTGGTCTGTCAATATAAACTGTCCTTTAGTCTATTTTATCCAGTTGCGTTCAAAGAAATAAAACTCTAGGAGGACAAAAATATGCTAAAATCATTCCCTCCAAACCATTTGAAAAGCGCCATAATGATAAAGGAAGGAACGTAAAACTTCTGAACTTAATTTTCCGTGCTGTTTGTTATTCGGCTTGGCCATCCTCCAAATCTCTACAAGCGGATGCTCTCGATACATGAGTGACCGTAACGACCAAGGTTGAGCCATAATTATGCACAACATCGGCTTGGTGTGTTGAACCTATACAAAATCGTTAAATGAAATTGCCTTGTGATTACAATCCAGCAAAATCAAGTGATTCTGATTCAAAGCCGACAACATACGGATAGTTTCCTCAAACTTAGGATATCTAGGATATCACTGAGAGTATAAACAGCGGAGTGGATTTTAGACACGCCGTGTAGAGTTGCGTAAGCTTTCTTGACGCGCTTTTTGGAGGGGAAGTGAGGAAAATAGATCGAATTTCGGAATATTTTAATTGGGGATTGGCGAGTAGGGAATGGGAATTAGGGAAGAATTTTCCCATATCCTATACCCAATACACAGTACCCAATACCCAATCTAAATTAGGGGCGATTTCCCCCTTGGGAAAATGGTTCATTCCAGCTTTCACCGCTGCGTTTGTCCACACTTGTAAATAGTTAGGTGTATAAAGAAAAGTTCCCCAACAGCTCGGGCACTGGCTAGCAGTGGGAAGTATTAAACAGCAGTGTCCAAGGGAAAATTTAACCAGGTTGACAAAGGTAGAGGCATGACTAAAGAAACATATATGGAACCCGCCTTTCTATTGCCCGACTTGATTGAAATCCAGCGTTCAAGCTTTCGCTGGTTTTTGGAAGAAGGGCTGATAGAAGAACTGAACTCCTTTAGTCCGATCACAGATTACACGGGCAAACTAGAACTGCACTTTTTGGGTCACAACTACAAACTCAAAGAGCCAAAGTATAGCGTCGAAGAAGCCAAAAGGCGAGATAGTACCTATGCTGTTCAAATGTATGTTCCCACACGCTTGATAAATAAGGAAACCGGGGAAATCAAAGAGCAAGAGGTATTCATTGGAGATTTGCCTTTGATGACCGATCGCGGCACCTTTATTATCAACGGAGCCGAGCGGGTGATTGTCAACCAAATAGTGCGATCGCCAGGAGTTTACTACAAATCAGAAATCGATAAAAACGGGCGGCGTACTTATTCTGCTAGCTTAATTCCCAACCGGGGGGCATGGCTGAAATTTGAAACAGACCGTAATGATTTGGTGTGGGTACGCATCGACAAAACCCGCAAACTCTCAGCCCAGGTACTATTAAAAGCCTTAGGCTTATCAGACAACGAAATATTTGACGCCCTACGCCACCCAGAATATTTCCAAAAAACCATTGAAAAAGAAGGGCAGTTTTCCGAAGAAGAAGCCCTGATGGAGTTATATCGGAAACTGCGTCCTGGTGAACCACCCACAGTCTTAGGCGGACAACAGCTCCTAGACTCCCGTTTCTTTGACCCGAAACGTTATGACTTGGGTCGCGTTGGGCGGTATAAGCTCAACAAGAAATTGCGCCTTTCTGTCCCCGACACCATGCGCGTGCTGACCTCCAGCGATATTTTGGCAGCGGTGGATTATCTAATTAATTTGGAATATGACATCGGCAACATCGATGACATCGACCACTTAGGTAATCGTCGCGTCAGAAGCGTCGGTGAATTGCTGCAAAACCAAGTGCGGGTAGGCTTAAACCGCCTAGAGAGAATCATTCGAGAACGGATGACTGTATCCGATGCCGAAGTACTCACCCCTGCTTCCTTGGTGAACCCCAAACCACTGGTAGCAGCCATTAAAGAATTCTTTGGTTCCAGCCAGTTAAGTCAGTTCATGGATCAAACTAATCCCTTAGCAGAACTGACTCACAAACGCCGCTTGAGTGCCCTTGGTCCTGGTGGTTTAACCCGCGAACGTGCAGGGTTTGCTGTGCGGGATATTCACCCTAGTCACTACGGACGTATTTGCCCCATTGAAACACCAGAAGGTCCCAATGCTGGGTTGATTGGCTCCTTGGCAACCCATGCACGGGTGAACCAATACGGCTTTTTAGAAACCCCATTTAGACCTGTGGAAAATGGGCGGGTGAGATTTGATTTGCCGGCAGCTTACATGACAGCAGATGAAGAAGATGACCTGCGGGTTGCTCCTGGAGATATTCCTGTAGATGAAAATGGGCACATTATTGGGCCGCAAGTGCCAGTGCGCTATCGTCAGGAATTTTCGACCACAACGCCAGAGCAAGTGGACTACGTAGCGGTATCTCCTGTACAAATTGTGTCGGTAGCTACCAGCATGATTCCCTTCTTGGAGCATGATGACGCTAACCGAGCGCTGATGGGATCAAACATGCAACGGCAAGCAGTACCTCTGCTGAAGCCAGAGCGGCCATTGGTGGGCACTGGTTTGGAAGCCCAAGGAGCAAGAGACTCCGGGATGGTAATTGTATCACGTACTGATGGCGATGTCACTTATGTAGATGCCACAGAAATTCGCGTGCGTCCAAAACCCAACACCTCAGAAATTAGATACTTACTTTCTAAGTATCAACGCTCAAACCAAGATACTTGTTTGAACCAGAAGCCCCTGGTCCGCATTGGCGAAAAAGTAGTGGCAGGTCAGGTATTAGCTGATGGCTCCTCCACCGAAGGCGGGGAATTGGCGCTAGGACAAAATATCGTCGTTGCTTACATGCCTTGGGAAGGCTACAACTACGAAGACGCAATTTTAATTTCTGAGCGACTGGTACAGGATGATATCTACACCTCAATTCACATTGAAAAATATGAAATTGAGGCTAGGCAAACAAAACTGGGACCAGAAGAAATCACCAGAGAAATTCCCAACGTTGGGGAAGATGCTTTGCGTCAGTTAGACGAACAAGGGATCATCCGCATTGGGGCATGGGTAGAAGCTGGCGATATCTTGGTGGGCAAAGTAACACCAAAAGGTGAATCTGACCAACCACCAGAAGAAAAACTCTTGCGTGCCATTTTCGGTGAAAAAGCGCGGGATGTGCGAGACAATTCCCTGCGAGTACCCAACGGAGAAAAAGGGCGCGTAGTTGACGTGCGCTTATTTACCCGCGAACAAGGCGATGAATTGCCACCGGGAGCCAATATGGTAGTCCGGGTGTATGTCGCCCAAAAACGCAAAATCCAAGTCGGCGACAAAATGGCAGGACGCCACGGCAATAAAGGGATTATTTCCCGGATATTGCCAGCGGAAGATATGCCTTATTTGCCCGATGGTTCGCCAGTAGATATCGTACTTAACCCCCTGGGCGTACCCAGCCGGATGAACGTCGGACAAGTATTTGAATGTCTCTTGGGTTGGGCTGGTCATACCTTGGGAGTGCGATTTAAGATTACTCCCTTTGATGAAATGTATGGTGAAGAATCATCCCGGAGAATCGTGCATGGCAAATTGCAAGAAGCACGGGATGAAACCAGCAAAGACTGGGTATATAACCCAGATGACCCAGGGAAAATCATGGTGTTTGATGGGCGTACAGGCGAACCCTTTGACCGACCAATCACCATTGGCGTGGCTTACATGCTGAAGCTGGTGCATTTGGTAGACGATAAGATTCACGCCCGTTCCACAGGCCCGTACTCACTGGTGACCCAGCAACCCTTGGGTGGTAAAGCCCAACAAGGCGGTCAGCGGTTTGGGGAAATGGAAGTGTGGGCATTGGAAGCCTTTGGTGCGGCTTACACCTTACAGGAATTGCTGACAGTGAAATCCGACGATATGCAAGGACGAAATGAAGCGTTAAATGCGATCGTTAAAGGTAAGGCAATTCCTAGACCGGGAACACCAGAGTCCTTTAAGGTGTTAATGCGCGAACTACAATCATTGGGGTTAGACATTGCCGTACACAAGGTAGAAACCCAAGCGGACGGTAGTTCCTTAGATGTGGAAGTCGATTTGATGGCAGACCAATCAGCCCGTCGCACACCTCCCAGACCAACATACGAATCTCTCTCCCGCGAATCGCTGGAAGACGACGAATAGAGAGTTAGGAGTGAGGGGTTAAAAGTTAGGAGTTAGGAGTGAGGAGTGAGGAGTAAAGACTAATTAAGAGTTTTACTCATAACTCATAATTCATAACTCATAACTCCTAACTCCTAACTCCTAACTGAAAACTAAATATACTCATAGCTCAAAACTCAGCACTTAAAGTATGAGACCAGCCCAAACTAATCAGTTTGACTACGTAAAAATTGGCTTAGCTTCCCCTGAACGCATTCGCCAGTGGGGCGAGAGAACTTTGCCCAATGGTCAGGTAGTCGGTGAAGTCACCAAACCAGAAACAATTAATTATCGGACTCTCAAGCCAGAGATGGATGGCTTATTCTGTGAGCGCATCTTTGGCCCTGCGAAAGATTGGGAATGCCATTGTGGCAAGTATAAAAGAGTCCGTCACAGAGGTATTGTCTGTGAGCGCTGTGGGGTAGAAGTTACCGAGTCACGGGTGCGTCGTCACCGTATGGGCTATATCAAACTTGCCGCACCAGTAGCTCACGTTTGGTATCTCAAAGGCATTCCTAGCTATATTTCCATCCTGCTGGATATGCCTTTGCGGGATGTGGAACAGATTGTCTATTTCAACTCTTATGTTGTCCTAAGTCCAGGCAATGCCGAAACTTTAACTTACAAACAGCTACTAAGTGAAGACCAGTGGCTGGAAATTGAAGACCAAATTTATAGTGAAGATTCTCAGCTACAGGGCGTAGAGGTAGGCATTGGTGCCGAAGCACTGCTGCGCTTGCTTGCGGATATCAATTTAGAGCAAGAAGCTGAAAGCCTGCGGGAAGAAATTGGCAACGCCAAGGGACAAAAACGGGCCAAATTAATTAAACGACTGCGGGTAATTGACAACTTCATCGCTACTGGTTCTAAACCAGAGTGGATGGTCATGGCAGTTATTCCCGTGATTCCTCCTGACTTGCGCCCAATGGTGCAGCTAGATGGCGGACGGTTTGCCACCAGCGATTTGAATGATTTGTATCGGCGGGTAATTAACCGGAATAATCGTTTGGCACGGCTGCAAGAAATTTTGGCGCCAGAGATTATTGTGCGGAACGAAAAGCGGATGCTGCAAGAAGCAGTCGATGCTTTGATTGACAATGGCCGCCGCGGACGGACTGTGGTGGGGGCAAATAACCGACCCCTGAAATCTCTGTCTGACATTATTGAAGGTAAGCAAGGACGTTTCAGACAAAACTTGTTAGGCAAACGAGTTGACTACTCTGGACGTTCGGTAATTGTGGTCGGACCAAAGCTGAAAATTCACCAGTGCGGTTTGCCTAGAGAAATGGCAATTGAGCTATTTCAACCATTTGTGATTAACCGCCTTATTCGCAGTGGCATGGTGAATAACATTAAGGCTGCGAAAAAGCTGATATCGCGTAATGACCCCAGTGTTTGGGATGTACTGGAAGAAGTAATTGAAGGACACCCAGTACTCCTGAACCGGGCGCCAACGTTGCACCGTTTGGGTATTCAGTCTTTTGAACCAATCTTGGTGGAAGGGAGAGCAATTCAACTGCATCCTTTGGTGTGTCCGGCATTTAACGCCGACTTTGATGGCGACCAAATGGCGGTACACGTACCGCTGTCGTTAGAAAGTCAGGCTGAGGCGCGGTTGTTGATGTTGGCTTCTAACAATATTTTGTCACCAGCCACAGGTAAACCTATTATCACGCCTAGCCAAGACATGGTATTGGGAGCGTATTACTTAACAGCAGAAAATCCCGGTGCTACCAAAGGCGCAGGTAAGTACTTTGCTTCCTTAGATGACGTAATTATGGCTTTCCAGCAAGAGCAAATAGACTTGCACGCCTATATCTTTGTGCGGTTTGACGGTGAAATGGAATCAGACCAACCGGATACAGAACCCCTGGAAGTTATAGAAAACGAGGATGGCAGCCGGACATTAAAGTATAAGTTCCGCCGAGTCAGAGAAGACGCTAAGGGAAATCTCCTTTCACAGTATATACGTACAACACCTGGTCGGGTTATTTACAATAAAGCGATTCAGGAAGCACTAGCAAGTTAGGGACTGGAGACTGGGGACTGGGGACTGGGAAAAATGCCCAGTACCCAATACCCAATACCCAATACCCAATCCCCAATGACTTAGGACTAATGACTAATGACTGAAAAAATGATTTTTCGCAATCGGGTGGTGGATAAAGGTCAACTGAGAAATTTGATTTCTTGGGCTTTTACGCATTATGGTACGGCGCGAACCGCAGTGATGGCGGACAAACTCAAGGATTTAGGTTTTCGCTACGCCACCAAAGCAGGGGTTTCCATTAGTGTAGATGACTTGATGGTGCCTCCAACTAAGCGATCGCTCCTCGAAGCAGCCGAAGAAGAAATTCGCGCCACCGAAGCCCGTTATCAACGGGGTGAAATCACTGAAGTAGAACGCTTTCAAAAGGTAATTGATACTTGGAACGGAACCAGTGAAGCCCTCAAAGATGAAGTAGTTGTTCACTTCAAAAAGACCAACCCCCTCAACTCCGTCTACATGATGGCATTCTCCGGGGCGCGGGGTAACATCTCCCAAGTCCGGCAATTGGTGGGAATGCGGGGACTGATGGCAGACCCCCAAGGGGAAATTATCGACTTGCCCATCAAAACCAACTTCCGCGAAGGGCTGACGGTGACGGAATACATTATTTCGTCTTACGGTGCCAGAAAAGGATTGGTAGATACCGCCTTACGGACGGCTGACTCTGGTTATCTCACCCGGCGTTTGGTGGACGTATCCCAGGATGTGATTATTCGGGAATTTGACTGCGGCACCACCAGAGGTATTCCCATTCGGCCAATGACAGAAGGTGCCAAAACTTTGATTCCTCTGGCAAATCGCTTGATGGGACGGGTAATTGGCGAAGACGTGGTGCATCCAATCACAAAAGAAGTGATTGCAACACGCAACACCCCAATTTCTGACGACTTGGCCAAGATAATTGGCAAATCTGGGGTGGGAGAAGTTGTAGTCCGGAGTCCCCTAACTTGTGAAGCTGCACGTTCTGTTTGTCAACATTGCTACGGCTGGAGTTTAGCCCACGCCAAGATGGTGGACTTGGGCGAAGCTGTGGGGATTATTGCTGCCCAAAGTATCGGCGAACCAGGTACCCAGCTAACCATGCGGACATTCCACACAGGTGGTGTGTTTACTGGGGAAGTGGCACAACAAGTCCGTTCTAAAATTGATGGGACTGTGAAAATTCCCCGCAAATTGCGGACAAGACAATATCGTACCCGCCACGGTGAAGATGCCTTGTATGTTGAGGCTAACGGTGTGATCATTTTGGAACCCAAAAAAGAAGGTGACACCACACCAGCTAACCAAGAGGTGCAGCTGACTCAAGGTTCTACATTATATGTATTTGATGGCAATCAAGTAAAACAAGGTCAGTTGTTGGCAGAAGTCGCCCTTGGTGGACGCACAACTCGGACTAACACTGAAAAAGCCGTTAAAGATGTGGCCTCTGACTTGGCAGGGGAAGTGCAATTTGCCGAAGTCGTCCCAGAACAAAAAACTGACCGTCAAGGCAACACCACAACCACAGCCGCACGGGGTGGTTTGATTTGGATTTTGTCTGGGGAAGTTTACAACTTGCCGCCTGGTGCCGAATTGGTGGTGAAAAATGGTGACGCGATCGCTTCTAATGGAGTATTAGCAGAAACCAAATTAACTACTTTGCACGGCGGTGTGGTGCGCTTGCCCGAAGCTACCCCAGGGAAGAGTACCAGGGAAATTGAAATTATCACCGCTTCTGTGGTCTTAGACCAAGCAACAGTAACAGTCCAAAGTTCCCAAGGTCGCAATAACTACCTAGTTTCAACTGGCAACAATCAGGTATTTAACCTCCGCGCTACACCAGGCACAAAAGTGCAAAATGGTCAAGTGGTAGCCGAGTTAATTGATGACCGCTATCGCACAAACACTGGTGGATTCCTAAAATTCGCGGGCGTTGAAGTCCAGAAAAAAGGCAAAGCCAAACTCGGTTATGAAGTTGTCCAAGGCGGTACACTGTTGTGGATTCCCGAAGAAACCCACGAAGTTAATAAAGATATCTCCTTGCTGTTGGTAGAAGACGGTCAGTTTGTGGAAGCTGGCACCGAAGTTGTGAAGGATATCTTCTGCCAAAACAGCGGTGTAATTGAAGTTACCCAGAAAAACGACATCCTGCGGGAAGTGGTGGTGAAGCCAGGGGAACTGCTGATGGTGGACGATCCTGAAGCAGTCATGGGACGAGATAACACGTTCATCCAACCAGGTGAGGAATTTCAAGGCAGCGTTGCCACGGAATTACGCTATATCCAGTATGTGGAGACACCAGAAGGCCCCGCCCTGTTAAGTCGTCCAGTAGTCGAGTTTGCTGTACCGAACAATCCCGACGTGCCATCAACCACATCGGTAAGTCAACAAACTGGGCGTTCCATCGAGTTACGCGCAGTGCAGCGCTTGCCTTACAAAGATTCCGAACGGGTAAAATCCGTGGAAGGTGTGGAACTGCTGCGAACCCAGCTAGTACTGGAAATTGAGCAAGAAGGCGAACAAGACCACAACGCCTCCCCCCTAGCAGCAGATATTGAATTGGTACAGGATACCGAAGACGAGGAAGTTCAGCGCTTGCAGCTCGTGATTTTGGAGTCCTTGGTAATTCGTCGAGACATTACCGCTGATGCTACCCAAGGTAGTACCCAGACAACACTGGAAGTACAAGATGGACTAAGCATCGCCCCAGGTTCCGTGGTCGCACGTACCCAAATCTTGTCCAAAGAAGGCGGGATAGTGCGGGGTGTGCAAAAGGGAACCGAAAATGTACGTCGATGTTTAGTGTTGCGTGACACTGACATGATGACGGTAAATACCAGTACCCAGCCAAAAGTAAAAGCGGGTGACTTGCTTGTAGCAGGTACAGAAGTTGCCGCTGGAGTTTTTGCTGACGAATCTGGGCAAGTAATGAATGTCAAAAAATTAACGAGCGCTGAATCCAAAGCGCTGAATGAAGAAAATGCTCAGGATTCAGCCCTCAGCACTCAGAACTACGCTCTTACTATCCGCGTCGGTCGTCCTTACCGAGTCAGTCCTGGGGCTGTCTTGCAAATAGAAGACGGTGATTTGGTGCAACGGGGTGATAACTTGGTGTTGTTAGTATTTGAACGCGCCAAAACCGGAGACATTATTCAAGGTTTGCCCAGGATTGAAGAATTGCTCGAAGCTCGTAAACCCAAAGAAGCCTGTATTTTATGTCGGCGGGCGGGAGAAATCAAGGTAGTTTACGGTGATGGTGATGAAGCGATCGCCATCAAAGTCGTAGAATCAAATGGCGTAGTCACAGATTATCCTCTAGGCCCAGGACAAAATTTAATTGTGCCAGATGGTTCTCATGTGTTAGCGGGACAACCGTTGACAGATGGTCCATCGAACCCCCATGAAATTTTGGAAATCTTCTTTAGCCTGGGTTCCGAAGACGGAATTTATGCTTGTGCTAGCCATGCTTTGCAGAAGGTACAGACTTTCTTGGTGAATGAAGTGCAAATGGTATATCAGTCTCAAGGGATTGATATTTCCGATAAGCACATTGAAGTGATTGTGCGCCAGATGACCAACAAAGTCAGGATTGATGATGGTGGTGACACCACAATGCTTCCTGGCGAATTGGTGGAACTACGCCAAGTTGAGCAGGTGAACGAAGCAATGTCAATTACAGGTGGTGCGAAGGCACAGTACACCCCAGTATTGTTGGGTATCACCAAAGCATCGTTGAACACTGACAGCTTTATTTCTGCCGCATCCTTCCAAGAGACAACACGGGTACTTACCGAAGCAGCTATTGAAGGTAAATCTGACTGGCTGCGGGGATTGAAAGAAAACGTGATTATCGGGCGATTGATTCCGGCTGGTACTGGTTACAATACTTATGAAGAAACCAGTGCGATCGATGACTATGCTACTGATATTACTAGTAGTGTCTTAGATGAAGTTGACGATCCTCTCGATATGGTTTTAGATGACCGCACAGCTCGCACCTATAATTTAGATTCTCCCACCCTTGGAGAGCCTAGCTATGGAAACAGACGTGCAGAAAGGTCAATTTTAGATGAGGACGATGACTTAATCGCCGATGAAGTCGCAGACGAAGAAGATTACGAAGAAGACGACGATGACGACGATGACGATTTCGACGATGAGTAAGAGTAAAAAGTACAGACGCGATTAATCGCGTCTGTACAAAACTAAAAAGGCAAAAGAAAATCTTCTTTTGCCTTTTTAGTTTGTTCTCAAAAAATATAGGGAGTGGGGAAAGAAGGTGTTGGTTTCATTCATCAAAAATCTGCTATACTTCATGATTCTTAATCATGTCAGCTTACTTTTGTGGCTGACAGAAGTACCACAATCTAATAGGCTGATCTTAAAGTGGTGATTTTTCACAAAGCTCAACTACTGAAAAAGGTAGGCTCGGTTAGTCAACACTTTTGGATAACCACGTGCAAAATGTTGCTTACTCTTGATCATCACTGAGTTGTTAATAAGTACCTATCGAGAAAATGCCCCTTAAAATAGTCCAGAACTTTGATGCCAGTTTTACTCTTGAACCACAAGCTCAAGAAAGTCTATTCAAATTATTAACGAGTCAAGCTTTTTTAAACCAAATATGTCAGCAATTACAGTGTGAAAAAGTGGAATTTACAGAGTTACTTTTTCAGCCAGTTCCTTATAGCTTAACTACTACTAAGGGAATGCCGACAGAATTTGAAAAGTATCATGAATCTGATGAATATGGCATCATAAATGTACCACCAAATTTCATGTTTACTGCTAAGATTTTTAAACCCAGTCGTCTTTGTGCCATTTACCATAAAATTTGAATAAGAATTTCACGCACGAGGCAAGAGAGGCGCAGAGAGGAGATATAAGAGAGATTTTAATTAATAATTTAGGATTGCTCTAGAAAATCTCAAAGAAAAAGGCAATAGCAAGTTTTAGATTTGATTTATGACTACTGAAATAAATACTCCTGCTTTAGCAAGCTTGGAATACACTCCTTACATTAGCGATCGCGGTCAACTTCCCGAACAATTTCAAGGTAAAATCGGCGTATATGCTATCTTTGACCAAGAAAAAGCGCTGCAATTTGTGGGATATTCTCGTGATGTTTATCTCAGTCTCAAGCAGCATTTAGTACGTCAACCACAGCAATGTTATTGGGTGAAAGTTCAAACTATTGAACGCCCCAGCCGCACGGTTTTAGAAAATATTGAAAATGCTTGGATTGCTGAAAATGGCAGTGTACCAGCAGGAAATGGGGAGAACAAGCAAAAATGGATCGATCCCATTGATGTCAAAGTGTTAATGACATCTGAAGAACAGGTAAAGTATCATAATCCAGCGAATGATGAATTGGCACAAATAAAAATTATTAAAAATGTGGCTCGGCGAGTAGAAGCAGAAATTTCCAAAGAATTAGAAGCGCGTGGTTTGCAAGTAGAAATTCGCTTTAATCCTAAATTGAAAGAACAAGGGTTACTGGATTTGAAATGAAGGTAGTTTTGGGAAAACTATCTTATGAATATCGCTGGTAATCTCTCATGACAATACAGCTGCTAAACGATCGCTATCAAGTTATCCGCACATTGGGGGCTGGTGGGTTTGGTCAAACCTATCTCGCAGAAGATACTTATATGCCCTCAAAGCGCCGTTGTGTGGTGAAACAGCTAAGACCTATTCACAACAACCCTCAAATTTATCAGATAGTTCAAGAGAGGTTTCAACGGGAAGCAGCTATTTTAGAAGAACTCGGTGGCGCAAATGACCAGATTCCAGCGTTGTATGCTTACTTTTCTTCAGGCGGGGAATTTTATTTAGTTCAGGAGTGGGTTGAAGGTGATACCCTAACTGCAAAAATCCAAAAGCAAGGACTATTTAGTGAAGCCGCTGCTTTTGAATTATTTATGAATATCTTACCAGTTTTGGATTACGTCCACTCCAAAAATATAGTTCACCGTGATATCAAACCAGATAACATTATTGTGCGTCTCTGTGACGGAAAACCAGTGCTAATTGATTTTGGTGCTGTGCGGGAATCAATGGGAACCGTGGTGAATTCCCAAGGTAATCCTACCAGTTCCATTGTCATTGGTACACCTGGATATATGCCCAGCGAACAAGCCGCAGGTAGACCAGTTTATTCGAGTGATTTATATAGTTTGGGAATGACAGTAATTTATTTACTGACTGGAAGAGTAGCGCAACAATTAGAAACAGATTCCCAGACTGGTGAAATTGTTTGGCGACAGTATGGTAGTCATATTAGCCCAATGATGGCAGGAATAATTGACCGCGCCATTGCTTATCATCCACGCGATCGCTATCCCACAGCTAGAGCGATGCTAGATGCTTTGCAGAGCATAGCAAATCCAATTCCGCCAACGCAACCCGTTTTTACCGAACCAACTGTAGTATCTGCACCACCACCTCAAACAGTGCATGTTCAGCCACAGCCAAGTCCTCAAAATAATAATCAGAATAATATCCTCATCGGCAGTTTAATTGCTGGCGGATTAATCGGTGCATCTGTAATTATTGGTCAGATGCTGACAAATTCTTCTCAACAAACAACAGATAAAACGGTATTACCTTCAGAAACACCCTCAACTGTCCCCAGCCCAGTAATAGAAACTCCTAAATTTACACCAACTCCATCTATTCCTACTCAATCTACACCTTCTCCAACTCCATTAATAACGCCAGATGATAACACCACTGTTAATACTTATTTTTGGCTTTCCCAAAGACCTGTAACTGATGCAGATTTGGATGGCAAAAGCGCTTTTGAATTAGATATTATGCGAAATTCAATATTTGCTAGCCACGGGCGCCGTTTTGACACACCTCAATTACAAGATTACTTTAATAACCAACCTTGGTATCGTCCCATATATTCACCAAAAGAATTTTCACCTAAATTGTTATCAAGGTTAGAGCAACAGAATGTAGAGTATATCAACAAATATCAAGACCGTTATGGCTTGAGATATTTTAAGAAATAAGTTGTGGCAGAATTCAGAATCAGTCAGAGTTTATTCAATACTGTTCGGTTAAGCAAGAGACGCGATAAATCGCCGTCAAGACAAAGAATTGATTGTTGTCTTGACGGCGATTTATCGCGTCTTCGTCATGTAGAATTTTGATCAAAAAACCTTAACCGAACTGTATTGAGAGTTTATTGATGCGCTTGTAACCAAGCCGCTAAATCTTGGGTAGTAGAAAAATCTAATAAAGCTTCACCAAGTGCTTCGACTTCGCTAGTGGAAAGCTGTTGAATCTGTGCTTGCAACTGAGAAGGAACTGTACCTAACCCTCTTTTGTCAGAGTGGGAAAATCCAATCGCCCAAATGCTTACAGGGCTTTAATTTCCACTTTTATCTATAAATTTCAGTTTCTGTTAGAAAATAAAGCCTCAAACCTTGATGAAATCAAAGTCTCAGAATCAGGCTGAGATTATTGTTTTCCGAGAGTGACAAAAGAGGGCTAATCGCCGTGTGAGTTGACGCAAAGCTAGGGACACTTCTCCTTGTTGAATTCCTTGTTGAATTCCTTGTTGAATTCCTTGTTGTACTGCTCGATAGGACGGTTCTAAACTAGAACGATGCAGTTCTGAGCTTGAATGATGAAGTGCGATCGCCAAGCTTTATCCCAACTTTAACCTTACACCGAAATCAACAACTCTTAGCAGCAGCAAATCTACTCTAAAGATTCCATCAACTCGATACACTTGTGCATTTGCTGGCGCATGGTTTCCCTATCAGCATGAAACCTCCGTCCATGTCCTGGCAGCACCCACTCAAAAGAGTAATTAGCCAAGTTACGCATTGATTTAGTTTGTTCTGACCAAGAATACCAGCAGACATCGTGGAATGCAACCAGTTGCTGCAACCTTTCTGACCAAGCAAGATGGTCGCCAGTAAACAAAAACTTGTTTTTATACAGTAAAACTGTGTGTCCTTTAGTGTGACCCGGAACTGGGATAATTAATAAATCCTCAGTCAAGGCAAATGGTTCAAAACCAGTTAACTGTATTTCCACATTGCGAGTACCCGCAGAAATTTCATCAGCATGGAGGATGCGCTGACAGTGAAAATGTTCGGTAAACTTTTGATGATCTGCGACATCATCCCTGTGAGTAAGATACATATAACGAATTCCACCCATCTCTTCTAAACGCTTGACCAAAGGCGGCGTAAATCGAGGAGAATCGACCAAAATATTACCTTCAGGAAGTTGAATTAAATAGCTAGCAGCACCGTAGGATTTTTCGGAATGATAGCCACAATGGAAAATATTTTCTTCTACTAAAATCGGAAACTTTTCCTGAGCAACTTTGATATCTTTTGGTTTTTCAACTGTGCCAATAGAACTAGTAGGACAAGCCAACAGTGCTTCTAGCGCTGCTAATCTTTCGGCTTCATTCGTTGGTTGATGATAAACTGCTGACTGCTCATCAACACGAAAAAAAACTTCCGGAGTCATCCAACGACAAGTGTCACAATCAATACAAGTACTATCTACATAAAAATCGCCGTTAACATTTTGGGGGCGACGCTGATTTAAATGAGCCATCTTAAAACCTCGTGCTAGGAAGTGATAAACTCTATATCACCACGCTAGCAAATTAGAATTCAGAATTCAGAATTCAGAATTCAGAATTCAGGAGTCAGAAGTCAGGAGTCAGAATAAATCTGTCAACTGGCAGATAAACGATCTAATCTTGTGGGGTGGGCATCTTGCCCGCCCAAATCGGGTTGAAAAAAATTATGACCTCTTAATAATTCTAAATTTTGAATTCACCAATTCAGAATTCAGCAGTCATAATTGATGAATTCTCTTCAAATTTACTCTGGCGAAACACAACATCCTACTAATAAACGTTCCCAAAATTCATCATTATTAGCTGCTCCATTAGTAATAAAATCTAAGCTAAAACTACCAATAATTAAAATTGTTTTATCAATCATATCTGCAACAAATCTTGTAGAAAAACCAGCATATTTTATTGTTTCTGGAGTTAGTGTTGGGGTTGGGGTTGGAGTTGGGGTTGGGGTTGGAGTAGGAGTTGGGGTTGGAGTTGGGGTAGGTGTTGGAGTTACCATCACTGTACCTGTCAAATAACGCACAAAGTCCAATGCTTCTGCTGCCGACTTGTAGCGATTCTTCGGGAAGTAGCGTATCATCGTGTCTAGAAAATTAGCTAGATTATCGCTGATTGGTATTTGCGATCGCTCCCGCCAAATAACTTCTAAAGTGTTAGGATCTATCTCAAGTTGTAGTGGAAATATACCTGTCAACATTTATATTTTTTACAATTTCATTCAGCTTTTTAATCAATTTGGTTATAACTAAAATTTTACTTTTAATTGAAAATGCGCCAAACTCTAATTATTATGTATAACTTCTAATTTATTAAAATACGATCGCGCCATCTTAACTAACGCGATCGCATTAACTTTTCTGTCCCTAACTAATAAAATGCAGGTGATTAATTACTGCATTAATTAGATGATGAGTAACGGGAAGACTATCAATTACCATCCCTAGACACAACAGCATCATGTAGGAGATGGAATACAGAAACAACTCTCTAGCGACAGTACGATCTTCTGGATTTTGCAACAACCGCCAAGATTTGTGGACAAACAATCCTCCCAGACTCAGAGCGATCGCAGCGTAAAGAACTCCACTCGCACCTAAGGGATAAACTAATAACACCGTTGCAACTACGGTAATCAAGGTATAATACCAAATTTGCCGTACTGTTGCCGTATCACCTTTAACTACTGGTAACATCGGTATCCCAACTTTTGCGTAATCGTCCCGAATCATCAGAGCTAGTGCCCAGAAATGGGGCGGCGTCCACAAAAAGACGATGGCAAAAATTAACCATGCTGCCCAGCTTAAGGTACCTGTAACAGCAGCCCAACCCACCAAAGCCGGAATTGCCCCAGCAGCGCCACCAATGACAATATTTTGGGTGCTGTGGCGTTTTAGCCAGTGAGTGTAGACCAAAATATAAAAGACGATGCCAGAGAAAGCTAGCGCGGCGGCTAACAGGTTGGCGAAAACTGCCAGTAGTGTAAACGAAAGTGTTGCTAGAGCGATCGCAAAAATTAGAGCATCACGCGGCTGCACCTTACCGGAAGGCATGGGACGATGGCGTGTCCGCTCCATGTCATAATCAATATCTCGGTCATAAATACAATTAATTGTCTGGGCGCTTGCAGCAGCCAAAGTGCCACCAGTCAGAGTTACTAGTAACAGCAATGGGTCTACCTGTCCCTTAGCAGCAATCCACATACTGCCAGCTGTGGTAATCAAAAGCAACGGAATAATCCGAGGCTTAGTTAGCTGGTAGTAACTTTGAATTACTTGGAGAAAAGTTTCGTGGTGGCGAGAGACATTAGTCTCAATCATGTTGGCTCTGGTTCCTTATTTTTCAACAACTTATATGCAGCCCCCGCTCAAGCTGGCTCTTTGGGTCGAACGAAAATACTTTTTCACACCTGCGTGCGTCGCATCATCAGTGCTAAGTGAGGAGTTAGGGTGATGGGGTGATGGGGTGATGGGGTGGTGGGGTGAAATTCTCTCCCCATCTCCCTACTCAGCACTCAGCACTCTTGACTCAGCACTTACTGAGTCACGCAATGATAGAACTGTAAAAGCCACTAAAGTACCGAGCAAAGCAGCTCCTACAGCTTGGTGAGAGACGGTGAGAGGCTCGACTTGGAGGTGTAATTTGAAAGTGGCGACTCCCAACAAGATTTGTAAGCTCAACAATGCCCCAGCCATATTTGCCAGTCGCCGCAAGGCTGGATGTAGCGCCGGTGTACGCCAACTGAAAAATACCATTGCCAAGGTTGCCACGGTTGGCGGCACCAAACCAGCAATATGACTGTACATTACGTTACAAAGTTGAGAATCGCCGAAGCATTGGTGTAGCGCCCAGCGAGATCCTACTAAAGCACCCAAGAGACTTTGCAGGTAAACCAAAACAGCAGCAGTTAAACCTACCCAAGGCAACTTACCAACGGTTCCAGTTCCCTGATAGGGTGTGAGTGTCGTGCCAATAATCAAGAGGGTGGTGAAAAACAATAGCGCCGTTCCCAAATGGGCGGTAACGATATCAAACCGCAACAATTGGGTGACGGTGAGTCCTCCTAAGACGCCTTGAAAGACGATTAAAAACAGGGCGAATGTGGATGCCCAAGGCAGCCATTTGGGTAAAGAGCGACGATGCCACCAGGATAAACCAAAAAGTGCGATCGCGCTTACACCAATTAAAGCTGCATCTAATCTGTGAAACCACTCTAAGAATACCTGGAAATTCATTTGCTTAGCTGGCACCAGTTCGCCATAGCACAAAGGCCAATCTGGACAAGCAAGCCCAGCATTCATCACGCGGGTGGCAGAGCCGATTGCCATCAAAATCAAAGTGGCTATGGACATTCTCCACACCAAGCGACGAATCATTTCCTTGGGCTTTTGCTGCTCAACTGCCGCTTCATTTTGTTGTTGTAGGACAATTTCGTTCATGAACAGTACCTTCTGCCCGCTCTTGGTGGATCTCTAATAGATTCTTAATTTTCAATACTGACCCATCTCCACCCTAGCGTACAGGCTAGGGATTTATAGATTGGCACTCACTTATACTTTGAATCACTCTCGCTATGTTTTGCCTGAAGCTTTAGGTATTTTTCAAGATGTGAAAAATCCATTAGTGGCAGTTAATTTAACCATCCTAAATTTTTCCTTAAATTTTTTACTGATTTCCATCTATTTTTGGGAATATCTGTTAGTCACCTTCTACTCAAAATTAGTAAAATAGTCAGAAAAATTAATAAAAACTTCAGACATTTTGACCCGATGTCTTACAGCCTAGACTACCTTAGTAAGTGAGCAGCTTTGAGATAACGTAGTAAATTCAATTAAGTAAGCCGTGAAGATTCCAAGTTCAATCTGGACATTACTCATTGGCATCGTACTAACTCTAGCCAGTATTTGGTACGGTCAAAATCATGGTCTGTTGCCAGCAGCAGCCTCTGATGAAGCCGTCTTAGTCGATGGTCTGTTCAATGCGATGATGATCGTTTCTACAGGTATATTCCTGATCGTCGAAGGTGTTTTGATTTACTCTGCATTTAAATACCGTCGGCGTGCAGGTGACAATGAAGACGGCCCACCAGTGGAGGGCAATGTACCTTTAGAAATACTCTGGACGGCGATCCCAGCAATTATCGTTATCGGTATTTCTGTTTACAGTTTTGATGTGTACAACGAAATCGGTGGTTTCGATCCCCATGCCATCCATGAAGCCCCGATTTCTCAAGAGTCCATGAGTATGCATGGGCATGGAACTGCCATAGCTGCGACTTTGAGCGATACACCTCCTGGCAGCGAACCCAACCTCAATCAAGAAAAATCTGATGAGGCGATGCAAGACCCAGCCACAGCAGAAGTTCGCAATGCTGACCAAATTCCCCAAAAGCAGAATGCTCCAGGTGTCGGTAGTGTTGCTCCCACAATTGGAGGCAGTCCCGATCAAGCAGACAAACCACCAGCATTGGAAGTCAACGTCACCGGTTTACAGTATGCCTGGATTTTCACCTATCCGGAAACTGGAATAACCACAGGCGAACTGCACGTCCCCATCGGCAAAGAAGTGCGAGTCAATATGACAGCCAACGATGTAATCCATGCCTTCTGGGTGCCAGAATTTCGTCTCAAACAAGATGTAATCCCCGGTCGGCAAAGTGAGATTCGCTTCACGCCTAACAAAGTAGGTGATTATGCTCTAATCTGTGCTGAACTTTGTGGTCCATACCACGGCGCCATGAGAACAACGGTGGTAGTTGAGCCACAAGAAGCATTTGAGAAATGGCAACAAGAGCAGTTAACTGCCAGCAAAGAAACCCTTAACCAAGCTGTTGCCGTTAACCCTGCCGATTTATCACCACATGAATTTCTCGCTCCTTACACCAAGGACATGGGAATTAAACCCGAAATCCTCCATCAAGTTCACCATTAGTCATTGGTCATTGGTCATTAGTCATTAGTCATTGGTCATTGGTGATTAGCAAAGGACAAATGACAAAGGACAAAGGACAAATGACAAATAACAAAAGACAACTGACAAAGGACAAATGACAAATGACACAAGCTCAGTTGCAAGAAACTGCCAATATCCCCGTCCTTGTTGACGAACCAGGGAGCAGAAAATGGCAGGACTTCTTTGGTTTTCAAACCGACCATAAGGTGATTGGGATTCAATACCTAGTCACTTCGTTTATTTTCTATTGCATTGGTGGCGTGATGGCTGACTTGGTTCGCACAGAACTGCGAACTCCAGAAGTAGATTTTGTCACGCCAGAAGTTTACAACAGTCTGTTCACGCTCCACGCCACGATCATGATTTTCTTATGGATCGTGCCAGCAGGAGCCGGGTTTGCTAACTATCTAATTCCCCTGATGATTGGGGCTAAAGATATGGCATTTCCTCGACTGAACGCTGTTGCCTTTTGGATGATCCCCCCTGCGGGTGTGTTGCTCATCGCCAGTTTAGTAGTCGGTGATGCGCCTGATGCAGGTTGGACTTCTTACCCTCCCCTGAGCTTGGTAACAGGTCAAGTGGGTGAAGGTATTTGGATTATGAGTGTCCTGCTGCTGGGTACGTCCTCAATTTTGGGGTCGATTAATTTCCTGGTCACACTGCTGAAGATGCGTATCCCCGGTATGGGCGTTCATCAACTGCCCTTGTTTTGTTGGGCGATGTTTGCCACTTCGGCGCTAGTTTTGGTATCGACTCCAGTATTAGCAGCAGGTCTGATTCTGCTTTCCTTTGACTTAATTGCTGGGACGACATTTTTTAACCCCACTGGTGGTGGTGACCCGGTAGTTTACCAGCATATGTTCTGGTTTTACTCCCACCCAGCCGTATACATCATGATTTTGCCCTTTTTTGGGGCAATTTCGGAAATTATCCCCGTTCATTCCCGCAAACCGATTTTTGGTTATAAAGCGATCGCCTACTCATCTTTGGCTATCAGCTTTTTAGGGCTAATTGTCTGGGCACACCACATGTTTACCAGCGGTATCCCCGGTTGGCTGCGGATGTTCTTTATGATCACCACCATGATCATTGCCGTACCCACAGGAATTAAAATATTCAGCTGGTTGGCAACCATGTGGGGCGGAAAAATTCAACTCAACTCCGCGATGCTATTCGCCATCGGCTTTGTCGGTACCTTCGTAATTGGTGGAATCAGTGGTGTGATGTTGGCAGCAGTGCCCTTTGATATCCACGTCCACGACACCTATTTTGTAGTTGCACACTTGCACTATGTGCTGTTTGGTGGTAGCGTACTGGGCATTTTTGCTGCCATCTACCACTGGTTCCCGAAAATGACGGGACGAATGGTGAACGAATTTTGGGGTAAGGTTCATTTTGCCTTGACAATTGTTGGTTTAAACATGACCTTCTTACCCATGCACAAGCTGGGTTTAATGGGCATGAACCGCCGTATTGCTCAATATGACCCCAAATTTACTTTACTGAATGAAATCTGCACGTATGGTGCTTATATACTCGCAGTTTCGACATTCCCCTTCATTTTCAATGCCATTTGGAGTTGGTTGTACGGAGAGAAAGCTGGTAATAATCCCTGGAGGGCACTAACCTTAGAGTGGATGACTACCTCACCACCAGCGATCGAGAATTTTGATGGAACCCCAGTACTAGCTACAGGTCCCTACGACTACGGCTTGGAAAAGGCTAAAGAAGGTGTACCCCTATCTGACCCCAATCCAGTCTTGTCAGCTGGCCCCAACTCGGTATTAAGAGCAGAACCAGACCCAGTGGTTGCTGCTAATCCCGAAGATCGTAAATAAATAGGGCATTGGACATTGGGCATTGCTTAATTTCTCCCTTTACCTCCCTTGTTCCCTCATTCCCTACTCCCCATTCCCCACTCCCCACCCTACATTTATCAAGATTCATGCAAAGTCAAACAATTGACCCAGCTAAAACTGAACTGAATCATCACCACGCAGCGGAAGCAACAGTTGGTCATCATGAAGAACATCCAGATCATCGCCTGTTTGGGCTGTTTGTCTTCCTGATTGCTGAAGGGATGATTTTTATGGGGCTGTTCGGAGCCTACTTGGCTTTCCGTGCTACCTTACCTGTTTGGCCTCCAGCAGGTACCCCAGAGTTAGAACTATTGCTACCCGGAGTTAACACCATCAATCTAATTTCTAGTAGTTTTGTCATGCACAATGCTGACACTGCTATCAAAAAGAATGATACGCAGGGTGCGCGGATTTGGTTAGCAATTACCGCTGCAATGGGTGCTATTTTCTTGGCAGGACAAGTATATGAATATACTCATCTAGAATTTGGTTTAACTACCAATTTATTTGCCAGTGCATTTTATGTTTTGACTGGTTTCCACGGACTGCACGTTACCATCGGCGTTTTAGCGATTGTTGCCGTGTTGTGGCGATCGCGCGTTAAAGGTCATTACAGTAGCGAAAAACACTTCGGCATTGAAGCAGCTGAAATTTACTGGCACTTTGTTGATGTGATTTGGATTATTTTATTCGGATTACTGTATTTACTGTGAGTATTAATTATTAGTTGTTCACTCCACGCGAACAACTTGACAAGCCCTCCTTTGGGGGGCTTTTTTATTTTGAGTGCTATATTATTTCTCGAAAGAAATTGACCAATTTTCTGTTTCTGCGCTACTAGTGGTAAGACATTGAGTTTTAATTGCTTCCAGTCTTGCATTTACTTTATTTCTTAAAGTTGATACAATTTCCATCTCTCGGTTAAAACTTCAACTTCAAGCCAAGAGTCATCTAAAACACCCAGGCAGTAATTTAAGTCACCATAATATCCTATTTGGCTGATAGCATCATAAGAATTCCACTCCCCATCGGCAGGAAATTCACTAGTATTCATTGACACAACTTTTAAATTACCAATCTATAATTCAAGAAGTCTAGCTTCAAGTCAGCTAATCACGGTAAAATCCCACACCTCCCCTACTCCCCACTCCCTACTCCCTTTTTCAAGTCACTGACTAGGCTGCTGAAGTTTAAAAAATATTTAAAGTCTACCATCATGTGAACCAGGTAAAAATTTATTTTAACTAAGGTTATTTTTTGCTAAAATTAAAAACAGTTAAGTATTAGTAACGTTAAATAAAGCAACCAAACGGCGAACCATAAAACTGCCGTAAAGCATATGAACTCTGGGAAGATGATTGCCTACAAAAATCAAGCGGCAAGTATTCATTGTCTTACCCAAGCTCTGACAAGCTCTGAATGGTCAGCAATTAGCAGATAGTATACGCCACATGAGCCAGAATCCTCTCATCAGAAAAACATTCAGGAGTAGCTTTGAGACTGTTAAAGTGTTGGGAAGCCCAGAATCTGGTGGAAACTACTCGTTAGCAAGTGCAGTACGTACAACTACAATACGTAACAGATATCAACATTCTCTTGTCAGAAAAACACTTCGGAATCGCTTTGAGATTATCAAACAGTTGGGAAGCGGAGGATCTGGCGATACCTACTTAGCAGTAGACCTAGATTTACCAGGGCGGCCGCATTGTGTTGTCAAACATTTCCACCCAAAAGATCCTAATCCTACTGTTGGTGCGATCGCTAAAAAATTATTTGCTCGGGAAGCAGAAGTTTTATATCAGCTAGGCAACGACCACGAGCAAATTCCGAGACTGTTCGCCCATTTTGATGAAGATGGGGATTTCTATTTAGTCCAAGAATATATTGACGGTCATCCGTTGACTCAAGAAATTATCTCGGGTCAACGTATGAGCGAAAATGCAGTCGTGAATTTATTAAAAGACATCTTGGAAGTGTTAGTTTTCGTGCATGAACACAACATTATTCACCGAGATATTAAGCCGCAAAATTTAATGCGACGGCACTCCGATGGCAAGATTGTGTTAATTGACTTTGGGAGTATTAAAAAAATTGGTGCTTTAGGAGCCAGTTTAACAGTTGTGGTTGGAACTCCTGGTTATATGCCAAGCGAACAAGCTAAGGGAAAGCCCAAACTTTCCAGCGATATCTATGCAGTAGGTATGATTGGCATTCAAGCTCTCACAGGCTTAATACCTGACCAACTACAAGAAGATCCCAATACCGGAGAACTTATCTGGCGTCATCACGCGCAGGTAAGCGACGCTTTTGCAGATATTTTAGACAGAATGGTTTGCGATCGCCATAGTCAGCGTTACCAATCTGCCGCAGAAGCTCTACAAGCGCTTGATTTTGATTTGGTGCGCTTGGAGTCATCACACAGCAGGCCAAAGCAAAATACTGTCGATAGCTATTTCCTAGCTTATAGAAATTTTATTTTGTTGTTGGGGATCGGACTTGGTGCTAGCACTAGCTTGATAGTAATTATTGTAATCTATACATTTATTAATACAAGTACATCACTACCATACCAACCTATTCAATTAAAAAATATTATACAAAAATTTGTTGAACGCTCAGGCTTAACTAATGTGAATACCCTAGTCGCCCAAAAAGAAGTTTATAAAAGCAATTGCTCCATTGCAAAGACTACCTAGACAATTAGATGCCACCACATTAAAAAAGAGTTAAGTAGGTGGGCGCTAAAAAATACAACTAAATTAACAAATATAAATCGCTTAAAAGCTTATATTCAAGGCGTTTTTGGTACTTTACATGAGTTTACACAGTTTGGTTTAATTGTGCCTACCTACTTAATCATCTATTTGGAAGATGTTTTAAAAGTGATAGCTGATATGTAAAAAAATTTTGGCGTTGCTGAATCCTCCTTCAAAAGAGGACTTTGAGTATTAGAAAACTAGCTTTCAGGACTTACGCAATATGTGACTGAAAACCTTATTCTTACGTAGGGGTAATTCATGAATTACCCCTACTTTCGTTATCTTTTGCGTAAGTCCTGGCCTTGCTTGGGGAGATATCGATATAGATGATGGTAGACTTGACAACAATATCAAAAAACTGGGTATTAAATGGCTGATTAAAGCTTTACTAAAAACTTAAATATCGAGAGATTTTTATAGAATAAATACTTAGAAATTACTGTAATATAAATACAATCAATAAAAAAAATTAAAGATATGGACAATACAAACCAAAAAAAAGCTTTAATTAACGGTGAAATTGCCCTCTTTCTTAGAGGTTTGATTATTGGTAAAGTACTCACACTGATGGTTATTGGCGGATTGCTTTGGTGGTTACTCAAGCCAAACTTCTTATCCCGTGGCAGTGCTGACTCTTACTCTTCTAATCAAAGTTTAAAGAGTCTCTCTAGCGGGAGATCAACTTTTCAAACAATTGCTGATGTCCCCACAGGCTCATTTAACTACGGCGGTAGTACAGCTTGGGCATCTATCCGGCAATTGGTAGATTCTCAGATCCAAAGCGATCGCCCTGAACTACAATTACGCTATGTAGACCCTGCTAAGAATAGCCCTGGTTCTAGCTCAGGTATTCGGATGTTGCTTGATGGACAACTAGACTTTGCTCAGTCTTCCCGTCCCCTCACAGATGAAGAAAAAGCAATTGCAACACAACGAGGCTTCACCCTTGAACAACGTCGGGTAGGCATTGATGGAATAGCAGTGGTAGTCAATCCATCACTGAAAGTGCCGGGTTTAACTGTTGACCAATTGCAGCAGATTTATTCCGGGCAAATTACTAACTGGGAGCAAGTAGGCGGGCCAAATCTGCCCATCACACCTTTATCTCAACGACCAGAAAATGCAGATACAGTAATATTCTCTAGCAATCAAAACCTGAAGGGGCAAGCATCTAGCTCCAATGTACAGTATGTCTACTCGACTACAGATGCAGTGCGGCAACTCAGCAAAACCCCTGGTGGCGTGTATTACGCTTCTGCTCGTTCAGTGATACCTCAGTGTAGTGTGAAGGCTTTGCCATTGGGTCGTACTTCTGGCGAGTTAATTCCCCCCTACCGTGAACCTTTGGTGTCACCGGACAATTGCTTACGTCAGCGTAATCAAGTAAATACTGAGGCTATTAGAAATGGTAGCTATCCAATTACTGCTGACTTATTTGTGATTATTAAGCAGAATAAAGGTCGAGAACAGCAAATAGGGGATACCTACGCCAAACTTTTATTAACTGAACAGGGACAAAAAGCAATTGAGCAAGCTGGTTTCGTTGGGGTTCAGTAGTAGATTGTGAGGACAATTAATCATGGAAAAATACTATTACCAAACATAAAAAAGTTTCCTCCACTACTGCCTAAAAGACGCGATTAATCGCGTCTCTATCCATTCTCTACTCCATTTTTGAACTTAGTTAAGCCCCTTTGTAGGGATTTTGATTGTCACTTGTTTAATCAACTGCTAAAAGCAAAATATTCTAGGTCAATATCATCATTGACATCACTATTACTTGTTGTTTCATCAGGATTGAAATCAACGCAAACACTCTTAGCTAAGACTTCATTTATAACTGATTTATTGACATTAGTATTAGAGAACTTGCCTTGATTCAAATTGATATTTTCTAGATTAGATTGCCAAAGTTTTAAACTAGAAAAATGATAGTTAGTTAAATCAGCTTCCAATTGCTGCAACAAATTAACTAAATTAACACCACAGTATCCAGGTGTACCAGAAAAATTATCACCCAGCTTTTCCAGATGATTTTTAATTTTTTGCTCAATTTCTGTTGAGAGTTTAAAATTAACTGTTAAATTGGCTAAAATAGGTTTAATCAAAAACATAATCTGGCTTTGTTTAATATAATCTTGAGCAGTAAATTTAATTAAGGGATAGCGATTTAATAAATTAACTTTGCCAGTTTTTATTTCTTGACAAATAGTTTTAACAAGTCGATTAGTCATGTATTCCATAACTACAGGCTGCTGAGTGAATGTTACACTACGAGTAACTGCGTCTTTGGTTTTTTCAATTAAGGAACGCCAAGTTAAAGACTCCAAAGATTCCAGTAAATCTGCTTTTGATACTCCTGGCAAAATATCACTTTGTAAATCTCCCGATCCTACTGCTTCCCGATTAATACAAGTCAAGTACATCACCTCTTTTTCTAAAGGTGATAAACGTTCAAATTGATGATCTAACAGCGAATCCATTGCGCTGTTTGGAGACGAACTGAAGAAAAATCCTCTAGAGTTCATGACTTTAGCTGTAGATAAAGGACAATCCCAAGAAATTAAACCCGAAACCATGCAAAGAGTTCAAGTAATTATTGCTAAACACATGAAAGTTATCAAACCATTACTTCAAAAACTCAATTAATCAAATATCAGCATCATCTATCCCAATCAAACTAGGAATTAAATAATGAATAATCCAGGCTTTACCAACTTATTAATTGCCCGAAAGCTCATATTTCAAACTAGTGAAGTTATTAGCTTATTTGGTAGTATTTTGAGTGCTGCAAGTTCAGGGATTGCTGGAATCCCAAATATACTTGACAGGTTTGAACAAATTCTGTCACGGCATTGATAAAAATCAGCTATAGGACTCATATTTGGTTTTTTTTGGGAAGCTAGGTACACCTTTATTGCTTCTTCCCATTCCCTAGTCGCTGATTGCTATAGCTAACACTAACCTGTATTCTGACTCCTGACTCCTGAATTTTGTTTGATAAATACAGGACTTACGCATAGCTAACGGAAAATCGTAGACGCAAAGCGGCTTCCCGCAGGGTATCACAGAGGCGCAGAGGTCACAGAGAAATGAGAGTTTGAGAGATATTTTGCGTAAGTCCTAAAATATAGATTATCTTACTCAAATAACACAATGAAAGTCATTAAAATTTTCTCAATTGATGGTGGTGGAATTCGAGGAATTATTCCAGCAGTAATTTTGTCTGCGATCGAAGATTTAACTGGAAAACACATTACAGATTTATTTGATTTTATTGCAGGTACATCAACAGGGGGAATATTAAGTTTAGGAATAACCAAACCTGATGCTGATGGTAAGCCTCAGTATGCAGCCAATGATTTGATAGAACTGTATCAAGAAGAAGGCCGGAATATTTTTCGTCGTTCTGATACCAATTCTATATGAGGCTGCGCTCTATTCGCGTAGCGGCAATTCATGAATTGCCGCTACAGTGTGTAGTTTTCCATCAGTCTTATAAGGCGCATCTTCAAACAGAAATGGTATGAGTTGGTTCCTGAAAACATACAACCTCTTGTGAAGCGAAAGTTTCCTTCAGAGGGTATCGAGGATGTTTTGGGTAGGTATTTTCAAGAAACGAAACTTAGCGAAGCACTAAAAGAGGTTTTAATTACAAGTTATGACATTGAAAAAAGATCTCCTTATTTCTTTAGGCGTAGCCAAGCTAGAGCCAAACCGAATCTTTATGACTTTCCAATGGCGAAAGTTGCAAGAGCCACCTCGGCGGCTCCAACTTATTTTGAGCCGTTAAAACTTGAAGTCGATAAATCCTCATCACCTTATCATGCTTTTATTGACGGAGGTGTATTTGCAAATAATCCTGCAATGTGCGCTTATGCCGAAGTTAAAAGTATTTATCCAAATGATACAGATAATGATAAGTTTATAGTTAATTCACTCTCCGGGAAATGCATTGACGTTGCTGGAGCGCCAGGAAGAACCAACGGTGCAGCCCTACAACTTTGGGATTGTGAGCGTTCTGGACGTAACGCTGATAATGGTTCAACCACAGATCAAAAGTGGGAATTGGATTGAAATTATTTGAAACGAGTATGTGGGACAAGCCTTTAAGCTTAAGTTGACACCAATGAGCATTGCTGTGCCCCTACGACAGATGTGGTGCGAATAGATGAAAACTGCTGTAACTGAACCGTATTGGATTATGGACAATTGCGCTCGCTATAAAAAAGTAAAAAGAGTGAATGATGTTCCTTGGTTTATGATTGCAGTTATTCATCAACTCGAAGCTAGTGGTAATTTCAATACACAGCGAAACCCAACATTCACTCCACAGCATAAGAGGTAAATTGGCGCTTAAAAGGAGAATGAAACCCAATGACGATATCAGAACGGGGTACACCTAACTCAACTAATCGTTCAGCAACAGACTCTTCTGTACCGTTATACTGAATCCATATTTTCCCATTTTGAATATCAAAATGCATAACCGGGCCAAACACCCGCTTATCTCCTTGCCAGCCAACGTCAGCTAATTGATTCTGAATCTGCAATAAAACTTTTAATTTCAACAGCTATTTTCTCTGTATTACGTTCTGCGGCGATCGCATTTTCAGCCGCTAAATCTATTTGTAGTTTAATTGCTTCACTAATGCGAATTGTAAAAGGATCGTGAGTAATTATCCAACCATCTTTAATTAATGCTTTTTTTACCTGTTGATGGAAAACATCTTTAGCCATTTTGCTGTCTCTAAATCAGAGTTTCAAAATGAAAATATCCCATTTTTTTATGATGTCTTAATAAAGATTCACAAGACTTTGATATCCAAGCTTTATATAGCGATTCCCATTCAGGTGAGGTACAAAATTATATCGCACATTGTAGGGGCGAACGGCCGTTCGCCCCTACTTACGTTTGACTGGAATTCCCCAAATCTTGACTTTTTGATCGAATCCACCACTGGCTAATATTCGCCCGTTTGGACTAAAAGCGATCGCACTTACCCAGTCTGTATGTCCACTTAATGTATTTATTAACTCACCTGACGTTATATTCCACAACTTAATGCCATCTCTGCCGGCACTAGCAAGGGTTTGTCCGTCTGGGTTAATGGCGATCGCATTTACCCAATTATTATGTCCTGTAAGGGTACGGAGTAATTCTCCTGTATTCACATTCCACACTTTAACGGTGCGATCGCGGCTAGCACTAATTAATGTTTGTCCGTCTGGTGTAAAGGTAACAGCGGTAACAGAATTAGTATGAGCTACTGATTCACTAATTAATTTACCACTACTCAGGCTCCACAGCTTAATTACACCTTTATTGTCGCCACTAGCCAAGGTTTGCCCATCAGGACTAATGGCTACGGTATAAATCAAATTGTTAAAGCGTGCTAAACTACCGAGTGGGCGCTGCTGTAACAAATCCCACAACCGGATTCCATCTAAAGCTCCACTAATTAAAACTTTACTGTCAGGAGATACCGCTAAAGATAATACATTACTGGTATGTCCTACAAAAGAGCGGCTAAATTTAAATTTAAAATTTTTCACATTCCAGAGGTTAATGGTGTTGTCACTACTACAACTGACCAGGGTTCGACCATCTGGCGAAATTATTAAAGATTCTACAGCGGTTTTGTGTGCTTTGTTAATATTCCCCAAATTTTTGCCGTTGGCTGGATTCCAAAGGCGAATTATACCCTCGTTTTCTGCGCCTCCACTAAGAAGAATTCTGCTATCTGGAGTGAACGCTAGGGATTTAACGGTTCCGTTATGTCCTTTGAGGCTGTAAAGTAGCTGAAAATTCGCAAAATTATTTGTAGTTTCGGAGTTTGGTGCAAATTCAATAGCAGCATCAGCCTGACGAATATAAAACCCTTCCCAAGTGGTTACTGGAAGGGCAACAGCTGCCATAAAAGCCAAGATAATATACCGACGCCAGAAATTACCCCCACCTCTTCCCTCACTCCTCACTATTTTTCCTCACTTTTTGATTAGGTATAAAAAAACATATACAAACAAAATATATCGAGTTAGGAGTAATAATTCATAACTCATAACTCCTAACTCCTAACTTTTAACTCACCACTCCCTAAAGAGGTGGTTTTTTCTTAGAAACGCTTAACATTGGTAAAGGCGGACTAGAAGAACGAGAGGGCAAGTAATGTTGTACTACAGGCTCCTCTGGTAAAGGACGACGCTGTTGGATACGCCACAACTTCAACCCTAGCGCTATCCCTGCCGTTCCCAAACCAAAAGCAAACAACGACCAGCTATCATCCAATCCGCCAATCAGGGCATCTACCAGTCCCATCGTAATCAGTATACTGATTAGTGGTTCTTTTCGGTAGGTTGACTTCAAAAAACGAGGTAATACAGCGTTCATCACAGCTTGATTGGTTCCAGTTTACCTTTTGTGTATATTTACCAAGAATACCTCACCCATATTTTGCCTTTTTCATGGAAGGCATAAACTAATTTAATATGACTTTCTTGAGTAGGGGAGGAAGTCTACTCATTAACTTTGTTACATGTGCTAGTTGTAAGTTGCGGATATTTCAGTCAGTAATACGTATTTGGATTCCTCTGTTGGTTACATTCTACGGCAACAATTTACGAATAAATCTAATTAAAGTGTTGAGGGCGAAGTACTTGGCTATCAATATATTAAAGTCAAAACCAACTGGTTGTTCCAGCTGGTTGAAACTCTTCTAAATACTAGCTTACAATTTGCGTGCTTGTTCGTGGCACTACTTCAGACCCAGCCATGATAGCACCCCTTGATTGGTGACGTATTCAATCACCAACATCAAACCAAAGCCAATCATTGCAGCTCGACCATTCAAGCGTTCAGCATATTCGTTAAAGCCAAACTTAGGCTGATCTAGTTTAGGTGTAATTGTCGGTTGTGGTTGTGTCATTTTTTAGAAACCTCTTTTCGGCAAACGGGACTTACAGCAATTTTCAGGTAAATGAACCACACTATTTTTATCTCACGCAAAGACGCAAAGGCGCAAAGGAAGAAAATAAGAAACAAGACTGTGGTCTAAATACATGAAAACTGCTGTAATATTGGACTTTGTGGTATTGGTCAGACAAGGGGTCATGTCGGGTTTTATCATTAAGACTGACGCTCTTACGCGGGGACGGATAGAGATTTTAATGATAAGTGATTAACCGGACTTGACATAAAAGGTAAAGGAATTAATTTTTTCCTTAACCTTTAGCCTGTTTTGGGAGATGATGAGCGATCGCAGTGCTTGAATACCAAGATGACTTGAGCAATTCAGCCAAAGCTTCCTAGAATGCAGCTATACAATCGCTTTTTAATAAATTGTTACTATTCTTTATATATTGTATAAATACTGAGGCAATAGTCAAGGGTAAGAGTTTACAGCTATTCAGATTAAATTGACAGGCTCAAGATTGAGAATAGCTACTTCTAATACAGCTATCCGCAATAGATCAGTAGCAAGCTTGAGATTGGCAGGCTACAGTTAAACAAAAAAAATTATCTGAGGCGATATATGGAAATCGGCGTACCCAAGGAAAATAAAGATCAAGAATTTCGGGTAGGTTTAAGTCCTTCGAGTGTGCGGGTGCTGCGAGAAAATGGTCATAGCATCTTCGTCCAGACACAAGCAGGTAGTGGTGCTGGGTTCACAGATGACGACTACACAAGTGCTGGAGCAGAAATTGTTCCCACAGCAGAAGCGGCTTGGAATCGGGAATTGGTTGTGAAAGTCAAAGAACCGCTGAAATCTGAGTATAATTTTTTGCAGAAAGGGCAGATATTATTTACTTATTTACATTTAGCAGCCGATCGCCAATTAACAGAGCATTTAATTGATTGTGGCACAACTGCCATCGCCTACGAAACCGTAGAACAACCAGGCGCTAACAGACTACCCCTACTCACCCCCATGAGCGTTATTGCCGGTCGGCTTGCAGTACAATTTGGGGCGAGATTTCTAGAACGTCAGCAAGGCGGTAGAGGTGTGCTTTTGGGTGGTGTACCTGGAGTCAAACCAGGTAAAGTAGTAATTCTCGGTGGCGGCGTTGTCGGCACAGAAGCAGCTAAAATTGCCGTGGGGATGGGTGCTAGCGTGCAGATTTTAGATGTGAGTGTCGAGCGGTTGTCTTACTTAGAAACCTTGTTTGGCTCTAGAGTCGAATTGCTTTACAGCAACTCAGCTCATATTGAAGCCGCAGTTAAAGAAGCCGACTTGCTCATTGGTGCAGTTTTAGTACTGGGACGCAGGGCACCAATCTTAGTATCCCGCGAATTGGTCAAACAAATGTATCCTGGTTCAGTAATAGTTGATGTTGCTGTTGACCAAGGCGGTTGTGTGGAAACCTTACATGTCACATCTCACACAAATCCGGTATACATTGAAGAGGGTGTGGTGCATTATGGCGTTCCCAATATGCCAGGAGCAGTACCTTGGACAGCAACTCAGGCACTGAATAATAGTACATTACCTTATGTTGTCCAGTTGGCGAATTTGGGAATTAAGGCATTGGAAGTTAACCCAGCCTTAGCTAAAGGTGTGAATGTGCAGAATCATAAATTAGTGCATCCTGCCGTGCAAGAAGTGTTCCCTGATTTGGTAAGTTAGAGGTTATACAGGTGAGGGTTAGAAGCTGCGATCGCATAAATTAATGGTGGTAGCCCTCAGCAATTAGACTAATTTCGTTGCCAAATGCGCGGATGGGTAGCTGTAGAAAATCAAGACAAGCAAAAAATGGCTGCATCTCAATGTGTACAAGGTTTTGAGGACTATAGGACTTTTAAACCATCCGCGCATCTTACGGAGACTGGGTTTCAGCGATTTGCATCTGGCGTTAATACCATTTGCTGTGTTATGATTCTTTCATCCGCGCAACTGCACCTTGAAAACCGAATACAGCAAGCCTTTCTGGTGTTGGCTATTGCAATTAACTAAAATCCCTATTAGGGATTGAAACACGGATTTTAATCCTCTTTTAATTAGCGGTTTTGATTGCAATTAACTAAAATCCCTATTAGGGATTGAAACTCTCCTGATATATTCCTAAACATGCCAAAATAGGATTGCAATTAACTAAAATCCCTATTAGGGATTGAAACTTTCGAGGGTTTGACGCTCGGTTTCTAAAAGCTTAAATTGCAATTAACTAAAATCCCTATTAGGGATTGAAACTAATATGACGCCATTAGAAATATTGCAAAAATTCATTGCAATTAACTAAAATCCCTATTAGGGATTGAAACTCTTATCAATCGCAGTAGTAGCAATGGTTTTATATTGCAATTAACTAAAATCCCTATTAGGGATTGAAACTTCGATGAGTGCGATCGCTGCCAGCATTGTAAATAATTGCAATTAACTAAAATCCCTATTAGGGATTGAAACAATTGAAGATAAAGCCAACGGCCCAGCTGTGATTATTGCAATTAACTAAAATCCCTATTAGGGATTGAAACCTTTTTTGGTAGGTGATACTTGGTGGGCATTTCATTGCAATTAACTAAAATCCCTATTAGGGATTGAAACTACTTCTGCGATCGCACTTATTAAAGAAGAAATATTATTGCAATTAACTAAAATCCCTATTAGGGATTGAAACACTTTGAGTGCTAGTCTGGAGTAACACTTCCCAGGAGGGTATTGCAATTAACTAAAATCCCTATTAGGGATTGAAACACACTGTTGAGTTTTAACGTGTACAGATTGACTCATTGCAATTAACTAAAATCCCTATTAACGCATACGCTGATGTCTACCTCTAAAGTCGGGATGTTGAGCTACTGAGTTATTCCAATCTGCGATAATCCAAGCTTCGAGTTCGGGAGCAGCAAACCCAATAAATATTGGAATATCAGAATATGCTGATATCGCTGACAATATTCTTTTTCTTTCCTGTATCGGATCGCGGCAATCTAAATCATCAAAAACTAAAATTAAATCACATACATTGGGTTCATATTGTAAAGCAATAGATAGCTCTCGCTTGATTTGCTCAATTAAACTCTGACTTGTCCTTCCATAACTATTTATCTTATTAGCTTTAGGTCCAGGTTTCTGATTAATTGGTGTTTTTCGTTTAAATGAACATCCAGGAAAGTTTTTTTCTAAAAAAGGAATTAGTCCTCTAACTTCAGCTTCCCCACCCCCAGCGAAAACCCATACTACCACGGCCATCCTCCAATACTGGGGTCGCCAACACGGTATAAATCACCTAGTTCCCATCCTTGTTCTAGCTTGTCATTAAGCATTTCTTTGGAGAGTGTTATCTAAACCTTCAAAATGAGTTTTTGGCTGACCTGGTGCATCATAAACTGATACAGCCCCTTTGCCAAATTCTCTGTCATGAAACTTATAATAATAAAAGGGAAATGAAGTTGAGTCCTGTAAATTTTCCCCACTATATAAATATTCTTCTGCGATACTAACACCTCTTGCCCGATCTCTATTAACAAAAATTTTTAAATCAAGTATGCTGCTATCTCTTGTAGGTGTATCAATTTGTGAATTGTGAGAAAAACTAAAACAGTATGCAATTCTTACTCTAGCAGGACTTTCTACACTAACATCTAAAATTCTATTGCCACCAATTTGGGTAATTGCATCTTCAAAACTACTGACGCCTCGACTTTCATCAGGAATTTTAGTTAGACTATCTTTTAAAAATTTCAAGCAGCTGATGAAATTGCTTTTGCCTGAACCATTTGAACCTATAAAAATATTCAGATTTTTGAGTATAACTATCTGATTTAAAGATAAATTTTTATAATTGTTAGTAACAAGAAAGCGAAGAAGGGGTTGATTCATGACATTAAAAAAAGTCTATAGTAAATTGGCAAATAGATAACACTATTTTTTCAATTCTATAGCTTCATTGGTTATGACGAGCAATAAATACTTTCATTCAACCTTGGCTAAACCTACACAAGTATAAACTTTTGGTGTATTGTCAACAGCCCCACAACGTTTATTCTAAGAAGGGGACTAGCTAATGGAGAATATTCATGGAATTTTTATCCGATTCCGTGGTGTTATCACGGATGCAATTTGCGCTGACTGCAATATTTCATATGCTTTGGCCTGTGCTGACTACAGGAATGGGAATTTATCTGGTTATCGTCGAGGGACTATGGCTAAAGACTCGTAATCCAGACTACTACCTCCATGCCCGCTTTTGGTCTAAGTTCTATCTCTTGAATTTTGGCATTGGTGTGGCAACGGGTATCCCGATGGAATTCCAATTTGGCACTAATTGGGCACCGTTTTCGGAAGCGGCGGGCAATTTTTTTGGTAGTGTGATTGGGTTTGAAGCTTCCTGGGCATTCATGCTGGAAGCTGCTTTTTTAGGTATTATGTTATTCGGCTGGGAACGGGTTAATCCCGCTATTCATTATCTTTCAACAATTTTAGTTGCCATTGGTGCTAACCTATCAACCGTATGGATTTTGACAGCAAATTCCTGGATGCAAACTCCGGCGGGTGGGGAATTAGTCAATGGTAAGTTTATTGTCCACGATTATTTTCAAGCAATATTAAATCCCTTCATGCTTAATAGTGTGCTGCACATGTTCTTTGCCACACTAGAAACTTCGTTGTTTGTGATTGGTGGAATTAGTGCTTGGTATATTCTCAAACAACGTCATGCAGGTTTCTTTTCACGGTCATTAAAGATTGCTTTAGCAGCTGCGATCGCAGTTGCCCCATTACAAATATACATCGGGCATTTGAGCGGCGAACAAGTCTATCACTATCAACCCACAAAACTGGCAGCAATGGAAGCACAGTGGGAATCTTCACCAGCGGGACAACCGGCAGATTGGAGTCTTGTAGCCATACCCAATGAAAAAGCCCAGAAAAATGATTGGGAAATCACCGTCCCCAATGCACTGGGATACATTCTGGAATTCAAAAAGAATCTTTCTGAACCACTGCGCGGCTTAAAGGAGTGGAAACCAGAAGATCGTCCTCATTTAGTGGGTTTGATTTACTACGCTTTCCGCACAATGATTGCCATTGGGTTTTTCTTCGCTGGATTAATGTTATTCAGTACCCTGCAATGGTTACGCGGGAAACTCTCAGCAGAAACCATTACTCAACAGCGGTGGTTAATGCGGGCTTGGATATTGGCAGCTCCTTTAGGATACATTGCCGTAGAATCAGGTTGGATTGTGCGCTGTGTTGGCAGACAACCGTGGACACTCTACGGGCAAATTCGCACAGTTGATGCAGCTTCTCGTTTACCCGCGAGTAATGTCTTAGTACAAGTCACCGCAAAAAAGGGTCGGAAATAGAGGAAGATATTTTTTGTAGGGTGGCAAAAAAATCACATATGCAGGGACGTAGCTCAAATATCCAGGTTGAAATGACAGGTGAGCAACAA
>JAHHHB010000031.1 GCA_019359545.1 Desmonostoc geniculatum HA4340-LM1 | reverse complement strand
GTTGCTCACCTGTCATTTCAACCTGGATATTTGAGCTACGTCCCTGCATATGTGATTTTTTTGCCACCCTACAAAAAATATCTTCCTCTATTTCCGACCCTTTTTTGCGGTGACTTGTACTTAGTGTGTAAGGTTTCAAGGTGATTTTGGATCTAATGGTAGTGATACCGTGTAATACTTGGGGAAAAGGTTGTCAGCTTAACGATGTATTACATGGAAAAAGGGAAGCCGCTCTTCCGTGTAATATATGGGAAGCCGAGAATTCACAAAAAAAGACTGTAAGAGTATCGGGGTATCGGTGTAATACATGGACGAGCAGAATTATTCCCAGTTCAGCTTGCAGTGTAATACACGGTTGAGGCTGATGTTGAAATGGGACATTCAATTTTGTACCTTATTGTCAAGGAGTGCTGATTTCTTAGGGGGTAGACGTAATTATCTCAAGCAATACTCCGAATCTAGCTGATAAAGGGAATCAGGCATTTTCATCAAGGAGAGAATTTGTTTTTGAAGCTCGGATAGAGGCGTGATGAAGATGGTAGAATCAGGAAGAAAATAGAGAGTAAGGTGACAAAAAGCCTTAAGTATTCGCTCGGTAGATGGGCGATTGGTTGTTCGCTTTGGATTGCCATCATAAAGACCAGCTAAAGATTGTTGAGTTTCCTCAAGAGCCAGCCGTACCACAAACTCCATCAGGGTAAATACGCGCAAAGCTATGTTCAACACGAACATCAAGCCAGTGATTCGGTCTTCATTTTGGAAGTAAATAGGTAAGGCGGGCAAAGAACCTCTTTTAAAACGGTGAAACCCACGTTCCAAAAGCCATTCATCTCGGTAATACATTACCGCTTGTGGTAGGGTCAGTCGAGTGGTCGGGGCGTTGGTGACATACAATCGCCATCCAGCCACGGTTTGTGAAAGTTTAATCGCATCATCAATTTGCTGGATATGAAGTTGAAGACAAATACTCGTTACGGACTCAGTGGTCGAGTTTTTTGTGGGTCATCGGCTCCATTACCTTCAACAGTGGCGCTGATCAACGGCATTCCCATTGGGTCAAGGGTTGCCAATAATTCACGGTATTGCAACAAGTCTGGACGCTTGTCTTTGGAATAGCCATAACGCAGTAGACTTTCTTGTGGTGATTCGTCCTGTTGATGATTCACACTAAAACTAGTTGTATCAGCTCTTGCCACTTCTGTCGATAATTCGTAAGCCCGAATCAGATGTCGTCCCAACTTTATTTCTATTTCAAGCCTAGCCTCTGACTGCTTACCTAATTCTTCTACTACCCTTGCCAATCGGTCATCACTGACATCTTTTTCCGCTATCGACCACCCGGTGCTCAACTCTAAAATCTTTCGGTGTGATTCTACCCAAGGTTCTAAAACTCATCTACAGCATATTCTGACAGCTGCGGCCATCAATTTAGGTCGAGTTTTTGCATGGTTAGAGGAGATACCACAGGCTAAAACTCGCTCCTCACACTTTGCAAGGCTGGCAGACTCTACTGTGCGCTAGATAATACTCGTTTAGACTGGTGCTAAAACATCAATAAGATTTAAGTCTAATTCCGTGTATTACATGGAAAAGCATCGTCATTTCTCGTTAAACTTACGATGTAATACACGGTTGAGGTTATGTGGAAACGAGATCTTCAGGGAAAGTTTGCGCTTAAAAGTGATGACTATCGTGAAGTACGTTCTTTACGACTAACAGATGATACTTGGAAAGCACTTGGTATTGCCTCTGAATGTTTGGGTAAAACCCGTGCTGACTATTTAGAACACATTGTTAAGCATAACGCTCAACCAAGTATTACACGGGAAGACTCAGAATTTTTAGCTTTCACTCCACCAAAAAACGAGCCTCAACCAAGTATTACACGGTATAGGGAGTTTCCTCTAACATCTGATACAAAGAGCGAAAGACAGTCGGTTGCGTTGCCAACGATAAGAGAACTTGAAATTTTACGCGATCGCATTTTGTCCCAACTGAAGTTAGGTAAGCAAGCTACTGGGTATAAAACTGCTCAGAAGGTTCTCAATCGTTTCATTGCTGAACTAATCGGTTCAGTTTAGCTGTTTGGGGAATTCGCCAACGGTATCAGGATCTCGGCTCAATACCTATATATTCACTCCCTTACATCAGTCTGATCCGGAATATAATTTAAAGGCTTCACTCGCTATAGCCATTTTCTATTTTTAATAGTCAAAACATATTACCAATGCAGTCCTGCCTGAAGTAACCTCTGCTGTAACCTTGTGTACCGCCGTTGGTCATCAGTAGAGCGCACCGCCAGAGATATCGCTTTTTTTGCGCCAACCACGATCGCTAACTTCTTGGCACGGGTCAGCCCCGTGTAAAACAGGTTCCGGGTCAACATCATATAGTGCTGCATATAGATTGGCAGAACTATCACCGGATATTCTGAGCCTTGGCTTTTATGAATAGAAATGCTCCAGGCAAGGGCAATTTCATTCAGGTCAGCGTAATCGTAAACCACAGTCCGCTCACCATACAGTACTGTAACTTCCTGCTCGACAGTATCAATGGTGAGGATTATTCCCAAATCGCCGTTGAAGACTTCGCGGTTGTAGTCGTTGGTTAGCTGGATGATGCGATCGCCCTCGCGTAATAAATTTCCACCTCTGTTAATCTCCACCTTGTTTGGGCTGGGTGGATTAATCAACTGCTGCAACACAGTATTAAGGTTGCGAGTCCCTACCAAGCCCCGCGACATTGGACAAAGTACTTGCACATCAGTAGCAGGATTAAAACCCAGCCGTGGAATCAAATCGCTAATCAACTCGCAGATTGCCTGTACACCATGTTCGGGCTGATGTCCGCCGCCGTGCCAAATACAGTCGGACACAGGGTTGTCGGAGATTGGCTCGATTGTGGGATAAATTCCTCGATTAATCTGATGAGCAGCAGTGATAATTGCGCTTGTTTGAGCTTGGCGGAATACCTGAGTTAACCGCACTACTGGCACACGACCAGAATTAATCAAATCAGCGAGTATTTGACCTGGCACCACAGATGGTAACTGGTCAATATCGCCCACCAACAACAATTGAGCGCCTTCTGCTACTGCTTTAACCAAGGAATACGCCAGAAACAAATCAAGCATTGATGCTTCATCAACGATAATTGCTGTATGGGGCAAAGGGTTTTCACTGTCGCATTTAAATCCCCTTGTCCTGGGGTCAAATTCTAACAATCGGTGTATAGTTTTTGCTTCCAGCCCAGTCATCTCACCCAAGCGTTGAGCAGCCCGTCCAGTTGGTGCAGCAAGAGCAATAGATTTACCCATCGCTTTCCATAAACTAACTATGGTGTGGGTGGTGAAAGTTTTTCCAACCCCTGGGCCACCAGTTAAAATCATCATTCTGGAGTAAGCTGCTATCTCGACTGCTTGCTGTTGTTGCTCTGAAAGCTGAATCTTGTGACTAGCCGTGAAGCGCTCAATCCAAGCACGGACACGGGGAATATCTTGTGCAATGGGCTGGCTCAAGCGCCCAGATATCAGTTGTGCTAGGTTTTGTTCAGTATGAAAGTAAGTTGGTTTGTAGCACAGCAGGGTTTGGTCTGGGATTTTCTCTCTGATTAACTCATCCCTTAATGCCATATCTTTGATAGTCAGAGCGATCGCATCTTCTGTTGGCTGGTGATCCTCAGTAGTCAACAGTTTAATCACGGACTCAATTAGTTCTGGCTGTGGTAAGTAGCAATGCCCATCCTCAGCTGCTTCGCTCAAAGCATGGACAAGTCCAGCACAATATCTAAACTCAGAATTAGGGGCAACTCCTAAGTTTCGAGCAATCTTATCAGCAGTTAGAAAACCGATCCCATAGATATCGGCTGCTAGCTGATAGGGGTTATGGGTAACAGTAGCGATCGCTTCATCCTTATATTGCTTGTATATCTTCACAGCATAAGTGGTAGAAACGCCATGCCCTTGGAGAAACACCATCACTTCTTTGATAGCTTTCTGAGTTTCCCAAGCGTTTTTAATGAGAGTGATCCGTTTTTTGGCAATACCCTGGACTTCAATCAGTCGTTCAATCTGGTTTTCGATGATGTCGAGCGTTTCTAGCCCGAAGTGGGCAACAATCCGTCTTGCTGTGACTGGGCCAACACCTTTAATCAGCCCACTACCCAAGTATTTTTCAATTCCAGTGAGAGTAGCTGGTTTGGTTTCTTTGTAGTTGACTACTTGAAACTGTGGCCCAAATTGTGGATGGTCACGCCAGAAACCAGTTAGTTGTAAAGTCTGCCCTGGCTGAATATTGGCGAAGCTGCCGACAATTGTTGTGAGTTCGGTACTACGTGGGCGAGTCAATCTTGCCACGGTGTAGCCTGACTCAGCAGAGTAAAAAGTTAAACGTTCTACGACTCCGGTGATTGTTTCGTTTTGAGGAAAGGCGCTTACTTGTTGAGGGGCAAGATTAGGAGGAGTGGACATTGCTTATGATCCGATGCCGCAGACTATTATAGTACTGGGATTCAGTTCAATCATAGTACATAAATACTATACTCTTTTGAGATTACAATAATAGTAGATGATAAAGTCGAAAATGCTGCTTCGCTTCACCATACGATGACTACGAGCGCAAGCTATGCAAGCTACGCCTCAAAGGTTGGTGAGGAGAGTGAAATATGTTGTAAAAAACCATAGATTTTACTCTAATAAAGCTTCAATTTGCCCTAACAACTTATCTAAAACTTTTGCTTTATTAGGATCTTCCCAGATTTTAGCTTGCTTAACTCGCTGATAGGCTTCCTTCATCCGATTAGGAAGGATATTCGGCTGAGAAGACTTAGGAGGTTGAACTGATTGAATGTAACTTTTGATATCTCTAACTGAAAGATTTTCTTCAATAGTTTTCACTAGAAGTTGATGTCGCTGATCTTTGTCTTTCAATTGAGCGATGATACGAGCTTTGGTATATTCTAGTTGTCCTTGGCGCAAAGTTTCTAGAACATCTTTAGGTAAATTTAGTAAAGGTAGGCGATGACTACGAAAACTGTCTGGAGTCAACCTACCTATTACTGAAAATATCTTTTCTACCATTTCCCATTGGTTACGAACAACGTTGTTCGTAGTTTCTGTTTTTTGCTTTTGTCGGTTAGCAATATGATTGAGTAGGGAAATAACTTCTCCTTGAGAGCATTCCAAGCGGATAGATAGCAGTTGCAAAATAGCTTCAGTTTCCTCAACCGGATTTAAATCTTCCCGTTGCAAATTTTCGAGGAGGGCGACTTGGAAAGCATCTTGGTCATTGAGATGGCGGATAATAACCGGAACTTGCTCCATTCCAAGAGTTTGAGCCGCACGGTAGCGACGTTCACCAGCAATCAATTCATAATTACCGGATTCTAACGGTCGGACAAGCAGTGGCTGCAAGATGCCATGTTCACGAATAGAAGCAACTAGGCTTTCCATTCCTTGAATTGAAAAATAACGCCGAGGCTGATGAGCAGCTAGGTGAATTTGAGTTATTAATAAAGATTGTTCAATAGATTCGTTTTCCGAGAGTTGAGGATTATTGGTAACTCCTACTAAGTCAAGGAATTGTCTGGTTTTATTCGGAAATTCCATTTCATCTGCCATTGACAAGCGCCGCTTCGCCATATTACTCCTGTTCTGCCATTTCCCTGGCGATTTCTTGATAAGGTTCAATCAATTTTCTTTCTGTGGTATATCGATGAATTGGTTGACGCGCCAAGTTGGACTCTGGAAACTGAACAGACTTAGGAACTGGTTCAAAAATTTTGACCCCAGGAAGTTTAGTTTTAAGAGTTTTGAGAGCATCTTGGGTCGTGAGTGTACGGTCTGCCATTGTAGGCAAGACTCCTAAAATTTGCAAATTGGGGTGAGTGTCTTCATCACGAAGACTTTCGATAGTTTCCAATAATTGTCGTAAGCCTTCTAAAGCAAAAAACTGACATTGAACGGGGATCAAGACTGCATCTGCTGCCATCAGTGCATTTAGAGTCAGCATACCTAAGCTAGGTGGGCAATCAATGAGGATATGAGCAAATTCTTGCCGTAAAGGATTCAACTTCTTTCTCAGGATTCGGCTATTATCTGCCGAGGTCAAAATTTGCTTTTCTCCAGATGCAAGAGATATGTCAGCCGGAATCAGCTTGATTCCGTACTCGGTGTCAATAATAGTTTCAGATGCGCTCTGTTTACGATCTGTAAGTACTTCATAAGCAGTCTTCTGCCCTGGCTGAATCTTGATTCCTAGACCCGTGGTTAAATTACCTTGGGGATCAAAGTCAACTACAAGGCAGGAGGAACTTTCTGCCAGCAATCCACTTAGTGCGATAGTAGAGGTTGTCTTGGCCACTCCTCCCTTTTGATTAGTAACTGCGATAATCATATTTTCTTAGTACTATACGATTTTTGATGAAAAAACATATATTAGTTACAGAATGAACTGATTCTATGACAATTTAAGTAGACCGCAAAGATTTTCACAAGTTTTACACCAAAGTAATGAAAAACTAATGCTCCAAATTGCTTGTCACCTAAAAAGCTAACTATACTTTCGTTCTGGTGATGAGGGGCGATTTAGTGAAATAAATTGGCGGTTAAAATACACTCATTTCCCAAAGTTCTGGAAAGAAAGTTCTGATGAAGTCTACCGAGCGATCGCCCAAGCTACCTAAGCAAGAGTTAAAACTCAACGACCAAAGCCCAAAGCTTGACCTTGTTGCTTATAAACCAGTAGATAAACAGCAGCCAATCTCTCAGCCTAACATTACTCCCAGTGTTGATCTGCCATCAGTTGAGCAGCCAGCCCAAGCAGAGGTAATACCTCTTGTAAGGTCAAAGACAAACGCTGCTGGAAAACCGCAACATTTAGAGAAAAGTAAAGCCAAACGTACCTCTGCTGACAAGAGAAAATCCAAATTACCGCAACAGCCCAAGCAACAGAGTCAATTGACAAAGAGCGATGAAGAAGAAGAAGAATTACCGCCAGAACCCTGTCAGCACATGCAATTCCTGGATTGCAACTCGGAGGTAGGGCGTGTGATATTCGAGTGCTACCACTGCAAACAGGGGATAATCAGCGAGTACACCGGGGAACCCGTAATGGGCGAGTACAAAGGACGACCTTCAGTGATTTTTACAAAGGTAAAATGCCCCAACTGTGAGCAAACAGCGATTAGGCTGCAAGCAAGGGAAGTGCTTTCGATTACGGCGATACCTTCACCTTGGCAGCAATGATGGCACACTCCCTCTTCAAGAGTGATTAGTAAGAGATATTCGATTGATAATGCAAAAGTTGAAAATTTTACCCTTAATAATAACTGCACTAACGGCACTGACACTAACTAGTTGCAGCACTACTACTGCTGAACAGTATGAAGCTACAGCACTCACCAGTTACACCTGGCAAGTTAAGTATGCGAATAACCTAACAGGTCAACCACAACCACGCATTGAAACTTTTGCTAATACTTCAGTGTTGAATAGGAATGGATTGAAACCGGCAGGAGCAGTTGTTGGCCCAGATGACAAAGGGCTATGGTGGCCTACTGTACCGCCACGACCAAGTGTTGATGAAGTTGAACAACGCAAAAAATCTCAAGAAGAGGCAGGCAAACCTGAATTGATGAAAGATGTTCAGTACAAACTGACCTACGGAGTGGGTAATTTACAGAAGGCACTACCTACTAATTATGATGTTTATCGACAAGTAGTAAAAGCTTACCCCCAAAGAACTCCTTTGGAATTGACTTTGGGTGTAAATGATAATTCAGTAGAAAAAGCTGAACCTGTAAGCAAGTAGTAACCCACTCGTTACGTAGTCAGCAAGAAGTTAAAGATCAAAACTGAATTGCTTTTCAACAAAAAATTGATAGTAAATTATAAATCAAAGAGTCAACGATGATCTAAATTAATTTCTGCTGCATTGATAAAAAGATTTCAAAAAATCCTACTGGGGGCTATGTGGGGGCTATGTATACCCCAACAATAGTTCAAGACTTTGGTGATATTTTGACCCCTATATAGGGGATATATAGGTGCTATATGGGGTACATTTGACTGACTGAGATTTTGTACCCCACTTAGCCCCCAAGGGGTTATGATAAACTCTTGAGTCTGGATCAAAAAGGGGTAGTTATTTTATTTTTCTCTCCCCCACTCCCCAAAATTATCTGAACAGATAGCTTTCACTTTCTCAAAGTGTATTACCTTTGTCTTTATGTCAAACATTCACACGTTGCAAAAAATTTTTCCTGCGGGATTCGATAACGGTTACGGAAGCCTTAAACTTTTAGTCGATGGCTTTGAAGTAGTTCGTGTCCCCAGCTATATTTCCACGGCAGAAATGGAAGATGTGCCAGGGCGCGTAGTTTTTAACGGTACTGCTTATACAGTTGGAGAGTCAGCTTATCGGACAGGAAATTATTTTGACCGCAACTATGCTTGTTGCATAAAGTGCAGGAAAGGGCTAAATTTTCGGCTTGAGTTAACCCACCGTGTTTTTCAGCAATAATATGGTCAATCTCGTGAGCAACAAAGGTGACGATATCAGGAATCAGGCAATACTCACAGCAGCCCTTTCCCCGTTTATAAACTTGTTTTCGCAGAGCTACAGGGATATAGGTTGTACTCATTCCCTGTCAATTTCTTGGAGTTTGAGGAATGCTCTAGCTTTTGCCATTCTCACAATATGCTCCAGGTATTGATAGCTTTGCCATAGCTGTTCTTCAGTAGGACTCAAACCCACCGTCCGATTTTTCTCAAGCAGGGCGGATATTTGAGTTTGTAGTGCCAGTGAGGGACGTAGGGCAATAATGGCTTCGGGAGTGGGGAGATTGGCTAGAAATTCCAGAACTTCAGCTACACCTGAAAATTCGATCTGGGTGATGGCATTAAGTTCTCGTAACCCCAATTCTAAGATTTGTGGCAGCTTATCTTCAAGGGAGTATAGCTGAGAAACAACATCATCAGGCAGATCAAAGGTAACTTGCATAAGCGATCGCGGGTCTTTGGATCTGATATTTTAGCTAATGTAGACTATGCTGATGCTAACGCAGTATTGGAAGCGATTGCACTTAGTGCAATAAAAATAGAGATTGCTCTGTCTTCAGTGACTGCGTTCGTCTTTTACGTTGCCTTAGAGCATCGCCAAATATCCCGAACTCATCTTTATTCAGAATAGCGCTCCCTTTGAAACGGCGATCGCTGCAACACAGCCCACATAAAAAGCCTAACGGGAGCTTACCGCACTCCTTCTTCATCGCTTTTCTTGCCATACAGAAGATAGTTCTAGCACCTCTGTTTGCTAAAGTAATTCTAAGGCGCGTGAATTTCCAAACAATCCAGAGGCATTATAACTATGAGAATACTTCATGGCACCTGGATACCAAACGAGGAAACTGACTTTATTCAGTCAGGGTCTTTTTACTTGTGGGTAGAAACTCAATCATTCAAAAAAAATCACACGAATACTCAACAAATTCATCCTGGACATTTGGTTAAATCCCAATTAATCGCCTTTTTAGTAGAAGAATTGGGAATTAAAGAAGACAAGACTAAATTTTGCTTGACGATATCTCCCAAATACTTTGCTTTACCAACCACCAATAATCAGCCTCTACCCTCACCAGAATTAACCAAGTATTTAGAAATTGAGTTGACTGACAGCTATGAAGAATTCCAATATTGGCAGATTGATTGTTATGAAACAGTAGTGTCTACCAAAAATGTCACAGCACTTAATATTATTAAACTACTTAAAGATATCCATTTTTTAGCAATATATAATGCAGAGAAGTTTCAAATTGGTTCAGATTTATTATTTTGGTATCATTACACTCAAAGTTTTAAACAAGTAATCCTCAAAGACCAATTTATTCCCGCCCTAAAATATCGACAGTTATCATCGGAAAATCCGAAGAAAAAAGGCAAAAGCAAGACTGATAAAGCAGCATTTGAAATTTATGCCACCTGGGAAATTATTTCGTCACAATATGAAGCAAATATTCTGAAATATATTGAATATATGCCACTAATCTGTGCAGCAGGTAAAGCAAAAATTAGTGATTGCATTGAATTTTTTGATCGAGAAACACTATTGCGTCACTTTTCCGAATATGTACTTCATGATTTAGTGACTCACACTCCATCAACAGCCGCTTTTGACAAACAAATTGCTGATTCTCTAATTGAATCTTGCTTTTCTCCTCGTCAGCATAATCCACTAACAACAAATACTGCTCTTGAGGAATATCAGCAATGGTTGGTGTGGAAAACCAAAATTACTCGTACTCAATCTGATTCACCTTTTCATCTGTGCTTCCAGTTACATTCTCCTTCTTCTGAACAAATAGACAATTGGCAAATTCAATTTCTAGTAGCCAGTAAACAAGACCCCTCTTTGAAGTTGGCCTTAGCAGACTACTGGACAATGAATCAATTTACTAAAACTGCTGTACATAAAGATTTTGGGAAAGATTTTGAAACAAATTTGCTGTTGAATCTGGGGTATGCAGCCAGGATGTATCCCAAACTATGGCTTGGGTTGGAAACAGCGAGTCCAATCGCAATGCAACTTAGCTTAGAAGAAGCATTTGACTTCCTTCAAGAAAGTGCTTGGGTGTTAGAAGACTCAGGATTCAAAGTAATTGTACCTGCTTGGTATACTCCCACAGGTCGTCGCCGCGCCAAAATTCGCCTCAAAGCATCGGGTAGCAAACTTGCTGCAACCAAAGGGGAAACAAAAAGCTATTTCGGCTTAGACTCACTGGTGGAGTATCAGTATGAGTTAGCGATTGGGGAGCAAACTGTCACACCTATTGAATGGGAACAACTGATTAATGCTAAAACTCCCCTAGTGCATTTTCGCGGTCAATGGATGGAATTAGACCGGGATAAAATGCAGCAGTTACTCGAATTTTGGCAGTCCCACGGTAATGAACAACCCCAGATGACCTTACTGGAGTTCCTACAACGCAGTGCTGAATTGGGGTCAGAATGGGAAATTGAACATGATGAAGCTTTGTCAGAGATGATAGCAAAGCTACAAGATAAAAGTCGCCTAGAGCCAATTTCTGAACTTGATAATCTGCAAGGCACCCTCCGAGAATATCAAAAGCGTGGTGTTTCCTGGCTACAATATCTGGAAAATTTGGGATTAAATGGCTGTTTGGCAGACGATATGGGTTTGGGGAAATCCGTGCAGGTGATTGCCCGATTAGTACAAGAGAAGGAGTTGCATAAAGCTTTTAAAGTCGGGGAAAAAATTACTGACTTATCTCCATTACCAACATTATTAATTGCCCCGACTTCTGTTGTCGGCAACTGGCAGAAAGAAATTGCCAAATTTGCACCTCATTTAAAAACTATGGTGCATCATGGTAGCACTAGGCTGCAAAATCTGGCTGATTTCAAAGCTGCTTGTCAACAAAACGATGTGATAATTAGTTCTTTTACTCTAGTCCGCAAAGATGAAAAGTTATTGAGCAGCATTGAGTGGCAACGTTTAGTACTGGATGAGGCACAAAATATTAAAAATCCGAAAGCTGCCCAAACCAAAGCGATTTTAAAACTAAGAGCTAAACACCGACTGGCATTGACAGGCACTCCTGTAGAAAACCGTTTACTGGATTTATGGTCAATTTTTAATTTTCTCAATCCTGGTTACTTGGGTAAAGAAGCCCAGTTTCGTAAAATCTTCGAGATTCCGATTCAAAAAGACAATGACCGTGTAAAATCTGCCACCTTGAAAAAACTGGTAGAACCTCTAATTCTGCGAAGGTTAAAAACTGACCAATCTATTATTAATGACTTGCCAGATAAAGTTGAACAAAAACTCTACACTAACCTGACCAAAGAGCAAGCATCGCTTTATGAAGTAGTGGTACTAGATGTAGAAAAACAATTGCAATCAGCAGAGGGAATTCAGCGCAAAGGATTGATTCTTTCAACTCTGATGAAATTGAAGCAGATTTGTAATCATCCAGCGCAATTTATGCAAGATGGGAGTGACTTTTCACCACTACGTTCGCATAAACTCAGTCGGTTAGCAGAGATGGTTGAGGAGGCAGTTGATGAAGGAGAAAGTTTACTCATTTTTAGTCAATTTACGGAAGTGGGTGAAAAGATTGAAAAACATCTCAAACATAGTCTGCATTGCAATACTTACTATTTGCATGGTGGCACTAGTCGCCCACGTCGAGAACAAATGATTACCGAATTTCAAGACCCAAATACAGAACCATCGGTTTTTATCCTTTCCTTAAAAGCAGGGGGCGTAGGTATCACCCTCACGAAAGCCAACCATGTCTTTCACTTTGACCGTTGGTGGAACCCAGCAGTTGAAGACCAAGCAACTGACCGCGCTTTTCGGATTGGTCAGAAGAAGAATGTCTTTGTGCATAAATTTGTTGCCATTGGGACTCTAGAAGAGAGAATTGACCAAATGATTGAAGATAAGAAAAAACTCTCTAATGCTGTTGTTGGTAGTGATGAATCTTGGCTCACCGAATTAGATAATGAAGCCTTTAAGCAGTTGATTTCATTGAATAAGAGTGCAATTTTGGAGTAGATATTATGGCTAAATTTAGTCGAACCTGGTGGGGCGATCGCTTTATTCAAGCACTAGAAGCTTTTACAGATGATAACCGACTCAAAAGAGGACGGTCTTATGCTAGCGGTGGTAAAGTTAAAAGCTTTGAGATTGACTTAAATAAAATTACTGCCAAAGTCAGAGGCTCAGTTAATCCCTATTTTGGAGTCTACAAGGAACCAACTTATAATATAGAAATTCAAATTACACCTATTGCTAAAACCCGTTGGCATGAAGCTATCCAAAAGCTTTCTTCTAAAGCCAGCATCATTTCTCGATTGCTGCTAAATGAAGTTCCAGAAAATATTGAAGATACTTTCTCTCATTTGGGACTACATTTATTGCCCCATAGTAGTAAGGATTTCAAAACTAAATGCGATTGTCCAGATTATGCTAATCCTTGTAAGCACATTGCTGGAGTTTACTATTTAGTGGCTTCTCAATTAGATAATAATCCCTGGTTGTTATTTGAATTACGGGGATTATCGAAAGCAGAACTTCAAGCAAAATTAGCTGATTCTCCTTTGGGAAAAGCTCTATTGTCAGAATTGAATACTAAGGAAATTCCTTTAGAACTTTCTAATTCGCTATACACTAAGCTAGAAAAGCAATCTCTTAACCAAATGCCAAATGCTAGGGAATTTTGGTTAGGTACAAAACGATTACCACAAACTATTGAAGTGGCGACTCCAGGTAGTATCTGTGCAATTTTGATTAAGAAACAAGGGGATTTTCCTGATTTCTGGCACAATGATGCTTCCTTTATTGAAACAATGGAAGAACTGTATCAGCGAGTCAAAACCAAAAATCATCAGTTCTGATTTCAGCGCTGATAAAACAGGCTTTTCAGTCTCAGTATATTTTCCTAAATCAAATCGAAGTCCTATAAGAATCCAGTTTTATTTTTGAATAAAAGTAGGCAATACTTGTCGCTTTGCCATCGCGCGACAGCATCTAGAAGCAGCAATCGAACTTTCTGGAGAATACCACAAGTTGTACTTGAGTATTTTCTGGAATACATCAAGTGAAAGAACAAAAAGGCGAATTAAAAATGACTACTGCATCTGGGGGGATGCCTAGATGTAACGACCTGCAATGGGGAGAAAATTCTCGGTCGAGTGGTTGATGCTCAAGATATTCAGTCTGTGGCTGAACAGCTAGGTTTGAAGAATAAGCTGCTTTCTCCAGAGGAATTGGTTTCATTACTGTACGTTCGCTCATTTTTGAAGAGCAAGAGGAATTAATGCCTTAGTGTGTAAGGTTTCAGCGTGATTGTGGATCTGATGGTGGTGATACCGTGTAATACTTGGGGAAAAGGTTGTCAGCTTAACGATGTATTACATGGAAAAAGGGAAGCCGCTCTTCCGTGTAATATATGGGAAGCCGAGAATTCACAAAAAAAGACTGTAAGAGTATCGGGGTATCGGTGTAATACATGGACGAGCAGAATTATTCCCAGTTCAGCTTGCAGTGTAATACACGGTTGAGGCTGATGTTGAAATGGGACATTCAATTTTGTACCTTATTGTCAAGGAGTGCTGATTTCTTAGGGGGTAGACGTAATTATCTCAAGCAATACTCCGAATCTAGCTGATAAAGGGAATCAGGCATTTTCATCAAGGAGAGAATTTGTTTTTGAAGCTCGGATAGAGGCGTGATGAAGATGGTAGAATCAGGAAGAAAATAGAGAGTAAGGTGACAAAAAGCCTTAAGTATTCGCTCGGTAGATGGGCGATTGGTTGTTCGCTTTGGATTGCCATCATAAAGACCAGCTAAAGATTGTTGAGTTTCCTCAAGAGCCAGCCGTACCACAAACTCCATCAGGGTAAATACGCGCAAAGCTATGTTCAACACGAACATCAAGCCAGTGATTCGGTCTTCATTTTGGAAGTAAATAGGTAAGGCGGGCAAAGAACCTCTTTTAAAACGGTGAAACCCACGTTCCAAAAGCCATTCATCTCGGTAATACATTACCGCTTGTGGTAGGGTCAGTCGAGTGGTCGGGGCGTTGGTGACATACAATCGCCATCCAGCCACGGTTTGTGAAAGTTTAATCGCATCATCAATTTGCTGGATATGAAGTTGAAGACAAATACTCGTTACGGACTCAGTGGTCGAGTTTTTTGTGGGTCATCGGCTCCATTACCTTCAACAGTGGCGCTGATCAACGGCATTCCCATTGGGTCAAGGGTTGCCAATAATTCACGGTATTGCAACAAGTCTGGACGCTTGTCTTTGGAATAGCCATAACGCAGTAGACTTTCTTGTGGTGATTCGTCCTGTTGATGATTCACACTAAAACTAGTTGTATCAGCTCTTGCCACTTCTGTCGATAATTCGTAAGCCCGAATCAGATGTCGTCCCAACTTTATTTCTATTTCAAGCCTAGCCTCTGACTGCTTACCTAATTCTTCTACTACCCTTGCCAATCGGTCATCACTGACATCTTTTTCCGCTATCGACCACCCGGTGCTCAACTCTAAAATCTTTCGGTGTGATTCTACCCAAGGTTCCACCGCAGATAACCGATGGTCTGACTGGGTAATTATATACGTTAATAACAATACACACAATTGTCCGTAGCTCAGTCCTTTGTGGTTTCCATGCGGTTCCTTCAGCTTTTGGTCAATACATTTGGCTATTTCCATCTGTTTGAGCCATTCCACTATCACGGGAATATCGTCAATTCGCTCAGAAGTTATTTCCATGATTTTCGGATGTCATATGAAGAATTACACCAAGCGCATATTTATGAGCAATAGCCTCTCATTCTTTCCATGTATTACACGGAAACAGGGGTTTGGTCTGTCCGTATAATACACCGTTAAGCTGACAGGCCTTTCTCCAAGTATTACACGGTATCACTACCATTAGATCCAAAATCACCTTGAAACCTTACACAGTAAGGCATTAATTCCTCTTGCCTTTCAAAAATGAGCGAACGTACAGTGTGGAGTTTGCACTATTGCGGATGGCCCTTTCTCAGTTTCACGCCGTTGAGACATCCGAACCGCAGCGTTGAACTTCAGATCAAACTCGTATTTGGCGGCGATCGCTGCAAATTTTTGCTGTGGTGAAAATTCTACTCCTTTGAATAATTCTTTAAACTGGACAATGGGACGCGATTCTAACTGTGATTCTTGGAAATATTTATTGGTTTGGCTAATTAATAATTCTACTGGTGAGTAACCTTTTGGTGTTATCCCTGTGCTTAAATAAACTGACGAAGATTTCTTATCTTTAATATAATTAACATCACGATACAAGTAGCGGCTGTTTTCCCTGATTAAATCCATCTCAGGTTTTTTAGCACTTTTGAATAAATCAACCGCTATCTGGTTTTGATAACACCCCTCACCAATCATTTCTCGGTACATTAGGCGGTTAACATCCATCGCCTGCTGAATAATTTCTGGCGTTCTGTTAGGATTCTCTGCTAGAGCTACAACAGATTGCATGAAAGGCTTGTACTCTGCTCTAATTGGTTTGGGCTTTTCATCATGTTCCTGTTCAAATAAACTTTGATAATGGCTAGATACTTGGTCTAAATAAGTTGATTGTTGCTCTAAGTTACCGTAAGTTTTAAGTACCTCAATTTCTGATTCTAATGCCTCCAGTGCTGTCACTTGATTGTTGATTATGCCTACGCTGATGCTATCGCTCATGTGGAGGGAGCAACGCGATTTGGTGAGGTCGGGTGAAAAACAGGCGATCGCTAAAAACTAGTTTCAGTACAATTAAGATTTCTAATACTATAACCACAGTAATATTACTAGATAATTCTGCTGGCAATTATAGAATATCAAGATAACTCGTTTTTTGTCGCAAAAAAAAGGTAGGATTCCCTTTGAAGTAAAGGTTTTGATATCTGACATCAAAACAAAAACCGGGAATGCCTACTGTGAAAAATCATATATATTCTAATTTTGATCTAAGCAAATCTTTAGAACATTTTCAAGAAAAAGTTACGAAACTTTTAGAAGTAATAGATATCCCATATTTTGATGGACAATTTCTCAAAACACGTGAAGAAAAAATCAGAGAATCTGCATTAATTTTAGCAGGAGAATGTATTGCTTTATTGCTTCATAATCTGTCTAAATCTCAAGAATTTTTAGATAAAGCAATGCACCAGACACAGGGATGGTGGCATAATAGGACGCAAAAACATGGTTGTAAAAAGCGACAAATATTAACAGTTGGCAATGTCGAAGTAACTCTAAAACTACCGTATGTAGTTGAACGCAAAAATCAACAAAATCACCACAAAAATAAACAATCTTTGCATGAAGGATTTTGCCCATTCTTAAAATATTTAGGAATGTCCGAGGGTTTAACCCCAGTTGTTTTATCAACGGTGGCTCAATATGGTGCAATTGCAGGCTCGTTTGAAGCTGCACGTACAACACTAATTGATTGGGGAATAAATATTAGTCTAAAACGAATAGAACGGTTAACATATTATTTTGGTAAAATCGGGATAGATTTACGTAAAAATAAGTTAAATGACTTAGAATCTGGTAGTTTATCTAACTTAAATACTCTGCAAGACCAACGTGTTGTAATCGCTGTAGACGGTGGTCGTACACGTATTCGGATTAACAAAAAAGGGAGACGTAAAGTTAAAACTAATCGCAGAGGCTTTACAGGAGAATGGATTGAGCCAAAATTATTAACTATTTATACAGTAAATGAACAAGGTAGAAAAGTAAAAAATTCAGATATTCCTATAACTAATGATGGCACCTACGAAGGATATGAAGGCTTTTTAACAATCTTAGAAATGTATTTAGTGCATTTAGGGATTAGTCAAGCAAAACAGGTATTATTAATTGCCGATGGTGCTGAATGGATTTGGAAACATATTCCACCTTTATTAAAAAAAATAAAATGCCCAAATGAAACTTATCAACTATTAGATTTTTATCATGCAGCCGAGCATTTACAAGAGTTTGCTGATGCTGCTTTTAGCACAGATAATGAGCGTCAATCATGGTTTAAAAAAGCTCGCAAAAGTTTAAAAAAAGGTCAAACTTTAAGTTTAATGAAAAACATGAGTGAGTTTATATTATCTGCCACTGGCGAACGCTGCAAGATTTTAATACGAGAACGAAACTATATTTTAAAAGCTTACCGACGGAGGCTTTGAAAATATAATGAAGTTGCATCTAAAAAACTCCCTCTTGGTAGTGGTGCAGTTGAAAGTTTAATCCGCCAAGTTGTCAATTTAAGAATGAAAGGAAATAGTAAGTTTTGGTTAAAAAATAATGCTGAAATTCTGCTACATCTTCGGTGTCAATGGATAGCCGGAAGCTGGGACAATTTTTGCGATTCTATCTTTAATTCGTTTGTCAAGCCTAGAACAGCTTGATGAATTTTATACCCTCATTCCGTCTTCAATTAATTAAACATTCTAATTATTACTAAGTAATTTGATTTGGTTGCTGATATTTTTTTAATAATCGTCAAATAGCTTGCTAGTAATCTTTGTGAGATATCTCATCAAGACTAATTCTCATGCAATTAAGTATTTATTTAGTTAAGAAAATTACATTGTACTTAAATGGATTTTTTAGCGATCGCCTGTTTTTCACCCGACCTCACCAAATCGCGTTGCTCCCTCTTCATTAAAATAATTAAAGTCATTGCTTCGAGTGGGATCATTACCTAAAGCCTCATCCTCTTGATTAGGTGACAGGACTAACGGTGCTCCACTTCGCCAACGACCCACAATTTTTGCAGCAACGAAATCAGAACTATCAAAAGGTGGATTAGAGCTTGATGCAACTTCGGCAATATAACTCCGAAATAGGGCTACGTCTTGATAAAGCTTTCGGTAAACAAGAAATGTACCATTATTTCCAATTTTCGCTAGGATTGAATCCTGAATATCTCCATCTTGATTTGGATAACCTAAGATAAACTCGCCAGGTTTAATAATATCTTGACCTGGATGAACCGCTGTGCTGTCTCCTTCAACTACAGGTTGAGAACCGCCGTCCGGAAAACCAAAATGTTCTATACCGCCGGGCAACTTTTCAGCATCTTGCTGCCCAATTACCTTGATCTTTGATAAATCCATTAGGCTGAACTGTCGATCAGCTTCCTGGTTTAAAGTTGTTTGATCAGAAGCGTAAATAATTAAAACTGCATGTAGGTTATCATTGAAGTATCTCTCCCAATTGCTTGGCGCACTCTGAAAATTATCTCCTAACATTTTTGAGCGTTGCTGCATCCCTTCCTGAAAATCAAGTGGGAAGTTCTCTAAAATCTGGGGAGGAAGCCCTAGTACCTTCAAGCCAGAATAGGTAAAAGCAAGATTATTGCAGGTTTTCAGATTGGCGCGAAGAGAAGAAACGCTGATTATGTCCGGGATAACCTTGTTTAGCCAAACTCCTCCAGCATTTCGCTCCTTAATGCTAATGAATAAAAACCTTGCAGTTTTTAGATTGTAAGGTTCTCGTGTGTAACTTCTGAGAACTAATCCCTGAATATCATTCAACTGTAAATCATCCATGTCCATGTCCTGAATGGCGTCTCTTCCAATTCAAAAATTTTTACTCTTGCAAAAGGTCTATAAGTGAATCTCGTACCTTCAGAGCCTTTTTGATGTTCTTTACGGATTCCTTAGGATAAGCATTGTAGTAGTGCTGACAATCAATCAGATGATCCGCAGCAAATTTTTCAAATGCAGGGTAGTCTTTAGCGCCTCCTTCTGGGTACCCAACACAGTTACTAAAAACAGCATCAAGTCCCTCACTTGCATAGTTTGAGAAGTCTTTCAAATATTCAATCAGGTCTCCATCAAAGTTGCTTTGAAACAGCAAGCGCTTACCATCGTCAATGATAGACCATATAGCAAAGTGGATAGTTCCAATTTTGGTGAGAGGATTCTCGTAGTCAGGCTTATCCTGAAGTTCATACAACTTCTTCAAAGTCTCTCTAAGAACATCCAATTTCTCTGGCTTTATATCAGCGATTGCAACAATTCCTGTGTGAACTTCATTCTTAATTACATCCTCAGCTGCCATTAGAATACTCCTTTATACGTTAACTTCAAGGAAAGATTGATGAGATCGTTGCTCTTTACCAATGATCTGTTTAAGGGTAGAACGCTGTACGATGCCCTTGTATCTGTCGTGATACCAAGATTGTAATATCAAGCTTATAAAGCTTCTCTCTTTAATGTTAAGCTTCAAGTGGAAAAGAATTTATGAATGTACGTCACCTAAGATTCTATAAACTTGCAGTGAGAAGATTTGTTTGATGATATAAATTTGTTTTCTGCCATCTAATTTGGCACTATCCATTCAAATTAGGGGACGAATTACTTGGTTAAACTCTTCAGCCACTCGTCGAAAACCACTATTTTTTAGGTGCAGTTCGTTTTCCCAATCGGAATCTGAAATCAGTGGTCGCAGGTCAATATAATGTAGTCGCGGATCATTTGCTGCAAACTGCTTCAACATAGAATTAAAGTCATCCATCAGATTGCGTGTGATCTGCGCTTGTTCAGTTCGCTGTTCATAGCCCTTGGATACGAGCGCCGGTCTAAGCCAAGGACCAACAAAGGAAAATCCTAAAACACGAACTACGGCACGTCCATCAGGAATAGGATATCCATAGCCATGCAGAACGATATGAATGTTTGCATCCTTTTTCCAGATTTCATTAGAGATATGTTTGAATATCTGCAAAAAGTAGTCCTTAAGTATATATTTTGTGTAGTTGTCTCGCAGTGGTGGTAACCCTGAGGTTTTGTGATTAAGAAAACTCAAGAGTTCATTTCCAGCAATATCATTACCGCCACCAGAGAGGAGAACGACTGGAGGACGATGTCGCTCAATCGCTGCTAAAGTCTCTTCAAGGGGAGGGCGATCACGATGCCAACGCCTTTGATCAAACTTCGTGCCCCAAGCCATGTTATCGAGGGTATCGCCGGCTTTAGAAACGTTGTAGATTTTATAGTCAAAGAATTTCTTTAAGCATGAGATCACGTCTAGTCCAGCTGGAAAATAGTCGAACCATGAATCTCCTTCGGCAACTAAGACAGGTTGTGTTCTTGTGTCTTCCGGGAAGAACTCCAAGGTATTCGCTTCAAGCTCACTCACCATCTCGGACATCTCTTCTGGTGTCAGTCGATCCAGTTCTTCATCCGAATACTCTTGGTTAGTCGAAACGCTTTGGATTGCTGCTTGCCTCGTAGTGGTAGCAGGAACTCCCCACATCAGGGGTTGATCTGTACGAAGTCGATTCTGGATAACCGCTTCAAAAAGATTAGAACGACGCCTGTTAGGATCTGCTGACAGTTTTGACCGGATATCTTCTACAATGCTGCTGATCCTCACACCTTCGTTAGCTTGCCAAGCAATTCGTTCTTCATTTTCACGTTGTCCGTCAAACACTTGACCATCGATCATCAGGATTTGGTTGCTTGCATCCCGTTTAGGTACTCCAGAATGGTGTAAGGCTGCTAGTTCCCACTGCATGTTAAACACAGGTGAGCCGGAGGAACCAGGTTCAGTATCAGCAGCGTAATGTAGGAAATCATCAACAATATCAGTAATGTTGTTATTGCGAATGGCAATTTGCTGAGGTCCTCCAGCTGGATGCTGAATTACGTTCACAGGTTCACCAATCAAGGCTTTACCGGACTCTGCAATCAAGGGAATAAAGCCGCGGTCGGTCAGGGGCAGCCCTTCTTCAGACTGCGGAGAAACTGTGACCAATGCGTAGTCTAACCGCTGGTCATTAAGGAAGAATTGCCCTGGCTTGAGTCGATGGATAAAGGTAGGGCGAGTAGTGCCATCCTGGCGTTCAAAAAAGTCAAACTCGACAAAGCTATCGGCTGCAATCGTAGGCGTTTCAAGGACATGATGACTCCCGGTTCGCCCATTTTTTCAGAAGTTAGATAAAAGTGAGCAAAAGCGTAAAGACAGAAATTATGTGCCAGTACTAAGAGTGCGATAAAACACTTTGTTTACACTGAAGAACGTGCGAATACGGACATCTACCTGGGTAAGTGCCTGTGTACAAACTTAGATGTAAAAATTAGGTTTGTTTTTATTTATTTAAAGTAACTTGCGCTTTTCTTCGTAATTAAAAACAGATATTTTAGTGTTTCAGCCTTTGACGCTTGGGAAACGCAACTCTTATTCTATTTAGGAGTAAAAGATTGACCATCAAGTTGAGTATAGATAGTAATTGGAAATCCAAGTAAAACAAGAATACGCTGCTGTAAAAGAGAGAGATTAGTTAAATGGGCATAAACTTCATTTTTGGTCTCGATTAATATTAGTGTGATTTCTTTAAAAGTAGCTAAAATCAGTTCCGCAGTTGGGCGTGCAGTCTCTCGTTTCGGATTACCTGTATAAACTCCAGCAAGCTTTTCTTCATTTGATTTAAGACTAGAACGTACCTGAAATTCTAATAATGTTAAGACACGCAAACCAATAGAAAGTAACCGAATTAAACCAGTAATATGGTCTTCACGTTGCAAGTAGATTGGTGTTAGCGACAAGGGAAAACCTTTGATTCTGGCAAATCCCCGCTCTGCCAAATACTCGTCTCTATAACAACGAACAGCTTGTTTAAGGGACAGGGTAAACGCAAGAAAAATGACATGCTAATATGCTAGGGAAATCCAGTCGTGTAGGTATTTCCAATGGTTGTAGGATTTGGGACATCATCTGAAATTACAGGCAAAAATAAACAAAACTCACACCTTGCATCTGCAACAGATTTTGAACAAGTCCATCAGCAATTGGCAGATAATTTTAAAGATTTACAAGACCCAAGAGGGAAACAGGGTGTGCTTCATCCATTTATCAGCATCGTGATGATAGCATTACTGGCAACCATTGGTGGAGCAACAGGGTGGGAAGATATAGAGACATATGGTGTCAGCCACCAGAGTTGGCTGTCAAGTTTTTTACAGCTACCTTTTGGAATACCCAGTGCTGACACTTATAGACGGTTGTTTGAAAGGATATCGCCAAAAGAATTTGAGTGCAGTTTCAATAGTTGGTTAAATAGCTTGGTTCTTGATTTAGGGGCACAGGTCATTCCAATTGATGGAAAAACACTTAAGGGTTCTTATGACCGCAACCAAGAACAATCAGCATTACATGTGGTAAGTGCATGGGCTAGTAAACATCGGTTATTTTTAGGTCAAGTCAAAGTTGATGATAAAAGTAATGAAATTACAGCGATACCAGCTTTGTTGTCACTTCTAGATATCTCTGGATGTATCATCACAATTGACGCGATGGGCACTCAACATGAAATTGCTCGTCTTATTCACTTTAAAGGTGCAGATTATATATTGGCACTCAAAGCCAATCATCCAACATTATTTGAAGATGTAAAACAATGGTTTGAGAATGCTGCCGAAAGTAATTTTGATGGTATTGAGTTCAGTTATGACATTCGAGTATAATCAGCGCACCATCGAAAAGAAAAGCGACAGATTTGGGCTGTTTCAATTGAACAAATGGGTGGTTTATATAAACAATCTCAATGGTCTGGATTACAGACTATTGTCAAAGTTGTTCGTACTCGTCACTTGTGGAATAAGACAACTCAAGAAGTAATGTTTTACTTGAGTTCATTGCCTGCCGATGCCCAAAAAATAGGGCTTGCGATTCGACAGCATTGGTCAATTGAAAATCAACTTCATTGGGTTTTAGATGTCACCTTTAATGAGGATGCTTGTCGCATCCGTAAAGATAACTCCCCAGAGAATTTTGCTCTACTCAAGCGATGGAGTATAAATTTTCTCAATAAAGAAACAAATTATAAACGTAGTATTCGTCAAAAAGCAAAGCGAGCCAGCATGGATGAAGAGTATATGCTGAAAGTTTTACAAGCTTCGATTCCTCTACACTCTAACTCATCTCAGGTATAAATTTTCTTGCGTTTACCCTGGAACCAAGGCCAGTCTACACGGCATACGATTTCTTCACCCCAACAGAGAAAACACAGTTCAACCCTGACGGTTCTCTTAAACAGGAGTACTTTGAATCTGAGCTTAAAAAGGGTACAAGCCTTGGGTGGCTAAAAGAAATGGAACGACGCAAGAAAATAGAAATTGATGATTACAACAAAGTGTCTGCTAAACACGCAGAACAGGGTATTAATTTTGGTGCATGGCAGATGAGGGGAAGGATTGAAGATAGTAGAACATACGTTCAACGTCGGCAACAGATGGAGCAAGACTTGCAAAACTTTGAGCCGGAAGATAGCTTGGCTTTCGACAGAGACACGGCATATTAAGTGAGCCGAAGCAAAGCGAATGATAACATAAGCTGAAAGCATTCTCAACTAAGGCTTTCAGCTTTTTAGTTAAATCCTTTTAATGAGCTTGAACAGCAGGTGGGTTAGCAGCTGTCGATGGTTTGACAGAGCGAAATACCCCATTGAAAAAGGCAATCATTCCTAAAATGGCAAAGGCTGTAATGATTACTCTTTGCAGTGAATTGAATGCCGAGCGTTCTCTAGCTACTTCAGCCCACATTACTTGCAGTTGGTCTTCCGTTGTCTGCTTTGAAGCTAAATAATAGAGAGCTTCAATACAAGGGGATATATCTTCCCCTTGTTGAACCTTCTGATACAACAGATTCTCTAATTGCTCTTTCTGCTGAGAAATAGTAAATGAGTCTGTTGGCTTTTGAGCGTGTGTAACGTTGTTGCGGGTTGGTAATTTTAGTGTCATAGCTTTAGTTCAAAGTTGGAAAAAGGTGTAGAACAAATATTTGGAATCAGAGAAAATGTTAAAGGGTACTAGGTCAGGGGAAAATTCTATCCCTTTCCCCCTTATCCTTTCGCCTGATTCTTTTTTATAAGAACTACACCTCTAGAGCATGTGAAAACGCTAACTAATAAGCCAAAGTTTAGGTCTTTTATTTCCAAAAAATCAATAACCAGGAGTCTACAAAAAAATCGTACTTTTGGCTAAATTTGGATTTCCATGTCTTCTTCACTAGAGGATTGAAACTGGTTTTGTTTCAAGGCAAGCACTGATGGTTGATTTGGTTGGAAAGGACTTGTGCCGTCATTGAAGATTTCTTGTGCAAGTGTGCGACCGTCCCCGTCAGTATCGCTCTCCAAGATATATCCCACAACGTGTTCAGGCATTCCTGCTGTTATGGCTTGGGCTAATAGAGCTTTAGTAAATTCTGGTGATGCTTCACTCTCGCCCAAGACTTGCAATACAGACTTAGCATCAGCAGTAGTCATTTTAGCGATGTCTTTAACTCCGGCTTCTTGCCAAACGTCATCAAAAAATTCCACTGAACGTTCATCAAAACTTTGAGACGCAGCAAATTGGGCTAGCTGTTGGGTATAAAGTTCTTGGTCGTTATTCATATATTTATGAGTCGTGATGGAGCAATTTAATAGTTGAATTCAGCGCTGCGCGAAGAATTAATGAAAATCTCGCACAGCTATCATGGCTAAGAAAAATTTTGCCGCAGCCCAAGCAGTTGAGTTGTACATCGGCAACTATCGGTTTGACGCGATTAGAATTGTTGAAACTGAAGAATACCGGATGTCTCAAAATCATATCCTCGAAACAATCGGTATAAATAAGAACTGGTTGAGCAGGTTACAGTTTAGCTTGCCTCGTGTGAACAAAACCCTTATGGAGCAAGGCTTAAATCACGTTACAGTCCATGCGGAATATACAGTTAAAAATACAGTGACACGTGCTGTAACGTGGTCATTGAAAGATGTTCGGATCATCTGGCGTTACTTTGATAAACAAGGAAATCATCAAGCAGCAATACTGGTTGATGCACGGGGTGAGCAACACACAGTCGAGCAACGCTGGATAGATGATTGTCGTATTCTGCGATCGCTCAGAGAGGAAGCCAACTCTCATCGGTGCGATCGCACTTCATAATTTTTCAACTGTTCAAAGGTTGTTCAGCCTCACGTTTTTTAGCGTATTCACGCAATTGGGCAAGGCCAGAAGTAGGGGTAGAGGGTCGTGGTTTATTGGGGTCAGGGACTAAATCTTGTTTGCGGTCGTAAGCAAAGTTCTTGTCTAGCATCAATATATAAGTAATGTGCGCCGTCCAGACATCAGCGACGCGCTCACCAAGACCTAAAGTATTAAGAGGAGCAGGGAATTGTACGCCGCCATTCCAAACAATGGGAGTAGCTTCTTTGTGGAAGTGGTCAGTTAATTCTTTTTTGACATACTCAGCAGTCCCGCCACAAATGAGAATTTCATCTAGGACAGCAATATTTCTAATCCAGCGAACAAGAGCGCGGCAGTACTCATCACGAATTGAGGGGAGAACTTTTTGAAATAAAATTAAATCAAATTGGACACCTTCAGGTGTGGCTTTGCGGGACAAGGGACGAAAAGCATCAAAGTTGCCCTTGGCTGCTGCGAGGATTGCTGTGATTAAACGTGAATCATTTTTTGACAAACCAACAGCAGTACGCTCAACAAATGAATTGATTACCCAACTCATGCCTAAATCAGTAGATTCGCTCTTAGCTGGATTACCTTGAGCAGAAAGAGCAAAACTAGCATTGCGATAGCCCAACATAAGGATTCCAACATTTTTTTGAATATAGGTTTTGCCAAGAGTACGGCTACGATAGGTGAGAATGCCACTACCTTCAGCAGCAACACAAAAATTGCGTAACTTGCCCTTCAAACGACCATTAGGTGTGAGTATTCCAAGTTTGAGAATTTGTTTTAAAGAAGTTGTCAGATTACGGGCATCATTGACTTCCCCAGGTGGTAACAAGATTTGAATAAAAACATCAACATGATTATGGTTTATACCAAACTTTTGGTAAGCCATTGATAAAAGACCAGCAATCTTGGGAATGGCATAGTGATATTTGTTATCTCTAAGTGCAGCACTACCAGCAAAGACTTCTTTGGCAATTGTACCTAAGACATAATATTCATCACCTACGCCAACCCAGGTACTAATGTTTTGAAAAGTTTGTACAGAAAAGCTGTTAATCGAGTCAATTGATACATCTGCAATTTCCGGCGACATCGCCAGTACACAGGGAATGCCATCAGGATAAATTTGAGCAATCGCTTTGACTTGGCTACCACCCAAATCACAGGACAAAACTAACTTAATCCCAGGTTTGACTTGGGAGGAATTGGGAGTGTTCATTTTTTTCCTAAATTTGTGCTGGCTCGACACTAAAGGCTTTATTGGCTTGGATCATCTCTTCGGTCAATTCCAAATCCATCAATTGCTCGTCTTCATCTTCAGTTGGCATTTCGGTTTCAACTTGGGATGAGTACGAATCCTCATTGGATAGAGAAACTGGGGCTGCGTCTATTACAGGTGTTGTCTGTCGGGGAGCAACTGGGACAGTAGTAGGCAGTTGCGTAGAAATAGGAGAAACAACAGAACCTAAACCGCAAATCTCACGGATGGCAGAGGCTTGGGCTTCTAATTCATTGATTGCCCAAATAGCAACTTGCCTTAATTCTTCTCCCACTACCCCTTGGGAATATAAAGCTAATGGTAGCCAATGTTTAAGGAGTGTGGAAGTAATTAGCTCTGGATGCTCTTTATCTAAATAGAGGGGATTCGACTTGAGGTAATTAATTACTTTACCTTCCAAACTATCATTAGAGCGTCTAATGGAAACTCTTGTTTCGCTCATGTTGGTTGTAAAAACTTTTAATTGCTTTGGAATTCGTTCGTCGAATATCCTATTCACTAATTATCTAATATTTAGCTGAATAATCACTAAAGAACAAGTATTTCTAATTTCCATTTAAGTACAGAAAATGTATACTTAAAAACGTGACGTTGATGACGGCACTATTGACGGCACTGTTGACGGCATAAAGGCGTCAAAATCGCGTTCTGAATAATTCATCAGCAAATTTGAAAGTGGTTGTCGTGACGGCACTATTGACGGCACTGTTGACGGCTTCCACCCCAGGGGTAAATTAGCAAATCAGCCGTCTCTAAATAAACATACCTACTACGTTTATTTTTGGTATTCTTGATTTGGGAAAAATGCCATTTTTAAGCCTGAGTAAAAATACTCAGTGAGCCTAAAAAATAATTTTAGTTATCAAGTGAAATATTGTTGACGGGAGAAAAAAAGGTGGGCGGGAATGGCGTATGCGATCGCTCGTTTAAAAAAATTAAAGCAGAAGGATATAGGGAGTAGCGCATCTCACACATCTCGTGAGAGGGAGACACCGAACGCTGATTTGTCGGTAGAGAATATTAGGTTTATAGGCAGCAGCGATCCCGAATCAAGGTTAGAAGATTTGGTGATGGCAAAGATAAATGAGGCTCCACAACACAGGAAGATAAGGACTGACGGTGTTTACTGCGTCGAGATGTTACTGAGTGCATCGCCAAGTTACTTCCGTGCCTCATGTCCAACCCAGGCAGGGTATTATGAGCAAAATAAATTAGATGTTTGGCTAGAAGCGACGCACCAATGGTTGTCTGAGGAATACGGTTCGCGGATAGTCAGGGCAGAATTACATTTAGATGAAGCCACGCCACATATTCATGCTTACTTTGTGCCAGTGGATGACCGGGGTCAGCTACGGTGTAATCACTTTTTCGATGGGCGGCAGAAAATCCAAGCATTTCAGGACTCCTACTATGAAACGATGCAGCTAATTGGCTTAGAGAGAGGCTTGAAAGGTTCCAGAGCCAAACACGAGGATATAAAAGACTTTTACCGAATAGTAGAAACGGGACGGAACCTGGAAGTATCAGAGTTAAATTTAGAGCAAATCAAAGCCAAAGCCGCAGATCGAGACAGAGCAGCCCGTCAAAAGCAACAGATGGAAGCAACAGCTACTTCCCTGGCTCAAGCTAATGAACTGCTTCAACAACGCCTTGCTCAATTAGAGAAAGAGAAAAAGGAATTGGCTAAACAGACTCAGCAATTGCGTGACCTAGACTTAGAAGATGTGGCTTGGGAGTTAGGTTTAGACAAAGAACCCAGTCAATTTAACTCTTGGGTGGGACATGGCCACATCATTGATATAAATGGGGATAAATTTCAGTCCACCTCACCAGGAGTAGAAAAAGGCGGCGGGGCGATAGATTTAGTGATTCAGGTGAACAATTACAATCTGCGGCAGGGTTTGGCATGGCTCAATGACAGATTTGGACTTCAGGGGGCAGAACGAGCAGCGATCGCCGCAGTCAAGAAACAAACAGCAGATATTCTTCAAACCGAACCAGTGCCCAAGTTTGTGCCACCAGTTGAGGATAAAAGCAAGTGGACTGGAGTACATGAATACTTGACTCACTTGTGGGGGCTACCATCAAACTTTGTACACGGATTTCACCAATCGGGGTTAATTTACGCTGACTCCAAGCAAAATGCAGTGTTTCTAATGCGAGATTTGAACCAACAAGTTAAAGGGGCTTACCTTGAGCGAAGTGAATTTAAGGGCTTGGCAATTGGAAGCGATCGCACAAAGAGTTGGTTCCATTTCCAGTTAGGTGAGCGAGGAACGACTAAAGTAGAAAAAGTGGTACTTTGTTCCTCAACGATTGATGCTTTCTCCTATGCAATGTTGGAATATTCCAGAACTGGGTCAATACCAAAACAGCGAACACTGTACATGGCACTTGCTGACCCAAAAACTACACCAGTAGAGCGATTAGAGCATATTCCTCAAATCAAAACGGCGTTTAACTCCGATGAATTTGGAGAAGCCACCGCACTAGCTGTTAAGAAATTACTGCCCCATGCTAGACGCTCAAGACCCAAAGCACTCTCTTGGAACCAGGATCTGCTGCTTTCACAGTCGCCGCAGCAACAACAGCAGCGTGAGTCAGAGGCGGATCTAAGCCTTTAACGGCGATCGCTGCTTGAGTAGCCGAATGAAAGGCTAGAAATAGGCAACGCGCTTTATAAAAACAATGGCCAGAAGTACGAGAAAATTGGGTACTTCAGGCTGTGAGTAAAAAGTGAGTCAGCCTTTATTATCAGTTTGATGTTCAATAATTTACCCATGAGTTCACAACTGATAGAAAGAATATTTTCTCTTTACGAACAAAACAATCCTTTAATAGCAGTGGAATCTCCATTGCAAGAGAGGATGAGCTTGCTTAAAAACCTAACTCAAAAATGCATTAATAGTGGTATCAATTGTTATCTTTGGATGTTAGAAGATGACAAATTATACCAGTTAACAACAAGTGATTGGGGATTGGCATTCTCAGAAATTAAAGAATACAACAGAATCGCTTTCAAAGTTGTACGCGAAGATTCTTTTGAGATTTTGCGCTTTTGGAAGACAAGTCAGTTACAAGGCATTTTGATCCTGGAAGGGATATACCCGTGGCTTGGACAAGGAGCGACGGATGCAGATTTCTTCCTGACAGCAGAATGGATTAAGTCAGCACTAATTAACATTAAGCTTTACAACCGTAACTGCTGTAAAACAGCTTTGTTGCTGGGGTCAAACGCAAGCCTCAAGTCAGATATAGCTGGTCTAATACCGATAATTACCCAAGAGTTACCCACAGTTGAGGAAATTAGCGATTATCTGCCACAAATATTACCTGACTCAATTACACAAGCCCAAATCAATGAAATAGCGAATACTTGTGTAGGGATGTATTTGGCAGATATTGAAACAGGGGTAAAAACTGCTCTAGCAATTGACAACAGTGAATTAGTCAAAAAAGTTTCTGCTTATAAAATTGAGTTACTCAAACGAGTTTACAATGTGGAATTTCTGCAACCAATGACAATTCCAGTCGGGGGACTGGAATTAATGCAGTCAGCATTTAAGGGATACAAGCGGCTCCTGACACCGTTGGCCAAGTCTTACAACTTGCGGCTACCAAAAGGTGTTTTATTAATTGGCCCACCCGGAACAGGTAAATCTCACTCGGCTAAGGCTTGTTCTCAAATGCTGGGATTACCCTTGGTAATCGTGGAGTGGGGTAATTTCCGCAGTTATGGAAATATGGCGGAACACAAACTCAAAAAGTTATTGGCACTGGTAGACCGAATTAGCCGTATAATTTTCTACCTCGATGACTTTGACAAGGGATTTGCCGGAGATGATGATTTATCACGAAGACTAGCGGGGATGTTACTCACTTGGATGCAGGAAAGAACAAGTGATGTACTGATAATCGCTTCAGCCAACAATATCCAATGGCTACCACCAGAGTTAACCAGAAGTGGACGGTTTGATGAAATATTCAAAATAGACTTACCAAATAACGGTGAAAGACACGAAATATTTAGGATTCATTTAGCAAGATTTGACAAGCGGTTTAGTAATGGTAGAGATGCCTTTACCCCAGAAGAGTGGCAGAGATTATTGAAGGTGACACATCGTTGCGTCGGTGCAGAAATTCAGGCAATTGTCGAAAGGGCAGCAATCTCAATATTCTGTCAATTGTTTGGTGAAGATACTCTAGCACCAGAGGATTTGCCGCCACTACAAATTACCCTAACTGCACTATTAGAATCAAGAAAAAATGTAAACCCTCTGGCAATACGTGAAGCCGACCGAATAGAAAGTATGCGGAATAAAGCGGATTTGCAAGGATTACCATCTAGCCCGGTAGATTCATCAATATATAGCGTGGGCGATGTCGATATTTTTGGTAACTAAATTTTATGCAAATACTGAAATTTCAATCAAAAACAGATTGGTATACTGCTGGCTTTAAGCTGCTAAACATCGCTGGGCCAATTGCTGGGGTGTCAGTAATCTTCTTCACAGCAGTAGTATCTTATATCGAAACTCGTCCCCAAAAATTGCCTCTTCAGTATAAGCTTATTCACAATAACCAGACCTTTTATTTAGAAGCGGCAAATAAACCACAAGAACTAGAGAAAGGACTCAAGTGGAGAAATAATCTAGAGAGCGATCGCGGAATGTTGTTTAACTTGGGTCGAGAGTATAATAATGTACCCTTTTGGATGCACCAAGTTAAAATGCCGTTAGACATTATATACCTTAAAAATAATCTGGTGACAACAATAGTTCGCAATGCACCACCATGCATGAAAAATCCTTGTCCAATCTATTACGGTGTCGCTGCGACACAGGTTTTAGAACTAAAAGCGGGTGCTAGTAATATTCAACTTGGGCAGAAATTAATCATAGAACCTATACCTAAAAAGCTGTAACAAATATTCTCTGTAGCCAAAAGAACTAGTTTTTTTTGTACTAGAGTCTGTAGGATTTTGAAAGTGAGTTGTGAATAATGTGGATAAGATTTCATGAACTCGCAAATTATGCAAATACCAGACTACGAAAATCCCAACACAACAAACTTTGGGACAAAACAAACAACAGTCCTACCATCAAGAAGAAAGAAAGTGATTGAAGGTAGCACAATTGGACTGATGGGAGTAACAGGAGCATTAATGATTCTGGAGATGTCAGTCCACAACATAATGCTTGGAGGATTGATGATCGCAGGGGCAATAGCAGTTGCAATTCCAAAACAAACACAGGCATTATTAACAAATTTTGAAAAGCTACAACGGAAATGGGGAGTGAATTTATATGCAATATTGTTTGCCTTCCTGTCGGTAATATTTCTGTTAGATTTTGCTTCTGCACCATCTCAGGCCCAGTTTTTCAATAATGCTCAAACCTGGATGAATGGTGCTTTTGGCAATGCTGGTAATGGGCAAACACAAGCAGTTATAGAATTGTTCTTCAACGTATTGAGGGGTCTGTTCCTACTTTATGTAGGCATCAGCTTGGTAAGAATTGTTCAAGCGGCCCGAAATGATGAAGATTGGCAGACATTAGCCAGGACTCCATTAATTATTGTACTTTCAGTCTTTGTCGGAGATTTAGTTACTGGCTTAATTACTGGAGCTTAAATTGGTGAACAGTGAACAGTTATCAGTTATCAGTGAGAGACTGAAATTGATAACGGATAACTGTTAAAGGTAAGACTCATTTGGTTGCAGCATTTATTAAATGAGAAAAACTACCCTGATTCCAGAAATGCTTCATCTCAACAAATAGTTAAAAAAGATGAGTAATGAGAATAAATTTAGAAGTGTAAATAGAATCTTGGGAGATAGACCCCGATTAGGGCTATTTCCCGCCGATCAAATTTTCCCTTGGTCAGTCATAGCAATATTAAATGTATTTGTTTCCAACTATATGTTGAAAATAAGTTGGTTAGGTACAGGATTAAGTATAGCTTGGGGATGGGCTACATGGTGGTTAGTTTCATCAAATCAAGAATTTTTTGGCAAGTTTGTGGCAGTGCCTCGAATTAGCAGAGGATACAAACGAAATAATTCTTAAAGTTATGGGAACGAAGCAGACAGATAAAATCAAGAAACAAAGGTTAGAAACCGAGCAAATTAATGTAGTAAAAACTCTTACCCCCTTTGAAGACATTATCCATTTAGCTGGGGTTTGCGATGTTGCTTTGGGAGGGAGAAAAGGGATAGGAGTATTAATTCTCAAAAATGGGGAATCGATTCAAATCAAATTCTGTTTTGATTGTGTAGGAATTCACTCTAACTTAGCAAATGAGCAAATCCTCCCCATCTTTGAGAGCATAGAGGCAGGTTTAAAAGAGATCCCATCAGGAGAGTCATTAACAATACATTTGGGTTCCTTTACAGACGATTATTCGAGACAATCAGAATTAGAGGATATCGAAAACAATTGTGATATTGAGCAATTGAAATTATTAATTAGGAGCGAGAGGTTACGAATCAAAGAATTAACCAAATCTGGAGTAAGGAAGAACAAGTTTTTAAGATTATGGTGTACTTATACAGCATTATCCGAGACAGAGAGAACCCAAGACATTGTAGAATCGGCAATCAAAAAACTAGAGAAAGTTTGGTTTAAATTCACTGGAGAAATTCACGCTTTTAACAATAGTAGGATTGAAAATATTCTCAAAAATTCATTTAGTGATGGTTTTTTACAGTGGGAATCGTTGCTGAGTAACAAAATGAAACTAGGGATCAGAGTTTTGAGTGCTGAGGACATCTGGAAAGTCTTATGGCATCAATTTAATCTGACATCACCAACACCAATTCCTAATCCCTTAGTGATTAGTCAAACTCAAGGATTAGTAGAAACTCAAACTAGTGATTTTCACATTCGACATCATCTGTTGGAGAATGAAGAATCTGTTCCATTCTTAGATCGGCAATGGGTAAAGATTCAAGATAAATATATTGGGGTAATGAACTTTAGCCAAAAGCCGGGGGGCTGGATAGATGAACGCTCTCAATTACGATACCTTTGGGAATTAATTTCCAAAGAAAGTATCTCAGATACAGAAATTATCTGTCAAATCACTAAAGCTAATCAGGCAATTACCAAAACTAATTTGCAACGCCTTACTAAACAGTCAATTACATCGACAGCCTTATCAACAAGTAAAGGAAACATCGATGTCAAAGCTGGAATAAATATTGAAGAATCTGTAGAGGCACAACGAACCATTTACAAAGGAAGCGTTGTCGTTTATACCGGAGTAGCTTTTCTTGTCCATAGAAAATCGACAAGAGAACTCAATGAGGCTTGCAAATACTTAGCTTCCTACTTTTTAAGACCAGCAGCAGTAGATCGAGAAAAAGAATACGCCTGGAAGACATGGTTGCAATGTTGTCCATTTGTTTGGGAGCCACTGCTGGCAAAACCTTTTAACCGCAGATTACCTTATTTCAGTTCCGAAGCGCCGGGGTTGATGCCTTTGATTCGTACAGCTACAGGAGATCGGACTGGCTTTGAGTTGATTGCCGAAGAGGGAGGTACACCAGTACACCTGGATTTGTACAAACAACATAAAAATATAGCAGTTTTTGGTGCAACTCGTTCGGGGAAATCAGTACTGGTGGCAGGAATTTTAACACCTGCACTTGCTCAAGATATACCAGTAGTAGCGTTAGATTATCCCAAACCAGACGGGACATCAACATTTAGTGATTACACCAATTTGTTAGGTAAGGATGGTGCATACTTTGATATTTCCAAAGAGTCGAATAATTTGTTTGAGTTACCTAATTTGAGGGGGATGGATCAAGAAACCATTAATGAAAGATTGAATGATTTTAAGGAATTCTTGAAATCAGTCTTAATGACAATGGTGATTGGAACTAGCGTGATTGGCGTTAGCCCTTCCATGATTACTAATATTGAATCAATCATTGCCCTAGCCTTGAAAACGTTTTTTAATGATGATGAAATCAAAGTCCGGTATAAGTTGGCATTAGCCGCAGGAGTTGGCACTAAAGCTTGGCTGGACACTCCCACATTACAAGATTTTTTGAATTATTGTTCGCCAGCATTTCTCAAGATAGATTCTATAGCCAGCAATAGCCAGGAAATCTTATCAGCTTTAGAGCAAATCAGGTTGAGATTAAAGTACTGGCTCTCAACAAGAGTTGGAGAATCAATTAGTCGTCCCTCAACTTTCCGAACCGATGCAAAATTACTTGTTTTTGCGTTGAGAAATTTATCGAGTGAGGCGGATGCAGCCATCTTAGCTCTGAGCGCTTATGCCGCAGCCCTACGACGTGCTTTATCTTCTAAAGCCAGTATCTTCTTCCTGGATGAAGCGCCGATTTTATTCCAATTCGATGCGATCGCCGAGTTAATAGGAAGGCTTTGTGCCAATGGTGCAAAAGCAGGGATACGCGTGATTCTCTCGGCTCAAGAACCAGAGAGTATTTACCAAAGCAAAGCCGCAGCGAAAATCTTCGCCAATATTACAACACGATTGATAGGTCGGATTCAGTCATCAGCGGTAGATCCCTTTGTTGATAGATTTAAATATCCTTATGAAATCATTCAAAACAATAGTACAGAGGCTTTCTACCCAACAAAATCGGGGATTTACTCACAGTGGTTATTGGATGATTTAGGCAAACTTACATTCTGTCGTTATTATCCAGCGTATTGTTTATTGGCCGCAGTCGCTAATAACCCAGATGAGCAAGAATTACGAACTTTATTCCTGAAAAAATATCAAGATAATCCAATACTAGGACTTGTGAAGTTTTCTGAAGATTATATCAAAATGGTTAGAGGAGAGCCATTATCGTCATCAGCCCAGGAATTACTTAGGAGTTTAACTTTTAAAACTTTAGTAGTCAAAGAGCATAATTCCGAATTAATCAAGACTTAATTCGTCTGGTAACTGAATTATGAATTCTCTATTCAAACTGAAAAAAGGGAGTATCCCAACATGAACCAACTCAAAAAAATTAGTCTAGTCGTCATTATATCTAGTGGAGTTACGAGTCTATTAATCACTGCACCGAGTTATGGACTATCACTAAACCTAAATAGTTTTTTGGCTGAAATTAAGAGTCAGATTCCGGGGGAAATGCGCCAAATTAGGAGTATAGCTTCAGATAAAATTAATAATTTCTGGGCAGCAGCCCAAGAGGATGCTAATTCCGCAATTGCTGGGACTACTGGTGTAATGGGTGCGCCAGATCCAGTTGAAAGTGGTCAGCGTCTGAAAGTAGCGTTAGCATCAAACTCTGACTGGGCAAGAGCATCAACACAAGCACAAGACTTACAGCGAGAAATTACCAGAGCATCAGTATCTGGTGTATTAGGGCAACAAGGTCAGCAAGATACTGCAAACAAAATCGATCAAACTACACAAACGGCTCAAGATGCCTCAAACCTGGGACAGCAAGCGCAGGAGATGAATGCCTCACAGAATATTTTAAAACTAATAGCAGCCCAAAATGGTCTGGTGGTTTCGATGTTGGCACAACAGCGCACTGATTCATTGCAATCACGCTCTGATACAGCACAGTCTAATATGATGCTGGCGCAGATTGCAGAACAATTAACAGCAAATCGCCAAAAAGAAGACATTCGAGAAGAAGGATTGATTTCTCTCAATCTCGAAGTTGTAGGTATGTCTGTACTCGATCCTACTTACTCACCGTGAAGAGAGTGTGGGGAGGGTGGGAGGTGTGGGGAGCTAATCGAGTAACCAATCATCTGGATGGGTAATCATTTTGCCTAGTCCACTAAGGACTTGATTATAAGCAGCATAGAGTTCTCTCCCTTGTTCAACTGTGAGGTACTGACATTTCACCGCAAACTTTAACCAAACTTGAATTTCTGCCGCCTCCGATTCACAATCATTCACTTTAGCGACAAAAGCATCTCTATATCTCCGTTTTTTCCAAACCCCTGCTAAATTAGCACAGATTGAACGAGACGAGCGACGAATTTGAAAGGTTTTTGAATATTTTTCTTCAACTGGAAACTTTTTAGAATGTTCAAAAATTTGCATTGCTGTCTCAAATGCCAATTGATAAATGGCTAAATCCTCATGAGTTATAAAATATTTTTTTTCTTTTTCTTCCATTTTCTTTAATCTTCACTGCTCTCTTATCCATCTTCCCACACCTCCCACACTCCCCACCCCTAGACCTCTTACGCAAAAGAAAGGATTCTTGTATGTATTTATTAGCGCAACAAGCGATTGGTGGTGATTTAGTCCAAAAAGCATCTGAAACAAGTGCATCAATATCGGCAGGATTTGATGATTTGTGGAATAAAACTTTAGCTGGGGAACTGTACAACAATATATGTACGGTAGGAGCATTATTTGCGGTTGCGACATTAACTTTTTTCATGATTGAGTGGACAAAGCAAATGATGAATGGTGATGAGCAACGAGCTTTCACCGATTTTATCTGGCCGTTGATTGTGGTGGTGTTGTTGTCAAATCATGGCAAAGTGCTAGGAAACTCAACGTTAGGGATTAGGAACTACATCAACAATGTAAATAATATGGTGTTGATACAAACGGCTGATGGGCTAGATTTAAGAGTCGCATTTCAAAAAGCAGCAGGGGTATCAGTAGCTCGAAGCGCTATCGGATTAGCAATTGAAAGATGTCGGAGTTCTTCATTACAGCCTATTGAAGCAATTAATTGTTTACAACAGGCTAAAAAAGATTTAACTCAAAAATACCCGTCAGCTTTTGATCAAAATAGTGGCCCCTTCAAATGGCTGATGGATGGGATAGATAAAGTCATTGAAGCTCCGATTGATGCAATTAAAAATAACAGAAATCCACTTCAGATATTATTTTCTTCCATTAGTGGTTTTATTGGTTCAGGTGTGACTTCAACAATTTCATTAGTCATGCTGTCGATGAATGGCTCATATCAATGGGCAATTGAATTAACAATGTTAGTTACAGCATTTTTAGGGCCACTAGCTGTTGGAGGTTCTTTATTACCTTACGGAACGAAATCAATTTACACTTGGCTGATTGGTTATTTCAGTATTGGCATAGGTAAACTCTCTTTTAACATGATTGTTGGTTTTGCTGGACAACTAATTTCTGATTCTCAAGCAGATCAACCCATGTTCTTCCTGTTTACAATTGGGATTTGCGCTCCCTTCTTGGCTACAGGATTAGCCGCAGGTGGTGGTTTAGCACTGCTGCAACAAATTAATAAAGCCTCAGAAACTTATAGTGTAATTGCCGCAGAAGCAGGCAAAGCAATAATCACTAGAGGCGTTAGTTTGGCAAAGTTTATCAAATAAGCTGATCACACCTCCCACCCCCCACTCCTCTTCAAGAGATATGGTAAACACAAAAAACCGAAAATCAGAGCCATTACAGCTACTGCAATACAATAAATCAGTCCCGACAAGAATTGGAATAATTTCATTAGTAGGATTTTCTTGTGCAGTATTTTCATTACTATTGCAATTTCTCAATTATGGAGCAATCAGAGGATTAAGTAAAAAGCAATTAGCTTTAGTACAGTTAGATTCTGGCAAAACTATTACTGCTAAATCAGTAGACGAAAATCAACGTTCGCCAGAAGTAATCAAGAAGTTTGTTGGCGATACGTTCACTAGAATGTTTAGCTGGGATGGATTAGTGAAAATTTACAACAACAAGGGAGAACCAATTACCAAGCAAGACAAAGGAATAGATATTGACGCAGCAAGTGGAAAAAAGAAAGTTACAACTAAGGCTTATGAAGCTGCATTTGCAATTAGTGAAAATCATAACTTTCGAGCAGCCTTTTTACAAAAGCTGGCGCAACTCACCCCAAGCAGAATATTTGAAGGAAATATGCAAGCATCTTTAATCTCTCGTTATATTGGAGAGCCGCGATTAATTAGAGATGGGGTATGGCAAGTAGATATCGTCGCAACTATTGTGACTTTTACAACTTCTGATAATACTGGACAAGGAATTACCTTCAATAAGACTGTGACTGTAGAAGCAGTAAGTACGCCACAAGAACTTACTCATCTAACTGAACTTTCTCGGATAATCTATGAAGCTCGTAGCGCTGGTTTAGAAATTACACAAATCAATGATTTAAAACTTTAATAATTATGTCACTAAAAAATGAACCCCAGAATTTGACTATAGATCAAATCTTAAGATTTTCAGAAGATACAAATGATAGACAAAACAGAGAAAAGTCGAATCAGGAAGACTCCGAAGAACTTCCATCGATTACCAGGCACACTGTCAGTACTTCTCCTTGGTCAAGATTGGGGGTAATCGCTATTCCTTTTGGCTTAGGGTTTTTAGCGATATTCTATTTTCTCAATGGCATTTTCAATCCTGGTAGAAGTCCAGAAGCGATAACTGCTAAAGCTGATAAAACATCCCCAGCCTTGGAGAAAGTTGATAAAAAAGATGGTGATGTCTATGCCAAATTAGCCTTGAATAAACAAGAAGATGAATTGAATAAAATTAATCAGAGTAAGGAAGAAGTTAAAGTTAATAGTAAGCCTGTAAGTGTTGCAGCTTCACCACCACCATCAACAGCTAGACCTGTAGCACAAACACAAAGTCCTAGCCCTAGACGATATTACGTTCCGAGTAGAACTAACTCGACTATTTCATCACCACCTCGTAATCAAATATTGCCAAGAATTAGTAATCCTGTTAGGACTGTTACGCCGAAAACAGAAACGCCAACAGACGTGATAGCTGAATTTAATCGACTTCGCAGCTTAGGATCTTACGGAAAAATCGCTTATACACCTACTTCAAATAACCAGCAGATATCAACAGAGGCAACATCCTTTCAAACGCCGAATACAACACGAATTCAAGTACAGCCACCCAATAGTGCTTATACAACACAGCAAACACGCCCTAACTTTTCTAACAGTACACCCACAGAAATTGAGAAAATTCGCCCTCGTTGGTCAGCCGATTCTAAATCTGATAAACAAATAGCAGATGGTAATTACTTGCCTCAAGAAAACCAAATTCTACAACAGCGTAAAACTCGCTATTTAGTTGTTGGGGAATTCGCAAATGGTATTTTAGTGACTTCAGTCGTCAAGCAGCAAAGCGAAAATCGCTTCCAACAACAGCAAAATCCAGATGATAGTAAACGCTATGTTGCTAGATTAACGGCTGATTTGCATGACAACTATGGAAATGTGGCAATTCATAAAGGCACTTTATTGGCCGTTGAAACGCTACAGGTTGATCGTGGCTCTTATGCAACTGTGCAAGTCACGAGCATTATCAAAGATAACACCGAGTACCCAATTAGTAGCGGTGCAATTTCTGTATTAGGAGAGGGCGGGAAACCGTTGATCGCTAAACAATTCCAAAATAAGGGAGGTTCGATTGCACGTTCTGACTTGACTGTGGGATTAGTCAGTGGTTTGGGTCAAGTAGGAGCAATCCTGAATCAATCTGATTCCAGTACCAGTATAGTTAATTCTGCTACAGGGACATTTAGCTCTAGCACGACTTCAAACAGTCAGCGCAATATTGGTGGGGCATTCTTACAAGGTGCTTTTGGCAAGCTTAGTGACATCATTGGTAAACGTGCAGAAGCTTCTAACCAAGAAATCACCGCTCGTCCCAATGTTTGGTATATCCCACAGGGGACGAAGATTACGTTTTTGGTGAATCGTTCCTTGGAGTTGCCATGAAGAAGTTAAAACTTGTGGCAGCGTTCCACCTTGGAGTTGCTGCTTTTTTGGCAGTGTGTCTAGTTCCAGTCAAAACCTATGCTCAAAGTACAGTCCGCACCATAAAGCAATCTCAGGTTAGTGGTAGTACTGCCAAGCTACAAAAAATTCAAGTCTGGAATGGCTCAGGCGTATCAATTTCATTTTATGAAGTCAATGAAATGGTAAAGCGGGTGTGGATTGACGATCCCTCGCAAGTTTTGATTGACACTGATGGTTGTTTAGAGGGAATCGACCAGAACTGTCAAAACAGTAGTGCCGCACTACTTCACTTACGCCGCATTAAAAAGGTTACGGTTCCAGGACTGCCGCAAACAAGTGCAACAATGCTTACAGTGATTACTCAAACTGCTTCTGGCTCGCGCAAAGTTTACCACTTTCAAGTTACCCCATCTAATTCCCGTCCTGAATACAGTCAAGTGTCAATTATCTCGGATAAACCATCTTCAAGAGTTACTCGACCCTTATTATCGCCATTAGTACAAACTATCAACACCACAAAACAAATCAGGGCGGGGATGAGCGTAGCGATTAGTAATGGTTCGCTCTCCTCATCTGATGAACTTCACAATCGGATTGAGCAATTCTTGACTTATTTTCAAGCTGGAGAGCAAATGCCTATTGCTGCTGATAAGGCTGGTGTTTCACTTAATTTAGTTAACAAATTAATCGAGCTTGGACAAAAAAACGGGACAGAGGGACAAATATGAAATCATCAAAGCGTTCGCCCAAAATTACTTTTGACATGGTTCGCTATTTAATATTGTTTGGATTGCTCGGAGGATTGTTTATTCATAGTTTTTGTCAGTATGGAATTATGAATCAGGTAATCGGATTTCTGCTGCCCAAAGCCTCAGCACAAGTCCCATTTGTCAGTAGCAACAATGGCTTGATTCCAGACTGGTCAAAAATGAAGTTTCAAGACATGATTGTATCTGAATCTGGTCATGTGACTTACCCAACTGACCGAGGGAATCAGACTAGAACTTGGCAAGCTGGACAAAGTATTGGCGATTTTATGGAGCTTGGAGATTTTGAAGATGCCAATCTGAATATTGAAAAGCTTAACATCAAGGCGATCTCTCAGGCATTAGCTATTGATTTAGATGGTTTAAAGCTTGATGATTTTGGAGTCATCAAAACTCAAACCCTTAGCGATTTAGTCAAAGCTATACCTGAATTAGCTAATCAATCAGCCAGGAGTGTAGCGCCAATAGCTGACTTTCTTAGGCAAATGGGTATCAGCACTAATCAAAGAATTGGTAATGTTGCTAATTATTACAACTTAGACAATATCCCTCTCGGCAATGAAATTGATTTGTCTAAATACAAGCTGACATCGATTCCGGGAATTGAAAACTCATCATTTGATGAATTTGCTAATTGGCAAGATACTCTCATTTCAGACATTCCCGGATTGAAGGATTTATCTTGGAATAATTTTCCTACCGTACCAGAGCCGGATTTGTCTTTTGTTGGGCAAGTAGATTTGCCCTTGGGAGATATAGAAGCTAACCGGATTCGCAGCATTTCTGGCAGTTATCAAGAAGGTTTTAATGTCCCTTGCAATCAAAATAATTGCGTCCACTTTGAAGCTTCAGGTCTTGGTCAGACTACTGGAGCGCAATGGATTTCGGGTAAAGTCCAGAAAGTTAAAGGTGGCTATGGAATTTTAGCTGTAGCTAATGGTGGTCTTGAGCCAACAGGTCGTCATCCCTTTGGTAAATCATTTAAACAAGTTGTTTGGGATATAGATGAATCAAGCGGTTCCGTTAACACTGCTATGTTTTTCCGTTTCTGCAAGACTATTCCTTTTGTTGGTCGCACTTGTACCCCCTATTTTATCGGGCCAGTACCATTCATTACTTACCATGAAAAAGACCCAATTATTTTTGGTAGTCCTTCTACTGTTCCTGATTAAATGGCACTAATTCATGTAGAACCTAGACAGGAATATCAATGATTTACGCTTTTCTTAGTTCTATTCCGTCCCCAATTAACTATTGTTACTCCTGAATTGTTACGTTATGAGCAATAATTTCACTACTTCGCCAAGTAATCAACCTTTTAGATTCGAGCAGCTTCAAAATCCTCTTGACAGCATTGGCAAGTATACCAATGCTTTGTTTACACCAAATGGACTGACAGTTTTAGCTTTGGTGAGTGCTTACATTTTAATGAGAGTATTTTTTGGCGATGGCAGTAATAAAAAGAAGATTGCTACTAGCTATTGGGGAGGAACAAAGGAGAGCAATACAGCTAAGAAAAAAGCATTGCAACAGATACAATCTCCTCGGTGTGATAGTGTAGCTTTGTATATTGGTAGACATCAATTCAAAGGTACAAAAAAACAAAGTGGTAGTGGAGGAGTACCGATTTACGTACCAGAAGTGCAAAGGGGAACTGCTGCCATTGGCGCACCCGGAAGTGGGAAGACTTTTAGTGCCATTAACCCCATGTTATTTTCCGCAATTGACCAAGGTTTTCCTATTTTACTATATGACTTTAAATATCCATCTCAGGCGAAAATCGCTGCTTATGCTAAAGTTCTTGGCTACGATGTTCATATTTTTGCTCCTGGTTTTCCCGAATCAGAAGTTTGTAACCCTCTAGATTTTTTAAGAGATTCTTCTGACGCTGAAAACGCTCGGCAGATTGCGACGGTCATCAATAAAAACTTCCGTATTCTGAATAATTCTAATGAAGATGGATTTTTCGGCCCGTCTGGGGATCAGTTAACCCAAGCTGTATTGATGTTAACCAAAGAGTTTGGAGATAGAGCAGATGTCATGACTTCTGCTGCCATCTTGTCTAGCGATCAAATGATTGCGCGGTTAATGTCTGCTAATCTCAACCCTTGGGTAAAAATTGCCTTTGGTCAGTTGTTCAGTTCCGCCGCGAGTGAGAAAACTGTTGCCGGCATTGTTGCCACAGCTAGTATCATGTTTACGCGCTTCATGGCCAAGAACACACTGGGTTGCTTTATTGGTAAAACAACCTTACCACTGTCAATCAAGGGTAAACAAATGATTATCTTTGGTTTAGACAGAGAGCGGCGGGATGCTGTTGCACCGTTGATGACTAGCGTTCTCCACATGACCATCGCCCGAAATATAGCTAAAAAAAGACTTGACCCTTTGATAGTTGCATTGGATGAATTACCTTCCTTGTATCTACCCGATTTATTCAGATGGTTAAATGAATCACGAAGTGAGGGTTTCTGCGGCATCCTCGGCTGGCAAAATATGGGGCAGTTGGAAAAGAATTATGGTCGGGAAGTTGCTAAGACTATCCTTGGTGCTTGCAGTACGAAATTTATTTTTAATCCTGGAGAGAACGAATCAGCACAGTTGTTTTCTTCATTTTTGGGAGATGAAGAAATTAGGTACAAGCATAAATCAAGCTCCACGGGTGGTGGAAAGAGCAATAATACCATTAGCGACCAAGAGAAAACCAAAAAGTTATTTGAATCGGCAGAGTTTTTAAAACTACCAGCCGGGAAGTGTGTTTTTATAAATCCTGCATACTCCAATAGAAAAGAGGGGTCAGTTCCTCAGTTAAAAAGCATCAACATTCCTCAAATTCTCCGCAACATCGACAGATACAACGAAAAAAAATGGAAACCAGTCGTCAGTAGATTAGCTCGGAAAAGTACACAGAGATATCCGACTCAGTGTGACTTAGATTTGAGAGTTAATGATGTCAATAACCGTTTTCCTCCACCTCCTAAACAAGATAACAATCCTAATAATAAAGTCTTGAGCGTTGGAGAAATTAAATCAATCCTAGACGAAAATGCTCAGAGCCAAATTCCAAGGGTATTAAATAATGAGAATAATGATTAAGGAATATGCTCTCTCTGATTTTGAGATAATTAATCAACTAATGCAGACATTGACTATTAACTCTGGCAATCTCGTTAACATTTATGCTCCCGCTTGGGTCATTAATAGTTATCAGGTTTTAAGTAAGCAAAGACCAAGATTAAAAAAGGTCGGAATTTATGTTCAAATTACTTTGAAAGGTTTCCCAATTAATTTATCATCAGATGTTTCTGAACAAATTATCAATGAATATATCCAAGGTATCGGCTGGGATGATTTGCAATATGTCACTTTTTTGAAATTTTATCAAGAGCAATTAGATTTTCATCTTGTGTTTAATCGGGTGATGGCATCGGGGGAGGTGATTGACTTAAATTGCCTCGGTGCTACATCACAGCAATATGACGTTTTACAAAAGTCTTTAACTAATCTTATTAAAACCGAATCCAGCCGTGGGGTGACTTATGTTTGATGAACGGCATTCACAACTAGTTTCTAATTACGCTAAAAGCAGTGATTATTTTGCCAGAAATATCATAGCACCTTTAATAAAATATGTTTGCGCTGACACTGTAGAACAATGGAATAAAAAAGCAAGATTTGAACTAGGAAAAGATACTTATGCTCTTAAACTTGATGGAGGTGGAGGTTATTCTTGGGCAAAAGTTGATCCCAAAACTAATAACTTTGTAACCGTAGAGCCAGAAGAAGCCAAAACAGTTGAAAAAATTGTAGAACAATCTTTAGCAAATACAAACGCTTATCAACATTCACAAGCTTCTACAGAACCATTATTGACGAATACATTGACTACCGACTCCAGGGCAAACAATTCTTTATCTCAACAACAACTTAACCAAACTAATACTTCAAATACTCTTTCTACTCACAGCAATAATAATTCTCGCTCCGAAATAGAGTTTTAACATGGATGAATTCATTAATTCACGCCCAAATAATATTGAGCATAAACACTGGTATGAACTAGTAGTTAATAGCGCGATTCATCCTTTAATTGTATCTGCCAATTTTAAGTCTTTGTATTATGACTCCATAGAGCAGTGCCATGAGTCTTGGGAATACTTAATGTATAGTGACCAGATTGAACGTAAAAATGCTGGTCGTTTAACTGATAAAACTCTCCAAGTTTACGCATATCTTGATTCTACTGATGGCTGGTGGTGTAATGGTGGTGTTGACCCCCGCACTTTCTGTGATTTACTACCTGGGGATCAGCCTAAACAAAAACTTTGGGGCTGTTACAAACCTGATTTTCCTAGACCTGATGTCCAAAAACCTGGGAAATTTATCAAATATGAACATCCTTACAAAGATGAACTTAGTATCTTCTTACTAGAAGTACCGAAAGACATTGCTGAATTTATCTACTCCAAAGCTGGCGTTAATCCAAGCCAGTGCGATCGCCAATCAGGTTTTTGGTTTTCTGTGTGGAAACACAATATACCAGTAACCATTGTTGAAGGCGCTAAGAAAGCAGCGAGTATTTTGACTCAAGGAGATGCTGCCATCGGCTTGCCAGGGGTAAATGCTGCATATCGCTCTAAAGATGACCAAGGTAATCCAATTGAGAGCAAATTACGCTCAGAAATTGCGATGTTTGCGACTCCAGACAGAGAAGTGAGAATCTGCTTTGACCATGATTCCAAAAGTAAAACTCAAGTCAACGTCAGCAAAGCTTTGATTAAAACTAGTCAACTTTTGGTCAATCATGGGGCTGTTGTCAAAATAATCACTTTACCCGGGCCAGAAAAAGGTGTTGACGATTTGATTGCCGCACAAGGGACAGCCGTTTATGAAAAGCTCAAAGCCTTAGCGGTTTCTTTTGAAGATTGGCGGCAAAATAACCCTTTGCCTGACCTGCGACAATTTATTTTTCTCAAAAATGGACAAGAGTTAAAGCTTAAGAGTGTGGCAGGGGTGGGGAGTGTGGGAAGAAGTGAGATTCTCCTCACACCTGCTACACCTACTACACTTACTACACCTGCTACACCTGCTACAACTCCCACACTCCCTGAATCTCTTACAACAAGTGATGAATCCAGCCCCGAAGCCTCTCTGACTCCTCTGCGTCCTCTATCTCCCTTACCTCCCCTACCTCCTTTATCCCGTACTCACCCTCTGTATGCTGCTATCAAATCTATACAAATACAACAGGCGTTATTAACCCAACAAACAGAGAAAAAAATTGCGCCTCTTCCACAAACTAATTCCCAAACAAATGATCGAGTAATTATTCCCAAAGCCCTTCAATCTCAAGTTAGTTCGCCTTCAGAACAGAGCAGCACTCAGAACTCACAAAACACGGAATCAATATCAGTCGATGAATTAGACGAATTAGAAGAATTAGACGTATTGAAGCGCCGCCGTCGCCAATCCGAAATTATTTCTGACACCATAGAGGATAACAAAACTTTTGTTGAAAAACCCTCTAGGGCTAATAAGGACTCGTTGGAATCCAACAGCATACCTACTGATAGCAGTTGGGCCAATATTAAACAGGTAACAGTTTACAAACAAACAATTCCTCGAAGGTTTTTAGAAGCTAAACAAAATCAAGACATTGCCTTTGCTGCTAGAGAGCTTGTGAAGACTTATGGTGTTGAACAAGATGATGGCTCTACAGTTTACCGTGCCGATACTTTCCTAATTAAAAAGAAGAAATCTACTTATAGTATTCATCGTCGTCAAGCGACAAACTTAGATAATCCAATTATGGAGTTTGAAGCCTCACAATATCATATTAATATTACTCAAAAACCTTTAGATAAGTTTTTACCTATAGAGCGGCAAGAGTTTTTAACGGTTGCAGATACCTTAAAACAAGGTAAAGAGCTACCCTCCCTCGATGAAGACCCCAGGAAAATTGCTAACACCCTAAGCTCTCTTTCTCCTGATGGCACTCATAAAATTCTTGAAAGCTTTAAATCTTTAGAAGTCTTAAGAATACTTACAAGTACCTTAGAAGCCTTTAACTCTCACGATTTAGAATTAGGCAATTATCGAATAAATTATACTCCCAATGATGAAAACAGTGGCGATATCAAGCTTTTCAAAACTGAACATAACGGAACTACTAGAGTTGCTGTACATTTAGAATTGAGCCGTACTGATGAACAAATGAAGCATCAAGTTTATTCTATGGCTATTACCTCATTAGAAATTGACAAACTCAGGCTGCTGGCAACTAAACTTCAAATCCCAACAATTAATTCTGCTGCTAATGCCCACGCAACTCGTGATATTCCTTTACCACTTCATCCAGCATTAGCTGAAATTTGGAACTTACTGGAGAGTTCTGCCAGATGGACATCTGGAGCAAACCAAGGTAATGAAGGTTTCCGTGAGCGATTTCAAAAAGACCCCAATGCTAAACTAACTTTGGGTGAGCAGTCACAACTTTATTTTAAATTTTTAATTCAAACTAAAGAAGAGATTATTATTAATGGGAAAACCGATATTATTTTGCCACCACTTAGCGAAATCACAGAGGATTTAAAATTGTTGCGCGAAGAATCGATTAATAATTTTTATAGTCCGAAGATTTCCCAAAATGCCGAAACACAGAAGTCAACTCAAAACCAGCCTCGCAATCCAGAACCTCAGTTAAACAACTTGGAAGTTTAGTTATGCAATCCACAGATGTTAGAGAAACCATCGCTTCTATTAATCGCAACAGTGGCATCTCGAATAATATGATGGCTTATCGGCTGGCTCTAATGATGGAGAGAGTGCCACATCCAGTGCAATCCCCCATTGAGTTGGATTCACAATCGCATCAAAACCTTGAAGATAAATTAAGAAATATTTTGACCAAAAGCACTCAAAATGTTGAAGATTATAGGCAACAACTTAAAAATCAATATCTGGCTGAATATTCTCAAAGATTCGGTGTCACTCAACCCGAAAAAATTGTGACTGAGCAGCCTAATAATTTCTCTAGAGTTGAAAATCTAATTACCCAAAGAAAGCATATATTCCTCCAACAAATGATGGCTCAAGGGGAAGCAAACACTAATTTGACTCCTTCCACACCAGCAAATCAAGAGGTTAATAAACAACATCAAGGTGATGACTTTAGCAAAAAGTCCCTGATTCCTGCCGTTGTTCAAACTATCATTGCTAAAGGTCAAGATACTAAAAATGAAGGCCGCGTTTATGAAGGCGTTCTTTATAGACTTCAATTACTTATTAAAGAAGGTATACAGTTTATCAATATTAACCGCAAAACCCAATCCAATCAAAAAGCTTTTACTGCATATAAAGACCACACTAACGAGTTTACAATTACCTCAAATAACCTCTCAAATGAAGAAGCACAAAAAATCGTTGCTTTTAATCAGCAGCGAATTGCAAAACAACAAGCTCAACCTCCTATTCAAACTGATAAAAATCAGGAATTTTCTTTTGAAAAAGATGATAATCCCGATCTAGGAGATTAGGCGCATTCAACTAAAATACCCCATGACTAATCCAAATATAAATCCACTGATTAAGAGATACCGTCTTAATATTGGATTTATTTTCACAAAAGGAGCAATTATTGTTGCAAGAAATATGTAAAATGTGGCTTCAAATATATCAGTGCTAAATGTGATAACGGCAGCGATAAACAGCCCACCAAATATCAAACATCCAACTACATACTCTATCTTGTCCCATAGCTTAGTGTCGTCCAAGTAGCGCATGAGTTAATCTCGACTTTTTCGGGATTGTAGCATTTACTCCATAAGAATTGTTTACTTGATAGGGAAATTTTATTGTAAATATCGTTCCCTTACCGACAACAGAATCTACAGACAGTTTCAGCCCATGAGAATAAGCTACCATCATTGCAATATACAATCCTAACCCGGAGCCAGGTGAAGAAATAGTCCCACGATAAAAAGGTAGAAAAATATTCGCCAAATCCTCTGGTTCAATACCAACACCTGTGTCTTCAATTAAAACTACCAAGTCATCACCCTGGTTCAACAATCGCAAGAATATATCACCTGTCTCTGTATATGAGAGGGCGTTTTGAAGTAGATTTGAACACATTCTGTAAAGATGTGTTGCATCTCCTTTCACCCTAGTTCCATGTACATATTTTTTACAAGTCTTGTAGTGCAATTTTAAACCCCGATTAATAGCTTTTGGCATATACTCTTGATATAAATTATTCAATAAGTCGCCAAAATCAAATTCATTAATCAAGGATGGATTTAAACCAATAAGTCTATCTCTTGATTGATGATTTCGATACATGTCTATCAGTTGAATAACTCTGTTATTAGTCTGCCATAAGGATACTAGAATTGTTTTTATCTCTTGGAGATTGCTTCCGTACTCTCCATCTATCATTTGCTTCAAAACAATTGATTCATTAACCACTGCATTGGATACGTCATGTACCAAGGCAGAAATATTAATTTTATTTATTAATTCTCTTTGGGACATATAAACACTCCTTATCAGGATATAATTTATTCTATTAGACTGCTTTTTAGCAAAACTTATTATTTCTAATTATAGCGGACGTCCCTGATATATACCTTAATTACGTTTAGTTTAATCCAGTTATTTAGAAATGTTTTTATTCCCCTACTTTGGGAATATATTAATATATATATACTTAGATTTTACTGCTTTCATTCAAACATTTATGGTATAAAAATAGGAGAAGTTAAAGATTAACTCTTGGTGCAAATATGAGTATCATGACAATTCGGGTAGTAGTAATTGAAGACCAAGAACTATGTAGACTTGGCATTAGAACGGCGATCGCACAAGAATCAGACATGGAACTGTGCGGCGAGGCTAGCTGTGGATTGGAGGGATTAGAGTTAGTCAACTCAACAAATCCTGATATTGTCTTGCTTGATATTGGGCTACCAGATATCAACGGACTGGAGATGACAACCAGGATTAAGAAGGACACTTTATCCAAAGTTATTATCCTCAGCGCTTATTCTAGTCAAAATGTGATTAACGAAGCTTTTGCCTGTGGTGCTGATTCATATTTCTTAAAGACAACCAAGATCGAGTCGATTAAAAACGCTATCCGTAGTATCTATCGAAACGAAGAATATCTTGACCAAGCGATTATCAAGAGATTTCTGGAATTGAACCATCGTCATAGTACAAAAATTAAAGGCAAAAAGTACAACGAGTTACCTACAACTCAAGAAATTGAAATTCTCAAATTAATTGCCAGTGGCTACTCCAATAAGGAAATCGCTAATCAACTTTTCATTAGTATTAGTACAGTTAAATCCCACACTGGCAACCTTTTTCTCAAGTTGGGAGCTAGAGATCGGGTCAATGCCATTCTTAAAGCTCAAAGTTTTGGCTACCTAGAACCTTCAACCCAAGACTGGAGAGCTATTGGGTAGTTCATTATTTCTTGTTTTTTTGCATTTGAATCAAGCAATATCCTTTCAAGCGATTTTCTTCTTGACAAGCAGCCAGAGTTTGTTGATTCTCAACAAAGAGCTTATAAGTTTGCTTACCTTCGCTAGATTTTACCCATTGTAAAATCTTCAAGTCGTTGTTTGACAAGATGACTGATTGATTTTGTCCCAAGTTAGTCATCACGTTCCAAGTTGTAAATGAAGCAAGCATCGCACCGGCTGCTGTCACTCCTCCTACCAGAGCGCAGATAGACCAAAAACGCATCTGAGAATTTCCTGTAGATAATCGCATCTCTTTTGGTGGCGATGATGTCGAGGATGCAGATGATGTTGATGCTTGTATCAGCTTCGGTATTTGTTCAGTTAAGACATCACGCACAGCATTACTGACTACAGTGTTGTTCATTGATTGGGCTGTTTTAGAAGTATTCGCCACCTTTTGATCGACTGTTAGTACCCAAGCTTCAATCATTGCCTCCATTCGTGCTTGCAGTGAAATCATTGTCTCTTCATATCTGCCAAGTGTTGCCATGACTTGAAACATCGGGTCATCTTCTGCTAACCCCACTTGCTGCGCTGTTTCAACAATCCTCTGTTGTTCGGCTTCAGAATACCCCTGCAATATTTCTGATGTTCTCACCTGCTGATACTCCTAAGTAAATACTTGCGACTTGATTATTTTTTACAGTCTCAAAGAAATTTTTTAGCCAGTGATAAATATATGAGCGATACAACACATATAGGGATTGCTCATGAAAACATTGTGAGTAAGGTTTGGCTAAATCCTCCATTGCTTGATAATGATCTCTGTGCAAGGCTGTTAATATAATTTCTGTCCCCCCAATCAATGGCAATTTTTGCTCTATTAATTGCTTGTACTCTTTAAACCTCGTATCAAAATGTTGATTTTTGACTATCACATAATTAGCATTGTCCGTTGCAAAATCTAATAGCTGCAAGAAATATTCCATGCAATCACTTCTATGGGAAATTGGCTGTAAGAATGTTAGTTTCCAGTTGAGTTCAGCCAAAACAGTAAAAAAATCAGCCTCATATATGTAGTTACAGATTTCTTGAATATATTGTCCCGGCATATCTACAAAAAGCACATCTAATGAGTCATTGAGTAAATCGTCTAATACCAAATCTGGGTTGTCTGTGAAAAAGTTTAAGCTTTCGATTGGCACTATTCCTGCATAAGCTTTGAACTTGTTACGGTTGTCATGGTTATAAATCTTAACAGCTTGATGTTGGCTAAGGAATAGTTCAATCAATAACTTGATAACTGTAGACTTTCCCACACGCGAGTCACCTACAGTCATAACTACACGTCTACAAACGGGGGACATTTTCTAATCCCAAAATGCTTTTTGCCAACCAAACTTGTTCCTTGAATTTGCTAATCCAAGTACTTACCCTTCCTTTCACTGATGGCTTTTCTTTTTGCTCTATTCCTTGATTAAATGTCAAGCTATTTTTGTCTAAATAATCATAAGCGTGTTCTATTAAATCTGGCATCGTTATTTCTAAAAACGGAATATTACTTTCTATTAATATATCCTTCATCGCTGTTATGTCTGAGGATTCTTTATATCTGACAAAGTTTTCTGGCGAACCGAAGAACAAATTCTTCACTACGACATAATCTACTTGGTCTTGACAAAAATCATATAAAGTTATTAACTGCTTTACCGAATCCATTACTCGACTAATTACAACTACAATTGTTACTCGCATATCATATAATTCATCAACTGTAGACAAAAATTTCATTTGTTGTACGACATCTTTTAAGATTCTCATGGACTGTGGTGGTAATTCCAATAAGAATAAAGACTTTCCGGGAATAACTGCTCCTTCTGTGTCTAGACTATCCTCTATTAACTCTTTCAAATCATCTAGAAAAATGTCTACATTCCCTTCTGTAAAAAAATCTAATTCTCTCACTAAACATTTATCCCCATAAAATCTGCTTAAATGAGAATTAGATATGTCCGCATCAAAAGCCAAAAATTCTTTTTTCATATCCAAATATGTTTGCGCTAATCCTCTGGCGAAAGTACTTTTTCCTACTCCTCCTTTATCTCCTGTCACTATCACTAATCTCCGACTCCAGTGTTTTTTATTGGTGACTGCGGTTTTTGTTTGTGGCAGGACTGTATTTCCTGCTTCTGTTTTTTCACCTGCGGTTACTGCTTCTGGCATCTGCTGTATATCTTCTGTACTTTCTGCTTCTATTGTTTCATCTGTTACTAAGAGTAATTCTTCTACTCCGTTAAGGATCTCCACCTCATCGTTTAAAATATCTGTCATCTGATTTTCTCCTCTATTTCATGTTTAATCAGTTTCGGGGTTACGCATTGTGTGGTAGGTGTGGGAGGTGTGGGGAGTGAAATTTGGTTAAGGTTTGTGGTGAAATACCAGTACCTCACATTTAAACGCTCCTTATAATCAAGCCCTTAATGGATTAGTCAAAATAATTACCCATCCTCCCCACCCCTCCACACCCTCTGGATTTATCACAACTGATAAATCCAGGTTTAGTCCAGTGCTAGCATCTCTGCTGAAAAGTAGTCTAATAGGTTTAAATACATTGGTTTTAAATCCTTGAAATTGTCAATTGATTTATTAACCATTGTTCCCAGAGCTTGTAATATTAATCCTTGCTCTAGTACCTGATTGAAATTCGACTCATTTAATTTATTTAAATGGTAATAAACTAATAAATCTAATGATTGAGCTATCAACAAATTTGCCGATCTTATCACCAAATATTCATAAATATATTCATAACTGCTGACTGACCTTAGTACTGTCTTCAATACTTGAAAATATCTAGTTCTGGAGTCAATACTATTTAAATCAATAGTCTGAGGACAGCTAGCTGGCAATGGAAGCTTTTTAAAAATAAACTTTAAATATAAATCAATACTATTTGATGACCAAGAATCACTATTTTGAAAATACAAATACTTAATCAAAGAATCTTTCTGAGAATAATCTATTTGTTGAAATAAGTATTTTGGTTGCTCGATTGCAATCATCGTGACATCATTTTTAAACACTGGCATCACATTTGTTCTTACCCATTGCATAAATTGTTTGACTACATTGTGTTCTACTATTGTTAGTGATATTAATGAGTGAATCGATAGAGCGCTGAGTGTCGATACCAAACTCACTTGATTATTCTCCATCATCACTAATCGTTTCTGAACTTCAATTGACCTCACTAAATCATCATTTATTGGAGCTACTATTTGCAATACATCCACTGCAAATAACTCTAGCCCTGATGGTGTTGCTATCACTCTTACCACATAAGTTGATGGATGCTCAAATTCCCAATATCGCCAAACTTCTACCATTTCTCCACTAACTCTTTTGTTCTTTTTTCTCCTCTTATTGCAAAAGCTAGCTTTTTACCATAAGAAGATACGTTAGATACTTGAAGAAGAATTCAGCTATTTTGAATCAGTGTAGCCCAATGAGTGTTGCCCATGCTGAATTCTTACTTAGACACTATGGCATATTCCCCCACTTTAAAGGAATCGCTCGAAGTCTAAAAAAATATCGTACTTCTGGCTATTGCTTTTTGTTGACATCCTGTTATAAAATTAGCCTTTTTCTTTGGATAAGATTAAATTACCCGAAAAAATTCAAGTTTTTTAATAGTTAATTACTCTTTTTAGCTTGCTATTTAAAATCGAATAAATATATATTATTTAGAATGAGATTTAGCTAAAATAATTTCATTAAATACATAAAATTATTTTCCTAACAATCGGCTAAATCTAGCTCTCTTACTATCTAATTTACTCACAATAAATTGTCGGCTATCAGGTGAGAATAATATGCTTTTCAAAACTTCACAAATTGCCATTAGTTTAGCTTTGCTCATCAGTGGTGGTATCATCTCTTGCCAGAGTAAAACGCCTGAACAGATTGCCCACGAAACAGAACTTGAGTTGATTGCAGCAAAGGAGAAAGCAGAAGCATCTGAAGTCAAAAAATTTGTTGACAGTACTCCTGATTTATACAAAGTCAACTGGAAAGTTTGTAGTGACGGGTTTCTCGATCCATACAACAACGGCTGTAACGAAAGTCGAGATGTCCGATCTATTGGTTTTTCTGAAGCCGTCCTTGTTTGGGGGCCTGTTCAAGAGGTGAAGTTTGTCACTAAGCGTCATTTCAGTCCCAATATGCAGAGTGTTGGTTTGTTCGTCAAATCTAAAGGTTGTCTCTTATTGGGTAAACCCGAAGGAGGAGATAAGTTTTACAAAATACACGAATTTTCACTCAAAAAAGGTTCTACCCTTCCGAATCCTGACAGCGCTAAAATTGATAAACTTTCCCCAGAAGATAAAACCAAAGCTATACGAGTAGCCATTGACAATGCCGAAAACGAAATTGCATCTTTAAACAATTTCGGTGTTTCTTCCAGTGGATTTATACCTACTACTGCAAAACAACCTTGTCTCACCCTTGAAAAATGGAAAAACTTATAAATTCACAACTGCTTAAATAACTAAAATTCGACGAGTGCAGTTCCTCCCATAACACCAAGGGGGAACGTACTCGATTGCTTTTTCGGTAGCGTGATTCTCTTATAGCATGAACCGCTTTGACAACATGAAAAAGAGAGCGGAGCTTCAACAAGATATACCAATGCTCAAAGCTTATGATGGCCAATTCTTAATTGATGCCCTATCTACTTTTTTAGAAGAGAATTCTGGTAAAGTTTTCAGCGTTTCAGAAGTGTTCGCTGGAATTTATGGAGAACTCAATGCGGCTGATATTAGAGAGATCAAGAATAAAATTTTGAATGAATTATCGCGGGGTCATCGTACCGGGCGATTCCATAGAGTTCCTGAGCAAATTGGATTTTATACCTGGGACTACGATTTAGTTAACAATGGCCGATAATTTTTAGCTTTACCGCTACTCCAGGTCAAACGCATCTAAATTACTCTTGATCACAACCAATGTAAATACCTGTTTACGTAATTATAACTAGCATAGGCATCGCTATGCAGGAAAACTTTCTGCATTATGTTCATCTAGGTAAATAGACCAAATGAACGCAATGCTAGACTATATACTAACCTAGACAAGTATCATGATGCAGCACGAGCGACGTTAAAGTTGGATTTTTAACTGTGTAATTTCTGACATCAAAAACTAATTTGCCATTCGCTAAAGTCCCTTCGGTCATCAGTGAGCATCTTGGCGTTCGTAAATAGAATTCAATAAAGTAAAATGGCACATCAAGTTGGGATAATCTCTTTTAGTCGTAAATATTTTTACCATTGACCAAGATGCCAGCGCCTTTAAAAGTTGACCTGTCACCAATAGAAGATCAAGCCCTACTAGCACTCACTCAAGCAAAAGGTATACCACCAAGAACTCAAAGTCGTGCCACTGTACTACGCTTATCAGCAGCAGGATGGACAGTGCTAAAGATCGCACAATACTTAAAATGGCATCCACAGACTGTACGCGATACAATTCATCGCTGGTACTGGGGCAAACTCGATAGTTTGTGGGATTGTTCGCGTCCGGGTCGCCGTCGCCGATGGCATAACCCAAATATGAAGTTTTTGCTTGAGTTCAAAATATCTTTATTTAGCTATCAACTTATTTTTATTTTATTTTCTTACATCTGTTACATCTATTTAATGCTATTTCTCCAAAGTCATGGCATTTCTACTACTGATGCAGTCAAAATTTACAAGCAGTACAAGGATGAAGCACTCGCTACTCTCACCAGCAATCCGTACCACTTAGCTGCTGACATCTACGGTATTGGTTTCCTGAAAGCTGATAAAATTGCCCTTGATTTGGGAGTTGCGCCTGATAGTCAGTTCCGTTACCGTGCTGGTTTAATTCATGTTTTGGGCGAAGCTGCTGCCGATGGGCATTGCTATTTACCCCAGCCTCTACTAATTGAGAATGTTATCAAACTGCTGACTACAGCAGATCATACACCCGAAGAAAATGCGCTCACTGATATTATCAAAGACATGGCACTCAAGGATGACTTAATCCGCGAGAAAAGCGAAGACCAAACGCTGCTATGTTATCTACCAACTTAACCGAAGCCAGTTTCCCACTATTGAACCGATTTCCGATAATCCCGTGTCTGAGTGTCTGTGGCATGGCGGCGGTCATCACCCCAAACATGGTGTTAAAGCAATATCCGAAATCATTACAGACTTGATTCCCCGCCTGGGTTACAATCTAGTAGTCTGCCAAGGTAACTTTGCTAAGTAAAACCTCTAATTGGTAAAATAGCCAAAAACGGGGTGTAACATGGCGAAAAAGTATATTGTTGACTTGAATGAAGATGAAGTTTCTCAACTGCAATCGATAATTAAAAAAGGTAAGCACAAAGCAAGAAGCATAACCCGTGCAAACATTCTTCTGATGGCTTCTGAAGGAGAAACTGATCAAGCGATCGCTGAGGGAGCATCCCAATTTTGCAAAGAGAGGGAGAGAAAGCCAAATTATTCGCGATAAACTCTCGCGAATAAAAAGCGGACTGTACATCAACATAAGAATTCGCGAGAATTATTTGTGTTAAATCCCTGGTAGTAAGGCCAATGACCCCAGAAGAGAAAAAAGAATTAGATGCACACGTAAAAGCCATCGCCAAAATCCTGTATAAAAACACGCCCCCAGAAAAAATTGAAACCTTTGAAGGAATCGAAACAGCCGTCAGAGATCAAGTATTAGAACACGTCAGCCCAAAAATCGCCTTTTTTTTGTCGGAGAAAAGACGGGAACAACTTTAGGGCGCAAGCGAACCATAAGAAGCTGTCTAGGTAAAATAATTATCACAAGAAAACAAGCTTTGCGCCTGGGGATTGAGCCATATAGGCGGTTTAGTCCATTACTATCCAAGTGCTGTTTATTACTGGCAGCAAACGAATCATTCCAAGATGCAGAACTTGACCTCAAAGTCATGACCGGAATAGAAGTAGGTCATAGCACCCATCATCGCCAAGTCCAAAAGTTGGATACATCCCCACCGAATGTCAAACAAAAATTAACAGAAGTCTGCCTAGATGGAGGGAAAGTCAGATTACGCTCACTAGAAAAAGGAAAACCCACGTACTGGAAAGAGTATAAAACAGGAAGATTGCAGGGGGTATATTACGGAGCATTCTTTCAAGATAATCTTTCCCTTACTAATTGGGTCAACAGCCAAAACATTGGTAAAACTCTTTATTGCTTGGGAGATGGACATGATGGGATTTGGAATCTATTTTCAGAAATAGCCGATGAGGATATTCGTACTGAAATTTTAGACTGGTATCATTTGAAAGAAAACCTGTATAAAATACAAGCCACCAAAAAATTCTACTTAAATGGCTTCCTAGCACCCCGCTTTGGATAAGTAAATAAATCGCACAAACTCTGTTTCTCTTGTACTTCGCGAGTTATAATCGCGAATAGTTTTGTGTGCCTGTGTATGCCAAAACCAAAAGCCAACGATGCAGAACTTGACAAAATCGCTCGATTTGAGCGGATTAAGAAAGCGATTACAGTTTTAGAAAAACAACAAGCTACTATATTAAGGCAGGGGGCGCTTGCTCCATCTGGTGCTTGGGTAGCTCGTTACCAAGTTCGTCAGAATCTGAAGAAATATTGGTACTACAAATTACAAGCTTCTACTCCAAGCTTCCCTAGAGCGACATCTTCAAAACTAAGTAAATACAGACATTTGGGCAAAGCTGGTACTACTGAACACATTGATGCTGTTATGTCTGTTTTTCGACGCTCTGTTTGGGAAGAAATACAGAAAATCATTGATACTCTCGATGAGTGTCTCCTAGATATTCGTTCTGGGTTAGAACAGGAGGAGGAAGAACAACAAGATTAATTCCCCCTATTTATTCGCAATTGCCTATCGCGAATTATTTTTCTTTCTTTCTTTTTGCAAAATTGGGATGCTCCCTACTAAAAGTTTAAGTTCCAATGCTAATCGAATTACTGGCGAACCCTTGAATTTTGTATTGCGCCACACTCACAGCTACAATCACCTGTATATGAAACTTCATTACATTTTCTTCTTAGCGGATAACGTTATCCGCCTTCTCTAACTCATCCCCAAATAACAAAAAATTTTCAACCAACTATCGTGACTAAAACTCGCATCATTACGTTATTCAACCAGTCAGGGGGCGTTGCCAAAACAACTTTGACTCACAATCTGGGCTACCATCTCGCAGCCAACAAGCACCGCGTCCTACTCGTGGACATGGACCCACAGGCATCTTTAACCAACTTCTTAGGCGTAGACCCTGAAGAACTAGAAAAAACTGTCTACAACGCAGTCATCGACGAAGAACCATTATTTATCTATCCCGAAAAAATTCACGGTATGAGGCTTGCACCCACCAATATCAATTTTCGACCCCAAAAAGTTGGAAGAACTTTCGCTATCTATTAAAGAGCTAGGCATCCTCGAACCATTAATCGTGCGCCCTCAACCAGATGGAAGTTACGAACTCATTGCGGGCGAGCGTCGTTTCAAAGCAGCTATTATGGCCGGGTTGGAGGAAGTGCCTGTCGTCATCAAGGAAATGGACGACGACACGGTTAAGCAGGTGCAATTAATTGAAAACCTCCAGCGTGAAGATTTGAATGCGTATGAGGAAACAATCGGAATTTTGGAGTTACTGGCACTGCGCCTCAATTCAACCCAGGATGAGGTAATCAGCCTGCTCAACCGTATGTCCAAGGCTAATCGCCAACAAGCGGATAACGTTATCCGCCAAAAAGAAAACAAGGAAATCTTTACCCTTGATGATGTTATCCATCCTTCAGATGATAAAAAAGCGGATAACGTTATCCGCCATGAAGAAAATGTTGTAGTAGAAGGTATATTTGCCTCTCTTGGTAGGCTTTCTGCTGAATCTTTCCGTACTAATCGCCTGCCATTACTCAATCTCCCTGAAGATATTAAAGAGGCACTGCAAAAGGGGTCAATTGAGTATACCAAAGCACGAGCGATCGCCAAAGTGAAGGAGGATGTAAAACGCGCTCCTTTACTGCAAGCAGCAATCAAAGAGAATTTATCACTTACAGAAATCCAACAGAGGATACGAGATATCTTCGCTCAGGAAAAAGCAGACACTACCCCATCACTTAAAACCCAGTACAAGGAATTAAGCAAACAACTTGGTTCATCCAAAGTCTGGGATAACCCGAAGAAAAAGAAAGCGTTGGAGAAATTGCTCAATCAAATTAAAGTACTCTTGGATGAAGAACAAGCCATTACAAAAACTTAAATTTCCGACTCCCATAACTTGACGGAACTCTTTCAATTGTGCAAAAACATCCATAGCGGCTGATGAAGGTTGGTAGTGCTTCTTTCATCTTCCGTTACTGGGGTGCTTGTTCTTACACGCATCCCTTCACTTTTTGCAGTCCCATTATTTACCGATCGCTCTGTTTTAGTCTAAAGTCCAGTAAGATGATTCGCATCTGCACCAACATACTGTCTCGCCTAGAGTCGGGTTTATCCTTTGTGGATTGAATCGCCCAAGCTGCATCCACAAAATAAACTGCTACTGGACAGCCATTCCGCATACCTCGCCCAATTGTTTGCAAAATGGCAACCATTTGATTAGCTGTAAATGGTCTAAATAGATCGGAACCAAGACGGCTAGCCATCAAGGGTTCGCGTAACAATCGATTGGCAGATCGCCAGAGATTTTTTCGAGACTGGTGCCAAGAAGTAGCGATCGCGCTTAGGTCTTCTGCTTCGGTAAAAACTTTACTATCAAATTCTTGCGTTGACCGTCCTGCTAGGCTGTACAAAAGCTGCATATCATCCGTGGACGGATGGGGACGAGTAAGAAAGTAAATCGAGCCAATTGCAGCATCAAGTTTCCTTTGCCCTTTGGTGAAAACAATATTTACGCCCCAACCAATTGCAAGTATAGGGAAAATTAAAATATCGCAGCTCTCATCATCTCCAAGTGCCTCGCACTGGGCAGTTGTGACAAAATCTGTCGGTTGCTCTCCTTCTTTGAGGGAGCGAACAACTGCTTTTGTGCATCTGCCAACCTCTGGATGATAGTCGTTAAGAAATTTTTTGATAGTGCGAGCTTGCTCGTAGCTATTGACGATTAAGGCTGCTTTGCGGTGTATGCCATCTTTTACATCAAAATTGCGGATAGACTTGAAAATTTCTGATTTTGTAATGCCACCCTTTACCAGTGCGTCCACCATTCGCTTGAGATTGCGTTCCTGAAGTTCGCCAGCGCCACTGTATCGTAGGGGTTCATCGCCACGCTCGCGATCGGGAATCCATTTGAAGCGGTAAACGCTGCGTTTTGGATCATGTTCAGATTGGCGCGGTTTGAGTAAATAATGCGGGCCAGCATTAATTCAGCATTTGAAAAGGCTGGTAAAACACAATTCAAACTAAATACTTCTGCCCCTTCCAAACTGTGGGCAAAGCCACCATTACCTCCACCAGCTGCAATTGCCTCAGCAATATTATCTGCATGACGACGACGAGTCTCATCACTTTGACCCACTAGCATTCCCACTTTAACTTTATGAAATGCCAGTTGAGCCTTTTGGGTTCTTCAGTTTTGTCTTCTAGTGACATTGCTGCTTTCTTTTCAGCTTTACGCATAGCATCTAATTCATCATTCACTTGTTTCATAACATGAAATCTGTCAGCCGTTATATTAGCATTAGGCATTAAATCTTCTACT
>JAHHHB010000030.1 GCA_019359545.1 Desmonostoc geniculatum HA4340-LM1 | reverse complement strand
CTAAGCTATCTGAGGGATTTTTTCAACTTCAAATGATTGTTAATAATCTGACTTGCTCAATTTTTCAAAACTTCAATATCCCTTATTTCTATTTTTCCTCTGCCTAGAGTGACAAAAGAGGGTTAATATGAGTTTGTCAGATGTCCCTAATCTCTGGGTTCCTTTAGCGCTTTTAGGTTTGATTGTCCTAGCTGCTGTATTTTTCAGTCGCAGTAGTTAAGCTAAACATTACAGTGGAGATATCAGTACAATGTTTGCTGTTGTCACACCAGATACAATCCATTTGCCCCCAGGTACCTGGAAGTGATGGTAAGTCAGAGAACTGAATATCACGTCTTTACAAGGGTTTTACGTTAAGTTGACACCAATGGATCGCACCGCACCTCTATCCCTATGTTCGATGGGAACAACGCGATTTTTTTGTGAGATCGGATTTTAATTCTCAATTATCTAAGTCTAGGAGCAAAATTTCGAGTATATTTAGTCATGCGTAATGTGCGATGTAGTAGAATTTTGGATAATTTTTGTTAAAAAAGCGGGGCAACTCTGAAAAATCCCAGAATTACCCCGATTTTTTATAGATAGAAGTGAGGAATTATTGTTATGACAACAGCCAAAGTGGTTAGGACATTAACAGATGATAAAACCTAGACACAAAAAGACTTTTCACCCAGTCACCAGTCCCCAATCCCCAGTCCCTTGCTATAACTCCTAATTTATAGCTTGTGATTAATTAGGCAAACGCAGCAGTTTTCACATCGTTATTTGCCAGAATTTCTTGCAATTCTTCGGCGTCTACTGTTTCTTTATCAACCAGCATTTGCGCTAATTGATCTAGAATGTGGCGGTTGCCCACTAACACTTCTTTGGCGCGGGTATAAGCGACATCGACGAGCTTGCGGACTTCTTCATCAATAGCAGCGGCGGTTTCTTCAGAGAAATCGCGTTCTGACATGATGTCCCGTCCCAGGAACATGTTACCTTGTTGACGACCAAGGGCGACTGGACCTAAGCGATCGCTCATCCCAAATCGGGTGATCATTTGACGGGCAACACGGGCTACTTGTTGCAAGTCGTTGGAAGCACCTGTGGTAACTTCTTCTTCACCAAAGATTAATTCTTCGGCGATGCGTCCACCCAAAGCCACAGCCATCTGATTTTCCAGATAAGCGCGGCTGTATAAACCAGTGTCCATACGGTCTTCACTGGGAGTAAACCAAGTTAAACCACCTGCACGACCACGAGGGATGATACTAATCTTTTGTACTGGGTCGTAGTCGGGCATCAAAGCACCAACTAAGGCGTGACCAGCTTCGTGATATGCTACCAAGGTCTTGCGCTTTTCGCTCATTACCCGGTCTTTCTTCTCTGGACCAGCTAATACGCGATCGATCGCATCGTTGATTTCATCCATTGAAATTTCAGTTAAATTCCGCCGTGCTGCCAAAATTGCGGCTTCATTTAACAAGTTGGATAAATCTGCACCAGTAAATCCAGGTGTACGACGGGCGATTTTATCTAAGTCCACATCTTTCGCCAAGGTTTTGCCACGAGCATGTACCTTGAGGATTTCGCTACGTCCAGCATAGTCGGGACGGTCTACTACAACTTGACGGTCAAAACGACCAGGACGCAACAGTGCTGCATCTAGGACATCGGGACGGTTAGTAGCAGCGATAATGATGATGCCGGTGTTACCTTCAAAGCCGTCCATTTCTGTGAGCAGCTGGTTGAGGGTTTGTTCCCGTTCATCGTTACCACCACCTAAACCTGCACCCCGCTGACGACCTACGGCGTCAATTTCATCGATGAAGACGATGCAGGGAGCGTTGGATTTGGCTTGTTCAAATAAATCGCGGACACGGGATGCACCCACACCCACGAACATTTCAACAAATTCTGAACCGGAGATTGAGAAGAATGGTACACCTGCTTCACCAGCTACGGCACGAGCGAGGAGGGTTTTACCAGTACCAGGAGGGCCAACTAACAGCACACCTTTAGGAATTTTTGCACCAACGGCGGTAAAGCGATCGGCGTTTTTCAGAAAGTCTACGACTTCGTTTAATTCCAATTTGGCTTGGTCAATACCAGCTACATCACCAAATGTCACCTGAGTTTGAGGTTCCATTTGTACTCTGGCTTTGGATTTGCCAAAGTTCATGGCTTGGCTGCCGGGGCCACTTTGAGCGCGACGTAGCAAGAAGAATAAGCCAACCAAAAGCAATACAGGGAAAAATAAGCTGCTCAGTGCCTTAAACCAAAATCCTTCGTCGGTTTGGGGCAAAACTGAAATATCAACGCCTTTTGATGTCAAAGTATTGATTAAATCTGGGTCGTTGACTAAGGTTACCAGCCGTTTATTTGGGTCATATTTGGGTGTAACCAATGCTGTAGAACGGTCTGCACTCAGACTGACTTTTTCTACTCTGCCTTGTTCAACTTCTTGAATAAAGCGACTGTATCGCCATGTCTCTCTGCTTTGGGGTTGTTTGTCAAAAAATGCTGTACCCAGGGCAATGACAACAATAAATAGCAGCGCGTACAGCCCTGCGTTTCTCCATCTTTTATTCACTAAGGTCTATCCTCCTGTATTTTTCGCGCCATCGCGTAGCGTCTGTAAGCGGAGAGGTCATTATTAAGAATTATGTTAACTTATCTTAAGATATAACAGATTGGCGTGGCTGTCATGCTCAAAAAAGACCCCTTATTTGCTGAAAACTAGGATGGTGTGGATTATATTGTAGCGATCCTGTTGGCTGATGAACGGTATGAATGGGGATAATCTCTACCACACTATTAGTGTAGGCGATCGCTTCAAATTTCTGGACTAGCTCTACACTCCAAGGTTCTTCCTGCATTCGTTGTTGCTGATTTTGCAACCAGTTTACAAGTTGCGATCGCAATATTCCGGGCAAAATTCCAGCCTTGATTGGCGGCGTCCACCAACTACCATCACACCATCCCAAAAGGTTACCTGTAGTAGTTTCTAGCCAATTTCCTTGAGCATCTACTAATATTGCTTCTTGGGCATTTGAGCTAGTTTTTGCTAGCCAAGCACTCAAATAATTTCCAGTTTTATGAGAAGGTAGAGAACGAGAAAATTCTGAACTGGCTACGTAGCACGCAATACCATTTTTTTGTTTTTCTGTCAAATCTGCTGGTAAAAATCTGCCAATTATCCACTCTCGTCCATCGGGAAACAGGGTAATTCTGAGAACTGGGAAGTGTGGGAGAAGAAGTTGGGCACCTTGGCGTACACGCTGCCAATCGGGTTGTTGCCAAGCAAAAGATTGGATTGAGGAAAGTAGGCGATCGCAATGTGCTTGCCAATTGGTTAAATTACTATCTAGGGAGTTCTCATAAACTCGCAACGTTGTAAAAACAGTCGCCCCATAAAGTAAACCTGGATCGTTAATATTTAATTCCAGAGTTTGGGAGTGAATTAATTTCCCGTCATACCAAAAAATATCATTAGTCATAAGGCATGGGGCATAGGGCATGGGGCATGGGGCATAGGAAGAGGACAAGGGGACAAGGCCAAAGAGTAGTTGCAATTAATTTATCTCTTTGTCTGGTTGTCTCCCCATGCCCGATGCCCCATGCCCAATAATTTAATCTTTTGGCGGAAATACAATTTTAGAATTTCCTTCAGGAGTTTGAATTACTTTTCCTCCCAAAGCTTCGATTTCTCTAATTGCGCGTTTACGAGTTTTCTCGTCCACTTGATTATTTAAAACCATTGCCCAGGTAGCAATTTGAGCATATTTACTGTTAGGATTTCGGCTGAGAAATTCAGCAGTTTTTTCAGAACTAGCAGCTACAAACTGACTTTCTTCATCTGAAAAATTTCTCGCCCAATTTGCCGCTGTTGCAAAAGACTCTTGGGCAGCTTGAGGATTGCCTAAAAATAATAACTCATCAGTTCCTTTAAAACGCCAGACGTAATAAGACTTTTCGGGAACCCAGGGAGATAGAGATTTTAAGCCTTTTTCTGATATAGCGATCGCCCGTTCTGGCATGGCAGCATACAATGAAGTACTAATGGAAAGACTGCGATACGCTGCTAAAAATCGCGGGTCACGTTCTAGAATTACTTCAAAATATTCTGGGCTTAAACTATAACCTGTTTTATCTCGGACTTCATCATCTCCAAAATATTGTAAAAAATTTAGATATACCCAATCTCCAATCAAGTTATCATAACCAAAAGTAGGCATTTTTTTGAGAAAATCAAGACTGATTTTTTCTGATTTAATATCTTTTTCTAGAGTTTCTAGGGAAGCAGATTTTTGACTATTGAGCAGTTTTTCCAGTCGGGGAAATTGAATGAAGCCAACTCCTAAAATACACGCACAGATTATAAAAGGTGTGACAATGCCTTTACGCGATAACAACATATCTGCCCACTTTTTACCAAAAATAAAGTATTATATTATACTTTTAATTTGGCATTTTAGAATATCTCAATCTGAAATTATTCGTGAGAAAGTACGTAAGTATTTTTAATAACTTAGTGGTCTATCGCAAAAGTTTTGAGAGGTTCGTAGTAAGCACTAAAGTGCTTAAAAAATCAAGGACTAAAGTCGAATGGCACTAAGAAAAGCTCTAAGCTATACGGAATAAGGGCTACAGCTTTGAAAGCTATTGAACAGTGAGGGATGAGCCTGTTTGTGATTCACTCCTGAATATTATGTAGTTAATTTGACTTGAATGACCTTAATTGACCGTACCGCCTATCCGAAATTTAAACAATACCCCGACCCCAAAGAACTAGCAGAACTTTATACCCCACAAAGCGCAGAAATTAAATTTGCCAAGTCTCGCACCAAGAGCCATGAAGGGTTTCACGTTAAGTTGACACCTATGGACATCTTGTGCCCCTACAATCATCTGTACCCCACCAAGTTGCAATTTGCTGTAATTAAAAACAGCTAATTTCTCTCAACTAAAAAACTTCTCCACGCATCTGACAAATATTTCCACACCCATCCCCAACGCCGTCTCATCAAAATCAAACCGGGGATGATGATGGGGATAAGCCAAATCTTTCTCTGCATTGGCAGAACCCAAAAAGAAATAGCAACCAGGCACTTGTTCCAAGAAAAATGACATATCTTCAGCCGCCATAGTTTGGCATTCTGGCACAATTCCCACAGGAGTTTCTACCACTTCTTCTGCTACAGAACGCACCAATTGAGCCATTTTCACATCATTAATTACTGGTGGATAAAGTGACCAATAATCTAATTCATATTTCGCACCCTGACTGTGACAAATTCCGGCAATAATCTGCTCAACGCGCTGATGGAAAAAGCCTTTAAAACTTGGATTAAAATACCGAACAGTGGCACTCATTCTCGCCGTGTCAGCAATTACATTCCGCTTGGTTCCAGCATGAAGTTCGCCCACTGTCACCACAGCCGAATCAATGGGATTCACATTTCGAGCCACAATAGTTTGCAAAGCATTGACAATTTGAGCCGCAACCACAACGGAATCCACAGTTTGATGAGGTAGTGCGCCGTGTCCACCTTTGCCCAAAATTGTACAGTTAAAGCATTCCACAGCCGCCATCAGGGCACCACTGCGAACACCTACAGTTCCCAAGGGCAAATTATTCCACAAATGCAAACCGATAATTGCGTCAACATCAGGATTTTTCAGCACCCCAGCTTCAATCATCGGCTTTGCGCCTCCTGGTGATTCTTCGGCTGGCTGGAAGATCATTTTCACGGTACCAGAGAAGTCTTGACGATGCTGTTGCAGATAGTAAGCTGTACCTAAAGCGATCGCAGTATGTCCATCATGTCCACAAGCGTGCATTACTCCATTATGCTGGGATTTGTAAGGCACTTCGTTAAGTTCTTGAATTGGCAAAGCATCCATATCTGCCCGAATCGCCAAAACTGGCAATTTTGGATTTTGGATTTTGGATTTTGGATTAGATTCTGGATTTGGTTTGTTACCCTTGATGGTGGCGACAATACCAGTTTGGGCGATGCCGGTTTGATGTTCGATTCCCCATTCTTGCAACTTTTGTGAGACAAATTCAGCAGTCAGTTTTTCCTGAAAACCCAACTCTGGTTGTTGATGTAATCGCCGCCGCCACTCTATCAATTGCGGTTGCAATGAGCGAATTGAAAGTCGAATTCGAGATAGATCAACAGAAGAGGGGTTGGGGAAAGTAGAAACCATTATCAAGACAAGGTAGTTTAAGCAGAGCTAACTGAGGTTATTTTCCCACTTTAACGTGAGTTTGACGAGTTTGCTTTACGCATCAAAGCCCAAGACGATTGATGCAGCAGATTTCAATAAGCCTGAAGTAGGTACAGAAATTTGTAGGGGCGCATAGCTTGCATTGGTGTCAACTTAACGTGAAACCCTTCATTCACTTACGGTTACTCACCGTGTTACCCCACCCTAACCCTCCCCGTATGTATTGGGGAGGGAACTAGATTTCTTTTTCCCCCCAATACATCGGGGGGATTAAGGGGGGTAAAAGGTATGTGGGACACGCGCAATCTGCTGTATACCTTAATAGTCACTGTCAGCCACACAAATTCCTTTACATTTAATACCGTTCGTAGCGGTGCGCTGACAATGAGAACATAGAACTTTTTCGTTTTCTGTTTCTTGATTTGTGTTTATAGCAGTGTTTGTCTGTAATTTGTCGTTGTTGCTTTGGAGTTCTACAGTCATAAGAACGAAGGAATTTTTTGCGATTTACATTAGTGTTTCTAAATCTAAATCTGATGCTATTTGAGCCAGTTTCTCTAAATCAGTGGGGTTTTCTAAATAAGGTAAGCAGCCTAAAACTGGCGTGTTAGTTAATGATTGAATCAATTCTGGTGGTGTCCAGTCGGCTATCTCTGCATCTGAACGAGGTTGGACGCAATTCAAAACAATGCCTACCAAATGCACCCGCGATTGTCTAGCTAATGCTACATTGGCCACTGCACTAGCGATCGCTCCTAATCTCACTGGTACTACTAATACCGTTGGTAAACGCCATTCTGCGGCTAAATCAGCTACGGTTAATTCCTCGGTGACGGGCGAACCCAACCCACCCAAGGCTTCGACTAGCAAAAAATCACGCTGCGATCGCAATTTCGACAAAGTTTGCCACACCAGTGCTAAATCTACTTGGCGATTTTCTCGTGCTGCGGCGATGGGAGGAGCTAAGGGTGCTTGAAAATACAAAGGTGTAATTTCTTCGGCAGATTGTTCTAGGGCGAATAGATTTTGGTACAATTCGCGATCGCCAATCCCCGATTGAATTGGTTTCATAATTCCCCAGCTACGCTGCGGGTAATATTTTTGCCAATAAGCTGCTAAGGCTGTGGTTAAAACAGTTTTACCAGCCTCCGTATCAGTTCCAGTAATCAGTAGTGGGTTCAACAATTTGTATAATACTAGTTATTTAATAAATTAACCGGACGCATCCTAAATATACAGTACTTTTTATTGATTTTCATCGCCAAACTTTACTTAATATTGGCTTGTTTGTTGATTATTAGTTATTAGTGATGACAAAAAACCACTAATAACTAATTAATTCATCGAACAGAATTCAGGAGTCAGGAGTCAGAATTCAGAATGAATTCTGTAAGAGGTTGTTTGAAAAGTAGTATGTTGTGATTTTAATCGAATTATTACCCCCCTTAATCCCCCCTTATAAAGGGGGGAAACAATAAAATCCAGTTCCCTCCCCTTTATAAGGGGAGGGTTAGGGTGGGGTAAAAAAATTTTATACATCAATCATGACTTTTCAAACATCCTCTAAGACTGGCGGATAGCGTAGCGGTAACGAGTATTTTCGAGTCGCGTCTTGATTCTGAATTCTGAATTCTGCATTCTTCTTCAATTTAGGACGATTTCGACAATTACATTCATTTATTTAAAAGATAAACAGCTAAATTTAAGGCGAAATTGTTGGATCGGGAATTGGTGTGGGTGTGCTATCAATAGGCGGATTATTGTTTTCTGTTTCTGGAGTCGGAATTGGAGTCGGAATTGGAGTCGGAATTGGTGTAAATGTTTCGGTTGGAGTTGGCAAAGGTGTCTCGGTTGGAGTTGGCGTTGGGGTTGGTGTGGGTATTTCTATGGGTGTCGGTTGGATGAGTTTTTCTAATCCAGCATTGAGATTGTAATTGCTTTCGTCAACTCCTGAAAGCAGAGTTAATTCAATAGTGTATACTCCAGTAACTAACAATGTACCTTCATAAGATGTAACTCCCTGAGCATTATTATCAATTGGTTGTTGATTGGGATTTAAAACTGTTAGTAAAACACTGCTTCCTGGCTCAATAAACGTACTTAACTTGACTCCTTGCTCGCCAACAAAAGTATAGCGGATAATTTGATTTGCTTTGAGAGTACCTTCCACTGCGGTAGCGTTAAATGCTCCCAGATTCAAAGGTTTAGTAGATATAACAGGTTGCTCTTGAGTAGGTGTGGGTGTAGGTGTAGGTGTAGGTGTGGGTGTGAATGTAGTACCCCCAGAAATCACTGGTGAAGGAAAATTTTGGGGAAGCGTCTCGTCTGGTGGTGCTTTTGACTGACTGCGAATCGAACTTACCAGTGCCCAAGAACCAAATCCTGCTAAGATAACTACAGCGATCGCAATTGCGGCGATCGCTAACGGATTATCCAAAATTGAGCTAGCTTGATCTGGTGGAATCACCGGATCGGGTTTTTTCGGCGGAGCTGCTGGCGATACCAAGTCAGGGCGACGGCCAACAGCCATTGTCTGCAAGTTGGAAACATTAGAGGTAGGCGCACTAGGTTGCTGCAAAAATTGTAATGCTTGGGATACGTCAGCAGCAGTTTGGTAGCGATCGCTGGGAATATGACTTAACATTCGATGCAAAACTTGGGCAAATTGTGGATTCACTTTCACCCACTGCTGCCAATTCCAAGTTAATTGGTTTCGATCGAATAGATCTCTTGGTTCCTTACCAGTCAGCAAAACAATTGCACTCACCGCTAATGCATACAAATCACTACTAGGATACGCTCCTCCTGTTTGCACTTGTTCACTCGGAGAGTAGCCTAATTTTCCCACAGTAGTTACAGGCATTGGACTATCTGGCGATCGCAAACGTGTTGCGAGTTCTTTTACCACTCCAAAGTCAATTAACACAGGCTTACCATCGCTATCTCGCAGAATAATATTTTCTGGCGAGATATTCCGGTGAATAATCCCTCGGCTGTGAATATGCTCTAAAACAGGCAACAAAGACTGAATTAACCCCAATACTTCTGTTTCTGTAAAAGTTTGACCCCCGGCTTGTCTTTGAGTCAGCAGAGTTCGGTAAGTTTGACCTGCAACATAATCCTCCACCAAAAACAAGCGTTGGTCTTGCTCAAATCTTTCCCGGAATTTCGGCACTTGTGGGTGTTCGATTTGATATAGAATAGCAGCTTCTCGGTGAAAAAGCTCCTGTGCCTTCTCCCAAGCCAAAGCGTCCGTTGCTGTTGAAATCAATTCCTTGATCGCGCAAAGTTCGTTAAACCGCCTCTGATCTTCTGCCAGATAGGTTCTACCAAATCCCCCTTGTCCGAGAATTTGAATTATGCGATAACGGTTTTGCAAGACAGTACCAACTGTAATGGGTGATTGCATGATCGAATAATTGAGTGTAATGGCAACTGAGGAGGAAGTCACCCACAAAGATAAGTCCAAGTGGCGACGGACAGTTACATGCAGCGATATTTTAACTTACCTAATAGTTATACTCCCAGTGAGAAACTCTCCACAGGGATCTTGCCTGTCTAGAGTAAGGCACGTCAGCCCCTTCTGGAGCAAGACTCGCGTTCGGGGATTCACGTCGCTTCTCTTCGAGACGCCAAGGGCGAACGCTTTAAGTTCAAAATTCACGCATTAAAAACACTCATCGCTTTACCCCCCTTAATCCCCCCTTAGAAAGGGGGGAAATAAGAGAGTCTTGTTCCCTCCCCCTCAGAAAGGGGGGAAATAAGAGAGTCTTGTTCCCTCCCCCTCAGAAAGGGGGGAAATAAGAGAGTCTTGTTCCCTCCCCTTTACAAGGGGAGGGTTAGGGTGGGGTGATGCGTTAAATCCAAGAATTGAACCACATCCGCAGTTTATAAGCGTCGGGGAAGAGGGGTAAACCTAAATAAACGGGCATCCAGAAAATAAAAGCAATTAAGATGATAAAACTGATGCTGACGCCTACCGCCCGGAGTTGTTGATAATAGCTGCGAAGACACTGATCGACAAACCAAGCGATCGCTAAAAATACAAATACCACTGCACACATATAATGGTAAATAAAAACGCACCTCGTCACCTTTACCCAAGGTAATAAGTTAGCGGCATAATTTATAACTAAGTACAAGGCAATCCAAGTATCAACGCTAAGAGTTGCAGGCACAGAAAAACGCTTTTCCTTTACCCAAGGAATCATGACTTGTGACACCAGCATTCCCATTAAAAATAACATGGCAGCCATACCAAACCACCACAAAAACGGATTGCCCATTGCATGGACATCATAAATGACTTGTACCGCACCAGAAGGCAAAGGTGGCCCCATAACAGGTAGGGGTTCGTTGATACTTCCAGCCGTTTGATAATAATATGCCATTGGTCGAATCATCAAAGGCCATTTGTTCCAAGCAGCACAATAAGGATGCACGTCAGAAGTATTACCACCCAAATGCAAATGAAACTTCAAAATTTCCTGATGTACTGCGATAAATCCATATCTTTTATCTAATTGCAGGTGAGGAATCCAGATAATACTATAGATAAAAGCTGGAATTATTCCTAGATAAAAGAACATCTGGAAAACGTTAAGTTGAGTTAGGTTTTGTAATGGCGTTTGAGGTGAGGGAGGTGAGGGGGATGAGGGAGAATAAGTACTAACTCCTGACTCTCTACCTCCCTGCTCCTCTGCTTCCCTGTTGATGTACCCTAGACCTCTGCTTCCCTGCACCTCTGCTTCTCTCAATGATGGGGATATAGAAAGAAGTTTGGACTTAGAAAAAGAATGAATTCCTTGAATTAACCATGCTGTTATCCAAATCAGATAAGCGCCAAAAAGAAACCATAAACCATTCCATTTAGTACCGACTGACGCACCAAAATTAATGCCAGCAATCACTAACCAAAATGAACGGCGTTGATTTTGGTTATCCAATGCTAGTAATAAAAACCACTGCCCTAATAGGCCAAATATGATAATATAAATATTGCTTAAGGCATAGCGAGATTCAACGAGAAATATGCCATCGCAAGCAGTGAAAAAACCTGCAAGTAAAGCAAAGCTACGACGATAACTTAATTGATAAGCGATCGCAGCTACAACTACAGGAATAAATGAGCCAGTCAGGGCATTGAACCACCGATAAGTCCAAGGCGATCGCAATGAACCCGTCAGCCCATTTACGGTATCATGCCAAAAAGGAATGTGACTGCCAATCCAAATGCCGATACCAATCATATATTGACTCAGCGGCGGATGAGCATTAAAAAATGGCGTATGCGTAAGATAATTATTACCAAATTTGGCAAAATAAACTTCATCAAATACCAGGGTGTTGAATCGCTCCAGTCCCCAAAACCGTAAGGCAAGTGACATCAGAAATACACCCGCTATTCCAATTCGGAACCATTTTTTAGTCATTTGTCATTTGTCATTGGTCATTTGTCATTGGTCATTTGTCATTTGTTATTGGTCATTTGTTATTGGTTTTTCTCCCCATCCCCCCATCCCCCCACTCCCCACTCCCCACTCCCTACTCCCTACCTTCAGATGCATTTTGTTCAAACAGCAGCAGTTCAATACCGTAATATTTTTTTGTGCTACCTACTGGCTTCATACCCAGTCTTTGGGTAACGCGGATTGAGGCATGATTTTCTGGGTTTACTACTGCATAAATTACTGGCAAATTCAACACATTAAATCCGTAGCTGAGGATACCTCGTGCTGCTTCGGTTGCATATCCTTTACCCCAAGATGCTCGCCGCAAGTGCCAGCCTACTTCATAATCTTGAGTGGGTAAGCCGTCTTTGTCGGGCAATTGTTTGAGAAGGATAGTTCCGACAATTGTTGTGGTTTCCTTTTCGACAATTGGCCAAGATCCGGCACCATTATTGCGTCGTTGCGATCGCTCGATGTTTTCCACCAAACGCTGACGCTGTGACTCAATGCTCGTCACACGAGAACCATTACCAAGAAAATAGGTGACTTCGGGGTCACTATAAATAGCAAACGCTTGTTCGGCATCGCGTTCGGGTATCCAACTACGAATTATTAAGCGATCGGTTTCTAACAGGTTTGTCATCTTACCTTTGACTAAACAAAGTTGCTATTGTGCAAGATATTAGGATAATTATGCTTGATAAGTCAAAAGCAATAGAGACAATTACACAAGCAGAATACTATATTATTGCTGCTCATTGAATTAGTTATGCAACAGCAAATTCTGAATCTTTCCTGAGTTCCTCAGACCGGAATCCTAACACAATCCGATCCTTTGGTATACCTGCCCTGACAAATTCTGTGGCAATTCCCTCTTCAGTACCATCACGTTGAATCCAAATTTTACCATCAATAATATCAACGTGAATCATACAGCCATGAACGCGGCGAGTCACAGTAGGAGACAAATCATAGGCTGGTTCTCTTCCCAAAATCATTAAGAGATAGCGGTCTTGTTCGCTGTCAAAAACTGTTTCAAATTGAATCTTGCCAGTACTGAACGGGATTTTTGTATGTTCAATCAGAATATTCCGAATTAAGTGCCTGTATTGCTCCAAGGTATCCATCTGAAAATAACCTCTTCCTCTAGCTGAAATACAACTACATTAACTTTGTAATCTTCTACCAAAAGTTTAGCAATTGGTTCATCAAAGATATCAGCGTATACTTCATCACGAACGGCGAGATAAAGGACACGTTCGGGATTGGTTCTAATCATCACAGAACGGTATGCAAGATAGTGTCCCAGTGCGTGTTCGAGATCGGTCATGTCTGATACACTGCGAAATGTTTTAATTTCAACGGCTATCCGCTGTCCTTCTTTTTCAGCAGCAATCAATTTCTCTGCACCCAAATCAACATACATATCCCTTTTTCCCCACTTGAGATGAAAAGGATCGTCGGTAATTGTCCAGCCATCTTTAATCAGGGCATTTTTGACATTCGCGTGATAGCGGTCTCTAACTGGCATACATTACTCAAATTATAAATTACGAATTACGAATTACGAATTACGAATTAGTATCAGTACCCTCAACTTTTGCCACTTCCAACATTGTTTTTAACACTGAATCTGGATTTAAACTAATAGAATCAATTCCCTGTTCAACTAAAAACTGGGCAAATTCTGGGTAATCGCTGGGTGCTTGTCCACAAATGCCGATTTTGCGGCCGCATTTTTTCGCGGTTTCTATGGCCATTTTCACCATTCGCTTCACACCTTCACTCCGTTCATCAAACAACCGCGCCACCAAGGCTGAATCTCTATCTAACCCCAATGTCAACTGAGTTAGGTCATTGGAACCAATGGAGAAGCCATCAAACACCTCAGCAAATTCTTCGGCCATAATTACATTGCTAGGCAATTCACACATCACATAAACTTGCAAGTCATTAACACCTTGCTTTAAACCATTTTTTGCCATTTCTGCTAACACTAACCGCCCTTCATCGGGAGTGCGGCAAAAAGGAATCATTGGGATAACATTCGTCAAACCCATTTCTTCCCGTACCCGCTTCAGGGCTTGACATTCTAAGGCGAAAGCTTCTCTGTAACCTTCATCATAGTAACGCGCCGCCCCCCGCCAACCGAGCATGGGGTTTTCTTCATCGGGTTCAAATTGTTGACCACCTAACAAATTTGCATATTCATTACTCTTAAAATCTGACGTTCGCACAATCACTGGTTTCGGATAAAATGCTGCGGCAATTCTGCCGATACCTTGGGCTAATTTATCCACAAAATATTGAGGTTTATCGTCATAAAGTGTGGTGAGATTAGCAACTTTAGCTTTGACAAATTCATCTTTTAATAAATCATAATTAATCAATGCCATTGGATGAACTTGGATTTGGTTAGCAATAATAAATTCTGTCCGTGCTAAACCGACTCCATCGTTGGGAATTCCTGATAAACTCAATGCTTCTTGGGGATTACCCACATTCATTAAAATTTGCGTGCGGGTACGGGGTAAGTTTTCTAGAGGGACTTCTTCAACTTCAAAAGGTAATAAACCTGGGTAAACTTTTCCTTCTTCGCCTTCGGCACAAGAAATTGTGACTTCTTGACCAGTTTTCAAAATATCTGTAGCATTGCCACATCCGACGATCGCAGGTACACCCAATTCTCGCGCAATGATTGCGGCATGGCATGTCCTCCCACCAGAATTAGTCACAATTGCACTAGCACGTTTCATAATTGGTTCCCAATCCGGGTCAGTTCTTTCTGTTACCAAAACTTCCCCTGGTTGAAACTGTTCGAGTTTTTGAACATCTAAAATTAAACGTACTTTCCCTTGACTAATTGCTTCCCCAATGGCGCGTCCGGTGATGAGGGAGTGGGGGGATGAGGGGGATGAGGGAGAATTTATTAGTTTGTTTTCTTCATCTCTTCTAAGAAAACGATAAGTCCGTAGAACATTTCCGGTTTTTTGAGATTGCACAGTTTCGGGACGTGCTTGGACGATAAAAAGTTGGTTGGTAATTCCATCTTTTGCCCACTCGATATCCATTGGGGTGTAAATATCGTGGATTTGGGAATAGTGATCTTCAATTAAACATGCCCAACTTGCTAATTGTAAAATCTCTGCATCACTGAGGGCAAATTTGCCTCTTTCTCTGAAAGGAACAGAGACATTTTTGGTAAATTTTGAGCCGTCATCATAAATCATTTTCAGTTCTTTACTGCCCAATTTTTTATCTATGATTGGGCGAAAACCTGCTTTTAAAGTTGGTTTAAAAACATAATATTCATCTGGATTTACTGACCCTTGAACAACATTTTCTCCTAAACCGTAGGCGGCTGTAATTAGCGCTGCATCTTTAAAGCCGGTTTCTGTGTCAATGGAGAACATCACCCCAGAGGTTGCTAAGTCAGAACGCACCATTTTTTGTACGCCAACGGCAAGGGCAATGCTAAAGTGATCGAATCCCTTGGTATGACGATAAGAAATGGCGCGGTCGGTAAATATGGAAGCAAAGCATTTATGACAAGCTGCTAAAACTCCTTCGGCACCGACAACATTCAGGTAAGTTTCTTGCTGTCCGGCAAAACTCGCATCCGGGAGGTCTTCGGCGGTGGCGCTAGAACGGACTGCAACATCTGTCTCTGCATTGTATTTTTCGCAAAGACTTTGATAAGCTGCGGCGATCGCCTTTCGCAATTCTACAGGAAATGGGGTGTGGATTAAGAGCGATCGCGCTTTTTTCCCCCGTTCTCGTAAATTTTTCACATCTTCAACATCCAAGTCAGCAAATAATTTGCGTAGCTTTGCTTCTAACCCCGCTGATTCGATGAAATAACGATAAGCATAAGCAGTGGTCGCAAATCCCGTAGGCACATTAATGCCTTTGGGCGTTAATTGTTGAATCATTTCACCTAGTGATGCATTTTTCCCACCGACTAAGGGAATATCATGAATACCAACTTCATCAAACCAGAGAATGAGCGATCGCTCTTTGTCAGATGGAGATAAAGTGCTTGTAGATACTATAGCCATATGTATTACCTCTTAATTTTATCTGTTAAAAGTCCCTAATTATTACTATCTAATTTACCGCCAAAAATAAATTTTACAGGCTTTTAGTTTGATCCCACTCAAGTTTATTAAGAAACATAACACCAACAGGGTCTACTCCTCTTGAGAGGACTTTGGCTATTAGCGGTATATTTCTCATCTATGGCGGCTTTTTCGACTAGTAGTATTTTTCCCATATTTAATTGTAAATTTTGCAGCCAGTCAGCCCCTTTGGGGAAGTCAAAAGTCAAAAGTCAAAAGTCAAAAGTCAGAGTGGCATGATTTTGGATTGTGCAATTAAATGCCCAGCTATATAGCGGTTCCCGCATGAGTGAGGTACAGAAAAAAATAGATCCTCGTAGGGTAGCACAGCTGTGCTACCCTACCCATGCACCTGATTCAAATGAGAATCGCTATAGTCCAAAAATAACAATTATTCGAGATAATAGCTGTATCGTAATACTAGATACAATCCACAATGGCGCAATTAGAAAGACTGCTGCTCATGGCAGAAGATGAGCTAACTGAGTACAGTACTGATGCTCGCAAAATGGAAAAACTACGCCGGAAAATAGGTTTATCAGTATCAGCAGCCGAACAGCGGCAAGTTAAAGAAGCATTATTAGCTACAAATAAATCTAATATAATTACTCAAATTGTCGAAGAACAAAGACAAACCGTAGCCTTACCATTTTGGGGAATTGCTGGCTTAGGTTTGTTGCTGGGAATTTCTTTAAATCAACCCATAGGCTTGTTAGCCGCCGTAGCTGGGACTGTATCAGCTTACAGAATTCAGAAATGGGGTTGGCAATTGCAAGCGAGGCGTTTATTGTTACGAACTTTGGAAGACATTGAAGCGCGGGTTGCTCAACCGAATAAATAATATTAAGTTTGTCGTAAAGATTGACGCAAGGACGCGGGGACGGGAAGACGCGGGGACGGGGAGACGCGATAAATCGCCGTCTCTACAAGTGTTTTGGTCTTATCTGAACTGTATTGAATTATTAGGGATTTATTAATTCCACACTTCAGTTAAATCCAATACAAATCCAGGTAAAACATCTTTCCCGGACAAACTGACAGGATTGTTCAACACTTCCACATCTTGATTTTGACGATAAATTTCTACTTGTTTATTTTTCCGGTCAATTAACCAACCTAAACGAGCGCCATTATCTATATATTCCCTCATCTTGGCGCGTAATTTTTCTATAGAATCATTTTTAGACCGTAATTCCACTACGAAGTCGGGACATATTGGAGCAAAAGTTTCCTGCTGTTCTAAACTGAGGGCATCCCATCTGTCTTGACGTATCCATGCGGCATCGGGAGAGCGATCGCCACCATTAGGAAGATGAAAACCAGTAGAAGAATTAAATGTTTTACCCAATTTAGTTTGACGGTTCCACAACCAAATTTGTCCTTCTATATCTAAATTTCTGTTTCCTGTATCACTACCCGTCGGTGGCATAACAATCAACTCTCCTGTAGCAGTTCGTTCTAATTGTAAATCTCTGTTAGCTAGTGCCAATTCAATAAACTGTTCGTGGGTGACTGTCAGTGTGAGTGTAAATGGAATATTAATGGCAAAGGTTTGGGATTTAGCTTGTGTCATTGTTCCGTCCTCAATTTTAAATAGCGATTCGATGCGAAACTCAGCATTTGGGACTCTACTTCGGGCAATATTAATCATCGACTCCGAAATATCCACTCCCAAAACATCATAATTAGCTTTGATAAGTTCTTGCGCCCATAAGCCGCTACCGCAACCCAAATCAACCACTAGTACAGCACGGCGGAAATAAACCAACCATTCTAAATCTCCGAAAAACCTATGCTGTCTTCGTTTTGACTTTTGACTTTTGACTTTTGACTTCCGCCCTGCGGTACTAGTCCATCATATATTTTATTTTCAGCCAGAATCTTTAGTATGCCAGGTGCAGACTTGAGAGCATAGTCACGGAAACCGACATCATCAGGACTTACGCAAGTGTCACAAAAAACAAAATTTTTTTGCTCGTAGTAAGGGCTTTAGCCCTTATTTTGAGGACTAAAGTCCTCACTACAAACTTAAAATAATATGCCAGTTGCGTAAGTCCTAATCATGAATAAAAGCCAGGTCTTCTTTGTACCACTCATTCATATATATAGATAGAAATCCGGTTTGATTTGGAGAAATTACTTGCGTAAGGCTACCGTGTATACACAAGTCTGAAATAATATAGCATTTCCTAATCTGCTGAGGTACTGAGTACTTCGCTTATCTAACCTCTGCTTCACTCTGCGCTTAACTCTGCTACTCTCTGCCTTTAAAAACAAAAGCTTGTGTACCTCACTTAACCGGAAATCGCTATGATTGAGTTTTGGTATACTTTTTAGTATGAGTAATCACATCCCAATTCCTGATAGAGCATTTGAATTCGCTGTCAGAATAACAAAGCTTTGTTCCTATCTAGATAAACAACCAGGAACACCAAGATTATTAGCCGCCCAATTATTTAGATCGGGAACATCCATAGGTGCTCACCTCCTTGCTGCAATAATTCATTTCCTTTCTGCAATGCCACAACAGCGATCGCTATAATAATCAATAAACCCAGTAGAGCGAGAAAGATTAGCTGAATTCCGTTTTTCCAATCCAAACGAAACAACGACAGTCTCAATTTACCTATTAAATTACGAAAAATATCACTGCGATGGCGAGATAAAGAAATTTGGCGAAGAAATTCAAGTGCAAAAGCTGCCCATAAAAACTTTTGAGCCAGCTTAACATTATCTAAACCCCAAGATCGATAAAGGCGATCGCTTCATCCCGCAAAGAAGTGTGCGATCGCCCTTATCTAAACCCCAAAGTCGGAGTATGAATACAATAATGGCACAATTCAAAAATTCCGCCCAGTCAAAATTAGAACAGTATCTGCGTGGCGACGATTCCAGTCCATCCATCGGTAATCAATCGCCTGAACGCTCATTTCCCAAGAGAGAACGGATAAAGCATCTACTCATTGGTTCTCCCAAAGCCGTTACCAGCACAATCCACTATTTACAGGTAATTGGCTACGCCAGTACTGGCGACTGGAGTCCACTGCAACCAACCGATAACTCAGATGAGGTTATGAGCATTTTAATCCGTCAAATTCTCATGCAATAACCCAGATGTAGAGACGTTGCATTGCAACGTCTCTCCTATGATTGGTTGCCTTACAATGGACATGGCGATCGCCCATCGCAGTGAGGTGTATGAATCGTGAAGGTGAATTGCTAAAGCTATGGGGGGATCTAAAAGTGCTACCTTTGCCCCTCTCTTGCCTCGTGCGTGAGATTCCATTAACTCCCCCCCATTTCCACCCCAACCTTTTCTAAATTCTCCCGCATCGCCACACACCGAACATGATTCACACCCAAAACTCGCTCACAAATTCCTAAAGCTTCCAAATAAAAAGATTCTGCTTCACTATAACGCCCCGTTGCCCGATAAATTTCCGCTAAATTATTCAGACTTTCGGCAACATTAGGATGATTTTCTCCCAATAACAGCTTATCAAGTTCCAAGGCTTTTATACATAAAACTTCCGCCTCATCGTAGCGTCCTTGTTCCCTATACAAATAACCCAAAGCATAGATAGTATCAGCTAACAGCGGATGCGCCTTTTGTAAAACACGCTGCTTCACTTCCAAAGATTGCAAAAACAAAGATTCCGCCTCATTGTAGCGTCCTTGAGCGCGATATACCAAACCTAAATTGTGCAAATCTGTCGCCACATCAGGATTTTCTTCACCCAAAAATTGCTTATCTAATTCTATTGCTTGTTGCGACAAAGGTTCAGCTTCACTGTAGCGTCCTTGATGATAATAAAGTAGCGCTAAATTATTCAATATCAAAGCAAAAGAAGGATGATTTTCGCCCAGCAAACTTGTAGCGATTTCCAATGATTGCAGATACAAAGGTTCTGCCTCATCATAACGTCCTTGTTCATCATATAATAATGCCAAATTATTCAGGCTAGCGACAACATCAGCATGATTTTCTCCCAATAAGCGTTTCCTCAATTCCAAAGCTTGTTGATAGAGAAGTTCTGCTTTGCCATATTGTCCCGTAGATTTGTAAATTCCTGCCAAATTATTCAGACTAGTAGCGTAAGCAGGATGATTTTCTCCCAACAAGCGTTTCCTTAATTGCAAAGCTTGTTGATACAGTGGTTCAGCTTCACTGTAGCGTCCTGTTGCACGATATAATCCTGCTAAGTTGTTGAAATTAGTAGCTAAATCTATTTGCAAACCTAATTCATTTTGCAATTCAATGGCTTGACGCCAATACTTGATTGCTAATTCTTGTTCTTCTTGATAATTCTGAGACTCACCCCGTTCTAATCTGCTGCGGTAAATATCGCCCAATCTTGAGTATAAAGTAGCCAAGGTGGGGTCTTTAGTTCCTCGTTCTTGTTCGATGTTTTCAATCAGCTTTTGTAAATCTTGGATAGGCAAGAAAAAAGTATTATTTTCATTAGTATCTGTGCTGGCTAATTCGGTGTCTCGAAAAACAAAGCGTATAAGTTCTAATTCTTTACCAGCAATAGCATTGGTTTTTTTAGATGCGAACCGAAATACACCGTTACGCCAACTCCAAAAATCAGGAGCTTTTTTCATCAAATTGATTAAAATTTGATTAGTTACCCAAAGCACAATTGCAAAAGGAAAATCGCGCAATCCTTCCCTTGTCCACTGTAAGTAACCAAAAAATTTTTCCTGTTCTGATTGCTCTTTTCCTAATCTGAGAAAATAAAGTTGTTCAGCACCCGTTACAGTAATTACTGCTGGCTGACGCAGACGCAGATATTCTTCTTGCTCTACTAGTTGATTGAGAGCAGCTTTCAAACTCGGTTCATGACGTGCTAAAATCACTCGATATGCACGAAAATTAGGTTGAAGTTCAGTTTCATATCGAGCAATAATCTCATCCCGAAAGTTAGGATCGTCGCAAACAGCAATCAGTAAATTTAATCCCTGAGTTTGAGCTTCAATAGAAACAATTAAATCATCATATGCATCTTGATTTTCTCCTTCATCATCTAATAATTCTTCATTGAACATTGATGGCTCCCTGTCTTTTTAAACTTTCGATAATAATTGGATGAACATCGTACCATGTTTCTTCGGTGCGATATTCTAAGACATATAAACCATGTAGTAAATCCAAAAACTCAGCTTGTTTTGGATCGTGGGGCATAAATTGTTCGTAAACACTTTGCAAAATATCTATATCAACTTTTCCTAAACGTATGGAAAAATCATTGCGAATTTTATTGATTGCTTGGGCGAGAATTTGATCGTTAATGATAACTTGGGCGTTGGAATTTCGTCGAATCGTCCGCAAACAAATACGGCAACACTCTTTAGAAATGCGAATTAATTCTCGCAATACGCCACCACTGTAAATAACAATTTTGTCAGCGGTTTCTGGTGCTATTAATTCATTGGTAATTCGCTTGCGTAAAACTTCACCGAGAATCTTTGTTGCTTCGGGACGCGGTTGAGCATTAGCAAAACGATTTTTACCTTTATCAAAAATCTTGAGGACAGGCATTGCTACAATTTGGTCGTTAGTTTCTGTAGCAATTATTGTGCTGATAAATGTTTCTCGAAGAACTGCGATGGGAATGGTGTAGATAATCCGGAAATTCGGTTGACAAAGAGCTTTAATATTATCTTTGTAAATTTCGTTAACCCTGCCTAAGTCGAGTTTATCTAAATCATCAATAATGACTAAAACATCTTGTTTAGTAGCGGCTTGAATCAAAGCAGCAATTTCGTTAATTCTAGCGACTAAATCTGATATTTTGCGTTCAAACTCTTGTTTAATTTCATCGCGGACGCTAGCATCAGCTTTTAATTTAGAGCTAATCAACTTGAGCAAATCAAAACCAATCTCAGCCTCTAGCTGCAAATTTAATTCTTCAGTGCGAGTGCGGGTAGCAAACCATTTATAAAGGGCTTCTTTAGTACTTTGAGGAATATCAACTCGTCGTGCTTCTGCCTCTGCCATTAAATTAACTGCAATGGCAAACAGAATATTAATATGGTTAACTGCCGACATTTCAATTTTGTCAGCAATAGAAAATAGAACTACAAAGTACTTATTTTGAATTTGCCTGCTAAATTCAGCTAACAAAGTTGACTTACCACAGCCACGATGTCCTGTAAAGACAATTTTACCATCTTTATTGGGACTGTCTTCAACTAATTGATTGAGGTCTGCAATCAAATCATCACCATATTCGACTCTAAATCTTTCCATTTCGTTCCGTTCCATTAACGGAAACAGTTCGAGATTGCTGTATGCTTCCTGAAAGGAAATTAATAATTGTTTAGACATTGGATAGTGCCGTAAAAGTGCCAACTATTCATATAATGCCTCATACTTTGTGTAGCAAAAGCTCAGGCAATGTCTAGGACAGAGTATGCCTATCAAAGTTCTGAAATTTCCTGAATAAATGACTACTAGGTGAGTGATTTGCTATGTCTTAAAAATAGATGCTCTCTTGACAAAATGCCAACCGATAAATCAGTAATAGAGGTGAATAATAAATCAGACTCAATGATAGATTATACATGCGATCGTTAACAATGAATAATAGATTATACATATTAAATAGTGATAGTTACTTAATAAAGAAATAAAATAAATTTTTCAGTTATAAAAATAAATTTTTAGTGTACTTTGCTTTATCTCACTCTAGCCGATGGGATGGTAGCTGGTGTTACTATTGGTTTACTAAGTAGATTAACCTAAAAAACGTAAAAAGAAATTTATCAAGATACTTTCCGCACTCATGATTATTTTTGGTTTGACCCATACACATTAGAATTTGCAGGATTTCATTTAGTAGATGGAAAATATCAACCTCTGCAATTAAACGCAGAAGGACATTTGTGGAGTCAACAGTTAGGTTTATATTTAGGGATTAATGAGGGATTATTGCGGTTTTTTACACCAGATAAACAACTAGTACCAACACCTGAAGAAACAGCAGAACAGACAGAACAAAGATTAGAAGAGGTAGAACAAAAGGCACAACGTTTGGCAGCAAAGTTGCGGGAGTTAAATATCGACCCAGATACAATTTAGGCTACTGCGATCGCCTGATATTTCATAGCTTGTATTATCAGTATAATTTGATTTATGAAAATCTAAATCCCCAACTTATCAAAAAAGTCGGGGATAATATATCATATCAATACAATTTGAGTTTTCTATCTAGGAAACGCTTGGTATTACAGAACGAAGGGCGTTGATAAAATTTTGAGCATAACTGTGGGTTGAGAAATCGAGGGCGCGTTGTCGTGCAGCGATTCCAGCACTTCGGGCAAATTCTTGCTCGTCAAGATAGCGGAGAATTGCGATCGCTAATTTATCCGCATTGCCGTAAGGTGTTAATAGTCCATTGATGCCATCTGTAATAATCTCCGTTGGTCCACCTGCATCGCCAGCAATCACAGGTTTTCCCAACGCCATCGCTTCAATAATCACAATACCAAATGGTTCTTTATCAGATGCATGGACAAATACATCCATCGCCTGCACCCACTCTGGAATATTGCGCTGTAACCCAGCCATAATTACTTGTTCTTTCAAGCCTAAAGTGGCGATTTCTGCTTTTAAAAAGTCCTCATAATCCGGTTCCAAATCGTGCTTACCGCCAACCACAACACAATGGGCATCGGGATACTGCTGTAAAATTTTGGGCATTGCCCGTACCAATACATGCATTCCCTTCCATCGTTGCAATCGTCCGACAATTCCAATCAATGGCCCGTGCAAAGGTAAGCCCAACTTTCGCCGTGCTTCTTCAGGAGAAGGTAAAGCATCAGGTTCAAATCGGTCTAGTGCTACACCAGGATAAACCAAGGGTGTTGGTCTGTGCGGCCAAATCTGCGCTTGTGCTTGCTTACCATCTTGGGAGAGGGTAATAATTGCCCGCGCTGGGATTAAAGTAGCCAGCCGTACTAACCAAGTTTTATCGCTAGGTACTTCTAGCTGATACCACACAGCAGGTAACCCCGCCAACATCGCCGCCAAACCTCCGGATATGTGTGTAATCCACATCCAATTAACGATTATATCTGCATGTTCCTCGCGGGCGATCGCAGCTATCCGGAAAACAGCAGCAATAAAACGGTGAATTTGGCGTAAACGTCCACTTTCCACAATTCGTGTGTCGATACCAAGGGACTTTACTTGTTCTACCATCGGGCCGTTTTCTAAAAATATCACTAGCCACTCGACACCAGCATTACGTCCCTGCTGCATCAAATCCCAAAGCATCATTTCACCGCCGCCTCGTTGTTCGGCTAGTGGCATTACAATAATTGCTTTCATAATTTTAACCCGTCTATTTAATAAAAGTGTTTCTCTACTTCTGACTTCTGACTCCTGAATTCTGACTCCTGACTCCTGTTTACTTTTCTTGATGAAGATAATATTTATGTCCTGCCATAGCCATAGCTAAAAATCCCCAAAGAATCATACCTGCTACGCTTAACATGCCACTACCAATAACTAATTGTGTAGCAGAGCTAATACCAATGGCGCGGGCGGCACTGATAAAACTATCAAAACGACCTTCACTATATTTGCTAACATTAATAATTAACAAAATTAATCCGCCCATATAAAATATAGCTCCAAACCAACCAAGGGTAAAAAACATATCTAAAATGCCGCTGTCAATTACTACTACTTCGATTTGTCCGGTTTTTTCGTTGACTTTCCAAATATTTCCTAATCCGTTACCTAAAGCATTAGAAAGAGCTAGACTCAGGTTTTTGTCGTAACTTTGCGATCTATCTTTAAAACTGTTGTCTTCTTCCAGATTAGAAAAAGTTTGCAAACGCTCTGACACAACATGAGAAATTGGTTCGATGGTTGTCAATGGCACAACACAAATTGCCATCACCACAATTATGGTTATTAGGCGCATTTGAATTCGGGTTTTGACTGAACCCACAATCATAATTACTCCCAATAACCAGCCGCCCCAATTTGTACGCGCTTGTGTTAATAAAAAAGATAAATAACCAACGGCTGAGGCAGGAAAAATTAAACTTCCGGAACTGGTAAATAACAATAGCAACCCAGCTTGCATGACGGAGCCAAAGGGACCGACTGAGTGTAATGTACTCCAAACACGCATTCCAAAAGGTACGGGATTTCCAGCACTCATGAATAGTTTTGATTCTATGAGCCAGTACCTATCCCACTCAGGAGCTACTACAAATTGATATACACCATAAGCTCCTAAAATTAATACACACCAGAGGAATGTTCGCTGAAAATGTTGGCGATAGCTGGGATAATCTCGCCAGTTAATAAATAAGTGAAAAGCAAAAATAATTGGGCCTAGCCAATCCAATAAACCGCGTGCTACAGGGATTGGTGCGTTGTAAATTAAACCTATCAAAAAGCCGTAGAAGACTCCGATAAAAGCCAAAACAAACGGCAAACCCCCTTGGCGAGAGGCGCTTTTAAAGCGGCGCAAAAAAGTTGCAATGGTCACAAACACCACCAAGTATGGTGCTATGAGCATCTGGCGGGTAGGATCCCAGCCTACGCGATAGTCAACTAAGCGGGTAGCTAAGGGGGTGAGAAAGCATATCCACCAAGTAAAGCCGACGTAGAGAATGGGATGGCGCAAGTATAAAAACACGGCTACTACTAAAGCTGTCACCGGAAAAATTAGGCGCAATGCAGCAGTAGCACCAGCAAAATAGCAAACTACAGTTAATAGTATAAAGCCGGCGATCGCCATCCACCCCTGTGGCGATCGCTCCTCAGGAGAATAGTTTTCTTGGGAAAAACTATTGTAAAGTATCTGCTTAGAAATCATTCAATTTTGGATTTATAAGTACAAAAGAATTCAGGAGTCAGAATTCAGAATTCAGAATGAAATAAATAGTTTCTTACCCAATTCACTACAGACGCGATTAATCGCGTCTGCGTTTTCTGGAAGGAATTTAAAATTAGATACATATTCTTTAATTCAGAATTCTGAATTCTGAATTCTGAATTCTAAATTCCTTATATCCTTGCCAACGTCCACGCCAAGATGCTAACAACTTTTTACTTGCTAACTGTCCTTGACTAGGTAAAAATCTCAGCCATTGGATGAAGCCAAAACTATCGCAGGTTCCAACTAATATTGCCCAGAATAAAAATACTATTTGGCGGATAAATGATAAATGTTCTAATAAAACTAAGGTTTCATTATGAACTAAATTAATCAAGGCAATTTCATTAAAATTGTTTCGCTGATCTTCATCAAAACGTTGTGCTGGATAGTGTTCTACGGCAACATGAGGATCGTAAATTATCTTCCAACCAGCTCGCTTTAATGCCAGAGTAAATGCCATTTCAAAATGTACTTGCGCTCCAGTACCTCGCATCCGCTCGTCAAAGCGCAATTGCCCAATAGCTTCTTTGCGAAAACTCATGTTTACGCCTTTGAGAACATCGACTTCGCGGGCTTCTCCTACTCCCAAATGATGGTTGCCAATTACGCGCCCAAACCACTGTAACCTACCAACTATTGGGCGGGAGTCGTCTTCTAATTTGCTCCCGTGGTGTATCCAATCACGCCCACCCAAACCGCCAAGGCGACTATCACAAGCAAAGTAAGCGGTGATACGCTCTAACCAATCGGGATGGGGTGCAGCATCATCATCGGTAATGGAAACAATATCGCCCTCAACCTCTGCAAGTCCGGCATTCAGGGCTGCTACTACCCCCGGTTGTGTGACTTTCACGGTTTGTAGTGGCAGCTTGTCTGCTTTGAATTGGGCTAGAAATTCCCAAGTTTGTGCATCCGTATCGCGGACAACCACTATCACCTGATCAACTGGTTTGATTTGCTCCTGTAGCGCCAAAAGGCAGCGTGAGAGGTCTTGTGGACGGCGATAAGTTGGTATGAGAACGGTGTTCCGCATTCTTGCTTAACTCCTCGAATAAATCCACATAAGTTTGTGCCATAGTAGTCCAACTGTGTTGTTCTGCCACAGAACGAGCAGCTTGACCCATTTGTTGCATCAGCGGTTGTTCACTCACTAAGGACATCAGCGCCATTGCCAATGCATCGATATCATCTGAGTCGGGTAAGACGATGCCGCATTCTGGCGTTACTAACTCTGCACCACCGGTTGCTGTGGCAGTAATTACTGGCAGTCCTGAAGCAAGTGCTTCTAACAATACCAGGCTACAAGCTTCATATCGGGAAGGAAAAATAAATAAATCTACCGATCGCATAATTTCGGGGATATCACGGCGAAATCCGACAAAATGCACGCGATCGTTTAACCCCAAAGATGCTGCTAGCTGAGGGAAGGGACTATCTTCAATGTGACCCACCACCACCAAATGTAAATCGGGAACTTTAGTTAAGGCGTGGAGGATTGTATCTAAGTTTTTTCTAGGTGTGCGGATGTCTCCGGCGAACAGTGCGAGGGTGACATTTTCTGGTAAACCTAATTTTTGGCGATGCCTACGGCGGGCTACGCCTACGCTTTTACCTGGGGTAAACTCTTCTAGGTCTACTCCATTCACAATTACGCGAATCCGAGAACGAGGTACACCAATGTTAATTAATTCCTGGGCTACCTTTTCGGATACCGCTACAACAACCTTAGCTCTTTGAAAAGCTTGTTTTTCCCAACGGGCATTAAAAGCGGTAAATAGCCACTGATATAAGCCATATAAGTCTCGGCGGTTGCGGGAAATATGAACTGGCGATCGCAACCATGAACTATGGACAAAATGTACAGCATTCACATCAGCAGCAGCCATATTAATGGCGCCATTGATTTTGATTAAATCAAGGTTTGAGCGATGTTGACGCAACCAATTTGCACTTTTTTGGGCAAAGATGAAATTACGTAGAAATTCGGTGGGATAGTCTTGGACTGGAATTTTAATCCAATTAACTTGAGTGTTGTGTTCTAGTTCTGGGGCGATTTCACTTGCTAATAATGTCAGGTGATGTCCGCGACGAATTGCTTCGTTCGCAACTTCGTAGTTGACTCGGCCTTGACCATCGCCTTTTTTGATTTTATGAGTAACAATGCAAAGTTTCATGCAGTACCTATACTTAGGAAAGCTCACGCAAAGGCGCAAAGACGCAAAGAAAGAAAATAATCTTCTTTGTATTTTCTCTGTGTTCTCTGTGTTTCTGTGGTTCGTTAAAAAAATAACTTCGCCAACTAAAATCTAGTTGCTATATTATTTTGATACTCCTATTAACTTATTCGTCAAAATTCGCGGAATAAAACTGAGAGTCAGTGCAGCTAAAGTTCGCAGATTAAATTTTTGTTTTTTCAACGTCTGCCAAAAATAAGGACGTGCTGCGGCTATTTGTTCGCTTCGCAGTAAACCAATTCCCAATGTAGTATTAGCTTCCAACCATTTTTTTTGAAAGTGCGTCCTAAATTCTTCTAGACGACTGTCTTCCATAAAGACTTGATAACAAAACATTTCGCTTTTGGCTTTGCGAATTTTTGCCTGTACATCTCGACTACCACTGAGCATGGTATCAGTTTGTTCGTGGGCACGATATCGCGTTAATCTTTCTGGATAGTAGTAAGCACCAGAACCAGATATACAGCAGAGGTAGGTTAAATATAAATCCCACATTCCACCAACTTCTGAGGGAATACTATCCCAATCAACAAAGTGATTACGAATTACACAAGATGCGGCAGTGGGTATACTTTTATCTATTAACCCAATTTTAGAGAAAGGTTGATGAATTCCTGGTGTTAGTTTGTCCCGCTGATAACCGCGTGTATTTTCTTCAGTTCCAATATCATTAATTATGCCATTTGCATCTATGATATATTGGTCGCAAAAAGCGAGAATTAACTGAGGATTTTCTTCTAATGGTGGTACAAGCTTGGCTAAAAAGTCTTGATTCCACATATCATCATCATGAAGGCTAGCAACATATTTACCTTGCGCCATTTTGAAGGCGTGTTGCTGATTAGCAAGCATACCTACGTTTTGCTGGTGTCGCCAAAATCGAATGCGGGAATCACCAAAAGATGCGACAATAGCTTGGGGATTTTCTGAACTGCAATTATCAGAAACAATAATTTCAATATTTTGATAAGTTTGTTGAACAGCGCTAGCGATCGCTTGCTTCAGATAATCTGGTCGATTATAAGTCGGGATAATAACGCTGACCAATGGTTCTTGATGCAATGACATATTTTTCTCTCTTAGTTTATCGAACAGAATTCAGGAGTCAGTCGTCAGAATTCAGTTGGGTATTCTGTATGACTGGCGGATAGCGCAGCGTCTGGATTCTGACTCCTGAATTCTGAATTCTGAATTCTGAATTCTTCTTCAATGAGGGTTTCTATATAACTTTTTCCCTGAATAATCAAATTCAGCTATTGTTTTTGCATAAATTGTTTGTAGATTGTTTACATGATAATTCATTGTGAATTCTTTCATCAATAAAGCATGACCTTGTTTGCCCATGTCTCTACTTTTTTGATAATCTGTAGACAAATAATTAATTGCTTGGGCTAGTTGCTTAATATCATTACTGGGAACAAGAATACCTGTTTCTCCATCTCGTAAATGTTCGGGAATTCCTCCGACTGCACTACCAATTACAGGTCGATAACGAGCATAAGCTTCTAAGGTTACAAGACCGGCAGGTTCAGGCCAAACACTGGGAAAAATGACTGCAAAACACTGTTGATAAAGTTGATTTATTTTATGGCGATCGCACCAACCATGCCAAGTAATTCGGTGATTCAATCCCAGGGTATTTGCTAGCTTTTCTAACCGTGGTCGTTCCCATCCATCACCTGCAATATCAAGTTGAATTTGCGGGTCTGTATGTATTAAGGTTTTAATCAACCATTCCAGACCTTTATCAGAAACAATCCGACCAGCAAACAAAATTCTCTGATTTTGGTGGACTTCTAAACTTAGGGGTGCAGTTGGTGTTTGCGGCAGAGAAATACCACAGTGTACTGTTACAGTTTGTTCAGATGGTATCCCGCTTTTAATTAACTGTTGACGTACATATTCGCTATTAGCAATAAAGGTAACTTTTATCCTTTTTAAGATATCTAAAAAATCCTGAGTACCTTGAATTTCTCTGATAGCTTTTAAAGGTCTACGACTACCACATTTATTTACGAATTTACCCCACGTACATCCCAAGTAAGAAAAGTTGCGATCGCAGATTGTCCGCTCTCCAGCTAAATACTTTGTACCACTAGGACAATACAATGTATGATTATGAACGCTGAAGATTGTAGGACATTCACCTGTAAGCTGCAATAGTAAATCTGGACTGTGGAGGTGCAATAATTTGAACTGACTTTGGTCAACATTCTTGAGTGATTTAATCACGCGATCGCTAATATCAGGTGAACGATGCTCAAATAGAGAAGCTAAATAAGTTTCAACACCTCCGCCCTCACCAACTTCAAAATTTGAGCATTGGTAAATCAGGTTTTCTGCAAAAATTTCCTTGTGCAACTGCTTGGTATGATTAATTATTTTAGGCATTAAATATCACTTATTATTTACTTTAGTTTTTAATTAATTTAGCATCAGCTAAAATTAATCAGTTTAGAATAAAAATTCAGGAGTAATTAGCCATAAGATAGAATAATTCTGAGTTCTGGATTCTGACTTCTGAATTCTTCTTCAAATGCCAACATTAAACCAAAATTTGTGTCTGACATCACTTACATAATGCCTAAGAGCAATGTTGTTGCTTGCAGATTTATCTGGATAGATGAACTGATCTTCTACATTGAGAACATATTTTTTTGAGCATAAAGGCTCACCATGATTATGGTGCATTGTCAAATGTACAATTGTTTGTTCAGTAAAATAACTAGGAGTTTCTTGAAGATTTGCTAAACGTTCAATGGCAAAAGTCCAGTCAAATTCATGTCTAAATAATATAAATCCGCCATTTACTGGATTTGACTTCTCAGAATCATCATAAATAATTCTTTCGTCTAGTGACATAGAACAATCAGGTAAGTAAAGAGAGTATTTGTTATCGGAGTTACTCAAATTGATTAAGTCTATACCACCGGGAAAAAATAAAATATCTGAATCGGTATAAATCGTAGTTCCATTAATAGGAATTGACATTAACGCCGACAACTTTTTGCCCATTGGATGGAGTTGGGCATAGTCAAGAACACATTGAGGTAAATCGGTTCTTACAAAGTTTTGTAAAAGTACTACCTGAACGCAGGGATGGATGCGGCGGAGTAAATTACAACTAGACTCAGTGTAACTGCCATCAGAAACCACTGTAAATGTATCTGGAATCCCTACATGACGGATGAATGAGCGAATACTTGCTACTTGTTCTGGCAAATCGCGTTCGCATGATAAGGCATAAACACTTATCGGAACTTGCCGAGTTTGTTTAATCGGGATGCTGACAATCTGAGAAAGGGCAGCTTTATACAAAGAGCGATTAAATTTACCCCGAATTTTAGCAGTGTGGTAGCCTAGATTTACCATTGATTTTTCCTCGTTAAAATTGTAAATAGTTGGGTAGGATAATGAATTCGTAATTACCAAATTACGAATTAGGAATTACGTTAGCGCAGCGTTAGCGACGTAGGAGCGTTATTACGAATTACGAATTATGGTATTGCATCTGGTGATATTCCCAAAGCTTACCTTGGCGTCCGAGCAGTTCTTGATATTTGCCCTGTTCTACTATCCTTCCTGCTTCGAGTACTACGACTTTATCTGCTTTTGCAATAGTAGAAAGACGGTGAGCGATCGCAATTACTGTTCTCCCAATAGATAGCTTTTCTAATGAATCTTGAATCAAGCGTTCTGATAGAGAATCTAAGGCGCTGGTTGCTTCATCTAAAATCAAAATTTCTGGGTTCCTTAGTAGCGCCCGCGCAATAGCAATTCGCTGTCTTTGTCCTCCAGATAATCTAACACCCCTATCTCCTAATTGGGTATTAAAACCTTCGGGCATTTCTAAAATAAATTCTAGTGCATTCGCTAATTTAGCAGCTTCTTGAATTTCATCATTCGTAGCTTCTGGAGTTCCATAAGCAATGTTCTGCCAAACAGTGGTATTGAAGATAAAAGTATCTTGACTAACAACAGCTATTTTGCGACGTAGAGAGTTAATTTCAAACAATCTGACATCAATTTCATCGATGTAAATATTTCCCTCTGTAGCATTATAAAATCTGGGAATTAAATCAGCAAGTGTTGTTTTACCAGCTCCAGAGGCTCCGACTAATGCCGTCATTTTTCCCTTTTCAATAGTTAGGGTAATATTATGTAGCACTAGGTTTTCATCGTCGTAGCCAAAATCTACACATACTAAATTAATTGAGCTTTTTAAGGTATTAAACTTCAGATTTCCATTTTGAAAATAATTTTTATCATCACTTTTTAAGAGGTTTTTAATGTTATCTGCTGAGCCATGTAAAGTGCTGAGAAATGCTCTTGTCCCATTAATATCTTGAACGAATGGGATAAAACGAAATAGCACAAAGAAAAATGTTAGTAAAGAAGCAACTTGTAGTGTTCCATTACTAACCAGGCTAGTGAATGCCAAAATAATCATTCCCACCAAGACTGTAGTAGCTACCCCTTCAGCAATTGGCTTGACAAGTGTCCAAGTGAAGACAACTTTAGTTGTAGTACTTACTATCTTATCGCTAGCTTTGTAGTAACGCTGGCGCTCAAATTCTTGAGTACCACAGGAATGAACAGTGCGAATGCCATTAATAAATTCTACGGCTGTTGATGTAAAATTAGCATTAGCAGTTGTCATGCCAAAACTTGATTCTCTGACTCTGGCATTTAAATTGGATAATCCTACACCTAAAAGTGTAAATAGTAGTGCTGAAATTACAGTTAGCTGCCATGATATCAAAAACATTGATATTAAGTAGACAACGGTTGTTAGCCCTCTAGTAACTAAAAATGCTCCGCCACTGAAACCTTGTCTTATTCTTTCAATTTCTGTGGTAATTGTGTTAATTAACTCACCAGAACGAGTTTTAGAAAAGTAACTTAGCGATAAGGCTTGTAATTGTTCAAAAATTTGTTTACGTAAGCGATCGCCAAGATGTAGTTGAGATAATTCCGTGTAGACTTGGGAAAAGTAATTAAAGGTGGCACGTAACCAAGTACTTAATAAAATCAAAGAAGATATACGGTACAGACGATTAAGTGCCGATGTATTAGCTCCCAAAATCCAAATATCAAACCATCCTATTCCTGTCTGAACAGGTTGAGCATTGGGACTAGTTAAGCTTTGCAAAAATGACAGCAGGAAACCAATACTGACACCTTCAAATGTTGCTGCGAGAATCGAGAATATTAAAGCTAAAGTTGCAATCTTGCGAAAGTGTGTAAATTCTCGCAATATCAAATAATTTTCCTGCCAGAAGCTGGTAGCTTTTAGCAGTTTGCGGAGTTGTTGGGGAACTTTGAAAAGCATGTATTTTTCTAACAATAATTTGACACGTAAGGAGATCGAATTTTGGATTTTAGATTTTGGATTTTAGATTGAATTACAAATCCAAAATTCAAAATCTAAAATTTGCAGAGTCAGAATTCAGAATAATTGGTAAATCATTTTATTCAAATTATTCAACTTGGATATCAAATTCTTATGAATTCTGAATTTTGACGATAAAACCATCAATTACCGTACAGATAAATTTCTGAATTCTGTATTCTGTATTCTGTATTCTGTATTCTTCTTCAACAATTTGTATTGCATCTGCTAAAGTCCAAGAACGAGATCCGATTAAACTCATGTCACCGCGCAATACGTTAAATAAAAGTGGTAGATTGTGGAGGCTGTATTTATGCATCCAGCGTCCTAGCGATGTGATGTTGTACTTTGTTGTGGTGGAAAATCGAATTGCTCGAAAAAGTCTACCTCTTTCTCCAACATGCCATTCATGACAAAAAAGTGACTCTGGGGAGAAAATTTGCATCAATATAATCAATCCCAGGATAACTGGACTGAGTAATAACAGCAAGAAAAAAGCAACAATCGAATCAATTATTCGCTGTAACCATCTCAAGGTTTGATTACCTTGTTTTAGCTGTTTATTCCTAGCAGGTATGTAGAGGAATATTGGCTTATGAGCTTGTTCACATGCATCTGCCCAAAACTGTAGCAAATCTTCACCCAGTTTTGCATCTATGCTGACCAAATTTACAGGAGAATGTTTTAAGCATTCTACTAGCGATCGCTGACTATTTAACGAAGGCAAATATGGTAGTTTAGCTCGTCCTAGCGGCTTTACCAACAGTTTACCCCGTCGCCACAGGAGTGTGCAGTCCCCAGAGCGATGATCTTGGTGTTGCGAGTTTAGATCGTATAAATTCTCTAGAGATGGAATGATTGAAGTTGTCATACGTCTTTGGGTTTATACAAGAGTGATTTGCTGAGGCGTTACCAAAGGCTATCAAGCTAATTTGTAAGTAAGAATTCAGAATTCAGAATTCAGAATTAATAAGGTTTAGATGACCAAACTTGATAATTTGAAAAAAATCAAGCAGGTATACAATCATTGATTTTCAAGTAGCTACTCATAGGACAGAGGTGTAGAGAAAAATTACCTATGAATCTACAGCAGATTTCAAGAAGTGTGAATTACATTATCTAGGTCTGGTAGCTAGACCTAGAGCTTATCGTAATTCTGTTAGTGCAGCGGGACGTAGCCCATTCTGAATTCTGCTGAGGTGTTTCTTGTGTCGATAAATTTAACAAAACGAGTTCACTCTTGTGTTCTAACTTTTTGGAAGTCCTTTAATCTCTAGAATATAGGACTCTGTAGAAATAGCGATCGCTCAAATAAATTCTTTATTCAGTCTTTAATTCCTCAGTGATTTCTCTTAAAACCTATAAAGATAGCATAAATATACCGAAATTTTCCTGATAGTAATAAATCTAAATTTTAATAGTTTTCGATACATCTATAGGGTAGCACAGCTGTGCTACCCTACCATGTTGAAAAGATATGTGCATAGCGCACCAATACGGTTCGGTTAAGGTTTTGCGATCAAAATTCTAGATCACAAAGACGCGATAAATCGTAGGGGCACAACATGTTGTGCCCCTACCCGTGTACTTCATTTACCTGAAATACGCTGTATAGCGGTTCCTACTCAGATGCGGTACAAAATTATATCGCAAGGTGTAGGGGCAATTCATGAATTGCCCCTACGGGTGTACCTCACGTGAACGAGAACCGCTATATGTTGGGTTTCACTGGCTCAGCAATGCCCCATACCGAATCTATTTTTCCACAGCTTGGCGCAGAGCTAATTGCTGCTGTTTTACATAAGGTACGTAATTACTGCTAGAGTTTGATACCCCATTTGCTACAACTCCAATCAGATTTAACTTGCTCAGCATGGCTGTAGCTTGACTTAGCTGGCTTCGGGTCACAATACCAATGCTTGCCACCATAACCACACTACGAGAAGATGATGCAGTGAGCATAGCATCCACCATACCGAGAACTGGCGAAGCATCTATGAGTACCAAATCATAGTTTTCCTCAAATGCTGCCATCAATTGCATCATCCGGGGAGAACTCAACAAATTAGCTGGGTCAGCAGGTTTTGGACCAGCGGTTAAAATATCGATGTAGGCTGAGCCTGAGTACTGAACACTAATCTGGTTGGGTAAAGTTGCATCGCTAGCCAGTAGAGTTGAAAGCCCTTGTTCATTGGGAAGATTTAGCTGTTCGTGCAGACTAGGGTCGCGTAAGTTGGCATCAATTAGCAGTACCCTTTTATGTAAACGCGCAGCACTCATTGCCAAACCTAATGCTAAAGCTGATTTACCGTCATCTGGCAAAGCTGAGGTGACCATCAAAGACTTCAAATTAGAAACAGTATTTAAAAGTTCAATGTTTTTGTAAATCAGATCCAGCGATTCCCAACGGGGTGGAGATTGTAATATTTGAATTGTCCAAGGTGCGAGAACTTCTGGCTTGCCAAAAGGCAATTTAATCATTGATTCTCTTGGTTTTGCTGGCGGTAACTTGGGAGTTGTTCCTAACAATGGTAAGGGTATTTGCTTCTCTAATTCAGCAGTGGTGTGAACTGAATCATCAATCGATTCCCGAATAAAAACAGCAATTCCTCCTAACATTAACCCAACAACTCCACCTAACAGCAAATTCTGCTGAAGATTAGGGCCTAATTGTCCGCCTTTTTGAGGTTCTTCTACGACTTCCCAATTAAATCCACCCTTAGCGAGTTCTTGCCGCAATTGTTGTTCTGCCCTTAAAAGCTGCTCTAATCTTTCACGGCTAAATTGTAGCTGGGGTAGCATCCGATTGTAATAAGCCAACAAAGGTGGAAAGCGTTTGATTTCAAAACGCAGTTCGTTCTCTTTCTTGGCTAAAGTTTGATCCCGCGCACTTAAAGCAACTAAATTTGTTTGCGTTTCTACTAACTGACTAGCAAGGCTCAGATCAATTTCACCGAGTTGTCCTTTTTCCAGGAGAGAGTCTCCAGAAATGAATGAATTAGCAGACTTTCCGCCTAAAGTTCTGCCTACTTCTTGTTGCAATAATTCCTTCTGACTCTGAAGCTGTTCTTTGAGCTTTTGCACACTGGGAGTTTGATCTGTAAAACGTAAGCGTTCTTGTGCTAACGCCAGTTCTGTTTTTTGGATTTCGTTGAGTAAGCCTTGATAGCGAGTAGACTGACTCAGACGAGAAGCTACTAAAGCATTCTGTGGAGAACGGTTAAGTTGTTCTTCTAAAGATTTTTGGCGTGCTAAAGCTTCACCATATTGAGAACGAGTTGTTTGCCGTTCTTGGCCAATATTATTTAAAGCTGTCTCAATCGCTTTAGCTTGTGATTCGGGATCGATTAAATTTTGGTTTCTGCGAAATCTTTGGAGGTTTGTCTCAGCCGCTTTTACTTCTTCACTGGCTTTACTTAACTGTTCTCTAATAATTTGCAGACCCTTTTGTAAACGCGAATCCTGTTGTTGTTTGTTGTATTCAACATAAACTTGTCGAATTGCACCTAAAACTTTTTGGGTTTTTTCTGGGTCTTTATCGGTGTATTCAACTTGAAATATTTTAGTAGCAACATTATCTTCTTTGCTTCTTAATTGAGTTAAGTTCAAAGAACCTTTAATCTCACCTGTGCTGATGTCTGGATATTCAGACTGGAGTTTATCAACTGCTTTTTGAATCAGACCCGAACTTTGCATCAAGTTAAGCTGGGTTGCAGTATCTATCACCACATTAGAATCGGTAAACTGGTTTTCTACTCCACCTGCTTCTTTCTTACCTTGATAGTTAGGTTCTACTAGCAGTTGCATGGAACTTCTAAAAGTTGGCTTGGTATTGAAAGTTACCATACCTGCAATACTAATAGAACCGATAAATATTACTAAAAACCAAGGAAATCTCCGCACCAAGACAGTAAACATTTGTCCATAGCTTGGCTCAGTTTCTGAAACTGGAGTTATATGAGGATTTAGACTAGGTTGAACCACTTTTATTATCCTTCCGAGAATCTACGCTAAGAGATGAAAAGAATTCAGAATTCAGAATTCAGAATTCAGAATGTAATCAATTGTTGGTAAATTAGTAAATATTAGATTTAATCACAAACTTAAACCCATTATTTCGCCAGATTTCCATAAATTATGCTGAATTCTGAATTCTGACTCCTGAATTCTTATTAAAGATGCACGCCACAAGCTTGGTTAATAATTCGCTCAACTTTACTAAAAAATGCATTTTCAGAAAAGTTTGCTACTGCATGATTACGGATGCGATCGTAATCCCAAGAAATTCCCTTGCCCTCTAGTAATGCAACTTGTAAAGATTCGGGTGTTTGCCTTTTGAAAAAGACTCCGGTTTCACCAGGTATTTGAGTATCTAATACTCCACCTGCTCCATAAGCAATAACTGGTGTGCCGCTAGCATTAGCCTCTACTGGAACTAATCCGTAGTCTTCTAAAGCTGCAACGATAATGGACTTTGCTTTAGAAAATAAGTCTTTGCGTGTCTTGTCGCTGACGTGTCCCAAAAATTGAATATTTTGTAATGCTTTGGATTTTAAACGCTCTAGTTCTGGTCCATCACCTGATATTAATAACTGCCAGCCCAACCAATTAAAAGCTTCGACTATGACATCAAGACGCTTATAGCTAATCATTCGAGCAGACGCAAGATAATATTCATCTTTAATATCAGAAAAAACAAACTTACTAGTATCAATTGGATAGTTAACCATCATTGCCTGCTTGCCATAAATATTTTGAATTCGGCGGGCAACAACACTAGAATTAGCAATATAAAGGTCAGGTTCTTGTGAATATTGTAGGTCTACCTTTCTCATTACTTGGAAGACTTGCTCGATTAAAGGAGTAAAATATTTATAGTCTCCATACTCCTTTAAATAAGTTGCCGTATCCCATAAAAAACGAGTCACATTATGGCAAAAGCAAATGTGTCGAGCATTGGGATTTTTTCGCACTGCTTTAGCGAAGCTAGTGCTACTACTAATAATCAAATCGTAGTCTTGCAAATCCAAGGCACGAAAAGCAGGAAAGTATAAAGGAGCCATTGACCTAAAATACTTTGCTGCACAGGGAATCTTTTGTAAGAATGTTGTGTTGACTATGCGATCGCCAAGATCGATAGTTTTTTGCGGATCGTACAGAGATGTGAAAATGTCTGCTTCGGGATAACGCTTACAAAGCAGTTCAAATACACGCTCTGCCCCACCCCGCTGGGTTAAATAATCGTGGACTAGAGCAATTTTCATGAATTGTACCTAAGAAAATGGGGCATGGGGCATTGGGCATGGGGCATTGGGCATGGGGAGTGGGGAGTTAGGAGTTAGGAGTTATTCTCCCCCTGCCTCCCCTGCCTCCCCTGCCTCCCCTGCTCCCTCATCTCCCTCATCCCACTGTTGCCAAGATTTTCTCTGGGGCGAAATAGCTGTTTTGCTCGGCTCGTAGTCGATCGCAAAGTCTACCTTCGGGTAATTCTACGTCGTCGTATGTGAGGACTTGATCCTTAGCAATGTCTCGTTTGAGGCGACATCCTTCGGCTAAACCCATTGGTAGGAGATTTTGCTGTTGGACGATATCGGAATTCTCGCATTGTCCGTAGGTCATGTAGTAACCGATGCCATCGAGGGTTTCTCCGGCTTTCAGGTCGATTTTGGCGGTGGTGATGACATCTACTAAGGGACCTGCGATTGGAGACATGACCGCATCACCGAACAATACTACACGGGCTACAGATAGGGGAACTTCAAAATGACAGAGGTGATAAGGAGTATAGAAGCTGTAAAGGGGACCTTCACCTAATTTGTATAAGTTGAGGTAGTGGCGTTGTTTGGGGTCGTCGTGCGTGGCAAATACGTATACGCCAGGGCCGGGTTTTGCTCCAACTACATAATCGACGATACCACCCAGTTCCTTGAGTTGTTTAACATCATATATTTGGGTCATTTCATCGACGTAGCCGTTGAAGTCATAGCCGAACATTCCTCGTTGGGCGACTTTCATGCCTGTGGCATTAGCAACGATCGCTTGCTCGAAGGAAATTTTGGTTCCGTCGGCAAAGCTAGCCACCATGTGAGGCTTTTGACCCCAGCGTTTAGCAAATCCTTCCTGGGTGGTGGGATTGCGATAGGGGTCTTGGAGTCCTTTAATGTTACCGCACAATAGTGGAGTTAAACCAATGCTTTTGACAAATCGGTAGAGGTTCATTTGCACCCCTGGCTGATCGCCATCACAAGCACTGAGGATGACACCTGCTCTGTCAGCATACACTTTCAGGATGGGGCCAATGGTGCCGTCGAGTTCCGCATTCATCATAATCACATGTTTGCAATGGGCGATCGCTTCCATGACGATTTGAGCGCCAAATTCAATTGCACCTGTGACTTCGATGAGTGCATCGATACTCTCGGCTCGACACAGTAACTTAGCGTCTTCTGTGACTGCATATTTCCCATTGGCGATCGCATCTTCTAATTCGTCGACAGTTGCAACAACTTGAATATCTTCAATTCCTGCTTCTGAATAAGCTTGTTTCGCTGCATCAATCTTGCGATTAAAAATAGCAACTAACTCCATTCCTGGGACTGAATTGACAATTTGGTTGGCAATTCCTCGACCCATAAAACCAGCACCAATCATCCCGACTTTAATGGGATTACCTGCTGCTGCTCTGGCTTGTAAGGCGCGATCGATAATAATCATGAACTAAACTCCTTTTTAGAACTGTTTGTTGTGTTACAAATTCCGAATAATTTTGCACTTAATAATTCGTTGCAATTTACTATTAAGTACATTTTCATAGGCGATTGGTATTAGCGATCGCTATTAACTAGTTGTTTGCTAGACTCTATGAAATAACTCTGTTTTTTAAATTTCTGGCGATCGATCATTTGTTCTACAGCATTTTTATACGCTTGAGCAAACTTTTCTTTGGTATGATTTGTTCTTGCGTATTCCCATGCCTTTCGAGACATAACTTTGAGGTCATCTACAGACGAATTGGAAATACTTCTAACTTTCGCCTTAATTTCTTCGAGCGAAAGGTTATCGAAAATCACACCAAAATCGTGAACATCTACACCAGATTCATAGCTTAAAATCGGAATTAAGCCGGCTTGCAAGCAACTAATTACTGCTCCTGACTGTCCCTCAGAAACCGAAGGAGAAACAAGTGCCAGACAGTTATTTGTAACCTCTACAAACTCAGGGCTACTGACATCAATCCAGCCATAAGTATGGATGTTTGGTGTTTCGTAGAGTTCTTTATAGAAAGCTTGCTCAAATTCCTTGTCATTACTAATTGGGCCACAAACCGTTAAATGGTATTCTGGCATTTGGGCAAAAGCATCTAAAACTAAATCTAATCCTTTGAGAACTAGAGCGCTACCACCAAACCACAGAAAGTTTTTTCTGACTGCTTCAAAATCTTTCTGTTCGGGATAGGGATAAACAACAGGCGAAGAAATGGGGATACGATACATCGGTTTGTTCGCAAATTTGAACGTACCAACTGTAAAATCGTTGCCCAAAATCGTAGCACAATCAGCATATTCAATTCCCAAGTTGGGCATTTCAAATCGCTGTGGACGTAAGGTAATTCCTCTACGCTGTTGGAGTTCTAGAAGCCTATTGCATTCAGCTGCATTGCGAAATACCATATTAGCAATGTCAACGTGAAAAATCTTGATGCAATCTTGATTCAGTTTCGGTGCAAGTGTTTCCATTCGATGACGAATATCAATGAAAAATGCGTAATCTTTTTGAGGAACGAATTTATCATTGTGAAACTGGATGACATCAACGTTGTAGCGCATGTCTAAAAAAGTTTGCGCTATTTGCCAAACTTCCCAATACCAAGTATGGTCATTTGGCATTGGCTGGCCTGGTTTTAATAAAAATGGCTCAATTCGATAAGAAAGGAGTACGTTTCCTTTAGAAGGCTGTTTGGGTTTGAGGGAAATAACTTGTAAGGTTTTGGTGTAATTGATGCGGGCTTGGATTTTTTGGGAGAGAAAAGAGATGGTGTTGCTGATAGGGGATGGGATAATATTTGGCATTTGTTTTCACGCAGAGGCGCAGAGAGGAGGAGGTGAGTTATTTGGAAGTTGTGGCGCCGACGGTCATCATTCTTAATAGTGGCCAATTTAAATCTTTTTCGGATATTTCAGTTACATTTAGAGGCCAATCAATGTTAAAAAATGGGTCGTCGTAGCGGAGACCTCGTTCATATCCAGGTGTGTAAAATTCACCGACTTGATATACAACTTCGGTTTCATCTGTAAGTGCTTGATAACCGTGGGCAAACATTTCTGGAACATACAAAGCGCGGCGGTTTTCTGGAGTTAGTTCTACGCCGATGTGTGATAAAAAGGTCGGAGATTCTGGACGCATATCAATAATTACGTCATAGATAGCTCCTTTGGTGCAGCGAATTAATTTTGTTTCTGCTGCTGGTAAAATTTGATAGTGCATTCCCCGAATAGTGCCTTTTTTGTAGTTAAAAGACAAGTTACATTGGGCTACTGTTGGCTTTAAGCCGCGTGCTTCAAATTCTTGAGCGCAGAAACTCCGAGCAAAAAAACCACGATGATCTGGCTTTTCTTCTAAGTCAATAATGAATGCGTCTTTGAGTTCAGTTTCAGTGAAGATCATATTGATTCCTCTCAGATAAATGTTGATTACAGAAAATACTTACTCACTCTTCTCTCTGCGCCTCTGCGCGACGCCAGTTGCTTTAAGTCGGCAGAGCCGCCCAACGCACTGGCTCCTCTGCGTGAGACAAATTCAACTAATTCAAAACCTTAACCCCATCAAACACAGAACTTAACTCTACCCTCGGATAAGTATCATCCCAATATTGCGTACAAAGGTCTGGTCTTTCCGGAGGGTTTGCCGTATAACAAAAGAATAATGTTGACCGTTCTTCTGTGCGGACTGTGCCGTGATGCAAAGCATTTTTCGTATCTACAATAATCACTGTACCTGCTGGGCCTGGGCAGGATTTCCAAGCTGATTTAGGGATGACTGGCTTTACTTGTTCATCGTCAATACCCATATAACCTGACTTGAAAAGTTTGTAGTAAAGCTGAATATATTTCCAACTAAATAAAGGAGCTAAGGAACGGGGAATATATTCAAATGGCCCAGTTTTTTGTTCTACATCATTCAAGTAAATAAAAATTTTGATAATGCGACGGTCTTCAGCATCGCTATGCCATAGTAGCGTCCCAAATTGATGTTTACTAGGAAAATCTTTGCGTAGATGTACACCGTGAAAAGCAACGGGAAGACCAATATAATTTTCAATAATATTCAGTAGTCTTTTCTCTGTTCCCCAGTTAGAAAATTCTGGTAAAGCTGTAACTGTGGAAATTTGTGGCAATTTTTCATCTAGATGGCCGTTATTTGGATTTCCCATCTCAGACAATTGCTGGTAAGCAGCCTTGAGCAGTTCAGAGCTAGAGTTTAACCCTAAATCTGCTAGCGTTGTAACATAAACACCGTCTTTTTTAAGAGCATTTAGGATGTGGCGATCGCCTGTTTCTAATATTGGCAATTTTCTGCTATGCTTCCAACGGGCTACGTAGTATTCAAAGTCAGAATACAATGTAGATATTTTGCGTTTAATTGCACTTAACATGATATAAACTCCTCCTATTTTTTGACGTATAATGAGCAAACATCCAGTAGCTTAAGGCTCATAATTCCGCATTTCTTGACTAGATATTTCACTTGATTCTGCTAATTTCAACTCTTTAGAAATCATCACGTCAAAAGCACACAAGCCAACCAAAGCCACAAATGGAACTACTGTTTTGATGGCAGACATAGGCCATCTTCTTAAAGCACCCAAGAAAACTTTCCAGTTGACTTCTTTGCTGTTTTGCAACAGCATTCGTCTACAAAACTGCTTAGAATATCCATTTTCTTGCAATTTCAAAATCACTTCCGGTATATGTTTGTATTGCATTAACAGTGCAGATTTTGGTTCTTTTTGCCAATAACTCACACCAACAACACATTCTAAATAAGTTTCTTTAGTGACAATTACACCACCATTAGCAGCACAATACCCGGCTAAATATGCTAAAGATATCCAGTTATTTTCAGCATCTGGCCAAATTTGTAAAGCACGTTTTACTAAATCAGTGCGATAGACTGTAGCTGTCAAAAAAATAACTGCGCCGACACTTTTTGAAAAACAATGTTCAAATATGGCTTTACCATCACCATCAGCATCTTCACTATCTATATCAAACCAGCGGTTACCAACAATAGTGGGTGGATGAACTGCTTCGCCAGTAATTTGGTTGCGGCCAGAAAAGTTGAGGAACAATAATGATAAATCTTCATGTCCTCTGAGTTTGCTGATAACATAAGCAACGGCTCTATCCTGAATTGGGTCATCATCACCAATTGTCCAAACATATTTTGTTGTTGCAGAACTTAGGCAATACATAATATTTTTAACTACGCCTAAATTCTTCGAGTTTTTATTCGAATTAAATGTTATACTGCTAAGTGTTTTTTGCCATTTTTGTATAACTTCCTGAGTATTGTCTGTGGAACAATTATCAGAAACTAAAATTTCACAGTCGTCTTCAAAACCTTTGATAGCTTGAGCCAGCCATGCTAACTGTTTATTCAGTAATTCAGCACGATTATAAGTAGGAATGGCAATGGTCAGTAATTTAGGCATGGTAGAGTAATGAAATTTGTAAGTAGCTTATTGGTGGTTGGATGGTAAATATTTTTATGGCAAATATGCCTTTGAACAAGAAGTAATTCAGGAGTCAGTGATGAAACAACACGCTAAATCATTGGCGTAGCTTATAGCGGTTCCCATTCAGATGCGGTACAACACTATATCGCCAGGTGTAGGGGCACGGCACTGCCCATAGGTGTAAACTTAACGTGAAACCTTTGTCAAGACTTGATATTGAGTTCATTCACTTACCGCGTTACCCCACCCTAACCCTCCCCGTATGTATTGGGGAGGGAACTAGATTTCTTTTTTCCCCCCTTTATAAGCAGGGCTGTTTCATTCCCTAAAATGGTTAAAATTGCAAGGGTCAAAGAAATCAAAATTTAGGGCAAGCGTACAATTAGGGCAAAAAATTTTGCGTCTTCAAGCCCAAATAATGTTGTTTTTCTTTGCGCCTTTGCGTCTTTGCGTGAGAATATCCCCTTGACAAATCTCACAGACTAGCGAATGAAACGGCCCTGCCCTTTATAAGGGGGGATTAAGGGGGGTAAAACGCCTGTGAGATACGCATTTCTAGCTTAAGTTGACACCAATGGGCACTGCCGTGCCCCTACAGGTGTATCTCACGCTTGTCGGGAAACGCTATATCGTAGAGAAAATTAAATGATTCTAACTGTTGCCGGTGCTTAGCCACACTAGTTAATTCTCAATTCTAAATTCTGACTCCTGAATTCTGTTATTTAGTAATTACAACGCTATTAAAAGCCTATCAGGAACAGGACAGGGGTAAATTTTTACTTCAGGAATTGGCACTACAAATTGTCCACCCCATTGGCCAATAAATGCCATTTGTTCCATAATTTCTTCTTTCAGATTCCAAGGTAAAATTAGTACATAATCTGGTTGAGTTTCACGAATTTTATCCGGATGGAAGATAGGAATATGAGTTCCAGGTAAAAATAAACCTTGTTTGTAGGGATTAGAATCTACTGTGTAATCGATAAAATCTTTACCAATACCACAGTAATTGAGCAAAGTATTACCTTTAGCAGGTGCGCCATAACCAGCTATTGATTTACCTTCTGCTTTAGCTGTCAACAGAAAACTTAATAGCTTGTGCTTTGTTGCTTTAACTTTTTCTCCAAATGTGACGTAAGTTTCTATTCGATGTAGTCCAGCAGCGATTTCTTTTTCTTTCAAATGCCGAACTCGTTCCCTAATGCTAGGATAATCAGCATAGTTATGTCTGGCATAAATTCGTAGGGAACCGCCATGAGTTGGTAATTCCTCCACGTCAAAAATTTGCAAGTTGTGGGCTGCAAAGATTTTTTCGATTGTCAGGAATGAAAAATAAGAAAAATGCTCGTGATAAATAGTATCAAATTGGTTTTGTTCAATGAGTTGCAAAATATGGGGAAATTCCATCGTCAAGATGCCATTTGATTTGAGGATGGCTTTCATCCCGGCGATGAAATCATTTAAATCTGGTACATGAGCTAAAACATTGTTACCTATCAAAAGGTCAGCGAGTTTTCCTTGCATAACCAGTTCTTTGGCAGTTTCAATTCCAAAAAACTTGTTAATACTGGGAATACCCCTATCTTGAGCAACCTTAGCTATATTTGCTGCTGGTTCTATTCCTAAAACTGGGATGCCTTTATCTAAAAAATATTGCAGTAAGTAGCCGTCGTTACTGGCGATTTCAATAACTTGGGTATGATGATTAAAGTTAAACTTTTCTACCATCATATCGGTGTAAGCCTTGGCATGTTTTAGCCAACTTGCAGAATAGGAAGAAAAGTAAGCATAATCATTAAAAATTTGATCTGGAGTTTCAAATTGTTCTAATTGAACTAAGAGAGTGTCTTCAGAAATATAAGCGTGGAGAGGATAAAATTTTTCGGCATTATTTAGCTGCTCTGCTCTGAGATAGGCATTGGCTAAAGGTGACATGCCCAAATCAATAAAGGTTTGGTGTAAAGGTTGACCACTGAAACGGCATTTGGCGATCGCCATAATTTCAAGCCCTATTAATAGTGAATAAATTGCTAGGTAAAATCAGTCATAATCCAGAATATATGTTTGTAGTTTGCACTTGAGTGCTAAAGCACAAACTACAAACATTTTCTATTTATTCCAGAAGAAATCTTTGTCAATTTGCTCGGTACGAATCAGATACTCTAACTGTTTTAAACGAGTAAATCCTCTAAACAAGAAAGTATCTTCAGCCATATCGATTTGACTGAATAAATTAAGTAGTTGCTGGGCACCAAGTCGAGCATTCCAATCACATTTAAATCCAGGTAAAATTGTGTTGATTTTCTCGAAGGATACCCGATAGCTGCGGTTATCTGCGCCGTTGTTGCCAAAGAACAATTTACAATCCGGGAAAATATCAGCAATAATTTCAGCGATTTCTTTAACCCGATAATTATTCGCTGTATCTCCTACATTGAAGACTTGGTTATGTACAATATCCCGTGGTGCTTCCAAAGCGCAGACTATTGCTTTGCAAATATCCAATGCATGGACTAATGGACGCCAAGGTGTACCATCACTGGTCATTTTGATTTGCTTGCTAGTCCAAGCCAACCCTGCCAAGTTGTTTAAAACAATATCAAAGCGCATCCTGGGAGAAGCACCAAAAGCAGTTGCATTCCGCATAAAGGTGGGTGAGAAGTCATCATCAGCTAATGGTCTAACATCTCTCTCTACAAGGGTTTTACACTCTGCGTAGGCTGTTTGAGGATTAACTGGAGATTCTTCTGTGACATCATCTTCGGTAGCAACACCGTAGACGCTGCACGAAGACATATACACAAAACGACGCACACCCATAGCCTTAGCCAAGGTAGCCAGACGAACTGAACCTATATGATTAATTTCGTAGGTAATATTCGGTGCCAATTGTCCAGCTGGGTCATTGGAGAGTTCTGCCATATGAACAATTGCTTCCACACCTTCCAAATCGTCAGGGGTGATGTTGCGGATATCTTTGTTGAGAGTTTTGGGTGTGACATCAGTACCGTTGTACAGCCAACCAACTTTATAGAAACCAGTATCTAGACCGATAACTTCATGTCCCCGTTCGATTAACAGAGATGGCAATAATGAACCCAGATAGCCTTCTGTGCCAGTTACTAATATTTTCATTGTGGTTAATGCCTTTGTATTGAAGAGTGCGTTATGCAACTAAGTGAGGAGGAATGTTGATGTAGATGGTTTCTTTTTTCACGCAGAGACGCAAAGACGCAGAGAGATTTGACTACTGTTATCTCATGACTCAGCAATCTCGATTAAAATACCTCTGCGACTCTGCGCCTCTGCATGAGCTATCGAAATTCAACAGCGTTAGAAGTAACAAAAGTATCTATGCAGTTACTACACTATCTAGATGCGAGAGTTGGGGAATTTGCGCCACAATTGCTTTGCCAATTTCTAGAGAAGAAGTTGCAGCAGGAGAAGGAGCATTGCAAACATGGATGGAGTTTTGACCGGAAACAATCAAAAAGTCGTCTACAAGCTTGCCATCGTTCATTAAAGCTTGGGCGCGGACTCCTGCATGGGTGGGAACTAAATCTTCTGCTTGGACTTCGGGAATTAGTTTTTGCAAACTTTTAACGAAGGCTGCTTTACTAAAGGAGCGAATAATTTCTTGGATACCTTCAGGCGCATGTTTGGCTGCCAATTTCCAGAAACCAGGATAAGTGATGACTTCCAGAAAATCACCGAGGTCAAAGTCGGTTTTTTTGTAACCTTCGCGTTTGAAAGACAAAACCGCGTTTGGCCCTGCATGAACGCTACCATCAATCATCCGGGTAAAGTGGACGCCCAGGAAGGGAAAATCTGGGTTGGGTACTGGATAAATTAAAGTCTTGACTAGATAGCGTTTTTCTGGTGTGAGTTCGTAGTATTCTCCCCGGAATGGGACAATTTTGGCTTGGGGTTCAACTTGACCTAATTTTGCAGTGCGATCGCTATGCAATCCACTACAATTAATTACAAACTTGGTTTCAAAGCTACCCTTGTTTGTTTCTAGTACCTGATTTTTACCCCTTGGTAAGATTTTCAGTACTTTTGTATTCAGGTGTAAGTCTCCCCCCTGCTGTTGAATCAACTGGGTATATTTCAAACAAACTTGCTTGTAGTTAACAATACCAGTTGAAAATACCCGAATTCCACCTACACAACTAACATGAGGTTCAATTTCCTTGACTTCTTCGGGGCTAATTCTTTGGACTTCTATACCATTTTCTAAGCCGCGTTGGTAGAGACTTTCTAAGCGTGGTAGCTCTTGTTCTTCAGTCGCAACAATTACTTTACCACAAACTTCATGGTCAATTCCATGTTCTTGACAGAAATCTACCATTGACCGAGAACCATCACGACAAAATTTTGCTTTGAAACTTCCTGGCTTGTAATAAATACCAGAATGAATCACCCCGCTATTATTGCCGGTTTGGTGAAATGCCCATTGACTCTCTTTTTCTAGTACTAAAATACGTGCATTGGGATAGCGTTTTCCTAAAGCCAGCGCCGTAGATAGTCCAACTATTCCCCCACCTATAATCGCAAAATCATACATTAGTATTATCGTACTTCTAGTTACACTAAATCTATAAAGTCATTTGTCATTCGTTATTTGTTATTTGTTATTTAACTCCTAACTCCTAACTCTTAACTCCTAACTTTTTTTTACCATACCTTCCAAGGAGCCTGACTGTTGTTCCATAGCCCCTCTAGGTGGTTTTTATCGCGTAAAGTATCCATCGGTTGCCAAAAACCATAGTGCTTGAAAGCAGATAGCTGTTCCATAGAAGCTAACTTTTCTAATGGCTCTTGCTCCCACACGGTAGAATCATCAGCAATCAAGTTTATCACTTCTGGTTCTAACACAAAATAACCGCCATTAATCCAAGCACCATCGCCTTCAGGTTTTTCCCGAAAGTTGGTGATTTTAGTTTGCTCATATCCTAAGGAAATGGCACCAAATCGTCCTGCTGGTTGCACAGTTGTGAGTGTTGCTAAGCTGTTTTGTTCTTTGTGAAATTTAACTAGCTCGGTGATATTAATATCACTGACACCATCACCATAAGTAAAGCAAAAAGTTTCATTTCCAACATGTTCACTGATTAGTTTTAAGCGTCCACCTGTCATTGTATGGTCGCCTGTATTTACTAAGGTGACACGCCAAGGTTCAGCATATCCAGAATGCACATTCATCTGGTTAAATCGCATGTCAAAGGTTACATCTGACATGTGTAAAAAGTAGTTAGCAAAATACTCCTTAATTATGTAACCTTTGTAACCACAACAAATGATGAAGTCATTAATGCCGTGGGCAGAGTAAGTCTTCATTATGTGCCACAGAATTGGCTTACCACCAATCTCAACCATCGGCTTAGGTCTGATACTAGTTTCTTCACTGAGGCGTGTACCAAGCCCTCCGGCTAAAATCACCGCTTTCATGCAATTACCTCGGAGATTTGTAGGGATATTATTTGTCTTTACTGACATGAAGAGGATGCACTTACATATGGAGAAAAATTTATTTCTGATTTGTTTTTCTCAGTCAATAATCTAACTGTATTTTTTTGCAAAATTATGAAGGAGATATAAATTAAAATCTTTTCTATATAAAAGCTCTATGAATATCTAGATAGCAGAATTTAGGAGTCAGAATTCAGAATTCAGGAGTCAGAATGAATCAGACAAGTATAAAATTACTCTTGTTTTTTAAATAAATTATTCAATTAAATAAAAATGTTAGATATAAAATAATACCAATTCAATTAATGATTGCAACACATTCTTGCGTGAAGTGAAGACGCGATTCATCGCGTCTCTACAAATGGTCTAATTTGGTATATAACAATCGTCAATGAGTTCCAAACAAAAAGATCCCCTACTTCTTCAAGAAGTAGGGGATCTTAGCCTCTAGGTGTTGATTAATGCCAGCTAATTCTAGTCAGATTTGATTTATTAAATCAAAACCCATAACATGGAAGTAATACAGCAGATTTCAAGTTAGGGAAGTACACCATCTAGGTCTAGTAGCTAGGCACGGAGCCTATTCTAATTCTAACTCCTGAATTCTGAATTCTGCTGTAAAACTTACTTGTTTTTAGTTGATTTTTTCCGTACTACTTGAGCCTTGGAATAAAGGGTCACATTTGTTTTCGACAACTACACACATGTTACTGAGCGCTTGCTGATAATTATCCATATCATCTTGCTCAAGAAAGATTTTAGCGGCTGTCTGTAAATCTGCGATCGCTTGGGTTTGGTTTTGGTTAGATTCACTACCACCATATTGTGCTAGTTCATAACGAACCATGCCTCGTTTGAGAAAGGCTTTTGCTAGTCTGGGGCTGATGGTTAATGCGTGGTTAAAGTCAGCGATCGCTTGACTATATTCTTGCTCATAATTGCTACTATATTGGGCAATTTGATAGTAGACAACACCACGCTGAAAATAAGCTTCAGCTTTGGATAAATTCATTTTTATCGCCTGAGTAAAATCTGCGATCGCTCTTCTGTAAACTTGTTGAGATTCGCCGCTATATTTAGCCATTTGGGCGCGGACAATACCGCGTCTAATATAAGCTTCGACTTCATTGCGATCGAGGCCGATAGCGCGATTATAATCAGCAAGGGCTAGATTATATTCTGTATCGGGATCGTTGCTATATTCAGCGAGCATAAACCGGGCATTTCCCCGATTTACTAGAGCTTTAATTTCATTGGGCTTGATTTTCAGGGCTTGGCTGTAATCTACAACAGCTCCTTCATAATCTTTCAAGTTATAACGGGCGTTGCCACGATTTACAATCGCTCTGGCATGTAATGGTTCTTGTTCAATCGCTTGGCTATAACTTGCAACTGCTTTTTCATAGTCTCGCTGTTTGTAAGCAGTATGACCTTGCTGATAGTAATCACCAAAGCTGAGTTTATTAATTGTCTGACCAGATTTCAATGTTTGTTGAGTGTAAGCATTGTGGGAAACTAACGGCTCAGTAAATTTAATCATTAAGTCCGCAGACCCCAATAAAACTAAACCCAACAAGCAAAAACTAATCGGGTACAAATTTGATTTTTTGGAACGTCTATAAGGCGAATTGCTGGGGGTAATTCCTGATTGCCAATTCGTTAGGTGCGATGACATGGCTCGCTGTGGCAAACGCGGTGTTTGGGTGTAACGCTTTTTCGGTTTGATTCGCGGTTGTAGATGTTCTCTGGCTTCTATCGCCCGATGTGATGGGAATGGGTCGCGTCCACCTAATCGCACGGTACGTTCGCACCAGGGACAAATATTTAAGTGGTTGTTGTAGCGATGTTGGGGATTAGTAGTGCAGGTAATCAGGGAATCTTCGGCTTCGGCTATTGCTGAAAGCCAAGTTTGGGCGCTAGGACGCAATTGTGGGTTGTTGTGACCGTCTTCAAAACAACGTACAAATAGTTCTTGTAAGCTGGGATGAAGAATTTCCCAAGGAGGGGCGATGGGTGTAGCTAGGTAAGGTACGCGTCGCTTTTGGCTGTAAGTGAAATGACCGGATGCAATGCGTGCTTCATAGGGCGGTGGCTCGATGGCGCCTTGAAAAATCCCCGAAAATGGGTGGGTACCTTCCATTAACAGTTGAAATACCAGTACTGCTAACCCAAATAAGTCATGAGCAATTTCGCGATCGTGTTCGGCAAAAGTTTTATTTTGGAGTTCTGGTGGAGTAAACTCTGGTTTACCCACTGGGCAACGGTAAACAAGGTTGGTGTTGGGGTTACGTACTTGGAAAGAGTCGGTGTCTATCAAGGTCACCAATGCTGTGTCACTGACGAGAATGTTTGACTCATTCACATCGCCAATGCAATATCCACTGGCGTGCAAAGCAGCAAAAGCCGCCGCCAAGTTACGAGCCGTGCGGAGCAGGTACTGATAGTTGAATAAGGGGCAGTGTTGGCGCCGGGTTCTGGGGTTATAAAAGTCAATGATTGGACGCATTCCCTGAATGCGTGGCATTAAAAACCCCAGGATGCCGTTGCTACCATCTGCCGCCCGCAATAAATCCTCTGGCCAAGCGATGGAAATATGCCCTAAACTAGCTGTCGGGTTTTCCGGTGGGTTAGCCAGCATCGCTTGGAGTTTTTCAGCATGGGCAGTGGTTGGCTTGTGGTATATTTTGGCCACCAAGTTGCCATCGGATGGCACTGCGTAAACACAAGCTTCACCGCCACGCCCCAAACTCATATTGAGGCTGAGGATTTCTTTTTTCGGGGAACAACGTAGTACCTGCATAGTCAAATTACCGCTAACGGGAGTATTTAAAATGTCAAACTTTTAAAGTAAAGTTAATGCTTATGAGTTGTTGAATGCAGCTATAATCAGTGTTAAATCATCATCAGTGCGTTGGGTGATCCGCTCTGAGCGCAAAAATTTGACTAACTGTTCTTTTGCTGCTGTCTTGTCCTCGGCATTGGCTACAAATTCAAACAGCGGAAAAAAGAACGGTTTATGAGGTTCCCCAACAACCATATTTAAAGCCAGCATTTGTAGCCCGTCAGTAATTATACCAACATTTACTATGTCTGTACGCCATAACTTCATCTGTGCTGTATCTAAGGCAGTGGGCGAAGTCAAAAAGGTGGTTTCGTTGATGTATTCGCCGCTATCAGGCATAGTCAGTGCTAAGAGGTTGCCCATCTGGTCTTTGGCCACAGCCAAACCATCACCGATTTGTGCCACAGCCACAACATCTGGTGTGGCAACCATAATAATTAAAGTAGTTGCTAAGTCTTGGAGTTGTTTCTCACAAGCAACAGCTTCATCTTCTACAGCTTTTTTGGCAGCTAGCATGGCATCATTTAAGAGCGATCGCACATAACCTTCATTAGTTAAACTGCTTCGGTTCACTCCCTTACTAGAAAGGCTTTCGATCGCTGTCTCCACAGCAATCATCGCTCCCACTTTCCCAAGACTTGCAGAACCCGCGCCATCTGCCGCCGCTGCCACTAAAATGTTATCTGACAATATCTGCCAGTGATGAGCATCCTGACATAACTGTTTGTTTCTTAAGTGACTTGTACCACATACTGACGCAGCCACAATCCGCCATTGAGCAATCTGTTTTGATAGTTTCATAAGATTTTCTTCCAACAGCTAGCTGCCATCTTTTAATTAAACAGTCCCCCAACCAATCGGCGGTAGTGCTACCTGTTCGTCCACCTGGGAATGCGAAACAGCTGACATACTAGCTGAGAGCCAAACAAACATCTCGATAAAGTTTAGCCCTTTGAGTTTCAGCGGAGTACGCACACCTATTTGATTTAAGCGCGTCATATTCGCATTTTCCACCCCGACGGTAAAAAATGCTACTCGCTTATTAGCTTCATCTCCTTGTAAACGCTGCGATGCTTGTTCTACAACATGATCCAACTCACCTTGTGGCTCTCCATCGGTAATCATAAATACCCAAGGACGATAGTAAGCAATCCCATTGGCACGATACTGAGATTTTCTCTCTTGAACGATGTCCAAAGCTTTATGAATTCCTGCACCCATCGTTGTCAATCCTTGGGCTGTCAAAATCGGCGGATTGAATTGATCGGCGGTTACAAAGTCTTGTACTACATTGATATTACTGTCAAAAGTGACGATCGCCACTTCCACCCGTCTGGCTGCCAAGGAATTTTTGACTAATTCATCCTTTAAACTTAGCAAACCCTGATTTAAAGCCTCAATCGGATCTCCTTGCATCGAGCCAGATGTATCTAGTAAGAGGACGCACGGACAACGCGGTTCTGGGTTCTCTGCAAACTCTACAACTTCATCAAGTCTTAATGTGTCATGCATAACTTTTTGTGTTATGTTAAAATCCAAAGTTTTATTTCCCTGTTTTCAAAGTATATAGTTTCAGTCACTGACGTGACTACAGATATAGTATCTAACGGTTGATGCTCTGCAAGTCATGAAACAAATTATTTTCACCAAGTTCTCTACATATTTAAGGAGAGCTTGAGCAGCGTCTAGTTTTGCAAAAAAGAGTTTCTCAAAACTCAGCATCACCTGTTGTAGTTTATCTACCAAAAATTTATATCTATCAAACCTACAGTACAATAAATACGTAGAATTTCCTACATAAGTTTTTAAAGATTTTATGTAGGATAATCGTTCCTTTATAGAAAAGTAATTAAGCATAATTAAGTTCGTTTACTTTCTAACTGTATCTGTGTGATTGTGCGAACTTGGAATCAGATTTACCTCGTAAGTGAATCGGCATAACTAAGATGTAGATGATTACAGTCTTGAGTCAAGATTTATCAGTGGTCAATCAGGTTAAAAGTAGCCAAGATGTACTAGTATTCTATTGACGATCGGACTTTACATTTGTTTATTTGTGCCTACCTCAGTTGAAAAAAGTCGGGAACAGAACGAAATACAAGTTTTTTCATCCATAGCGTACATAATTAAAGACAACTATATTATTTTCAGACCCCCATTGAAACGTATAAAATACAACCAAAGATTGAAAAATTTATAAATTTTAATATATATACATATTTCAAATAAATAATTTGTGCATACCGCTATATTACAAAGAAGAAAATACTTCATAGCTGATATTTGTAATTTACAAATGTTAGGTTGCTGATTCCGCAAAAAAGTAGAAAAATATGAATAATTCAGGTGTGTTCACCAAACTACGTCCTTCAAGTTTGTTAAGACAGTTATCTAATTGCTCCGATACTACTTGTTTACAAGCATTGAGTAACTCAGTTTTTTGGACAATTTACTTAGAGCAAGGCAAAATAACTTACGCAACTCATTCAGTAGAACCGTTTGATCGACTAGAACGCCATTTGCGTCGCCTAGGCCATCAAATTCCACTACTTACCAACGAGGTTCGCGTTCAAGTTCGTCTGATGTTTGAACCTGACTCACACAGTCAGTTAACGGAACATTACAATCAACCGAGAAGCCAGCCTCTTGAATATCAAGCTATATATTGGCTTGTGAGTCAACAACATCTACATTCTACCCAAGCAGCAGTACTAATTCAAGAATTAGTCAAAGAGGTGATTGAATCATTTTTGCTCATCAAAGAAGGTAGTTATGAATTAACAGAACCGCTCAGTAGAATGCCAAAAATTTGCAGGTTTGATATAGAAAAAATTCTAGAACGCTGCCAAGCCAGATTAGAAAATTGGCAGTCTTTTGTGCCGCAAATTTCTTCTCCGTATCAACGTCCATATCTGTTAGCTAACAATCAATTTGAGGAAAAAGATTTACCAAACCTCCAGCCAAATTTAACTAACTGGATGAAAGGTTTTAGTCTTTGTAATTTGGCTGCAATTTTGAATCAAGATGAAATTCAACTGGCTCGCCAATTATACCCTTACATCGTTAAAGGGGGAATTATCTTGCATGAACCAGATCCACCATTTGATAAATTACCAAAGATATTTGAAGAAAAGTCACTTTTGCCAAAGTTGATTACAGAATTAGTTGATCCCAAAGATGAAGTCAATACTTACCCAGATATTCCTCAAGACAATCTAGGTACTGTTGAGCAATTACCACAAATTTCCACTCCTCCTCAAGCAAACTTTCAGGAACCAACAATATCAAATAACATAAATTCTGCTGGTGAAAGAGTAACCGCTGCTACTGTAACTGCACAAAAAATTCACAAAATAGTTTCTGTAGATGATAGCCCGACAATTCTTAAAGAAATTAGCCATTTCTTAGAAAATGAAAATTTTTCTGTGGTGACTATCAACGAGCCATTAAAAGCCGTTTTGTCAATTATTAGGCACAAACCAGATTTAATTTTACTGGATCTGAACATGGCAGGAATTGATGGTTATGAATTGTGTAGAATTATACGTAATAATTCAATGTTTAAACAGACTCCCATTATCTTTGTCACTGGTAATAAAGGAATTATAGACAAAGTAAAAGCCAGATTGGTGGGGGCGTCTGGATATTTGACGAAACCGTTTACTCGCGCGGAATTACTGAAAATAGTCTTCATGCATTTAACTTAAATTAATGGATATCCGGAGTTATAACTAGTATGAATAAATTAATATGGCTAAAGTTTTAGTTGTGGAAGATACTCCTTCTGTATTGGAGTTAATCAATAGTTTCTTAAGAGAGAGTGGACACACAGTAATTAAAGCTTCTGATGCTAAAGACAGTATGATTAAAGCAATCAATCATCAGCCGGATGCCATAATTACTGATGTGGTAATGCCAGAAATTAGCGGTTTTGAATTTTGTCGCCAATTAAAAAGAAATCCCACGACTAAAAAAGTGCCAATTATTATTTGTAGTTCTAAAAATCAGCCGATTGATAAGATTTGGGGTATGCGACAAGGTGCAGATGTTTATTTAACTAAGCCTTTTACCAAACAACAATTAATACATGCGCTCAAATCTCTTGTAGAGGGAGGGGAGTAGGGAGTGGGGAGTGAGGAGGGATGAGGGAGACGGGGGGACGCAAAGAAAAACAAATCATAAATGACAAATGGCCGATGATATCTACATGACTACTAATCTATAGGACTACTAGCGCCCCTACACGCGATCTATTTACCTGAAAATTGCTGTAAAACGCCAAGAAAAGATTAACATCGGAGATTGTTCTGCTAGTCTAACGTAGTAGGATTGTTCAAGTCAGGGTTCTCTAGTTGAGAGCAAACCCCATGCCCAGAAGGCAGGGGCTTCCGCCACGAAAAGGTTTGGTGAAAGGCTATGACTTGCAGAGTGAATAGCGATCGCTACGCTAACAGACACTCTAAAATGAGAGCAAAAGATGATTCCTAAAACAAGCACACTCCATGCGTATTTCTCTAAATTGGCTGCGCGAACTAGTAGAGATAAAACTTAGTCCAGAAGAATTAGCCGAAACCCTGACTATGGCGGGGTTTGAAGTAGAAGATATTGAAGATCGCCGCACTTGGGCAAATGGCGTAGTTGTGGGAAGAGTGCTTGAGCGTCAACCCCACCCCAATGCTGATAAATTAAGTGTTTGCCAAGTTGATATTGGCGCAGATGAGACTTTGAATATTGTCTGTGGTGCTGCTAATGTCAAAGCAGATATCTATGTGCCAGTGGCAACTACGGGAACTTACTTACCCAACATCGATTTAAAAATTAAACCTGCAAAACTACGTGGTGTCCCCTCCCAGGGCATGATTTGTTCTTTAAAAGAACTCGGTTTGCCCACCGATGTAGACGGAATTCATATTTTTACCCAAGAAAATTTACCCTTGGGTAGTGATGTGCGTCCGTTGTTAGGTTTAGATGATGTCATTTTAGACCTGACGGCAACTGCTAATCGCGCTGATGCTCTAAGTATGGTAGGCGTAGCCAGAGAAGTAGCAGCCTTAACTGGGGGAAAACTCAGCATTCCTGTACCGGGTGAAGTACCAATTACCAAAAATACAGGAAATTTAGCTTTAAAAATTGCTGACACCCAAGCTTGTCCGGCATACATTGGTACGGTCATTGAACAAGTAAAAATTGTCCCGTCTCCCGAATGGTTGCAACAGCGTTTACGGGCTGCGGGAGTACGTCCCATAAATAATGTCGTGGACATTACTAATTACGTGTTGTTGGAATGGGGACAACCACTGCACGCCTTCGATCGCGATCGCCTAAAATCAATTACAAGTAGCGAAAATTTAACCATCGGCGTCCGCTTCGCCACTGCTGGAGAATCCCTGAAAACCCTCGATGGGCAAACTCGCACCTTAGCATCCCAAAATTTATTAATCACCGCCAATGAAAAACCTGTTGCACTAGCGGGAGTCATGGGTGGAGAAGAAAGCGAAGTCCATGAAGGTACCCAAAGCCTAGTTTTAGAAGCCGCTTTATTTGATTCCGTAGCAATTCGCCGTTCTTCTCGCAGTGTTGGCTTAAGAAGTGAAGCCTCTGGGAGATACGAAAGAGGAGTTAACCGCGCCGAATTGGAAGTGGCAAATCGCCGCGCCTTGTCGTTAATTAGCGAATTAGCTAGTGGAATTATAACTCACCAAGAAATCGCCGACACCCGCCCCGACCCATCTACCTGGAGTCGTTCCATTGCCCTGCGTTTAGAGAGAGTCAATCAGGTATTAGGGCCAATCGATTTGGGAGAAGACACAACAGAACTCCAACAACAAGACATTGAAAGGATTCTCACTGCATTAGGCTGTCAATTGACTTCTTTAGGCAATGTCTTAGCACAAGACAATACACTCCAACCCACATGGTCTGTTTCAGTTCCACCCTATCGCTACCGGGATTTAGAACGGGAAATTGATTTAATTGAAGAAATCGCTCGTCTGTATGGTTACAACAGATTTTGTGATACCTTACCAGAAAAATCCGAAGCGGGTTATCTGCCTTTAGACCAAGAATTGATTCGCAAATTGCGAGCTTTTCTGCGGGCAGAAGGATTAACAGAATTGATTCATTACTCTTTAGTTAAACCAGGAGAAGACAGACAGATAGTATTAACAAATCCCTTATTTGTGGAATATTCAGCGCTGCGAACCGATTTAATATCCGGGTTAATTGACGCCTTTCAATATAATATAGAGCAGGGTAACGGCGCCCTCAACGGCTTTGAAATCGGGCAAATTTTTTGGCAAGAAGAAGACGGTTTGCAAGAAGCAGAAGCCCTGGCTGGTATTATGGGAGGCGATCGCTTTATTGGCAAATGGTCAAAAGGCGGGCGAGAACAACCCTTGACTTGGTTTGAAGCCAAAGGCATTTTAGAAAGTGTATTTCGCCAACTAGGCTTGCAAGTAGAATATCAACCCGATCGCCGAGATGAACGCTTACATCCTGGACGCACCGCCTCTTTATGGATTAGAGGTATTAGACTGGGAATTTTTGGGCAAATTCACCCCCAACTACGGCGAGAAAAAGGTTTACCAGATTCAGCTTATGTTTTCCAGCTAGATTTAGATGCACTTTTAAGTTCTCTAGGAGAAGATGAAGTTCTCAACCCCACATTTAAATCCTATTCCACCTATCCAGCCAGCGATCGTGACATCGCCTTTTTCGCACCCGTCAAAGTCTCAGTTGCCGAACTGGAAAAAGCAATCAACAAAGCTGGCAAAGATTTGCTCGAATCAGTGGAATTGTTTGATGAATATCGTGGTGAAAACGTCCCCCAAGGCCAGCGGAGTCTAGCATTCCGCCTAATTTATCGGGCAAGCGATCGTACTCTGACTGAGGCAGAAGTGGAACCAGTACACAATAAAGTCCGCGAAGCCTTAGTGGAAAAATTCGGCGTCAACCTGAGAAGTTAGAGGCTAGCGTAGTCTAATAGACATCTCCAGAAATTAATTCTCCGTTACCGGAAACCCTGTAGAGACGTAGCAATGAACCCTTGTAGAGACGTAGCATTGCTACGTCTCTACATTCATTTTCAGAACATTGCTACAGCTATTTCAGACTTGTTGACACGCCAGGAGAGTGCGTTATGGACACGCCAAAATAACAAATGGGTTCGCCGAAATAGCAAATGCGATCGCCAAAATAACAAATGCGTTCGCCGAAATAACAAATGCGTTCGCCAAATCAACAAATGGGTTCGCCAAAATAACAAATGCGTTCGCCAAATCAACAAATGGGTTCGCCAAAATAACAAATGCGTTCGCCAAATCAACAAATGGGTTCTATATTGTGCTGTGCAGTTTCCCCAGATGGATTAACAGTTGTAGCAGGAGAACAATTAGGGCGGGTTCATTTTCTGCAATTAGAAGGGGGTTCAAAAAATGAATAACGTCAAACCAATTCGCAATTGTGAATGGGCTAACGCCCCGCTCCGAAGAGAGCAATTCGCAAGTTCCTCTATTACCAAAATCATTGGGAAAAAATGAATTTAGCAACCAGTAAACAGCAAGCAATGGCTTTACAGGTGTTAAATATCTTAGTTCAAGAGCAACCAATATCAATAGAAGCGATCGCCGAAAGATTAGATACAGATGAATATGAAATCAAGGTAATTTTAGACAAGTGGCGAGAGTTTTTAGATTTACAATCAATAGCAGCAGAAATCCACTATAGTATTTATCATGCTAATTTTCGTGATTGGTTGAGGCAACAAATTGAGTCTAAAGTTTGAGTTAAAAGGGCGTTTAGAATCCGCCAGATTAATATCTTATTAACCAGTAGGAGTAACAAGCAATTATGCCTAAATATGTACTTTGGGGAACTTACTGCGAAGACGTTCTTGAAAAACGTGTTCCTCACCGTGAAGCTCATTTAGACGGATTAGCAAAACAGAAAGAATCCGGTGTGCTGATTACCATTGGCCCCACCAAGGATGTTACAAAAGTGTTTGGAATTTACGAAGCCGAAGACGAAGCCACAGTCCGCGAATTAATTGAAAACGATCCCTACTGGAAAAATGGCATCTGGACTGAGTATTCTGTTAAAGAATGGATTCAGGCTGTTTGAATTTGGTATGGGGCATGGGGCATTGGGCATGGGGCATGGGGCATTGGGCATGGGGCATTGGGCATTGGGCATGGGAAGATGAGGGAGATGAGGGAGATGAGGGAGATGAGGAAGAGTTAAAACTTAAAGTTTGAAGTTCAAAACCTCAACGTTCCAGTCCAAAACCTCAACGTTCAAGTTCAAAACCTCAACGTTCAAACTGATCCGCTTCATCTTCCCATGCCCAATGCCCCATGCCCAATGCCCACTCCCCACATTATGAAAACTTGGCAGGCTGATTTTTATCGTCGTCCATCACCAGATGCATCTGGACAAGTGTTATGGGAGTTGTTGATTTGTGATGCAACTCGCAGTTTTGAATATGAAGCTACTTGTCTTCAGTCAGCAGCAAATTCTAATTGGGTTACTACCCAACTTCAGCAAGCAGCTGGTGAAAAATTGCCCGATGTAATTGAAGTGTTTCGTCCTCAGTCTCTCAGTTTAATTGAGGCGGCTGGACGGAATTTAGGTATTAATGTAGAACCTACTCGCCGCACTTTGGCATTGAAACAGTGGTTACAGGAAAAGCAATATCCTTCAGCGCTAGATAAACCACCCCCTGCACCATTACCAGAAAACCTCTGGGGAGAACAATGGCGTTTTGCGACACTCCAGGCTGGTGAACTCGTGGATGTGTTTGCAGAACGCCCGATTCCCATTTTGCACATACCGGAATACCTCAAACCGCTCAATTTAGGTTTGGCATCAACGATCGCTGTTCCTGGTGTGGTAATTTATGGTGGACGGCGATCGATGCACCTAGCACGGTGGTTACAGCAAGCCCGCCCTGTAGAATTGAACTACATTTCTGGCGCACCAAATGGCTTAGTATTAGAAGCAAGCTTAGTGGATAGATGGATTGTTGCCACTTTTGAAGATTCAGAAGTTACCACAGCAGCCCAAACATATGAACAACGGAAACAACAAAGCCAAGGATTACATTTTTTGTTAGTTCAACCCGATGATTCTGGGATGACTTACAGCGGCTTTTGGTTATTGCGAACAGAAGATTGATGTAACAGAATTCAGAATGGGCTACGCCCCGCTGCGCTAACAGAATTCAGGAGTCAGAATTAGAATAGGCTCGGAGCTTAGTTACCAGACATAGATTGTGTACTTCATTAACTTGAAATCTGTTGTTACGCGAACGGCGATCGCACAGAGTAAGAGTTGAGATTCAAATTCAACAACACCGAAATTCTCAATCCAAAATCTAAAATCTAAAATCCAAAATGGTATTACCTGTGTTGATATGACTCTTAGCCAATTTCACCCCTATCTTTCTCCAGAAGCATACCTTGAAGCTGAAAAATCTAGCCTCAATAAACATGAATATATTCAAGGGCGAATTTATGCAATGTCAGGGGCAAGTGATGCCCATGTAACAATTACCACTAATCTCATTGCCCTCCTGAGAAATCATGTTCGCGGTACAGGTTGTCGCCTTTACGCTACGGATATGAAAGCTCGCATTGAATCACTAAATATTTTTTATTATCCTGATATCTTGGTTACTTGCGACCAAAGAGACATAAAATTTGAATATTTTAAACGTTATCCCTGTTTAATTATTGAAGTTCTTTCTCCATCTACGGAAGCTTTTGACAGAGGCGATAAATTTATTGACTATCAAGAATTAGAAACATTGCAAGAATACGTCTTAATCAGTCAAACCCGCCAACGCGTTGATTGTTTTCGTCGCAATGCTGAGGGAAGATGGGTTTTGTATATCCCTCTTCTGTCACTCTCCGGCATTAGCAAGTAGTAACTAAGTGAAATTATCCAGAAGCATAACAGGGTTTAAATTGATTCATTTCACTAATTAATTGATTGAATCCCAGCAATAAATTA
>JAHHHB010000029.1 GCA_019359545.1 Desmonostoc geniculatum HA4340-LM1 | reverse complement strand
GGGTGAGCATCTCTTGCCAAATGTTTCAAGATTTGTAATTCTACATCCATTGCCCTACTTACCTTTCAGGGTTTTATTTTTTTATTCTTTTATTCAGAATACCCGGAAAGTGACAGAAGAGGGGTAGACTTTCCTGTAATTGAAAACCAACGACGACCAGGAGATCCGGCTTGTGTTGTCGCAAGTCCTGATAAAATCCGTACCATATTAGGTTGGGAACCTAAATACAACAGTTTAGAAACCATTGTCTCCACAGGTTTAAACTGGGAGAAAAAATTAATTCCTCTGGCTACATTAGAAAAACATCTAGCAGAACAGAATTTCCGGCTAGGTGTTCTATTGCTAGAAAACAAAATTCTTTCATCCACCGAATTACAACAAGCTTTACAAGAGCAATTAGTAACTCAGCGAAAATTAGGCGAAATATTAGTGCAGAAATCAATTATTTCACCACAGATGCTAGAAAAACTTTTGCTAGAGCAAACTTGGAGAAAACAAGGAATTTGGTTGCGAGTGTAAATCAAACCCACACTCACATATAGCAGGAGGCAGGAGGTAAAAACATTGCTACTTTCTCTTTATCTCTTCTCTCTGTGTTCTCTGCGCCTCTGTGGTAGCCTGCGGCAAGCCGCTGACGCTCCTTCGTCGCTACCGCTTCGCTAATGCGTCTACGTAAAAAACAAGATTTTTAGCCTTAACCCAAGCGTATTGCACTATATCTGGGTTTTATCAGCCCTACTCCTACCTAGATATATTTCAAAAATTAGAAAATTTTGCTGAAACATTTACATTTTTTAAAGTGATAAAATCATGAGCAATGACATCCTAATTATCGACCTTAAAGAATTACTAAAAAAAGCAATAAATAACATTGCTGAATTCTTCACATCTTCCGATTATTCCCAAAAAATGAATTTAGCATTTGGTGAAAATTGGGATGAAGAAAAAGCCAAGGCTGTAATTCAAGGAATAATAAACTATACAACCCTACCCGAAATTAAAATTGTTGACTCCTCAGAAATTAATGGTGGGCAAGGGGCTTTTGGTAGTATTGATAATACGATTTATTTATCACAAGCACTTTTAAATGATGCTGCCAAAAGTGTTGATGTTCTGATAGAAGAACTAGGTCACTATATAGATTCTCAGATCAATATTCAAGATGCTCAGGGCGATGAAGGGGCAATTTTTGCAGCAATTGTCCAAGGTAAAGAGCTAACTCCAACTCAACTGATAGAGTTGAGAAGTGAGAATGATGCTACTAATGTCATCATCAATGGACAAGCCACAACATTAGAGCTAGCAGCTACATACGGTAATATCAGCCTCGATGGTAACTTAAGTGATTGGACATCTGCTGATAGATTAGATAATCTTCCTGGGACAGGACAACCAGGATACGAAATCTATGGTAAGTATGCAGGTGATGCTTATATTTTCGCCTTTAAATCGAATAGCGAACAGATAGGTGCAGACACAACATTATGGCTAAATACAGATAGAAATTCTCTAACAGGCTATCAAATATTTGGTGTAACTGGAATTGGAGGAGCAGAATATAACGTCAACTTCTTTACAGATGGTCAACCCTCTCTTTACACAGGAGGAGCCGGAGAAAATTTGGTCAGCGGTCCTTTAAACTATGCCTATGGTAGTAATAATCAAATAGTCGAGTTCGCTGTCCCAATATCGCTGTTAAATGGAGCGCCACAAGCAATTGATGTTTTGACGGATATTAATAACCAAACTTTTTTACCGTCAGATTATTCTACTCAAAAATATACCGTTTATGCTACACCACCAGTTTTACCAACTAGGACAGATTTTAGTAAAAAGGTAGGCATAGTTTTTTCCGAAACTACAGCGAAAAACTTCTTTCAAGACAAAGCGTATACCCAACTTTTTCTGTCCATGCAAAGTCAAGCGATGCAGGCGGGTATTCCCTTTGATATTCTCACAGAAGACGACTTAACCGATCTCAGCAAAGTTGTCAATTATGATGCGCTAATCTTTCCTTACTTCGCAAATGTACCCCTAGCGAAACTAGATGCTATTCAAAATACACTCACAACGGCAGTTTATCAATATAACATTGGTCTGATTACCGCCGGAGATTTCTTAACTAACGATGAAAATAATAATGCTTTACCCGGAGATTCCTATAGCCGGATGAAGCAGTTGTTGAATGTCACTATAACAGGTGGTAGCCCAGCAAATACACTTGTCAATGGCATTCTCAACGCCGAAGATATTACTCATCCAGTGATGAAGGGGTACTCTACTAATGAGGTAATTCGTACTTACAATAATATCAGTTTTAGTTGGGTGAGCCGATGCAAGCTAGAAGAGTCTGTTTACCCATTATTTATTTAGGTGCAGCTACTAGTATTATCTTAGGTTTATTTGGGCTATGGTTTGGTTTTTATCAAGGTCAGTTTGCTGATGAATATTTGATGCTGGCTGCTTTGTATTATCTAGTGCTGAGTCTACTCTGGATGCTGTTAGCAGCTTTGGGGATTCAATTACGCTGGTGTACACCATTAATTATGCTGGGTTTAAGCATACTGTTTGTGTTTTTAAGAGTTTCGGTGAATATAGATGCACTGACAGCCCAAATAATCAGTATGTTTGCCACTTTATTAGTAGTAGTCTGCTTGGTTGCTTTGAGATTTGGTAAAGATCAGAAAACAGGTCAAATTAGTGGTGCGAAAGCTCCATTACCTCGCTTGAGTGCCCTGGTATACTTACTAGCACCTTATTTCTTTTACGGAATAGCTTATTTTAGTTTTATTTTTGGCGATCGCATTGTGGCAGGTTGGGCTGTAAATCCCGCATCTGGGTTAATCTTTGCTGTTAATGCTGACTATCAACGGGCTATGGATTTAGCTCTGGTAAATTTTCTGCTGATGGTGCCACTAGTTGAATATTTGAGTTATCAATTTATTCGCTACTGGTATGGAAATTCCAAAAATATGAATATAGAAAACCTCACTAAATTTTATCCAAAATTGTTTTATGCTTACTGGTTAACTATTGCCTTAACTGTGATATTTTTTGGACTATGTGTGGCTTGTACATTTTGTTTTTTAAAACCTGAAAATTGGAGTATACAGATAAATTTACAGTCTTTGTTTGGCTGCTTAGGTTATTTGTTTTTTGTCATCGGGTTATTGAATGCAATATTGTTGTTTAGTCTAAATCAAGCAGTTATGGTAATTAAAAGCATTATCCCTGCTCTGATACTAAATTTGACTTTGGGCTACATCTTAGCCCATGTCATTAGTGCAGATTGGGCTGTGATTGGTTTAGTAACTGCTGCTGCTTTGTTTATGCTGCGCTCAACTCATAAAGTTTTGCAAGCGATGAAACAACTTGATTACATATATTATGTTGGTGGATATTAAATCTGTTGGAGAATGGGGAATAGGGAATGGGGAATGGGGATGAAATCGTTAGGGCACTCCCTAAAATCTCGGTGGATAGGTACGCCCTCAAGAATTTAATATATAGAATTTCGTTATCGAAATCCGATATATTAATTCTATCAACATCATTAAATCAGGAAAACCACAGTGACTCAGGAAGCTGAGGATATCCAGAAATCCGATAATGCTCTGACTCCCACACAGCAAAAGCAGCGATTAACTGAACTGGCAATGGTGTTTTTGCGACTGGGGACGATCGCCTTTGGTGGCCCTGCTGCCCACATTGCGATGATGGACAATGAGGTGGTGAATCGCCGCCAGTGGATGAGCCGGGAGAAACTGCTAGATTTACTGGGAATTACGAATTTGATTCCAGGCCCCAATTCAACGGAATTAGCCATTCACATTGGCTACGAACGAGCCGGGTGGCGCGGTTTATTGGTTGCGGGAAGTTGCTTTATTTTGCCTGCGATGCTGATTGTTTGGGCATTAGCCGCCATTTATGCTCGGTATCAAACTGTTCCCCAGGTGGGTTGGTTGCTCTATGGAATTAAACCTGTAATTATTGCGATCGTGCTTCAGGCTGTGTGGAATCTGGGTAAAAAGGCAGCCAAAGATGCACCAACAATTATTGCAGGGGTGGCCGCGATCGCCGCCTACTTTGCTGGATTGAATGAAATTTTGGTGCTGATTTTGCTAGGTATTGCTGTTATGCTGCTGAAGAATTGGCAAAGCAGAGGACGTATAACGGGAGCATTCTTATTACCTTTTTCAGGTGTTCTGGCTCAGGTTGGTAGTACAGCAGCAGTCACATCAGTTAGTTGGATTAATGTCTTTTTCTTCTTTCTCAAAATTGGGTGTGTTCTCTATGGCAGTGGTTACGTGTTGCTGGCATTTCTACAACGGGAATTAGTCGAACGCAACCAGTGGCTTACCTCACAGCAACTTTTAGATGCGGTGGCGATCGGTCAGTTTACACCGGGGCCTGTTTTCACTACTGCAACATTTATTGGCTATTTGCTAGCAGGAAATGCCGGGGCGATCGCTGGTACAATCGGTATTTTTTTACCAGCTTTTCTATTGGTGTGGTTGGTTAATCCTTGGGTTTCTAAGTTGCGTCAATCTCCTTGGGCAAGTGGATTTTTAGATGGTGTGAATGCCGCTTCTCTGGGATTAATGGCAGGAGTTAGCTACACATTAGGACAAGCCGCACTGATGGATTGGTTGACAATTACTATGGCGATTGTGAGTGCGATCGCTGTGTTCCGATTTAAAATCAATTCTGCTTGGTTAGTCCTAGCAGGAGGAGCGATCGGACTTGCTTCGCACATATAGGATGGGGCATTGGGCATTGCGAGTGTGGGAGGAGTGGGAAGCTTTTTTATAATCTCCCCCTGCCTCCCCTGCCTCCCCTGCCTCCCCTGCATCCTCATCCCCTCCTTGGCAAGCGGAACCAAAATCTAGAACCACCTTCAGGACGGGGTAAATAACCAATACTACCTCCCCAACGCTCCAATGTGATTTTACAAAAATAAAGACCTAAACCTGCTTTGCCTGATTTATCTTTGCCTTGGGAAAACTTTATTTTAGTCAAAGGAATTAGGACTTACGCACTGTACAAAAGAACTATTTTGTGTATCAACGTAAATACGTTGTTCCAGGCTTTTGGAGGTTGCTTTTGATTGCTGGCGATCGCCAAAATATGATTGAAAAACCTAGATAAAAGCTTTGAAAACTCTATCTGCCATTTTTGCTTTTATGTCAATGCGTAAGTCCTAGGAATGATGAATTTTTCAAGATACTTATTGAGAAGAGAGTCTATGTATTTCCTCTCCCAACTGTCGCCGGACTGATTCCAGTAAATTTGTATCCCGCGTCCAGTGCTTCCAGTCAAGGCCGACACGCCGAGCTAATGGAAACGCCCACTGTTGGCGATGGCGATTTTTAAGTATTTCGAGATACTCGTAGTCTTCTACCCCTTCTCTGAGCCACTTCAGTCTCATGGAAGGAACAACTCCTTTAATACCTACCTGTTTCCCCGGATAAAACAACATCCCTTCACCAGGAAAATAGTGTTTGTATTTTTTCTGGAAATAAGTTTGAACATCTTTCCACGGGTCTTTTGTCCATAAATCAACTCGCCAGTATAAAATTCCTGTTAGCCCAAGGCTTTGGCTAATGAAGCCTGGATGAATTCTGTAGTTTATTGGTTCAAAATCTATCTGCCATTTGGGAGAGTATCCATCTTGTACCAAAGCGTTGTAAGACCAAACTTTATCTCCTTTTTGCAAAACCTCAGTAATTCGTTCAGGAGCTTCATCATAGGATTCTGGTAATACTACCCATATATCTACGGCTGAACGTCCAGTTCCGGAACCATCATCATAAAGCGTAGGTGTGGGAGTCATTGCTAAAGCAGTTGCGATTCCAGCTTGATGAAAATTTCGCGCCCATTGTTTTACTGGTTCAATTAAATTTGCACAGTTATCAATTTCATCGGCATATCTAGCGTAGAGAAATAAACGAGATTCATGTTTAGCAGCAGTAGTTTTAATCTTTTTGAGAGAAGGCGCTGGAGCCATTTTGCAAGTACTAACGTTAGCCCCACTCCAAAAAGGAAGACCCCGAGAACGCAGTCCCCACAGCTTCATTAACTCTGCTTCATCTGCTGGATTAAAATGGGCATCAGGCATTAATTTATGTTTGAGAAGTTCTATCATGTCGCTTTTATCTTGATGTTCATAGAATGTGAACTCAGAATTAAGCGATGGTTTGATTGGCAACTCAAAATTCCAAACTTTCAAGTGGATTTTACCTGCGATCGCTCCTTGATCGCTGCTAACAGTAAAAGTCCCTTGATACTCAGCAGTTTGAGTGTCACGGGGTACAAAAATATCTACCCAAATGGGTTGGTTATTCCCAGCTTTCAGATTGAATGGAACAGCGTCTAATTCGGCATCTTTAATATCTTTTTTGTTTTCAGGATTAATAAATGGAATGAGTCCGTCTGCATACCATCCAGTACCTAAAGATAGATTGGTACTGCCTTTTTTGTTGGGGCTGGAATGAGTAACGCGAACGTAATGTTCACGGTACAGTGTAATGTTTCTATTTGAAATTATTCGGTTATTTGAAGCAGACAAATCTGAAACTGTAACATTCACATTTGTCAGATCGCCATTGGGTGCGCGAATTCCTATCTGAAAGGGTTCATATTCTCCACGTGCCGCGTACAAATCAATGTCGGTTTTGTTTCCTGGTGGCTCTTTTTGGTTTATTCTTTCTAGATTTGAAGCCACCCATATTAAAGGGCGATCGCCCAAGGATGGATTATTAGCTAATAAACCAACAGTTGAACAAGCAAATAAAGTAAATACCGTTGCCAATATTCCTAAAATAAGATTTATTTTGTTAATAAATCTTGTCTTTCTGTTGAAAAGAGACATTTTAAATTTTCCTGATTCAAATATTATTGCAGTGATAAATATTTTTTGGATATTAGTAAGTACCTATTTTATATAGAAATCATATTTGATTTCTGAAAAAATCTAAGTATTTGTAGGGTGTGTTAGGCGTAAGCCGTAACGCACCATCTCAAGCTTTTGGTGCGTTACGCTCCGCTAACGCACCCTACGTAATATTTCAAAAATCAAATACTAGTCCTATAGCATTTCCTGATTTAGTAAGGTACACCGATAGGAGCGGCACTGTTCCTTACACCTCGCCATATCATGTTGTACCCCGTCTGAATAGGAACCGCTATATTCCAAATAATTCATAATTCATAATTATTTGGTTATACAGTGCCTCGTATTCAGCCACAATAGAGTCTAAAGAAAAGCATTTGATCGCTCTTGCGCGTGCTGCTTTTCCTAAGCTTTCTCTGCCTTCTTTTCCTATATCGATTAATGCTTGCCAAGCATTTGCTAATGCTTCTGGATTCCTTGGGGGGACGACTTTTCCGGTATCACCAACAATCAAACCTGAATCTCCCACATCTGTTACCACACAGGGAACACCACAAGACATAGCTTCGCCAATTACATTGGGAAAACCTTCTCCAGATGAAGAGGAAGAAGCGATATCTAAAGCAGCGGTTAAGCGGGGTATATCATGACGTTCACCTAATAGATTTATGTATTTAACAAGCCCTAATTCATGGATTAGTTCCGATAAAATTGGATTTTGCCAATCAACTTTATTGCCAGCAAGAACAAATTGGACGTTGGAATATTTTTTAATTAGTAATGCGGCGGCTTGAAGAAAACTAAAATGATCTTTGATGGGATGATAACGACCAATCAAACCAATCAACAAAGCATTTTCAGGGGTATTGAGTTCTGAACGAACACTGAGACGATCCTCCGTTGATGGTGTAAATTTTTCTGTTTCAAAGCCGTTGGAAATTACACAGGTTTTATCAACACAATACCCAATTTTTTCATGCTGTTTAGAACTATTCTGAGAGTTATAAATAATTTTTGTAGGCAAGTGAGAAAATCTGGCACACAAATTAATAATAATATTTGTTCCCGGCTTTTCTAATTCTAAAGTATGCAGTGAATGACGTATATTCCAGATAATAGGTACTTGTCTGAATATAAAAAGTTTTGCAAATTGTGCTGCTAAGTTTCCATGATACATCCAACCTTGAATTAAGTCAGGTTTGAGTTTATTTACTATGTGAATCATTCGCCAAATGTTAATTAGTTTAGGTAATCCTTGCTTCATCCCAATGGTGTACACAGGAATGCCTAAATTCGCAATGCGATCGCCCCATGTACCACGATCCATTAAAGAAACAACAACTGGACTAAAACGTTGTCGATCCATCCCGGAAAGAAGTTTATAAAGCATGACTTCAGCACCACCAGTGGAGAGTCCAGTAATGATATAAATAATTTTCATAATTGATGTCCTAATTCCAATTTTTGCTCTAACCGACTCGCTCCAGTCATGGCAGCCATGAATGAAAACATGATGAGGATATAGCGCTCCTCTAAAACGTTATGGCTAAATAGTCCCCAGAGAAGAATAAAAGCAGCAAAAGCTAAGCCAATATATTTAGTTTCTCCACGGGCGTGCTGTGTTACTGCATATACGAATAGAGGTAGAATCAAAGTGCCGATAACTCCATGATCGGCCATATAATATAAGTACATATTGTGTGTAGATATTTCCATATTCCACGTTAAAGTTGAGCCAATTCCATTACCTAAGAAGGGATGTTTCGTAAACATCTGCCAAGCTAATTGAGCCACTTCTAAACGTGAATCAGCGGAATCTTCAGAATCAGAAGCTGAGATATTTTGAAACCATGCAATTCTTTCTAGTGAATTGGGATTCAAATTGAAATTTTGCAATAACTCTTCCCACCATTGTGAACCTAAGCTGATAATAAAAGCTCCTATTCCCAAAGTCCAATAAAGTAATTTGTTCAAATGAATTATACGGGCGATGGTAAAAATAATAACTGTAACTAACCAGCCAAGAATAGCACCCCTTGAAAATGTCAAGAGAACCCCAATACCGACGATAGAGACAAAAAGTAAACGATATATTGGCTGTAATATACTTACACTAAAAATCATCCCAAGTATCAACGCACAGCCATTACTATTGGGATTTAAGTAAAATCCAGTAGCGCGGCCACCATTACCTAATGAGCTAAATGCAACAGGGTTAAAAAATTCGTAAATATTATTAAATGCAGCCATTAATACTGCTAAAAATATAGCCCATCGAGTCAAGTAATGGATTGTCGGATTTCGAGAAAATATTAATGTCATTGCAATCAAAAAAATCACTGCTAAAATTCGTTTTTTTAATTCTTCAAAAGCAAGTTCTCCAGATGATGAAAAGAGTACAAACCACAATAATGAGACAAAAATAAAACCAAAACACCAAATAATCACAGAGAGCGGTATGTACTTTTTCTGTGAAAAAAGTAATGGTAGAGAAGCTATAGCAAAACCTAAGATCCAATATAAAGGAGGTTGAGAAAGAATACCTGATGTATATAAATACGAATTAATATCTGTGAAAAAAGTGAAAATAGCACCTATGGCTAGGGCACATTGATAATAAAATAGAAAATCAAATTTTGTATTTAGATATTGATTCATGGGACAAATTAAATAAAATAGCTTCGGTTTTTTGGACTAATTTAGCTACTGAAAATTTGTCAATTATTCGCTGTTTAATTTCAGTGCGATCGCAACCATTAATACTAAAATTTTCTATTAATGTCTTGAGCGCAATTTTTAAAGCTTCTGGATTTTTAGGAGGTACTACTACATCGGGATTTCCAACAATCAAAGCTGAATCGCCTACATCTGTCACCACACAAGGAACACCGCAGGCCATCGCTTCTCCAATTACGTTGGGAAATCCTTCTGTATAAGACGAAGAAGCAGCGATATCTAAGGCGTTGTAGATTGCGGGCATATCTGCACGCGCTTTTTCCCAGATAACTTTCTCAGAAATACCTAGCTGATAAGTTAGTTCATGCAACTCCCGTGCATAGTGTTCTGAACCACTACCTACGCAAACAAAATGCACGTTCTGGCTATCTTCACACAGTAATGCTGCTGCTTTAAGAAATGTCGGATGATCTTTCCTTAAATCTAGTCGCCCCACTAATCCAATCAAAATTGTATCTTCTGAAATCCCCCACTGCGATCGCACTTTTTTTCTAGCTTCTAAGTCAGGCTGAAAAAGTTCGATATCAATACCATTAGAAATTACCATCATTTTATTTGTGGGGAATTTATGAGCGAGATAGTATGTTCTACCAGCATAAGAATTAACAATTATCAAGTTAGTAAAATGGGATAAAAGACACTCTAACTGAAAGATCAAACGCCCTAACCAATCATAAAAATTAGAATCACTATTAGAATTACGTAATCCCCAAACTATGGCGGTTGAGGGAAAAAACGGCTTTAAAAAGATAGTGAGCAAATTTGGTGTTCCACCATATCCATGCAACACATCGGGATTTATATGTTGAAGATGTTGAATAAGATGCCAAAAAAAGCCAAATAAATGCCATCGTCCTTGTTTTTCTAAATAAATTATCGGGATATCACTATCTTTTAAGTCTTTATCTAAAGATAATGAACCACCAGTGTAAAAACATAAAACGCTTACATCAAACCATTGTTTATCCAGAGCTTTTGCTAGTGTGACTAATTGCCTTTCTGCTCCTCCATAATTCAAGTCTCGAATCAGAAATACAATCTTCTTTTTCATTTAATTAACCTCGGAAATTGTGTAGCGGTATTTGCCAGAGTGATTTACAGAAATATGATTTACAAATTCAAAATTTACTACACAATCCTTACCCATCATCAGCTTGCATTTGGCGATAATATCATCAAGTTCTTCAGTGAGATAATCAGAATTAGATTTAATAACTTTGATGTTAATTTCTAAGTAGTTTTTTTGAATAATTTGAAATTTATCTACCCAATCTTTGAAGTATAAAAGATGAGTAAAATATTCCCCATCTACTAAAGTACCGCTTTGAGTTTTAAAAATATCAACATTTCTACCGGAAACTTTCTCTAATATTTGTCCCGATTTATATTCAGGAGATAAAGTGCCGCGATCGCCAATTTTATAACGAATCAGCGGCATAGCAAAGTTCGTGAGAGAAGTAATCAAAATATTACCTTCAACTCCTGCCGGCAAAGGGTTATTATCATCATCAACAATCTCGATATAATTGCCCCAAGGAGCTACCCACAATCCTTGCTGTCCTGGTTTTTCACAAGCTACATCGCTAACTTCTCTAGAACCATAACGATTAAATACTTGGCACTGAAATACAGTCTCAATTTTTTGGCGCATCCAAGTATAAAGTGTCCCAGCAGAAGTTATGATTGCCTTTTGAGGAACAAGTTTAATGTGTTCATCTTCAGCAAATTTTGCTAATTCATAAATCGCCTGAGCGTAGGCAACAATCAACTTTGGTGGTTTTGTATTCAGCAATTTCAGAAAATCTCTCATTCTTTGAGGAGTCATCTGAAAAGCATTCATATATGTAGTATTTCTGAGAAAATTGAAAAAGTTTGCCTTCCATCCCATCGTGCCATCAAAAACGTCTTTTTCTGAACCCCATAGACGTACTTCTGGCTCTCCTAGCTCTCGTCCAACTAAATAAGAATAAAGTAAGCTAATTGCTGTAGATCGGTCATTATATTCAGCATCTTGAATTAGCTTAATTGGTTCGCCCGTTGAACCACCCGATGTATTGAAATACCACTGACGTTGTGCTAAATCTCTAGATTTTAGTTGTTCAAAGTTGTTACGAATAATCTCTTTTGTTAGGATTGGTAATTGTTCAAGATATAGCTCTGGTTTTTGCTGAATAATTGCATCGTTAGGCAGACTATTGATTAGTTGGGCATAGTATGGGACACATTGATGGCAGTGAATTAGGAGCTTTGTTAGCAAGCCTCTAGTGATGTCAATGGAGATATTAGATAAACTTTCTTTGACGAATTGATTATAAAGTTGAGGAAAATGGTAGTTTCTATAAGAGGCATAAATGAAGTAAAGATATTTGTGGATATTCATTGTAAAACGTTTTTTAAATTTTTGTTCTATTCTTGAATTATCTAAATTTTGCGATATTTTATTCTGACTCCTGACTCCTGTTAGCGCAGCGGGGCGTAGCCCATTCTGAATTCTTCTCCAATAACTTGAGTTAATACTTCTTCCCACATTCCCATTATTTTTTCAACAGCAAATCGTTCGGTTATTTCTGGCGCACGAGCAGCTAAAGATTTTCGTTCTTGTTCATTAGACATCAGTCGTTCCATTGCTGCGGCTAATGCTGAAACATCTTCATTGGGAACCAAAATACCATCTATACCATCACGAATAATTTCTCGTGGGCCACTAGGACAATCTGTGGATATAACTGGTAATCCACATGCCATTGCTTCGCAAAGAGCATTTGGAAAACCTTCAAAACGGGAAGACATAATAAAAAAATCTGCCTCTTGTAAAAAAGCATAGGTATTGTTCACCATTCCCGGAAAATGAACGCGATCGCCAAGTCCCAATTGATTACGCAGAGATTCCAACTCTGGACGTAGTTTTCCATCCCCTAGAATAGTCAATGTCCATTCTGGATAATTATCTTTTAATTTGGCAAAAGCTTGTAGCAATAAATCAAAGCCTTTCTCTGGGACAAAGCGTCCCATAGCAATGAGCGATCGCTCTGCTGAAAATTTTTCTGATGACTGTTTTTTTATTGGTGGTAATACAACCATATTAGGGATAATACAGCTATTATTTTGCAGTTTTGATGGGAAATAATCTCTTGCTCGCTGAGTTTGAAAAACAATTTTATCTGCGAATAAATAAGTCCATTGTCGTAGTTGTTGCCAATTCCAATCTAAAGAACTTTTTACGGGATTACTGCGTTCAGAAACTATTATTGGCATCTTCAACCAGCGCGTTGCTAGTAAAGTCGTGATATTGATTTTAGACATGAAGCTAATCACAACATCTGGGTTAGTATTAATAATTGAATTTCGTAGGATTCGGATACGTTTGAAGTTATTCCAAATGCCAATAATTACATTAGGAGATTTTTTAGCTATACCCAAGGGAAGATAAATTATATGAGAGTCTAAATAGAAGTCGGGTATTTTATTGTCATTAAATGTTAATAAAGTAATTTGTAATCCCTTAGCTGACCAGTAATTTGCCATGATTGACATAATACGTTCGGCACCACCATAGGTAAGGGAATGAATAATTAATGTTATTTTCATTGTGTGGGAATATTTAAAATCACGCAGAGGCGCAGAGAAGAGTATTGAGAAATTAGGTTACTAGGATAGCAGAATGTTTTTTGAGTTGTTTATTAGCAAAATATGATAAAAATAAGAATGCTAAGGCGGAAACACAGGCTGTTGAGAGAGCGATACCTGCAACACCAAAATAGTGGAGAAATAGATAGTTTAAAACAATATTGTTGATTAGATTGTATGCAGAAGCCCACATCAATATATGATTGGCTTGCATTGCTGAAATTAACCGTACTACCAAAATCCCTGCTACATGAAAAGGTATTTGGAAAGCAAAACAATTCTGAATATGAGCTACTAAATGAGTGTCATTAGCCGTAAATGAACCTCTTTGAAAAAGTATTTGGACTATAGATTCAGAAAATATAAATAAGAATGTTGACAGTAGAGTAGTTGTGACAAAGATGATCTGCATATATCGCTTAAGTGTGCGACGTGTCCCGATCCAATCGTTAGCAGCTATCATTTTGGAAAAATAGGGAATCACAGCAGTACTCAATGCTGTAGTGGCTAGAGACATGGGGAATGCGATCGCTTTGTTACCGTAATTGAGTGCTGCTACACTACCAGGTAACAACATTGCTGCCATAGATTGGTCTACTAAATTTGTACTACACATTAAAAGTCCGCCTGCAATCATGGGGAAATATTGGCGAACAACTTGACGCAGATTAGTATCAACTCCATACCATTTAGGAAGCCATGAAATGCCTTGTCGGTGCAATGCTATTCCTAAAAGAATTATTTCTAGTACTGCACCGCAGACTAACCCAGCGGCTAAAGCGAAAATTCCCCAAGATTTCAGCGTTAAAAGTAATACGACGGTAACAGTTGGAGTAATAATTGGTGAGAATGCTGCTAAAGCAAAACGCTCCCCTGCATTCAATACAGCACCCCAGATCACAATGATTCCACTTAAGAGAATAAAAGGTGCGATCGCGCAAAGCAAATGAAAAGTCAAATCTAGCTTTTGAGGACTAAATCCAGCCGCAATTCGTGGTAAATACAAAGGTGCTAAGATTACCGTCAATATTGTTGTAATTGCTAACAGTCCCAAGCCGCTAATTGTGGCTCCACAAAAAAGCTTTTGAGCAGCTTTTGTACCTTCCTGCTCTCTTACTTGCATATAAGTAGGTATGAGAGCAGTATTAAAAGAACCAGCGACGACATTAATAATAAAAGAAGGAATAAGCAAAGCAATTAAAAACGCATCTATGTCATCTCCAGTGCCAAACCTCTGAGCAACCACTAATTCTTTAATAACAGCCGCCACTTTAACCAATGCTGTCAATAAACCAACTATCATCGCAGCACCAAAAATTTGGCGATTGATAGAGCCACTTGTCAGCTTCTTCCAGTAATCAACTAATACCATTTTGGATTTTAGATTTGAGATTTTGGATGATGAATCGCCTTGGTGTATCTGATTTTGGTGAATATATTTATGGCGATGATTTTTAAACTAGTATTACGACATGTAAAATTTTGACTTTGGAAATCTACGATCCAAAAACCAAAATTTAAAATTTAAAATTCACTAAGCTTGGTAAAGATAATTCAGAGAACCTCATATATATCTTCAGCAAACGTAAATATAATTTACCCTTCAAGGTAACTCCATTAACACAGTTAAAATTTTTAACAACTTCTCCACCAAACTTTTCTTTAAACTGATTAATACCTAATTTTTCCGGATCTGTATTTCCGGTATACCAACCTCCAAAATCATAAGTTGAAATTCCTAAATTCTTAAATCTCACAATATCTTGCCAGTGATGATAACGATTTGCTCGTCCTAAAATCGATTGATAGGAAGTATCGTTATTATTTTTCAGTGATGCAGAATGCAAAAGACGGACTCTATTTTTACTGCGATAATAAACATGCCAAACTAAAGAATCGCCATCTTTTAATTTGACACGTGAAATATCAATTACACCAGCATCTATGCGGTTTTTTAGTTGAACTCTGTTAATTTTAGTCAAGCCTTTTTGGGAAGCAAATAAATCATAAAAATCAGAAAATTCATTGAGTATATCAGAGTTAATATGTTCCCAATATTCATAAATCACTTGGTCTTTTTGCTCTGCTCGTCTAATCTTATATCTATCATTGCTACTGATACTTTCCCAAAGTTCATCATGACTTTTATTTAAATCAATCAATCTTGTGTAAAATTCATCAGACTGACCACCTTTAATGGGGTGTATCCATTGCCTGTAGTGGAGTACATCTACATTACTTAATTCTTGTGGATTTTCATCAAACCAGACTTCTCCCACTGAAAATATAAATTTCTTTGTGACAATTAACATCTGTTCTATTCCTCGCTGTTTGATTCAAATTCAACTTCTTGAAATATACTTATAGCTAGCAGATTTTAATTCTGATTGCTTACATGCACTAATAAATAACAACCTCTCTTTCTTCTTCTCTCTGCGTCTTCCGCGTCTCTGCGTGAGACAAAAAAATAATTTTCCTAAATCAGATCAAATTCCGGCGTTGCTGAATAAGGGGATGAATGTCTCACGCAAAGGCGCAAAGACGCAAAGTAAAACTGATAAAGTCATCCCGCATTTATGCAACGCCCAAATTCCTATTAGCCAAACTTCAGTTATTAAATCTTGGGTCAAAAACTAATTGATAACGCTTTCCGTCCACACATGCAATCCATTTATTTCTATCAATTTGGTGAGCATCAATATGGTGCATACCTATTTGATTCCAACCCACTCCACTTGCTTTAATAACTGAATTATTTTTGACTTCTTTTTCTTGATAATTTATTGTTGTCAATTCAGTTATTTCAAACGCTCTAACTTGATGACCATATATCTGCTCACAATCCTGGGTATATCTAACAATTTTGCCATCGAATACTATAACCCTACCCGCTGGTCTTGCTATGTTTTTATTTCCTTTAATCACTGGGCTTTTTGGATGTTCAATCCAACCATCCATTAAATCTTGAGAATAATAAAGACGTAATGTATTTCTTGCTTCTGATGTTGCAGTTAACAACCACCAAAGATTATTGTGTTGAAAAATACTAGGATCTACAAAATCACTTTGATCGAGTAAAGTTTTGACGTAAGACCATTTTGTAGGAAAATTAATTGCTTTATATAAACGAATAGAACTTGCTTCGGAAGTTTCTGGAATCATATAATAGTCATTTTGATATTTGAATACATATGGATAAGATAAATGAAACGGTTCATCAAGTACAATTTGTTGGTAATTCCATTTGTATGCATTATTACTAGTTGCTAGACCTATTACTCCTTTATTTTGTAGACCATTCAATACTTCAAAAAACATATACCAAATGCCATCTTCACTAACCATAAATGGATCGGCAACAAAGTGTGCTGGAACATCTGTTATGTCCTTGGCAGTCAAAACTGGATTAATAATTGTGTCTGGACAAACAAAATCAAAAGGAGATTCGCCTGTATAAATTCCAATTGACCACTCACTTCTTCTTGTGATAAAAATCTTTGCTATGTTTTTAATCCCAGCCAAATATCTATTATTAACCCTAGATACTCTATCGAATACCTGCGAAATACTGTTGAGATTAGAGCTTTTGTACATATTTATTGTTGAGATTAAGGTAGATTTAAAGCTAAATTATTCAAGTTAAATATACTCCTTAAGATTTCACCTGTGCCAGCATATTCATATTTGGCTTGACTCTAAGCGAAGAATTACTGGAAGTATTTGCTGTCATATAAGTATCTAAGTGTTTGGGCTTATATCCTGGTACTAATTGCTCAAGTAAAAACAGAATAAAGTTGATATCATTTTTCACTGCTGCTTGACACAAAGTTGCTACAGTAACATCCAAATTTTCTGGAATCATCCCACTAGCATTTTTTACTACTAACAGTTTTTCGTGTTCAGTTGGTTCATATTCTTCGCCAGGAATAAATAATTCTTCAAATAACTTTTCTCCTGGACGTAAACCAGTAAATACAATTTCAATATCTTGGTTAACTTCGTATCCGGAAAGGCGAATTAATTCTTTCGCTAAGTCAACAATTTTTACAGGTTTACCCATATTTAGCATTAAAACTTCACCACCACGACCAAGTACCGCAGCCTGCAAAACGAGTTGAACTGCTTCGGGAATAGTCATGAAATAACGACGAATATCTGGATGAGTAACGGTTACTGGCCCGCCTGCTGCAATTTGTTTTTTAAAAGTGGGAACTACACTACCTCGACTACCTAAAACATTGCCAAAACGCACGGTGACATAAGGGTTACCACTTTCTCTTGCAGCTTGCAGCACCAACATTTCAGCAACTCTTTTACTAGCACCCATAACATTGGTAGGATTAACTGCTTTGTCTGTGGAAATCATCACGAAATGTTTCACATCATATTTCAAGGCTAGTTCTAGTAAATTTTTTGTTCCCATTACATTGTTCGTGATTGCTTCTACTGGATTTAATTCCATTAGTGGAACGTGTTTGTGAGCCGCAGCGTGAAAAATTACGTCAGGTTGGAAGATTTCAAATGCATGTTCTAATCGAAACTTGAAGCGAATATCAGCAATAAATGTAGAAATCTGAGGAGTGTTGATTGATGATTTTCCCTCGTTTTCGAGTACTTGCACAAGTTGTTCTAATTCTTGTTGAATATTGAACACAGAGTTTTCTCCATGTCCCATAAGTATCATTTGGGCAGGATTGCATTTAAAAATTTGACGGCAAAGTTCGCTACCAATTGAGCCACCTGAACCTGTGATTAATACTGTTTTACCTTTGAGAAATTGGGTAACTTTTTCAAAATCTATTTGTACAGGTTCACGTCTGAGTAAATCTTCAATTCGTACATCTCGAATGCTGTCAACTCGCACACGACCATTGAGGATTTCATGTATGCCTGGTAAAGTGTTAGTTTGAGTTCCAGTAGCTTTGCAAATATCTACTATTTCTCGAATAACTCCACCTGCAACTGTCGGCATAGCAATGATAACTTTATGGATTTGGAGAGATTTTAAAACATCAGGAATTTGGTAGCGATCGCCAACTACAGGAATCCCGCGTATGTATGCTCGAAATTTACGAGGATCGTCATCAATAAAAGCCACAGGATGAAACCCTAATTGTGGATTTCTTTGCATTTCCTGTACCAGAGAAATTCCAGCATTGCCAGCACCAACTATTAATACACGTTCTTGTGGCTTAAATACAGCACGTTGCTGACTAATTCTTTCTACAATCCGAATACTAAAACGCAGTCCTCCAATGAAAATACACGAAAGTAAACCATCGATCAATGGGAGCGATCGCGGCAGTATATCCAATCCTAAATATGGTAAAACTTCTACAGCATCAAAGAATACTGCTTGGATTAATACCGCAATACCCATGAGTATAGTTATATATAAAAGTTCTTCAATACTCGCATAGCGCCAGTAAACTTTATAAAAACTAAAATTCCACAATACAGTCAGTTTGACTGCTAAAAAAAGTATTGTTGCAATTCCTAATTGTGATTTATATTCTTCGATGAAAAATTTTCCGTCTAAACCTAGATTCAGAGCTAAAAAAGTTGTTATTAAAAAAACAAGAATATCAAAAATAAACAAATGTCTATTTCTGATATTTAGCAAATTTTTTAATAACTTACTAATTAGTTTTTGAGGCAGCCAATTGGAAACAAGTAACAATAATAAATTCATGCCTGTCAAAACCTCTAGGATAATCTAAATAATCATCGGTTAGATTAGACAATCAAATATAGTCATTTATCCCCAAAACAAGGATATTTACGATAAATCACCCTATCAATGCACATTTTAGGGATTTTAAAATATAACTAATTGTCTAACTTAGATTAGATTATTAATGTCTAGGAAACTAACTATCTCAAGCTAAAAATTAGGTGTATATCTTATTGAAGACGTTCGTTTTTATCAAGGAGATATTTTTGCTCAAAAAGAATACTCCTAATTTTTTAAATCAAACATTTAAAATTAGGTAATAGTCGTGTTGGCGACTATTAAAACTTGTCGTTGTTGTTAATGTTTTATCCGTCTAACAAATTTGTAGCAGTTTCTTATCTGTTGCGTCATGCCAAATTGGCGTAACTTGTGCATATAAAAAGACATAACCGTGTATGCCTATTTGTAGGCTAGTAGTTATTGTTACCGAATAATAAATCCCTGATGAATGAAATTCGCAGTTCATTTTGCAGACAAACAAAACCCGCATACGCGGGTTAAAAAATAAATCTAGATCATTAGACTTAGCTGACTTCTGAATTCTGAATTCTGACTTCTGACTTTTACTAAACCTTTGCTTCCAAAGATTTTAGTAATTCGGTATTCACACCCGATTCACGAGTGAGGGCGATTTTGCCAGTGCGGGCAATTTCTCTGAGACCAAATTTTTGTAAAACTTGCACGATCGCTACCATCTTACCTGGATCTCCCACAACTTCTAAAGTCAGAGAATCTTCCGCCACATCGACGACTCGCGCCCGGAAAATCTGAGACAGTTCGATGACTTCAGAACGATTGCTGCTGGTAGCATTCACCTTTAACAGCATCAATTCTCGCTCTACACAAGGAGTTTCAGTAATATCCTGTACTTTGAGGACATTGACTAACTTGTATAATTGCTTAGTGAGTTGTTCGATGATGCGATCGTCACCGGGTACAACCATCGTAATTCGTGAGACTCCTCCCTGTTCAGCCGGGCCAACAGCAAGGCTTTCAATATTAAAACCACGACGCGCAAACAAACCAGAAATGCGGGACAGAACACCCGCCTCATCTTCTACCAGAACTGAAAGAGTATGTTTCATCTTCGCCAACAGAGGCTAGAGCAGGATTTGAGTAACGCAGACACTAGCTAAGGCTACGCTAGACATACTGCCGCACTAAATTTTCAGTGCGACTTTTTATTTTAAACTTAATAGCTCCATTCATCCCAATTTATAGAGAGAATTTGTGCAGAAATTATCTCGTAAGCAGGATTCTCTTTGAGCATATATCTTTTCATCGGCAGATGTTACACCTTGCTAAAGCTTGTATACTCAAGTCTGATTTAACTTTAATCGGAGATAACTTGTTATGGGTTGGTTACAAAGACTATTTGGAATGGAAAAGCCTCAAAATGCCGAAGTAAATCCTACTCCACAGGCAATACCCCAAACTCCTAGTCCTACTGCTGCGCCTACCGCTACACAATCAATACCGCCAGAACGTCTAGGATTAAATGGAGAATATGACCAAAGTGGTTTAGCAAAGCGGGTAGCATTGGCATTCGACCAAGACGCCGAATTAGATGATGTTAATACTCTTTGGGTTGCTCAAACAGGTAGCACTGTAGTGTTAAAAGGTAAAGTTCCCAGCCAAGAAATTCTCACCAGAATGATTTCTGTAGCCCGTACTGTGAATGGTGCTACAGATGTTGACAGCACCCAAGCTACCGTCGGATAACAAGAGGGCATAGGAGAGAAGGAAAATAACTCTTGTACAGACGCGATGAATCGCGTCTCTCCTAATTTCTCTCAATCCAATCTAAAATCGCTTGGTTCACTTGTTCGGGACATTCATCATGGGGGCAATGACCCACGCCTTCTAAATTCAGGACTTCCAATTTCTCGTTATATTGGGCAAATTGGCTAGCCAAAGCTGGCGGAACAAACCGATCCTTTTGTCCCCAAATTAACAGCATAGGAATTGTTAAGGTTGGTAATACTGCCTTGACATTGGGACTAAAATTAATTCCGATTGTCGCTTTGAACAAAGCGCTAAAAGCCCTCGCCGAACCTCGGTCTTGGGGAGGGCCAGCTAAAATTTCTATCAATTCATCGGTAATTGCTTCTGGGTTAGCGTAGGCGAGACTAGCCCAGCGACGCAGCACCCCAGGACGGCGGACAAAGTTAAATACAGGTTTGAGAATCAACGGCGAAGCGACAATATTTTTAATTCCTCTCACTAGTGGGCGCAGAAAAGGAGGAATTGCTTCTTGTTCCAGTGAAGGATCGGGTAAACTCATCATTACTATACTCTGCACCATATCGGGATGAGCGGCGGCGGCGGCTAAAGAAATTAGTGAACCGTTGGAATTGCCGATTAATATTGCTGGTTCGCGGATAAAAGTTTGCCAAAAATCGTAAACTTGTTCTACCCAAAGTTCCACGCTGTAATTAGCTGCGGCTTTTTGGGAAGCGCCAAAACCCAGCATATCTAGCGCATAAACTGTGTGATGTTCAGCCAACACCTCTAAATTATGTCGCCAATGACCAATGGAAGCGCCAAAGCCATGTAACAGAATTAGAGGTTGTGTCTTTTCGTCATTTTTGGCAGAGCGAATATAAGTATAACGAGTTTGCCAGCCCCGCCAAACCCAATCTCTTTGATTACCAACTCGCTCCTGCCAGTGTAGTGTAGTAGTCACGTCGCTTCGCTCCAAATTCAAAATTCAAAATTCAAAATTCAAAATTAATAATCTTCAAAAATAATGAGGCTTGTATCCTTTTTGTTTTTGTTCACAGTTATCTGTAATTTTTTAGTCTTGAAATACTATTATAAAAAAATTGCCGAAATGTGGGTGATATCAAAATCCTTGTAGAGACGTTGCATTGCAACGTCTCTACATCTGGTTGCAGAATGACATAGCGATCTTTCAAACAGCAGTTAAAAAAGGCTGAAAAGGTTGCAATAAAATACCCAAAATTTTATCAACTTCTTTAATGTAGTACTCAGTGGAATCTATATAAACAGTCGTCTCTTCTAAAAATAAAAATTTCCAGTTAGTTCCACTAGTAACCGAACCATAAATCTGCCGAACTTCATTCCCTTGATTTTGATGGTTCTTCAGTACTTGTTATGCTTAATTAATAGTTGGTATACCAATTTAACAAGCATCTAACTCGAAAATTTTCAAAGTTTCTAAATCCATATCCAGAACGTTTAATTAGCTTAAGTTTGTTATTAATTCCTTCGACAGTACCACTATTTGTCCCATGATCAAAGTAAGCAATAACTTCATCAAACCAACGGATAATAGTATTGTTGCTTTTGGGAAAATATTTTTTAGCTCTCGACAACCACATGCCTAGTTTAAAGACTCCCGCATACCAATCATTAGTGTTATTAAAAATTTTCCGAAATTTTTCTTTGAGTTCATACATTACTTTCAGTATTGGAGATACACTTTTAACTTGAATCAGTTTATTCAATTGCTCTTCGCTTAAGTTATCTTCATTCTTAAGCAACGGATATTTGCTACTCTTTAATCCTTCTAATATTTGTTGATATTCAACTTTATCTGCTGCTAATTTTGTTTTTTTGATTAATTCTTCTACATTGCGCTTCTCTTTTTTTCTTTGTGTATCTAACTCTTTATTTATCTGTGTCATCACATGAAATCTATCTGCTACGACTTGAGCATTTGGCATTAATTCTATAACTAAGTTTTTATACCCTTGCCATAAATCTATACTTACTTCTTCTATTTGCTCTAAAACTTCAACTCCCCACCCTGTAAGTACTTCAGCTATTACCGTTTTTGTGCGATCGCTTAACATAGTAATCACTTTAGATGCATCTAAATCTATTAGTACTGCACAGTAATGACCCTTTCCTTTAACTAGAGCTATCTCATCAATTCCAAGCCTTTTTAAGTTTAAAGGTCTTGACTCCGATAATTCTTCAGATGCATCCTTTAACATACGTTCTATCTCTTCCGTTGTAACAATCCCTTTTGATGCTACACTGTGTATGTCATTCTCTAAAACTTCTTGTATGGTTTTGTGTGCAAGCCGTTTTGTATAAGTTCTTTTCTTCCTCAGAAAATCGAGATGTTCACTAAATGGTTTTTGACATTTTCTGCATTTGAATTGTCGCCTATTTATTTCTAAAAATACTGGTTTCTCTCCAAAGGGCAAGTCTTTAACAATATGTCGATGATTTTGATGTAAATGATGGCTTTTTGTGCCACAATTGGGACAATTAGCATCTAATTTTTTTGATTCAGTTTTTAAAATTATTCCAATCCCCTTATGAAGACGATGTGATATTACTTTTATGTCGTCTAAATCAAGAAGCTCTGTGAGGATTTTTATATCATTTTTATGGATCATGACTGTAAATTTACTAAAAAATAATCTGATTGGATTTACAGTTAACAACAAATGTTTATTCTATGTCAATGATTGCAATGCTTTTAGCAATCTTTTAATACAACTTTTAATATCGTTTTCAATTTGTAACTAATAATTTAGCATAGTAAGTACTGAAGAACCATTTTGATTGAACAACTGCGCTGCGATCATTGCCGCTATACATTGACCAAGACCGCCGATAATATCTTCTTTTTTCGCTTCAAAAATAAACATTACTGGTACATAAACAAATAATTGCTCCTGGGAATTGCTGATAATGTAATCGCAAAAGCCTTGCAAGCCTTGAGTTGCATCAACATTAAATTCATTGCCAGAAAACAGTGATATTTTATTTTTTAATAATCGTCTGACTTCTGCCAGGATTGGTGCAATTAAAAACTCTGACCTAGCTTTTTCCGTTGAAATTGCAGTTGCTAAAGGAATGTAATCAATTAAAATCGTTCTGAGAGTTTCTGATGGTGTAACAGGTTTTGTATCAACAAATAAATTACGAGTTTCATCAAGGGTTAAGTCAAAAGTCTTTTTCACCTTAGCGAGACTAAAATCGCTGTATGCCATTTATTTGTGTCCTGCCAAGATTTGTTCAGCATTCAAATCCAAGTGTGGAAAGGTCGAAGAGATGATGGGTTCTTGTCTTTGGAAGGCAACCGCATCATAGAACCCTTCTACTAAGGTGCATATCGTTACCACCTCTTGAATGGGGTCAACAATCCAGTATTCAGGAATTTCGAGAACAGCATACTCAGAACGCTTGCTGCGGTAGTCTGTAGTTTGTGTAGATTCGCTGACCACTTCTACTACTAGTATGGGAGGAGTTTCGTTGAGTTCGATTACAGCTTCTCGATTGGCAAGTGCTTCCCATTGCTGCGTAGGTAATACTACCACATCTGGAATTCGTGAAGTGTCCCAACGTCCAGAGCGTGGAGAACGCACTCCCACAGAAAACTTTTGTGCTGTCCAATGTTTGCCCATTTTTGCACTTTCGTCATCAAAGCTGCGTTCTAAAAACTTGGAGATGCCGCCGTGCTTGCCAGTGCCAAGACTCATGGGGATTAATTCTCCATCTACCAATTCATATTGGGTATCGGTGGCGTCGCTATATTTGAGATACTCAGCAAAAGTCAGTTTTTTGGTGGTTGCAGTCATGGCGAATTGATGACTCAATATAGTTATTCTATGCAATAAGGGAGATGAGGGAGATGGGGATAAACAAAACTCCTAACTCAGCACGGGCTAAACCTTAGAGGTTGTTTGAAAAGTGGTGTGTTGTGATAATAATCGAATGATTACCCCCCTTAATCCCCCCTTGTAAAGGGGGGAAACAAGAAAATTCGGTTCCCTCCCCTTTATAAGGGGAGGGTTAGGGAGGGGTAAAAGAATATTTGATACATCAATCATGACTTTTCAAAGATCCTCTTAGCTATCCGCTAACAGCACTCCTAATTCCCTAATTCTGTAGCTTTTTAAGCTCTGTTTCTGTAAAGGGATTCTTCCCCGCCCGTAAATCTTTCACCCAGCGCTGCCGTTGTGCCTTACTATTTTTATCCTGAGTCTGGGCGATGTATGCTTCAAAGTCCTCAATTGCCCCTTGATAATTCCCTGTCAGCGCCCTAGCCAAGCCACGACTATCACGAATGTTGTCATCTTCTGGTGCAAGGGCAACGGCTTTTTCACAGACTGGTAGAACATCAGCAGCTTGTTTTTTTAGATAGTAGTAAATAGATAGCGATGCTAGAGACTGCAACGCTGGCTCTATAAAAACTGGCAAGCGGAAAATCATTAGTTCCATACCATTACCTTTTTGCAGACTACCTTGGCGACATAGTTTATTCCAAGACTCAGCTTTCTTTGCTTCCTTTCGTTTTCCAGTTGCGCCCCCATAACCTGTAATTCAATGGGACGCACTTCACCCAATTCTGCGGCTAAATCCAGCACCATTTGATCGACTAAAGCCGGTTCCAAGCGAAAACTAGTATTTTCCGTTAAACGCTGGATAATTGACTTGGCATCATCACGCGAGAAGTTACCCAACTTGTAAAGCACATTATTACTGAGAATGTCATTGCTAATAATCTTCAGGCTGGGCAAATCATTGCACTCTAGCAAGTAATGGATGTAATCTACCCGCAGCGATAAGATAACTTTCACCGATAGAACATTCAGACACTCTCCCAGAAACTCAAAGAATTGCTTTCTTTGTGCAGGTTCGGTGTAAACGAAGAAAAATTCTTCAAATTGATCGAAAATTAGCACTGTGCGGAGGTTGCGTTGTTCGTTTTCTTTAAGTCTGGATATTAAATATTGCGGAGTTCCGAGTTCTGAGGGTGAACGTTGACCTTCTGAGGGTGAAAGTTGACCTTCTGAGGGTGAAAGTTGACCTTCTGAGGGTGAAAGTTGACCTTTGTTGCTCCTAATTGTTTTGTCGCCTGTAATCTCCCAGCACCAATAAACGCCCGCAAACCAAATTGCTGTTCCACAGAACGCTGTTGCTGTTTCATTTCATAGGCTGCCAGATATGCTTTTTGCTCAAAGTAAAGCTTTTGCAAATGAGTGATAATCTTGAGATAAAGCCTTAAATCTACCTGGGGGTTGCCGATATCTTTTGCAGTTTCTAAGTTACGAATTGCCTGTTGATAAGCACCTAAATGATATTGAGAACGAGCCAAAATAAACCGATAGAGGTTCAAATCATTTGAAAGGGTTTGTAGGGGCACACAGCTGTGCGCCCCTACAATCATCCCTACAATATCTATGGCTTGCTGTGCAAATTGATTGGCTTCTAACCAGGATTTTTCAGTTAAAGCCACCTCAGCTAAAAAACCGTAATCCTTTGCTAATTCTATTAGATGATTATCAGCACGATGTATTTTTAATGCTTGTTTGGCAAGATTTTTTAAGTGTTCCCATTCTTGTAAATCACGCAACACTACACCAAATTTAAAGAGAGAATTTGCTATTAATCGTTTGTTTTCCCCAATCGAATTGATATATTGTTGAAGATAATGCCGAGTGTTATTCCAATTTGGATGATTAATATCTTGATTTTTAAAAGCTTTGAGATAATAGCAAAAAGTAATATCACCAAGGATTTTGATTTCTTGCTTTGGATAATTAAGTTGCCGAAAAAGCGCTAAAGCTACTTGATAATGTTCTAAGGCGATATCGATTTTATTATTAACTTGTTTTGCCAAGCCTAACAAAGATGATAAATTAGCTTTCAGTTCTGGATGAGAATCCTGGAATTCACCTGGTAAATCTCTCTGAGCCGCTGCTAGTTCTGTTTCTAAAATTCCATAATCATCTAAACTTAAGTTGAGGGTATTGTTAAAGTATTGTTCGGCAATTTGTTGTAGTAAGTTGATTAAATCATCTTGAGCGATCGCAAAATTCCTTGTAGTAGCCCAACTCTCCAAGTCAGGAGCCAGTTGTATGAATTGTTTGTAGATTTCATCATCAATCCACAACACCAAGGGAAAAGCAAAATTCTTGCGAAACTCCTCCCGCACCTGATTAGCAGAAGTCAACATCACAGCTAAATTCTGCACTGTCTCTAAACCGACAACCATCACGCAGGCTGGTAGGTTCTCGCCAAAATCCTCCCGAATGGCTGTATAAAGAGTTCTGTGAGATTGCTGCACCACCAACAACCGAATTTCGAGTTGACAGATTTCCTGCAATTTTTGGATCAGGCGATCGCGCAAGCTACCATAATTACACCGTGCCAAAATCAGCTTAAACTGTCCCACAGAAGATTCTATCGCCCAAGCTAATTGTTGCAAAGAGCGTAGGCGTAGCCCGTCGTAGACATTGTTGTTTACAGGGTCATCTTTTGGTGATTGCGAGTCTGTCATATCTAACCGCGTCTACACGTTTTACCCCACCCTAACCCTCCCCTTGTAAAGGGGAGGGAACTGGATTTTCGGTTTCCCCCCTTTCCAAGGGAACTGGATTTTCGGTCTCCCCCCTTTCCAAGGGAACTGGATTTTCGGTTTCCCCCCTTTCCAAGGGAACTGGATTTCCAGTCTCCCCCCTTTCCAAGGGAACTGGATTTTCGGTCTCCCCCCTTTCCAAGGGAACTGGATTTCCAGTCTCCCCCCTTTCCAAGGGGGGATTAAGGGGGGTAATTCGACTACTAGCCCCTCATTCCTCACTGCAACTCCCTCGCCTCAGCCAAAATTGGATTCACATCAAACCAAGAAGCGCCATTTCTTCCATAATCCAAGTATTCAGGAGTCTGAGCAAGTCTCGCACATGACCACCACTCAATCTACATAAGCGGTCTAAGGCGGCGGTACTATCAAAAATTTCAGTAATCTTATTCAAGCGCTCATCTGCTTGCAAGTCAGGAAAGGCTCTTGCAAGCACCATCTTTTTCATTAGTCTCATTCCTTCTTCATGAATGCTCCCATCCGGCCATTGTACTGGTACCATTGGCAATACTTTGGGGTCTTCGGGGAATCGCTGGATAAGCATTCCGTAATCGTTGGAAAATTTCAGAGCTAGGGGCATGGTATAAATTAAATGACAATTGAGTTTTGTCAAAAATTCACCTTGGTCTACAAATAAATATTCCTGCTGCGGACGACCCCAAGCTTTGACACGATTATCGATACGGTCGAGATTATCGACAATTACCACTAAACCATTTTTACCTTGCTGTTTGAGTTTAGCGATCGCAGGTTCCAATAATTCTCGATTAATCGCTTCCAACAAGTTAGCTTTTCGCGGCGCTAAATACTGATTGAGTTTTGTCCGTAGCGTTGGGTCATTTTTCATCTTTGTAGTGATTTCGCCAATACCAAAAGCTAGAGACAACTTTTCTTTGTCGCTAGTGACACCAACATCAACACCACCCACCTTGATTTTTGCCCCTGTGACTTCAGAATTTAAGACGTTCCAAGCACCTTGCAGTAACTCATTAAATCTGTTGGGTTCCTCCAGTGTAATTTTATCCAGACTTTGACTCACACGACGAGCGATCGCTAGTAACACATCAGCAATATCCACATCAGTCATTTCCAAGTCTTCGCTAGATTCAAAATACACCACATGAAAGCCTAATTTTTCCAGTTCTCCCTGTAGCTTTAATAGTTCCGTCGATTTTCCACAGCCAATATGCCCAGTAAATAGAGTGCAGGTAGGTTCATCTGGCTTGAAAAAAGTAATTTTTTGCTTCAGCTTACCGATAATATCTCCGCCTCGCACCGAAGAAAAGTCAATGTAGTATTTCACATCTGACAGATTGTTGACGAACAGGGTTCGACTGGGGTCAGTAGCCTGAAAAAACGCTCGTAAATCTATAGACATGAGGCTGGTAATATGCTTATCTTGTATTACTTAGATATCCTTGATCACAAGAATAAAGTTAGTTACAGCATTTCAGGTGAATATTTCGGAGAATTTTCGGTTTAGGTGAAGCGATCGCTAAGTGGAATACAGTAATAAACCATAGGGTATGGCATCACAGTTGTGCATTGGTGTTAACTTCAGCTTAAATGCTTGTCCCACATACGCTTTACCCCACCCCCAACCCTCCCCTTGGTAAGGGGAGGGGCGGTTTTGGCTTTAGACAAAACCGGGGTGGGGTGACGCGGTGAGTAACGGGAAGTGAATGAACTCAATATCACGTCTTGACAAGGGTTTCACGTTAAGTTGACACCAATGACAGCTGTACTACCCTACTGTCAGACTATGTTATTTATCTGTGGGAAAGTTCACAATTATAGGTGGAATACCGTTTTCAGTAGTTGGTGGGGTTTGGCTGACTATCGGTTGTGGATGCAAAGGTGTTGGTGTGATTTCACCATTTTTACCAGTTTGATTCCATAAAATCAAGGATAGTAGACCATCTACTAAGCCGTTATTATTGCCGTTACTGCCAACGAGAACATCTGGAATCAAACGGACATGGCGATCGCCTATAATTTGCATCAGTTGCATTGCTGTATAACCTTGTGCCCCCAAGGCTTCCACACCAGTGCGGTAGGTTTCAGCTTTGGCATTACCTGTAGCCCGAATACCTTCAGCCTCCGCAATTGCCCGGAGTTTTGTTCCCTCAGCTTCACCTGTGGCCTGCTTGATTTGGGCTTGGGCTTTCAAATCGGCTATATGCACACTCTGTTCTGATTTCACCATTTCTTGCTGAATATCAGCCAGGGCTGTTTCTCGAACGAGTTGCTGGCGTTGGGTTTGCGCCAACTGCTGAACTTCATAAGTTTTGCGTTCTTCTTCAGCAATTTTCCGGTCTGTCTGTGTCTGCATTAATGACGCTGGTGGTTGAATATCACCTATTAAGGTATCGATCGCTTGCACGTCATAAGCCCGCAATGCTGTTTTAATATACTCAGCAGCCTCAGCTTGTCGCTCACTCCGAGCTGTCAAAAAGTCTAATACTGTATAATCTTGGGCTGAGTTGCGGAAATAATTCCCGATGGTTGGTTCTAATACATGGTCTACGAGGTTTTGCATAGCCCCAACGCGGGAAATTACCTTTGGTGCATCCAAAGCACCGACATGGATAATTTGTGCTACTTCCAAATCAAAAGCAAATCCATCACGCGATCGCACTGTCAGGGATGCTAGTTGAGCATCATAACTATGACGTTCGGTGCGGTCTGACCAGTTTAATACAATGTTGGTCGTTGGCACAAGTTCCATTTTCATGATCCGAGAGTTAATCGGGTGCTTCCCAGGATACAGCGGTTCGACCCATACACCCTTATGTCCAGGATTCACCAAGTTACCATGTGTGAAGGCTGCACCGCTGACATCTTGATGCGCCTTACCCACGAAAGAAATCACCACACCCACATAGCCAATGGGAATTTCCGTCATTGGTACTTGTTCAACCTGAACAAACCAAGGATTTAAATTCCAAGAACCAGAAAGTAAAATTTGCTCTTGTAAGCCGCGTCGTCCACCGCCATCAATAAATTTTTGACCATTTTGAAAGTTGTCGTGTCCCTCAATTATCGGTCCTGCAAGTTCGCCAGCCGAAATTGGGACACCATCTAAGGTAGTGACGATGCCAACCTTGTCAGATGCCAAGCTGTACACCCGTAATTGTTCTGGAGTCATGCCATGAGCCGTAGCATTTGACGCCATGATGACTTTAAACAACGCAGTGTTAATCCGGTAAGTACCAGCTGTCAGAAAACCCATTTGGCGACCTTTTTCGCCGCCGTGGGTGAGGAATTTTCGGGCATCTTGGTAATTGTCACAATCGACGATTTTGCCCAGAATGCGTTCTGGTGGGTTGGATTCGCCATCTGCGGCCACAATTAAAGCGATTTCACCTTGGGGGACAACAACAACCGATTCTTTGCGAACTGAGTATTGCCAAGGCCAATAGCCCCAGTGCCAACCAGGAGCCAGAGTATCTGCTTGTAAGCCCGCTTCACCGTTGAGGGCAATTAACCTTCCAGCAGGCAGTCCGCGCCCAGAAAGGGTAAACTTTCTGACAACAATACCAACTTCCCGTTCGCCAATCACCACCAGTCCGCCAAAGAACAGCGGTACAAATATCACTAAACCACCGACAACTAGGATGGGAATCAGTACAAAAGGATCGATTCCAGCAGTTTGATACTGAGTTTGATTAGTTTGTAACTGGGCAATATTTGGTTTAGCGGGACTCAGTTGGACTGACGCCAGAGTAATTTCTTTTGCAGTAGTGATTTTTATGGGAGTAGCACTGGCGTAATTAGTAGTGCCTGCGTTCGCCGAAGATATTGGCATAGCCATCGCCAACGTTGCTACGGCAGACGCCGCAAAACGGGCTATTCTATTTTGTTTACGCGTACCAAGACAAAATTGAAAACTTTTCATAATTTGTGCCCACTGGGTGGGCAACTAATTAGCTAAGTTAACACTTCATCAAAAATGACCCCGATTTCTTAAACTTCACTTCAGGAGTTAAAAGTGGGGAATGGGGCATTGGGCATTGGGCATGGGGTATTAGACATAGGAGTGAAAATTAATTCTGCGTTGCCCGAAACCCTTGGTAGGGGCGAACGGCCGTTCGCCCCTACTTACATCATTTCCGGAGATGTCTATTGGGCAAGAGAGATATATTTTGTAGAATGCAAAAATGAATCTTTGATACTCGTGAATGAGTCTTTAATACTCGTTAATAGAGTTCGGCTTTGCACATACCTCATTCCCCATGCCCAATGCCCAATGCCCAATTCCCCATTCCCTGTAAAAAATAACTAGGATCGAATAGCGAGGTTAACCGAGAATCTAAATTATGACTTCCACATTGCCCGAACCTCATCACAGCAACTCACCCAGTTGGGAGGAAGAACTAGATAGTGCCATTTTCAGTTTTGAAGATATTCAGACGGAACTGAATTATAAACAAGCACAAACGGCGCTGCGAAATTTGGTGACTAATCTTGACCTCAGCCCCCAAGAAAAAGCGGGATTAGAGGCAGAAATTAATGATTTGGAAACCATGCTCTTAAAGTTAGACCGCATGGTGGTGCAGATTGCGGCTTTTGGTATGGTGGGACGTGGTAAGTCTTCGCTACTTAATGCTTTGGTTGGACAAACAGTATTTGAAACTGGGCCGCTGCATGGTGTTACCCGTGCTGCCCAAAGAGTGAATTGGAGTATTAGCGAAGAGATTGTTGGAGAAACTCAACGGGCTTTGCGAGTCACTCTCCCTGGTATCGGTCAATCACAGGTGGAATTAATTGATACTCCTGGGTTAGATGAGGTAGATGGAGCAACCCGCGCTGCATTAGCTGAACAGATTGCCAAACAAGCGGATTTGATTTTGTTTGTCATATCCGGCGATATGACAAAAATAGAACACATCGCCCTTTCTCAGTTGCGGGAAGCAGGTAAACCGATAATTCTGGTATTTAACAAAGTAGACCAGTATCCAGAAGCCGATCGCATGGCAATTTATCACAAAATCCTTGATGAAAGGGTGCGGGAATTACTCACACCCCTAGAAATTGTCATGTCAGCAGCATCGCCACTGGTGAAGACGGCGGTTTTTCGCCCTGATGGCACTAGGGGCATACAGTTGCGTCCAGGTAATGCCCAAGTGGAGGAACTGAAGCTGAAAATATTGGAGATTCTCCACCGTGAAGGTAAAGCCTTAGTTGCTCTCAATACTATGCTTTATGCTGACACTGTAAATGAGCAATTGATAGAGCGAAAATTGATGATTCGTGAGGAAAATGCCAATCAGTTGATTTGGAGAGCAGTGATGGCTAAGGCAGTGGCGATCGCTCTTAATCCCGTAACTGTGGTAGATATCCTTAGTAGTGTGGTAATTGATATCGCTTTAATTTTAGGTTTATCCAAACTCTATGGCTTCTCCATGACCGAAGCAGGAGCCGTACAATTGCTACAAAAAATCGCCCTAAGTATGGGCGGTATCGGTGCCAGTGAACTCTTAGCAAACTTGGGTTTGAGTGGATTGAAAACTTTACTTGGTATCTCTGCAACCGCTACCGCTGGTATTGCCCTTGCTCCTTACATATCCGTCGCACTCACCCAAGCCGGAGTTGCTGGTGTTTCTTCTTACGGTACTGGACAAGTTACCAAAGTTTATTTAGCCAACGGTGCGACTTGGGGACCTGATGGCCCAAAAGCGGTAATTAATCGGATTTTAACAAACCTTGATGAAACTTCAATTCTCAACCGCATTAAAGATGAATTGCTCCACAAAGTAAAACTGAGAAAGTGATACCTAGAAATGTAGTGGTCTATCGCATTAATTTTGATGAGTTTGTAGTAATACCAATTCTATATGAGGCTGCGCTCTATTCGCGTAGCGGCAATTCATGAATTGCCGCTACAGTGTGTAGTTTTGCATCAGTCTTATAAGGCGCATCTTCAAACAGAAATGGTATAAGCACTTCAGTGCTTAAAAATCAAGGACTAAAGTCCTAACTACAAACTTATTTACCCCTGAGAACTAATGAGACAGAGTAGTAGTGGTAGTAGTAGGGTGGAATATCACTTACTTAACCAGGATTTAGATCCCCGACTTCTTGAAGAAGTCGGGGATCTGGACAGCTACTTTTGCTTAAGTAAGTGACATTCTAATCGATTTCTGCAATATTGATACTTACGGCTGGATTTTCTCTGATTTACAGATGAAATTGCGCCTTCATCACCTTCTAGTTTCTACCTTTGAAAGAATTGAGCCACTCTTGAACTTGTTCGCGGGCAATATCACGACCTCCTAAACCAAAAGCTAGGGCAATAGCAACAGCGATCGCACCTAACAAAAGTCCAAAGGCTAAATTCACAATATCACTAGCAACTCCAATCTGTTGCAGTGCCATTGCTGAGACTAAGGTAATAATGCAAATCCGCGCTACTTGTCCTAAAATCTGTGCTTGGCGTTCTCCCGAACTGGTAATAATGTTAAAAGCTAGATTTGCCAGGAATAAACCAATGGCAAATATTACCAAACCCGCCAATATCCGCCCGAATATAATCAAAATACCAGACACTAAGGCTGTAAGGGCTGGAATATTCAGGATATTTACTGCCGCCACCGTTGCAAATAGCATAATACCTACTAAGGTAACAATGCCTGCAATTTCCGATGGGGTACGGGTGGGAATGGGAGGAGGTGTTGGTTCTGTTGGTTCTGTGGAAATGACGATTCGCCTAGTAGGTGTTGTCAGACCCAATACAGTGAAAATGTTATTAAAGCCTAAATTAGTCAGGATACTTGTAACCAAATCTGCTACAAACCGTCCCAGGAAATAGGCAACAATCAAAATGAAGAGAGCTGTAAAGATGGCAGGTACTGCGTTGAGAACCTGTTGTAACATAGCGATCGCTGGCTGTGATATTGCTGGAATTTGTAAAGTATCCAGCGCTGCGATCGCCGCAGGAATCAAAATCAAAATATAGACAATTGTGCCGATAATACTTGATAGAGGTTGCACTCCGGCACTCGAAGATAACCCAAATCGACTACCTAAATGGTCAATACCAGTACTTGCTAGCAAGTTTGTCACAATCCGCTGCACCACATTAGCGATGAACCACCCAACTGCGGCAATTAGCGCCGCTGCTAAAATGTTTGGCAGAATTACCAAAATCTTTGTAATTAGAGCTTGTACTGGTTCTAGCGCTTCCCTAAGTCCGAGAGTATCCAGAATCGGAACCAGAAACAGTAAAAATATAAACCAATACAGAGCATTGCCAATGGTTTCACTGAGAGACAATTGATTGAGACTGGGGACACTATCTGCGGTTTGCGGATTCAAGCGCTCATCCAGGTTAAATGTCCGTAATAAACGCACAGTAATAATCTTGACAACGCTCGCTAATACCCAGGCAGCTGCCAAAAGAATTCCAGCACCAACCAACTTTGGCAAAAAGCCAATAAGTTGCTCAAGAAAAGTATTGAGGGGTCGAGACGCTATCTCTAGATTTAGTGTTTGTAAAACAGCTACCGCCGTCAGCAAGATGATGCTCCAAAAAACCAAGTCGGAGATTAACTTCTCCACCTGAGGAACATCCTGACGACCAGTTATCCCTGCGGCAATCCGGTTATCTATGTTTGTGCGGTTGAGAATTTTTTGTGCTACTGTTGCTGCGATCGCTGCAATTAGCCAACCTACAAACAAAATTACCACTGCTCCCAGTACACGGGGCATAAACAGAATTAACTGTTCAACAATTCCTTGCACATCAGCGACACCTTGGTTTACTGCTCCTTGACTTGGTTGCAGACTGGGCGATGATTGTGCCAAAAATTGCTGTCCCCTCATCGATAAACCAATATCTATCAACTGGGTTATTCCTTGCCAAGTTGTGTTCATGGTTTTCCGCTATTAAGGTTTTAGTTCGCCAAAAACACTTGAGATACTTATCGGGTAGCTTGATTTGAACTAGGGAGTGGGGATTGGGGACTAAGTACTGAAAATATAAGTATGTAGATTCATACCAGAACCAAATCTTACAGCAGTTTTCATATATTTGAACCACATCTGTCGTAGGGGCACAGCAATGCTGTGCCCCTACCGCGTGGTCTATTTACCTGTAAATTGCTGTAAAAGAATTTCGTTGCCAGTACCCAGATCCAAAACGCCCATTCCTCCCCAACTTGTTCTACTAAAATTGGGAAATCGTGGACGCCGCCCATTGAATAATTCTGCATCCCAGTAAGTTTACTAGTGTTTTGCCTATCAATTTACCAGCAAATTACCTGTAAACTCATTGTCTGTTTGATATAGTCCGAAATTTTTTCGCTTTATCGAAAAAAAGGTCAAACAATTTTGGATTTTAGATTTGCGATAGCGGGGCATGTAGCTTGCTTCTGGGTTCGCCTACCGTTCCGCAGGAAAGGAGTACCGAAATAATCTAAAATCTAAAATTGGCACGGTCAAAAGGTGAGTAGGGAGTGAGGAGATTATAAAAAAGCTTCCCACCCTTCCCACACGTCCCAATACTACGGCTCCACTTAGCACAAGTGCCCAATACCTCATTCCCCATTTTGCGCTACTGTAATTGCAGCAACAGCTTAAAATATCTGGAATGTCCCAAGTACTGGAACAATCGATTCAAATAAATGCCACAGCCACGGTAGTCGAGCGCTGTATTAGCGATTTAGCCCTCATGCATCGTTGGCTAAACCCTGTCCTTCGTTGCGAACCTGTGGGCGAAGTCTGGAGTACTGATGTAGGTAGTAAAAGCCGTTTTATCATTCAAATTCCTCTACTCAAACCTACTTTGAATAGCGTAGTTGTGGAACGACAACCGGGTTTGGTAGTCTGGGAATTTAAAGGATTTTTTCAAGGGCGCGATCGCTGGGAATGTCAACCAACACAAAAAGGAACACTCCTGCTGAACCGCTTTGAGTTCGATATTCCTAACCCCTTAGTAAGCTGGGGTTTCAAAACCTTTGCTGCATCTTGGACAAAACAAGACATGGAAGCCCAACTCCGCCGCCTCAAACAAGTCGCAGAACAACAAAATTAGTCATTAGTCATTGGTCATTAGTCATTGGTTATTTCTTTGCGTCCCCCCGTCCCCGCGTCTCCCCGCGTCTCCCTCATCTCCCTCATCCCCATTCCCTACCCATCCTTACTCAACTCGGTAAGTAGCCGCCGAATCACCGATGCATCCTTAGCATCAGGAACTTTTACTAAATACTTTTGTAAGTCGTTTCTGGCTTGGGGGTAGTAACCGAGCTGATAATAGATTAAACCGCGATCGCGCAATTCTAAAGCTAAATCAGGAAACAGTAGTAAAATTCGTTCAACTGCTCCTAGCGTTTTTTGTAACTGTTGTTGTTTCAAGTAAATAAATTTTAAATTTGTCAGCATCCTGGCCAAAAATTGCCGATTAGTTACTACAGCTAAAAATTCTGGTTGTAGCGTCACTGGTTGCTGATAAAGCTGAGATAGTCTTTCTTGGCAATCTTCGGCAAATATTATTTCACCACCATTAAAGGCATCAACGAAAATTTCTATATCTGGAACATCCGGGCGAATCAAAAAATGTCCTGGCATTCCTACACCCACCATTGGAAAATCAATCCGTCGCGCAACTTCCAAGTAAACCAACGCTAAAGTAATGGGAATCCCCAATCGTCTTTCAATTACATCATTCAAATAACTGTTGCGTGGGTCATAGTAGTCAATTTTATTACCAGAAAATCCTAAATCTTCGTAGATATATTGATTAATAGTTTGAATCATCCGTAGGGGATATCGCTCCTGAGGCAAGCGTTCTTCCAGTTCCCATGCCATTGTATCAAGGGCGTTGAGATATTCCTCTGGATCTACGTTGGGATATTCTTCTTGTGCAATATATAAAGCTGCCTTTGCTAAATCAATTTCCTCGTCAGACTGCTGAATCTCCTGATAAAAATATTGTCGTGCTAACGAGAAATTCATAAGCTATTGCTCGGTGGAGGTGTGAGGATGAAGCGAAAGCGCCAAGGATTAACTAAAAACAGTTGCAAAGGAAAGTTATATCCGCTAAAAGCCCATTGCTGGAACTTTCCGCTTTTTGTACCTATTTTTATATTAAGGATATTCACAAGATTTGAAAATCTAGTTTGTATATAGATTTTATGAAATCTATCTATCTAAGGTATGAAAATAATTTAATATAGCTTTTTGTTATAGCGCTTCCCATTCAGATGCAGTACAACATCATATCGCAAGGTGTAGGGGCACGGCAGTGCCGTGCCCTTACAGGTGTACCTCATTCAAATGAAAATCGCTATAATAACAGCAAAACTACTTGCATGTTAATAAAACCTAATAATAATATTCGTGATTATACGACCTAATAAAAAGCAGGTTGGCACCATACACGTACATTTTTGGAGAAGGAAGGTTTATGATTAATGCAACTGGGTTAAAAAAATTATCAATGGTTACAGCAGGAGCAGCGCTAATTGCTTTAGGCGTAGCGGGAACTGCTCAGGCACAGACAGTTATCGATACAACACCAAGCTGGAATGGGACAGACTTTTTTCGACCATTTGGCGAAGAGAACACTGCTACCTACGGACAGACATTTACCGTCGGCAGCGACAATGTTCTCAATGACTTCACATTTTTCTTGAATGACTTTGATGGGCAGCCAGATGTAGTAGATTTTGCAGCTTATGTAGCTGAGTGGGATGGTTTTAAAGCAACAGGCCCCATTTTGTACCAGAGCGCACCTCAATCAACTACTAATGCACCAGGCTTCGAGCAGTTCACTTTTGACACAGGTGGAATTAGTTTGACCTCAGGTAAACAGTACGTAGCGTTTCTGAGCGCGTCAAACTTTTTTGATGGAACTACGGGTCTAGCAGGATTAGGTGCTACTGGTCTTCAAAGCGTGTATTCTGGAGGAGACTTTGTTTTCTACAACAACGGATCTGACTTTAGCCTCTTAACCCAAAATACTTGGGATGATATAGGCAGCGGTTCGTATGGTGATAGTGCTTTCAAAGTTTCTTTTAGCCAAGCAACTGCATCTGTTCCCGAACCGACCACTATGTTGGGTATCTTGGCATTCGGTGTTTTTGGTATAAGTTCATTTAACAAGCGTAAACAACAGAAAATTACAATCAAAGCATAAATTTATTACCGATGTAATTTTAAAACTGCGATGTCAGGCGATCGCCTGATGTGGCAGTTTTGATTCTGATACTTAAACAAGTTGCAATTTCCAGGATTTTATGTATCCTCAGAGCCACTTTGACAAGGGAGGGGAATTTTTGATCCCCAACCTCAGTCTTAAGAATCAATTTATGGCGTAGAGGGGGGGCGTTCAGTGCTAACCTGAAAGATGACATTGCTTAATTTTATGTCTTCAACGACCTTATCTGAAATATAGCTTCAATCATTAGGCGCAGCATGGTCACAACCGCACAAAAAACAAACATAGGCTACATTACCCAAATCATTGGTCCAGTTGTAGACGTTAAATTTCCCGGCGGGAAATTGCCTCAAATCTACAACGCTTTGACCATCAAAGGCACCAACGAAGCTGGACAGGAAATCAACCTCACTGTTGAAGTACAGCAACTCCTGGGCGACAACCAGGTGCGGACTGTTGCGATGAGTTCCACCGATGGCTTAGTGCGTGGTCTGGAGGTCGTCGATACAGGCGCTCCCATCAGAGTGCCAGTTGGTAAAGCCACCTTGGGTCGGATTTTCAACGTCCTTGGCGAACCTGTGGACAATAGAGGACCTGTAAACGCTGAGGCAACTTTACCCATCCACCGCTCTGCTCCTAAATTCACTGACCTAGAAACCAAACCTTCGGTATTTGAGACTGGGATTAAAGTTGTTGACCTCCTGACTCCCTATCGACGTGGCGGTAAGATTGGTCTGTTCGGTGGTGCTGGTGTTGGTAAGACCGTGATCATGATGGAGTTGATTAACAACATCGCTACTCAGCACGGTGGAGTATCTGTTTTTGCTGGTGTGGGTGAACGCACCCGTGAAGGCAATGACCTCTACAACGAAATGATTGAATCTGGGGTTATCAACAAAGACAACCTCAACGAATCGAAGATTGCTCTAGTTTACGGTCAGATGAACGAGCCACCCGGAGCGAGAATGCGGGTTGGTCTGTCGGGATTGACGGTAGCAGAGTACTTCCGCGATGTCAACAAACAAGACGTGCTGCTGTTTATTGACAACATCTTCCGGTTTGTGCAGGCAGGTTCAGAAGTGTCAGCACTCCTGGGTCGGATGCCTTCAGCGGTAGGATATCAGCCGACATTGGGAACCGATGTAGGTGAATTGCAAGAGCGGATTACCTCGACCACAGAGGGTTCCATTACCTCCATTCAAGCTGTGTACGTACCTGCGGACGACCTCACCGACCCCGCACCTGCAACTACCTTCGCTCACTTGGACGGAACAACAGTACTGTCTCGCGGTTTGGCAGCTAAGGGAATTTATCCAGCAGTAGACCCCCTGAGTTCCACTTCCACCATGCTACAGCCCAACATTGTAGGTGACGAACACTACAATACTGCCCGTGCGGTGCAATCAACTCTGCAACGTTATAAAGAACTGCAAGACATTATCGCCATTCTCGGTCTAGATGAATTGTCTGAAGAAGACCGTCTAGTAGTGGCGCGGGCGCGGAAAGTTGAGCGCTTCTTGTCTCAGCCGTTCTTTGTGGCAGAAGTATTCACCGGTTCTCCTGGTAAATACGTGAAATTGGAAGACACCATCAAAGGATTCCAAAAGATTCTGTCTGGTGAGTTGGATGACCTGCCAGAACAGGCTTTCTACTTGGTAGGCGATATTAACGAAGCGATCGCCAAAGCTGAAAAAATCAAAGGTTAGTCATTAGTCATTGGTCATTGGTCATTAGTCATTGGTCATTGGTCATTGGTTATTAGTCATTGGTCATTAGTTTAAGTGCTAATGACTAATGGCAATTACAAATGATAAAGGACAAAGGACAAAGGACAAAGGACAAAGGACAAAAGACAACGGACAAAGGACAAAAGACAAATGACATTAACCGTTCGTGTAATTTCCCCAGATAAAACAGTCTGGGACGCGCCAGCTGAAGAAGTAGTTTTGCCCAGCACTACCGGTCAGTTAGGTATTTTAACTGGACACGCACCTCTGTTGACCGCCCTGGATACAGGTGTGATGCGAGTCCGTGCTGCTAAAAATCAAAATTGGGAAGCGATCGCACTTTTGGGCGGCTTTGCTGAAGTGGAAGAGAATGAAGTCACAATTCTCGTTAACGGCGCTGAACGTGGTGACAAAATTAACCTTGAAGAAGCCCGTGCTGCTTATAATCAAGCAGAAGCACGTCTGGGTCAAGTGACAGCAGACGATCGCCAAGCACAAATCCAGGCTACTCAAGCCTTCAAACGTGCCCGCGCTCGTTTTCAAGCCGCTGGCGGTTTAGTCTAACAATTTTGGATTTTAGATACTTCGACTTCGCTCAGTACAAGTTTTGGATTTGAGATTTGTTCCAAAATCTCAAATTGGCATCGTCAAAAGTCTAACGTGAACTACCTACACTGACCTGACGGTACAGTGTAGGCTTCCCAATTCATTGGGGATTGCCTCAGACTTCATGGATTTTTTACGTCCTGAAGACTTTGGTCTTACATCCCCTCCAAGGGCAGAAGCGCTAGTTCCTAACGCTCTTACGAGTTCGCCAGTTACTTCACTTGGGGAGACCCCAAGACCGTACTGGCTCATCAAAATTCGCAAACCTTCATTTCTAATATTTATTGCAGCATTGATATCTCTATCATGCTGTTTTTGACAGTGAGGACAATCTACAAACCTTACGCCCAATGAATCATAACTATGCTGCAATATTGGGATTGGTAGTAGAGTCTCGCTACAAAGTTGAGAAGATGGAAAGAAACGACCAATTTCAAGATAGGTGTGACCAAATTTCTCGGCTTTGTATTTAAGCATGGTTTGAAACATCCCCCATCCTTGGTCACTTATCGATTTTGCCAAATTGGGATTTTTAACCATGTTCTTCACTGCTAAATCTTCTACACAAATAACTTGGTTTTCGTATGCTATTTTGCGAGATAGCTTATGTAGAAAGTCTTCTCTTACCCTAGCAATTTTGCTAGATACTTTTGCAACTAGTCGTTTAGCATGGAATGGTAACAAATATTTTGCTCGTTGCGCTACCAAAAGCAGAATATTTTGCTCGTTTCGTCGTTGTAGTCTTTCCGGTTTTCGCTACGCTCAAATATGGTCAGACTACACTCCGTGCGAGTACGCCCCGCTTCCCTAACACTTCAAACGCAATTCATCTCACACTTCCGATCAAGCGGTAAGATGTGAGATGAATTGCTGTTTAAGGTAAAACAAAGACGCAAAGGCATTCTTATTGCTTCTGCGTCTTTATTGTCAGGCAACAGACGCGATAAATCGCCGTCTCTACTGTCAATTACACCATCTCTGAGGAAGCCTGCTGCACCACTGCTTGAGGCTGCGGCTGGAACATAAACAACGAGTACACTACATCTCGGCGAATATTCACCATCATATCCAAGAACAGCTCATACCCCTCACTCTTATATTCAATCAGCGGGTCTTTTTGACCGTAACCACGTAATCCCACTGATTCACGCAAAGCATCCATTTGTTGCAGGTGTTCTCGCCATAGGGTATCGATGCGTTGCAAGATAAAGAAACGTTCAGCTTGGCGCATCAGTCCGGGTTGAACTTGGTCAATTTGCGCTTCTTTGAGGTCGTAAGCAATTCGCACCTGTTCGTGGAGGAAGAATTTAATCTCAGTAACAGACATATCCTCCAATTGACTAGCCTGCAAATCTGCTAACAGGTAGACGAATTCTTTGACTTTTTCAACCAGCTTTTCTAACTCCCATTCTTCGGAAGGTAGGTCTACGTTGATGTAGTAGTCAACGATGTCATCCATCGTTTTTTCAGCGTACTTGATTACCTGTTCTTTCAAGTCTTGACCTTCTAGTACCCGACGGCGTTCAGCGTAAATAGCACGACGTTGATTATTCATCACTTCGTCATACTCAAACACCTGCTTCCGGATGTCATAGTAGTAGGTTTCAACTTTTTTCTGTGCGCCTTCCAAACTGCGAGTTAGCATTCCCGATTCAATGGGCATATCTTCTTCCACTTGGAAGGCATTCATTAATCCAGCAACGCGATCGCCACCAAAAATCCGCAGTAAGTTATCTTCTAAACTGAGGAAAAATCTTGTGGTTCCAGGGTCGCCTTGTCTGCCGGCGCGTCCGCGCAACTGGTTGTCAATCCGCCGCGATTCGTGGCGTTCTGTACCAATGACGTGCAAACCCCCGATGTCCACTACCTCATTATGCTCTCGCTCGGTGAATTGTTCGTATTCCTGCTTAACACGCTTATATGCTTCCCGCAACTTTTGAATTACAGGGTCGTCGATGGGAGCTTTTTCGGCGGCTACAGCTACCTTTTCTTCAGCTTCTAGTTCCGGTAAACTGCGATCGCCATACTCACGCACTGCAACTTCAACCGCTTCTTTGAGTAGCTGTTCTGTTTCTTTTGTCAACTGGGTCGGGAAAATTTCCGGTGAAGCCCGCCAGGTTTTGACTTTTTTCCCAGGAACGAAACCTTGACCACCGCCGTGTCCTGTAGGTAATCCGGCAGGTCTTTGAACGCCAAAGGCGTCTTCATCTTCTGGCATCACAATGCGAGGCATTAAATATTCCCGCAGCTTCAGACGCGCCATGTATTCAGAGTTACCACCAAGGATGATGTCTGTACCTCTTCCTGCCATATTGGTCGCAATGGTTACGGCACCTTTGCGTCCTGCTTGGGCGACGATTTCTGCCTCGCGTTCCACGTTTTCCGGTCGGGCATTGAGTAATTCGTGGGGAATTTCTAGCTGCTTCAGTAGTCGGCTGAGATATTCAGATTTTTCTACACTCGTGGTTCCTACTAATACTGGCCTGCCCAGTTCGTGCATTTCGGCACATTCTCTGGCGATCGCTCCCCACTTGCCTGCTTCCGTCTTAAAGACCATATCAGACAAGTCTTCGCGTCTTCTGTCACGGTTGGTGGGAATTACCGTAACTTCCAGCTTGTAGATTTTTTCAAATTCTGGTTCTTCAGTTTTTGCCGTTCCCGTCATTCCACCCAATTTGGGATACAACAAGAACAGATTTTGATAAGTAATTGTCGCTAGAGTTTGAGTTTCTGGCTGAATTTCTACGTGTTCCTTGGCTTCAATGGCTTGGTGTAGTCCATCACTCCAGCGTCGTCCGGGTAGCACCCGACCGGTAAATTCATCCACAATCACCACTTCTCCATTACGGACAATATAGTTTGTGTCTTTAAGGAAAAGTTCTTTGGCTTTAATGGCATTGAAAACAAAGTGCGCCCAAGGATCTTCTGGGTCAAATAAATCTGTGACTCCCAAAAGATTTTCTGCCTCTGCAAAGCCTTCATCTGTCAGTAGCACATTACGAGCTTTTTCATCTACCTCGTAATGCTCATCTTTTTGGAGAGTCACTGCTATTTCAGAAGCTTGCAGGTATTTTTCTGTAGGTCTTTCCACCTGTCCTGAAATAATCAGGGGTGTCCGCGCCTCATCAATTAAAATCGAGTCTACCTCGTCAATGACGCAGTAATTAAACGGGCGTTGCACCACATCTTTCATGTCTGTGGCCATATTGTCCCGTAGGTAGTCAAAGCCTACCTCACTGTTCGTCACATAAGTGATATCACAGTCATAGTTTTTCTGACGTTCAGTGGGGGTCATGTTTGCCTGGATTAGCCCCACACTCAACCCCAAAAACCGATGCACCTGTCCCATCCATTCGGCGTCCCGACGAGCCAGGTAATCGTTCACAGTAATAACATGTACACCTTTACCACTAAGGGCATTCAAATAACTCGGCAAGGTGGCTACTAGTGTTTTACCCTCACCGGTTTTCATTTCGGCAATTTGCCCTACGTGCAAAATGATACCGCCAAGCAGTTGGACATCAAAGTGCCGTAAGCCTAAGACTCGCCGTCCTGCTTCCCGGACAACGGCGTAAGCTTCTGGCAAGATATCATCCAGAGCTTCGCCTTTGGCGAGTCGTTGTTTAAATTCTGCGGTTTTACCTTTTAACTCTTCGTCGGAAAGAGTGTTAATGTCTTCCTCTAAAAGGTTAATTTCAGTAACGGAAGGCTGGTATTTTTTCAGCTTACGAGCGTTGGGATCGCCCAACAAAAGTTTTAGCATGGCAGGTTATCGAACTGAATCAAGGGGGATGGGAATTAAAGGTTTGGGATTGATTATAAACATTTAACCCATTCAACAGTCTTAGTTGTGGATGGGTGTGAAATGAGAATTTACTCAAAAACAGGAGAAAAACTAGTCAATCAGTTTCTTAAATGATTGGTTTTAACTCTTATCTTATATTTAGTCTTTCTTCATAGTATCATTTTGCCTCCAGATGGGGCATTGGGGATTGGGCATTGGAAGTGTGGGAGGTGTGGGAGGTGTGGAAGGATGGGGAAGAAATCTTTCCCCCCTCTCTCCCCACACTCCCCACACTCCCCACACTCCCCCATCTCCCCTGCTCCCTCATCTCCCTCATCTCTCCCACTCTGGGCTAAGGCGGCGGAAATTGTAGTCACTAGCACTGGGATGGCAGCTAACACAACTACCAATTACCACGGGACGTGGTAATTTCACTCCTGGATGCAAAGCTTTGAAATAACGCGAGTTATTGAGACGATAGGGTATTTCTTCATCGTTGAGTTTGACACGGGAGAAAGTCGAAAGATATTTCCACACTAAAATGCGGGGCGGATCGACTAAAGGCTTGAGTTGTGTGCCGTAGTGTTGCGAGTCTTCCAGGAGATTTTTCCATGTTTGGGTGGGAAAAACGGCTGGTGGTAAGGCAATGTGGCATGTGGAGCAATTTTCCAAATACAGTTCTTGGCCTAGTTGGTATTGTGCAGGTACTACGTCAACTGTGCCAATTTCAGCGGCGGGAGTGGCACTTTGGGCGTTAGTTACCAAGGCTAGAAGCCAGCCCATAGCTAGACTCCAGGTGATAATCACTAAAAGTAGACCGAAAAATTGGCGTTTGAATTCGCGTTCGGCGCTTTGTCTTAGCGCTTGGCTATCGCTATTTAGCGATCGCTTTTCCCCATCACGGGATTTCCGCTTAACAAAAATTGACATTCCTCACATTCCCAGATTTTTAGAAGTGGCGCTTGTGTTAATCATAGGACTTACGCAGTATTAGGAGTGTTTCAGATTCTGCGTAAGTATTTTTGACAAGGAATATGGCGATCGCATTTGTGGGATACATCAAATATTTGTACAGCATACTACTGCGAATTATGCAAGAAAAAATATCTTGGCAGTTTTAACCTGACTCACTAGAAAAATCAGCTAAGATATCTCGGATTTCATTTGCATTAATATCTTCTCGGTCAGATTTGGAATAAATCGTTAACAGCAAAATACTTGTAGGTGACTCAACTTGATAAATCAGTCGATAACCAGCACTTTTACCTTTTTGAATATTACTATTGCGAACTCTCACCTTATAAACAACATACTCTTCACCAATACCTGCAATTCTATCTCCTACGATATTTCCCTGTTGTAATTGCTCAATGATCGGTTGAACATCAGAGCGAATATTGCGAAATCTCTTAGAAAGATCGCGCAAATTTTGTTTATATTCAGGAGTTAAATCAATTAATATCGATGGCTGTTCATTCGGCATCGATTCCCTCCCACATTTCGGATAGTGGTAAGCGTTGCCCAGTTTTTGCTTGCTGCAAGGCTCTTCTCAAACTCGCTTTCACTTCCTCAATGGGTGTATCGTCGGGGTCAATTTCTTCAGCATCTGTTGATTCTGGAACCAAAACGATTACCCGAACTTGGTGAGGATAATTCGTTCCTTGAATCGGCTCATCTAAAACTAAGTTTCCCTGAGAGTCAATTTTGCCAGTAACTTCGATCGCTTTCATTTGTTATTTACCTGATTTTGTAGGAGATCCTAACACGCCCAAATCCAAGGGCGATCGGGAAATTCATGAAAGCGATCGCAATTTTGTGGCTGGGTTTTTCCCGCAAAGAAGGTGCGAAGGATGAGGTATTTACTAAAATGGTTCTTTTTAAGGAATGGGAACCGATCGCAATAATCGCTCAACAACAGTTCTAGCGTTGCGTCCTCCTCTGGGAATGAGACGATGACAAATAACGTAAGGGACGAGAAATTTTACATCATCGGGAATGGCATAATCACGCCCTAATAGAAAAGCTAGGGCTTGGGCACCTCGTTGCAATGCTACTGTGCCACGGGGACTAACACCAAGGGCGATTTCCTCATCTTGGCGTGTCGCCCGCACTAATTCAAGAATGTACTGTTGCAAGGAGGTTGTCACTTTGACTTGAGAACAGAGGTAACGCAATTCCTGTACTTCTGCCAAGGTAATACAAGGCTTTAAGTCAGCAACCTTGACACCATTTTGGAGATTTTGCAGCATCTGGAGTTCTTCTGCTTCGGAAGGATAGCCCAAACTCAACGACAACATAAACCTGTCCATTTGGGCTTCTGGCAGGGGAAAAGTACCTTGATATTCGATAGGGTTTTGGGTAGCAATGACAAAAAATGGTTGAGGAACTGCACGAGAGACACCATCCACTGTTACCTGATTTTCTTCCATAACTTCCAGCAAAGCTGACTGAGTGCGGGGTGTGGCGCGATTAATTTCGTCAGCAAGTAGCACATTGGCAAAAACTGGCCCGGGAAGAAAAGTAAATTCGCCGCTTTTTGGGTTCCAGATGTTGGTACCAGTGATGTCAGTTGGCAGTAAATCAGGGGTGCATTGTAGTCGTTGAAACTTGCCATCCACTGAACGAGCTAGAGATTTAGCAAGCAGGGTTTTGCCAACGCCAGGGACATCTTCTAATAGGGCATGACCACCACCTAGTAAGGCTACTAGCACTAAGCGTATCGCCTCACTTTTGCCAACGATGGTAAGAGTCAGATTTTGTGTTAAGGCGTCAATTTTTTCTCTCATGGAGTGTGGGGAATAGGGAATGGGGCATGGGACATGGGGCATGGGGAATAGGGGTGAGGAGTGGGAGAGATGAGGGGAGTGGAGGAGATGAATTAACAACCCATACCCAATGCCCAATACCCAATACCCTATCTATTGTTCCCACTCAGCACTGGGCACTCAGCACTGGGCACTAAGAACTTGTTTAGCGGCTATGCAGTCAAGTTGAATTTGTGTTTTCAGGGCTTCTAGAGAAGGAAATTTTTGTTCCGGGCGTAAAAATTTGACTAGTTCTACAGCCAGTTTCTTACCGTACAAATCACCAGACCAATCGAACAGATGTACTTCCACAGATGCAGAAGCACCATTTACAGTTGGACGATTACCAATATTCATGACGCCCAATATCTCACTAGGAGATACATTTGCTGTTTCACTGAGAGTGAAAACTCGGACAGCGTAAACTCCTTGGCGGGGCAAGAACTTTTCTTTTGGTAGCTGGAGATTGGCGGTGGGAAAGCCAATGGTTCTGCCGAGTTGCTGTCCTTGAACGACTACGCCAAGAAGGGTGTAGGGGCGCCCTAGTAGGAGATTTGCGTTTTCGATGTCGCCGTCCTCAAGGGTTTGGCGGATCAATGAAGTGCTAATGCGGGCATCCTGATTTGGAGTGGTACTGGTGCAACTGCTTTGGGTAGGTGAGTCGCCTGTATAAGTTTGTAAGGGAACAATGGTAACGGGAATATTGTAATTGGCGGCGATTAATTGCAAATCTTTAGCAGTACCAATGCGCTTTTTGCCAAAACAAAAATCTTCCCCGATACTAATTTGCTGGCATTGGAGTTGTTGGACGAGAATTTTTTCGACAAATTCTTCAGGAGTCAAAGCAGATAATTCTTTATCGAAGGGTAGTAATACCAGTTGTTCTACTCCAAGCGATCGCAATTGTTGGACTTTTTCATCGAGTGGCGTTAACAAAGTCCGGGGTTGCCCCGTAAAAAATTCCTGTGGGTGGGGATCAAAGGTGACAACTGTCGAGTAAATATATTGTTGATTTGTCAGTTGTTGATTTTCGTGAGACTGTGGACTGCTGACTACTGACAACTGACCACCAGCGTGCAATACTGGCTCAATTACCCTTTGATGACCAAGATGTACACCATCAAATTTGCCAAGTGCAACAGCAGTCGGCGTTAGTAGCCCTTCGGTGGAAGAAGCAACCCACACAGAACACCCATTTTGAGACAAATTTAGCACGTGGATTCTGAGATTTTAGGTTTATTTTAGCTATCAGCAGGAAGCTACCTTATGGTAAACCGCTTTGAGGAGGACAGCTTTTGTAGTACCAACTTGTCCTTTGTCATTTGTCTTTTGTCTTTTGTCATTTGTCCTTTGTAAATAACCAATGACTTGTCCAATGACCAATGACTAATGACCAATGACTAAAGTCTGTCCTCCTATTGTCGCCCTTGTTCTGTAGTCAGTGCTGGACAACTTGCTTGGGCAGCGCTGTCTCACCGTGTAGCCAACAAGTGCGCTCTCGCGCTGAAAGCTTCCGATCACCAATCTAATCTAAAATCTACAATTGCTTCGATCGCCAGCTTTAGATAGAAAACTTGCTAACAGGAAAAGATTCTGATAAGGAAACTGAGGTGGAAATTTGGAGTGCGATTCCTTCCCGTGCCATGATGGCACCAGGGAATTTCGCAGCTGCCTGTTTCCCTACACGATCCAAAAAGTCGTCATTGTGTGCCGGGTCATGGTGGTAAATCACCAAAGTTTTAACATTAGCAGCTTGTGCCACTTTCACAGCTTCTTGCCAGGTAGAGTGTCCCCAGCCAATTTTCGGGGATGTTGGTGAGTGATATTCCTCGTCAGTGTAGGTGGAATCGTAAATTAAGATGTCGGCATTACGAGATAGCCAAAGCACATTTTCGTCGAGTCGGTCAGGAAAATGTTCAGTATCTGTAATGTAAACAGCAGCACCATCACGCCAGTTGACGCGGTATCCCACGGCTTCACCCGGATGATTTAAAGGTGCTGTTTCGACGGTAACATCATCAATGTCTATTGGTTGCCCCGGTCGAATGTCGTGGAAACTTAAATTGGCTTGCATAATCTGCAAAGGCACGGGGAAGTTCGGGTGAAGCATCTGGTCATTGAGGCGCTGTTCTATGGTAGAACCATCAGGAGCGATCGCGCCGTAGATATGAAAGTCATTCCCCTTAACAAACCCTGGAACAAAGAAGGGAAAACCCTGCATGTGGTCCCAGTGGGAGTGGGTGAAAAATATATGAGCTTCTAACGGCATCTGGCGCAATAAAGATTGCCCCAAAACATGTAGTCCTGTGCCACCATCGAAAATTAAGCGTTTACCGCCCACTTGCATCTCAACGCAAGGGGTATTACCGCCGTAACGAACGGTGTGTGGTCCTGGACTGGGGATGCTGCCGCGAACTCCCCAAAATTGCACGGTAAATTGGTTCTCTATCCTAGACATGGGTGTTGCTTGCTGGACTGAGCGGGCGATAAATGGAAAAATTGTTACTTATTAAGTTTTAAGTTTATGCTGTCTCACCGATTTTATTAGGGGATGATTTAGAGGGAAGATTTCTTGGTAAAACAGCATACCCTGTTTCCGGCTGATTGTGTAAATGTCGATGAGGTACTCTAAGCTGTAGTATTTCAAGTTTTTCGGGTGTATGTGTATCCTTTATCTCAAGAGTGCCCCTACGTTATAGCCTACATTTTGAGATGATGCATTTGATTAATTCCAGTTCTTCCCTGATGAATCAATGATTCAGGGAAACTTGAATTCCCACTGAGATAATTTATCTAGTCCCGTTGCGTAAGTAAGATTGTATTGTAAGGGAGTGATACTGATGTAGTTCTTACGTACAACATGCACATCTATAGGTACATTTTGTGGCAAATTTAACCCAGTTGGGGGTTCTACATCCTCAATGACTTCTCCAGTCAACCAGTAGTACGTTTTTCCACGAGGATCGACTCGTTTATCAAATACATCTATGTAACGCCGCACTCCTTGACGGGTGAGAGTCGCTCCAGCAATTTCTTCCCACTCAACAGCAGGAATATTGACATTAAGCAACATCAAATCTGGCAGTGGTTTTTGGGCTAACTGGTCTAAGAGAATTTTGGCAAACTTAGCAGCAGGTTGAAAGTTTTTCGAGGTATGACTGGTAAGACTCATCGCTATACTGGGAATGCCTTCAATCAGACCTTCCATTGCCGCAGAAACAGTGCCAGAATACAAAATTTCAGTTCCCAAGTTGGCACCTTGATTGATGCCAGAGAGAACGAAATCCGGGGGAGTTTCTAGCAAAGCCCACACCGCCAATTTGACACAATCTGAAGGCGTACCATCGCAAGCCCAAGCTTTCACAGCGGGATGAAAAAGCGACTCAACAATTTCGGCGCGAATTGGTTGGTGCAAAGTTAATCCATGTCCAGTTGCCGATCGCTCTCGATCTGGGCAAACTACAGTCACATCATGGCCTGCTTCTGCTAAGTAGTTGGCTAGGGTACGAATACCCACAGCAGAAATACCGTCATCGTTGCTAATTAGTAATTTCATAGGCATTGGTCATTAGTCATTAGTCATTTGTCATTGGTCAAGTGTCATTTGTCAATGACACCCGTCACAAGTATCAGGGGAAAAAACACATTTACTCACCGAATATTCTCTAACCGATAAACAGAGGTTGGATTTCCACCGTTGTTTTTGGTTTAGTTTATTTATCGAGCAGTTCACAGCTTTTGACTATAGACTAATGACTAATGACCAATGACCAATGACAAATGACTAATGACTAGCAATTTAGAAGCTCAACTTTTAGCACTGCGGCACCAAGGAGAACAAGCGATCGCCGCCGCTGATACCCTAGAACGTCTAGAAGAACTCAGAGTCAGCTATCTAGGCAAGAAAGGGGAACTGGGGGCGCTGTTGCGGAGTATGGGGCAGCTGAGTGCAGAGGAACGACCGATAATTGGGGCGATCGCCAATACAGTTAAAGAATCCCTGCAAACTAGTCTAGACCAACAACGCGCCGCCTTGGAAGCCGCACAAATTCGCTCCCAGCTAGAAGCTGAAACCCTGGATGTGACTATGCCGGGAATTTACAGCCCCCAAGGCCGCATTCATCCCCTCAATGGCATTATTGACCGGGCGCTGGATATTTTTGTCGGCATGGGCTACACCGTGGCTCAAGGGCCAGAAATGGAAACAGATTACTACAATTTCGAGGCGCTTAATACCCCGCCAGACCATCCCGCCCGTGATATGCAGGATACATTTTACCTGCCAGACGGTAATCTGTTGCGGACTCACACTTCGTCAGTGCAAATTCGCTACATGGAAAGAGAAGAACCACCAATTCGGGTTGTGGCTCCAGGGCGAGTTTATCGGCGAGATAATGTAGATGCCACTCACTCAGCAGTTTTCCATCAAATAGAACTTTTAGCCATTGATGAAGGATTAACTTTTACAGACCTCAAAGGCACAATTAAGGTATTTTTACAAGCAATATTTGGCGATTTACCGATTCGCTTCCGCGCCAGTTATTTCCCGTTTACCGAACCTTCTGCTGAAGTAGATTTGCAGTGGAATGGGCGCTGGCTGGAAGTTATGGGCTGCGGTATGGTCGATCCAAATGTACTTAAGTCTGTGGGTTATGACCCAGAAATTTATACTGGGTTTGCTGCTGGTTTTGGTGTAGAACGCTTTGCAATGGTGTTACATCAAATTGATGATATTCGTCGTTTGTATGCTAGCGATTTGCGATTTTTGCAGCAATTTTAGGCATATATATACAGTTATGTACTGCAAGCAAGGTAACATCAAATAATGACCCAATTCTCCAGGTTAGATCGAGTTTTAGAAAGCGTCGAAGACTTATCAATAGATGAACAAGAAGTACTAATCGAGCTGATACGTCATCGATTGGCAGAACGGCGGCGTTCTGAAATTGCTGCTAATATCACTCAAGCACAAGTAGAATATCAAACTGGTAAAGTGTTTCGTGGTACAGTTAATCAAATAATGGATGAATTACGCAAGTGAGAACTGTAGTTCTGGCATCATCGTTTAAACGAGCATTTAAGCGATTGGTGGGACGACAGCCACAATTAGAAGAACGAATTCAAGAGCGGTTAGCACTACTAACCGCCGATCCTTTCAATCCACTGTTGCAGACCCATAAACTTAAAGGCCAACTGTCTGGAGCTTGGGCATGTTCAGTGGATTATGATTGTCGCATTGTCTTTAACTTTGTGCAAAATATAGAATCTGGTGAAGAGGAAATTTTGCTAATTGATATCGGCACTCATGATGAAGTTTACTGAGAGTCGATTTGCCAGTTTCAAAAGTTAGCAACACGATACTATAGGACTACTATTTGATTTTTGAAAAGATACGTAGAAACGTAGTGGCGTGGCAAGGCTAAAATGTTGCAATAAATTTTTCTGGTGGTGTGGGCTTCTAGCCCGCACTGGACGGGCGAGACGCCCATCCCACAAGAGTCAAGCTATTGCACTATTTTAGCCTTGCCACGCCACTACTAGTTTAAACACAATATTTGAAATTGCACAAGGACAGTTAACTTATAGTTGCGAAGATAAAAATCAGCCTCAGAATATCTATGTTTATAATCCTGATAATCTTTCTTTATCTAATATTTTGATTACACTTAAAACAATAAGTATTTAATACTACTCAATAATTACAGAAGGGAGAGAGTGCATCATTCCTAAGTATTACAGCTTTAAGGATGCTCTTATTTCTGAATGCCCAAAGTGCAACTATCCAGCGTCTTTCTTCAAAATAGTCTTTGATTTCCAAGGTGGTTAGTAAATGATACTAACCACCCTTTTTAAACTTTATTTAACTATTCCTGAATGACCTGGAATATCTGTCAAAGGTTCAAATCTTGCACCTAAATATTTGGCGATAAACTCGTGGGCGATCGCATCTTTTAATTAAACATTTTCTGGTCTGGCGAACCAGCCTACTAATAATCAAAACTATTGGTAAACTAGAGGCAACACCAGTTCCGCTGACTGATTCGTTCTATGTTTGCTGAAACCTCGTCGCGTTACGTTACCCGCAACCCTGAAATTTTGAGTGGAGAGCCGATTATTATAGGTACTCGGACATCTGTTCGTGCCATTGTCGGTTTGTGGCGATTGGGGATTATGCCAGAAGAAATCCTGAACCATTTGCCACATCTAACCCTGGCACAAGTGTTTGATGCCTTGAGTTTTTATCTCGATCATCAAGCCGAGATTAATGAATACATTGAGCGAAACCGAGTACCCGATGAATTAATACATCCATCTGTAAAAGCTATATTGGGCAAATCGTGACAGTCTGTGCTGCACTTTACAGCGATGAGGATATGTCAGCGTTGGTTGCTACGCTGTTACGCTCACGCGGTCTGGATGTTACAACTGTTCCCGAACAAGCAACCCTCGGTAAAACTGACCGCGAGCAACTGGAATTTGCAAGTTCTATGAGCAGATGTATCCTGACACATAACCGTGTCGATTTTGAACGGTTGCATCTCCAGTATATAGAGGAGAATAAGGAACATTTTGGAATGATCGTTGTGCCTCAAAAAAATGCTTATGAAGTCGCGCAACGGATTGGTATTCTAGTAAGCACACTAACGGCTGATGAAATTAGAAATCAGTTGTTGTATGTATGAATTGTTCTCAAATTAAAAATATTAAGGTGGTCGGTGAATTACACTAACCACCATTTTGAAGTTTTATTTAACTATGCCTGAATGACCTGGAATATCTGTCAAAGGTTCAAATCTGCCACCTAAATATTGAGCGAGAAACTCTTCTGCGATCGCAAAAAAATGCAAGCGATTTTCTGGTCTGGCAAAACCATGTCCTTCATCGGGGTAAAGTACATACTGCACTGGCAAATTAGCTTGTTGCATTGCATTAACAATTTGGTCGCTTTCTGATTGTTTTACCCGTGGATCGTTGGCACCTTGACCGATGAGTAAAGGTTTTTGAATTTGGTCAGCGAAAAATAAAGGCGATCGCGATTTCAAAAACTCTTCTTCTGTTTCTAAATTCCCAACACGGTGATAAAACATTGCCTTGAGTGGTTCCCAATAAGGCGGTATGGTTTGGATCAAAGTAATCAAGTTACTCGGACCGACAATATCCACACCCGCTGCAAAAATTTCTGGTGTAAAAGTTAACCCCACCAAAGTTGCATAACCACCATAAGAACCACCCATAATCGCAATCTTTTGGGGGTCGGAAATACCTTGTTCCACTAGCCAATTAACAGCATCAATCAAATCATCGTGCATTTTGCCAGCCCATTCTCGGTTTCCAGCATTCACAAATGCTTTACCATATCCAGTGGAACCCCGATAATTTACTTGCAAAACAGCATAACCCCGATTAGCTAGCCATTGCGCTTCTGGATCTAAACCCCAGGTATCCCGCACCCAAGGGCCGCCATGAACCAGCAGTACTGTTGGTAAATTTTCGCTAGGTATTCCCACAGGGGTACTCAGGTAACCGTGGATAGTCAAACCATCCCGCGCCTCGTAGGAAATCGGTTGCATTGAAGCTAACTGCAACCCTTCGAGTTTAGGTTTGTTGCTAAACAGGAAAGTGCTAGTTTTTGACTCTCGGTTGTAGGCATAGTAATAAACTGGACCATCGTCAGTGTTGTAAGCTACTAGCCAGTTCTTATCTTCTAAGTCGCGGCTAACTAAGGAGAATTCCCCAGGACGCACCTTGGCGATTTCCGCAAAATCAGCAGCGATACTCTGGTCAATTATCTGCCATTCCTGTTTGTCTTTGTAGAAAGAAACTGCTTCGATAACTCGCGTCACTGGCTGAATTACTACACCCACAAGATCGTATTGCTCATCTTGGGCAATGACGGTTTCTTGACGGGTGTCTAAATCAACAGCTAGCAGTCGTTGGGCGTTAGCATCATGATTGGCTTCAATGTAAAGTGTTTTGCCATCGGCTGAAAAGCTAACAGGACTTCCTTCTTCTTCTGGCCCCCAGTGGCGAAGAATTTCCCACTCTCGATCTGTGGTTTCCCGTAATAACAAATCGTAACCACCATCAGGGGTGCTAGCGGTTGCTGCACGTATTTGGAAATCGGCGTCAGATGTCCAGCTAATAATGTTACCAGGGTTGTCAGTGTCAAACTCCACTGCACCATTTTTCAGGTTGAGACGGTAAACGTCGAACTTTTGCGGATTGTTCAAGTTCAACGCTACTAGTATTTCGTCTGGAAATTTAGGTTCTATTTCTACAACTTCTGCTTTTACACCCTGGAACGGCGTTAAATCACGCACAATCTTTGACTCAATATTGACTAAATAGAGGTGAAAGTTTTCATCACCGTCTAAGTCCTGCATGTAAATCAACTGGTTAGCGTTATAAGTCCAAAAGAAAATGCGGATACCGCGTTTTTTGTCCGCAGTCAGTATTTGGTCATCTTCTTGTCCTACAGTTCGCAACCATACTTGCAAGATATTTTGCTCATCGGGGGCGATATATGCCAAATATTTGCCATCCGGTGAGAGTCTTGGACTAGCTTTTTCAGGATTTCCAAAGAGAATTTCACGCGGAATCAGCGGTGATAGTGAGGTTGCTGTTGCAGATGACATATTTTATCCTCTACCTGAGTGAATAATTCGTAATTGATAATTCGTAATTCGTAATTACTTGATTACAGTTTCATCCCCCAATTTTGTTATGGGACAAAATAAGCATTTTTCGTCGTTTCCAACAAGAGGATTAATTTCTGGGCTAGGAATTACGAATTATGTTGACTATCCTATTGTCACTTTGCAGTAAAAATGATAGTTCATCCAATTGGGTGAACCTGCTAAAGAATTGTAGCAAAGATGAGTAGAGTGTTAGCGATTCTTGCCTCAGCATCTTTGAACGCAAATACTCAATAGTCAGTTTTTGAATTCGTTGCTCAACTTTCTAAAATGTCTCTTGGCGCTTCCTTTGGTCAGCAATTGCTAGTCCCTCAACATTGCATTCGATTGTCATTTGAGCCTACCTCCAATGCTGAAATAATTTTTTCTAAATTGGCTTTCACTTTTTGGTTCATCTCAATCTGTCGCACCCATCCATTTGCTCCAGCTTTTTGCATAATTTGGTTAGTCTGCTCTAATTGCTGTTTATGTTATTTTAAATACTCAACAGTTGTAGGAAAGTAGGTACAAGTTAAACAAACATTAGCATGAGGACACCCTTGAGAAATTGTAGGTAAGCACAAGAGCCATTTGATAGTGGCTGAGCTTGAATGTTGCGTTTGAACCACTGCAAATCATTTACATCTGCTTCTATATTGTTTGGCTCTACAACCTGCGCTGAAATATTGACGATTTTGCTTTGGAATTTGGCAATTTCTTCTTTTATAAAGGTAGGATAGGTGAGACACAACAGGGCAAGGTCAGCGACAATTATCGCAATGTCCGCAACGCCAGTTGGCTGCTTCTTTGTCAAAACCAAAGGCGTTTAATAAAAACTGCCAACGACACTGCTTGCTTGTGAGATATTGATGCATTTGTTTGGCGGCGTGTAATTGCGTCGCTGGCTGATTTTTCGCTTTTGACTCAATGGTGTAATGAAAAGGGTCAAGCCAGTTTAACTGACCACTGCTGTGGAGTAAAGCTAAGGCTGTAGCAGCTTCGGGAAATTGTCGGGTTACTGCGTTGACTTCTCCCTGCTTTGGTAATTTTTTCACAAGTTGCTGCGCTATTTGTTGTTGCGATCGCATTTGTTCATGAAAAAACTCTTGTCTTTGCTTATCTCCTGAATCTAACCAGCCTGTAGGTTCACTCACCAGCGTTAACGCTTCGGCTGGTTTACCATCTCTTCCAGCACGGCCTATTTCTTGCACATATTCAGACAGCAAATGTGGCGCATGAAAGTGAATAACCCACCGAACGTTACTTTTATTTATCCCCATACCAAATGCACAGGTACAAACCACAAACGGTATTTTGCCGCTTAACCAGCTGGCTTCCACTGCACGGCGTTCTATTGCACCTAATCCCGCATGATAACTCGCTGTGGCATAACCCATGTCTGCTAACCATTGGGCTAATTCTTCGCTATCTCGCCTCGTGCGAACATAAACTAATCCCGATTGTTGGGGTCTATTTTGAATAAACTTTAATAATTGTTGTTTCCTACCTCGTGGCGTCCAAGCAATACGCACACTAGGATGCAAATTCGGACGGTAAGGATTCAACCGAAAAATCTCTGGTTGGTGTAATTGTAAAACTGTTTGAATAATTTTTTGAGCTGAGGGGTCAGCAGTAGCGGTAAAAGCTGCGATGCTAATTTTTGTTCCTGGTGGTTTTGATTTTAGCAATGCAGGACGTACCGCCCCTAATCTGCGATAAGCTGGGCGAAAACTATCACCCCACTGCACTAAACAATGGGCTTCATCCAAAATCAAACCATTAATTTGCAATTGCGGCTGAGATAATCTTTCCCACACTGGCGGACTTAGTAAAGTTTCTGGTGACAAGTACAGTAATCTTAGCTGTTGGCGTTCCAAAGCTTGCAGAGTTGCACGGCGCTGAGATGAAGATAATTCACTATGCAAAAGTGCAGCTTTTTGGTGGTTTTCTCGTAGTTCTTGTACTTGATTTTCCATCAGCGCCACTAAGGGCGAAACTACTAAAGTTAATCCTGTTTGTAGAAGTGCAGGAAGTTGAAAACAAATTGACTTCCCGCCACCTGTAGGCATAATAATCAGGGCATCTTTTTGTGCTAATAAACTGCTGACAATTTCCCCCTGTGGTGGACGGAAATCTTCATAACCCCAGATTTGTTTGAAAGCAGCACGGACTTCTTGCCAAGATTTTGTTGTAGGCTGATTCATAATCAATACTAGATGCACCCATATCCTTGAACACTGAATATAGCCTCCGCTTTCCAGCTAATGGTTCAGTAATTTCATCATTTTAACTGAACTGTATTGAGGTAGAAAGCGGGTTTCTCCTGCCTCCTGAACTATTTATTAAATCTCGACTGATAATCCTGGATTAAAGTAATTATTTGGCTCCTCTGGATAACCACGCGGATTACAAATAACGCGAGTCAAACCTATTTGATAATCTAATTGATTGTGAATGTGGCCATGAATCCATAATAATGCTCCAGACTCCTCAACTAAAGTATCAAGATTTTAAGCATAAGCAGCACTTAAAATATCTTCTTGATATTGAAAAGGTATAGACTTCGCACTAGGAGCATGATGACTGATAATTACAGTTTTACCAGACAAGCCAGATAATGTATTTTTTAACCAATTAACTGATTTTTTACAAATTAGCGCTGTGTCAATAGTTCTTAATTTTGAGTATTGAGGACTTAATCTAATTTTCTTGTAATCGTTCATGACTTGACTAGCTTCTACACCTGCTATACGTGGCTCACCAAACAGTTTAAAATCAGTCCATAAGGTACAACCTAAAAAATTTACACCCTCAATGGTAACTAAATCATTCTCTAGAATATGAACATTAGTCCCTAATGAATAATCTTTCAACTTCTCAACAAGCCTTGGATAAGCACTCCCATAGTATTCATGATTACCTAATACATATATCACTGGTTTATTGGGAATGTTTTGAATTGCCCATTTAATTCCTCTTTCTCTTAAATCAATATCTCCAGCTAAAACAACAATATCCGCATTTAGATCGGGAGTATTAAAGGGTTTAAATTCAAGATGCAAATCACTTAATATATGAATTTTCATGCTAATTCCATAACTGAAGCATTTTGAAATACTATATCTGCTTGGCTTCTATATACTTGTATCGTATTTGTATTGTACTAAGTTAGTTTTATGCCCCTGAATAGAGCGATAAGTACTAGACCAAAAACATAGTTACAGTTTAATTATTAATCTCCGAACAAAGATTCTAAATCTCGATAACCACTGGCAACACGAGTAATACTAATTCCGTCTTCCCTTGGATAGTAAAATATAATGTAATCATCCACAACAAAACCGCGCAGATTTGGTACAAGCCTTCCATAGCTTTTTCCCATACTAGGGAAACTCGCTACTAATATACATTTGGAGCGAATGTCATCAAAAAGCTTACTAGCTGCTTTTGGGCTACTCCGAGCAATATATTCACAAATTTCATCTAAATCTCGAATTGCTGCATCTGAAAATGAATAATTACTCATTCAGAGGAATCCTCTGCAATTAGACGAATTTTTTCTTGTAATCTGGCAAATACAACTTCGCCGTCAGTTACTTGTCCCTTAGCAATTTGTCCAGTTCCTACAGAAATTTTTTGCCGTAATTCTTCAAATCGCTGCTCTCTTTCTTGTAACAGTTTAAAGGCTTCATTGATGACATCATCTGCATTCGTAAATCTACCACTTGCAAGCTGTGCCTGAATAAATTGCTCTAGTTCTGGTTTAATTTGGATATACATATTCTTTAGCTTTATAGAATTAATATTCTTATCTAGATTCTAACAACATTGCTACATCAAAAGCAATTCTTGAACGGTAACTAAGCAATCGATATTTACCTTTCTCGTACCAAGGTGTTTCGTCAAGGAAAAGACGCTCATGGACTTTATCGACGTTATGGGTTTAAAAATTTGACAGAACCAGAGAAAATTATGATGCGTTTAAATCCCAATACTAATCAAGCTTGAGCAAACCAGTGCGTAGGCGTAGCCCGTCGTAGACATCGCCAACCCACATTGACACTTAGATTACAATCTAGGTATAGTTTCTCTGACTGGAGTTGTTCATCGGGTGATTCAATCCGATCCAATGACGAAGCAAATCAGACAAGCATTACTGACAGCCCTCAAGGTGGTTGTCTTATGCCTGACACTGTTCCTACTATGGACAGGCAACAGTTGGGCGCAAATTACTACTGACAGCAAAATTGCTCCCCTGATTGAGAAGCTGATAGATAACGATGCCCACATCCGTAGCATTGCCGCAGACGCATTAGTTAATATCGGTTCGGCAGCAGTACCATCTCTGATTGAAGCTTTGAAAAATCAGGATACTAATCTTCGCTGGCACGCCGCTTCGGTTTTAGGAGATTTGGGTGCAGAAGCAGCACCAGCTGTTTCGGCTTTAAGTGAGGCATTGCAAGATGAGGATGCACAAGTCCGCCTCTATGCCACCTTAGCTTTAGGAAATATTGGTACAGCAGCAAAGGCAGCAGTTCCATCCTTGATGGCAGCATTACAAGACAAGGAACAATACGTTCGGATTTATGTTCCTTCTGCACTCAGGAAAATTGGTGTTGAAGCAAAAGTAGCTGTCCCAGCACTAACCGCTGCCTTAAAAGATAATAACCCCACAGTACGTTACAATGCCGCCTACGCTCTGGGTGCAATGGGTACAGAAGCTGTATCGGCTGTCCCAAATTTAATTGCCCTGTTGAATGATAACCTGTCTTACGTGCGTTTAGGAGCTATCAAAGGTTTGGGAGGAATCGCAGCAGGCTTTCAGGACAAAGCAAACGCTTTACCTACTTCCAAGTTGCAGAAAGTCATCTTAGATTTTGATCGGGTATTGACAACTATCCAAGAATACAAAGATAAATTCACAGAGACGGACATTAGGCTGATACGTCGCCCTCTGAATGCCCTAAAAGCAGAAAAAGAAACTCGCCTCTTTGATAGAGTTTTGGAATGGCTATTTGGTCATAAATTACTCTTGGGAATAGACTTTTCCCTACCATTTATCAGTGTTAATGTACCTCTGCGATATGTACTATTTGTTGGCTGGTTTCATTACCATCCCAGAGTATTAGATGCTTGGGTAAGTAAATACATCAAAGCAGCCCGCGAACAATTTCCTAAAAAGGATACAGTTAGCAGTCGCGCCTGTTACATTCCCATTCCTGTTGTTTTGGATGGTACAACAGTTCCTCAACTTATGAGTGAGAATTTGCGCTCAACTTTCGACAAACAACGTAGCTGCTTAGTAATCAACGGTGAAGGGGGTGTAGGCAAAACCAGTTTAGCCTGTCAAATAGCTGGGTGGGCAATGGCAGAAGTCCAAGATCAACGACTCTGCAAACATCTCATGTTACCAGTGCTGTTGGAAGAAGAATTTCGGGTAACAGAAGGGAAGTCGCCGCTTTTAGAAGCCATCAGAGGACAGTTGCAAGCTTTAATTGATGAACCAGAGCCAATTTGTCAAGAGTTACTGTTACGTTTGTTAAGAAAGAAACGCATTTTAGTAATTGTAGACCGTTTCTCAGAAATGAATGCCACTACACGAGAAGCAATTGAACCGGAGTCACCAGAGTTTCCGGTGAATGCGTTGGTGATGACTTCCCGAATTGAGGAAAAGCTGGGGCGGGTTAATAAGACGATAATTAAACCTTTGCGGATTGAGGCTAATAAACTATCGTCCTTTATGGAAGCTTATCTGATGCAGCGAGGTAAACGCGATCGCTTTACCGATCAAGAATTTTTTGACGCTTGTAACCGCCTTTCTCTGATGGTAGGTCAAAATAATATCACTGTTTTGCTGGCTAAACTTTATGCTGAACAGTTAATCGCCAGTAAAGAGGTTGCCTCTAATATTTCTGCGTTACCAGAGAATATTCCGAATTTGATGCTGGGTTATATTAATGAACTCAATCGTGATGTTACAGACGAGCAATTTGACGATCGCACCGTTCATCAAAATGCCAAAACCATAGCCTGGGAATGCTTGCTGCAAAGCTATCAACCAGGAACCGCTAAACGTGGCGATGCTATTGTTGCATTAGCAAACTTAGGTATTGATGACCCCGAAGCACACCTTGATTATCTAGAAAAGCGTTTGCACCTGATTCAAACTATCGGTTCTGCTAAAGATAGAATTCGTTTTTGTCTTGACCCTTTAGCTGAGTATCTTGCAGGTTGGTATTTAATCGAATTGCATGGCAATAACGATGGCAAATGGCGATCGCATTTTTTCAAAAAGGCAGATGATTTAGTCAAAACAGGCAGACAAGATGCCATTAAAGGCTTGTTGTTGGCAGTGCGAGATTGCTACTTATCTGAGGTTCAAGGTAGCAAAGAAACGGACTTTGTACCCCAGAAGTTGGGTAAACTGGCTGGATTTACACCTTCTGTTAATACAGCAGCTAGTACTGTACAACCCACATTCCGCAGGTTAGTTAATAAAGAAGATAATATTTTCGACAAGGAGCACCAAAAAACTGGAGAATCCATTGCCTTTCCTGGGTTAAGTTGGTAATTTGCTTGATTTGGGCGATCGTAACC